>JBCFAO010000062.1:0-14543 GCA_038562165.1 Clostridiales bacterium | reverse complement strand
TGCTCTGTAGTGTGCCTGTATCCTCACTGACCAGTGTAACAAATTTCTCGATTCTTTGCTCAGTCACAGGTCGTTTCATCACTTTTTGTGCCTTGAGCATAGCGAAAGGAATGGTCATAACTATGGCACAAAAAAAAATAGGGCTATCCAACAAAATTCTTATCGGAATGCTGTTGGGCGCAATTGCCGGGCTCATTGTGGGGCCGCAAATTTCCGTAATCTCAGTAGTAGGTGACATCTTCCTCCGGTTGCTGCGAATGGCTGTAGTTCCACTTATCTTTGCCAACGTCGTTCTTGCTGTCGCCAGCATGGGCGATTTGCGCCGTCTTGGTAAAATCGGTATTCAAATGGGCGTCCTCTTTATGGCTACCAGCTTTATAGCTGCAGCCATTGGTCTTCTTACAGCTCTTGTCCTTAAACCCGGTCAGGGCTTTGTCATGACCGATGTCAGCGAAGTGGTGGAAGCAGCCGCTCCCAGCGTGCAGCAAGTTTTACTGGGCTTTTTCCCCACCAATATTATGCAAGCCTTTTCGGAAGGCAATATGCTGCAGGTCATTACTTTCGCCATCTTCTCCGGCATAGCTATTTTGCTCCTTAAAGAGGAGGATCAGAAAAAAATGCTGGGCGGCTTTAACATTGTCTCCCGGTTCCTCATGAAGGTCCTCCACTTTGTCATGGGCTTTACCCCTTACGGCGTCTTTGCTTTAATGGCCAATACCACCGGCAAGTACGGCGCTCAGGTCTTTGGTCCCTTAGGCAAATTCATTGTTTGCATCTATGTAGGGCTTCTGGTTCATGCTTTCGTCATCTATGGAGGCTTATACGCCGCAACTACCAGGAAAGGTGTTTTTAGCTTTTATAAGAAAATTTCTCCTGTCTGGACTACCAGCTTTGCTACCTGCAGCACAGCGGCAACCTTGCCGGTTTCCCTGAGGGTCTGCGAGGAAGAATTGGGCGTCAAGAAGGATATTGCCGGTTTCACCATTCCCGTAGGCGCTACCATGAACATGGACGGCAATGCCCTGTGGTACGGTGTGGTAGCTATCTTTGTGGGACAGGTTATCGGTATGTCCATGAGCATCAGCCAGATGCTGATCGCTATCATCGTTGGCGTATTGATGACCTTGGGCAGCCCCGGCATTCCCGGCGGCATTTTTGTGGCCACAACCATCTTCCTTACCACCATGGGCCTGCCTATTGAATTTGTTGGTCTTTTGGCCGGCATTTTCCGGATCATGGATATGGGCATCACCACCGTAAACGTAGTGGGCTCCGTAGTCGTTGCCGCCTCCCTTGACGCTATTGAGCGCAAAAGCGAGGCCAGGGAAGCGAAAAAACTAAACGCATAGGAGAAACATTCTAATGAGAGAAAAAGTTGCAGGTATCATGGGCGGTATGGGGCCGGAGGCGACCATCGACCTCTTTGCCAAAATCGTCGAAAAAACCAAGGCTAAAAACGATGGCGACCACTTGCGGATTATTATTGATAATAATCCCAAAATGCCCAGCCGCCAGGACGCTATCATGAAAGGTACGGAAAGCCCGGTACCGGCCATGGTGGCCACCGCTAAAAATCTAGTGGGGGCAGGGGCAGACTTCATTCTTATCGGCGCCAATACCGCTCATTACTTTTATGACGAAGTAACCGCTCAAGTCCCCGTTCCTTTCTTGCACATCATTGATGAGGCTATAAAAGAATTACTGCGTCTGTTGCCGGAAGCAAAAAAAATAGGGGTATTAGCCACCACTGCCGCCGTGCAAACCGGTCTTTATAATAAACGCTGCGCTAAATTCGGCATTGAGGTCATCGATGCTCCCGAGGAAGTCCAAGGCAGAATCCACAAGTCAATATTTGATTTTAAGTATAATGGCGTCACGGACAGGGTCAGGGAAGATATGTTGGCAGGCGCCAACTACTTTTTGGAGCAGGGAGCTGAGGCTCTTTTAATGGGCTGTACGGAAATTCCGGTAATCCTGGCAGGAAGCCGTTTCTCTGTACCGCTTATTGATCCCAATGAAATCATTGCTCAGGCCGTGGTGGATTACGCCAAAAACAGGTATAATCCAGAATAAGGAGTAGCCCTTTATGCCAGCCCTGTTCTTTGTCATTAGTTTCCTCGTTTCCATCGTCGGTTCTATTTGCGGAATTGGCGGCGGCATTTTCATTAAGCCTATTTTTGAAGCTTTCGAAATAATGGGCATTGTGGAGATCAATTTTCTATCCGGCTCCATGGTTTTGGCTATGTCCTCCGTCAACAGCCTCCGCTCTTTTAAAACAACCGGCGAACTGGAGCTGAAACTTACGCTTCCCTTGGCTTTGGGCGCCGTGGCGGGCGGAATTGCAGGCAAAGCCGCCTTCAGCAGAGCAGTTCTGCTTCTCAGCTCCGGTTCCGCTCTCAGCCTTATTCAATCCAGCCTGGTTTTGCTGATGGCTGTCTTCTCCCTTTTTTATACCTTTGCCAAAGACAGGATTAGTACCTTGCGGATCGAAAAGCCACCCTTCTGCCTGCTCATCGGTTTTTTTCTGGGCTTTCTTTCGTCTTTCCTGGGCATTGGCGGGGGCCCTATCAATCTGGTTATTCTCAGCTACTTCTTTTCCATGGATGATAAAAAAGCAGCCAGCAATTCTTTATTGATCATCTTATTATCGCAAGCCGCCAGTCTCAGCCAAATTCTGGCTGCCGGCACTCTGCCTCCTGTTACCGCAGTCCAATTGGGCGCCATGATTCTGGGCGGTATTTTGGGAGGGCAGATCGGTTCCTCAATAAAAAAAGGCCTGGATGCTCAGGCCATGAGGAAGGCTTTTGCCGGGGCAATGGTATTTCTCACCCTGATTTCTTTATATGGGATTTCATCCACCCTCCATACCTTTATGGGGGACTTAGCCAGCAGAGTTGCCGGATGATGATTTTCGCCGGAAAAATTGATAACTTAAGTGAAAGGCCTCGTATCTCTTGGCTATGGCGTCACGTCATAGCCCAATTGATGCAAGGCCTTTTGTTTTGAGGCGGTATGGGGTTGAAGTCCATGACCTCCGGCAATTCTCCGGCAGCCACCGGAATAATTATCCCTTAAACCTGCATATTTTCTTGATAACATTCCGAATATGGGATATACTATTATTTGGAATCGAGGTGTTATTATGGAATATATCAGTGTAAATCAAGCCGCAGAACAATGGGGCCTGTCGGACCGGCGGGTGCGGCTGCTTTGCGAACAGGGTAAAATTGAAGGAGCAATCAAAGAAAGGCGTTCCTATCGCATACCGGCTGACGCTATAAAGCCTGCTGACGGCCGCAGTTTGCGCGGCAAAACTGTACCCCAAGAGTATTCCGCTCTATTTGCCCGTGTAGACTCTCTAAAATCAGAGCTTAGTAAACGGCGGCCACTGACCCAAGGCGAGCTAAAGCGGCTGCAAGAGGAATTCCTTATAGAGTTTACTTATAACTCCAACGCCATCGAAGGCAACACCCTCACTCTCCGGGAAACGGCTTTAGTACTGGAGGGCCTGACGATTGATCAAAAGCCACTCAAAGACCATCTGGAGGCTGTGGGCCACCGGGATGCTTTTTTATACGTGGACCGTTTGGTCTCAGAAAAGGCGGCATTAAGCGAATCATTAATCAAAACCATCCATTCTCTTGTTCTGATCGACAGGCCGGAAGACAAAGGGGTGTACCGCCGTATCCCGGTTACTATCATGGGCGCTTATCATGAGCCGCCACAGCCCTATTTGGTGCCGGTGCAAATGGAGCGTCTTATGGCCGGTCAAAGAGAAACAAAGCGCCATCCTATTGAGAAGGCTGCTTTGTTTCATTTGGATTATGAAGGTATCCATCCTTTCATCGACGGTAACGGACGCACAGGCAGGCTGATCCTTAACTTAATGTTGATGCAGCAGGGCTATCCGCCCATTGACGTCAAATTTACAGATAGGAAACGCTATTATGCTTGCTTCGACAACTATTATAAGGATAAAACTGCTGCACCGATGGTAGAAATAGTGTCGGAGTATTTGGAGGAACGGTTGAAGCGGTATCTTAAAATTTTGAAATAGCTCTTATGCTCTTATGAAAGCAGAAAATCGCTGCCAGGGAAAATTTTGTCCTTGGCGGCGATTTTTATTGATATCAAAGTGATTATTTTTTTATAAAACGTATAAGGGATTCCTCTACAAACCGCTTATATTCTTCCAGTTTCGCAGTTTGAAAGGCATTCCAGTCTTTAATGTTAAAATCAATATATTCCAGCTTTTTGTAGATTAATTTGGTTTTATCGTTGACTATATAGCCTTGGGTTCCGTTGTGAATATACTGTTTCGCACATTGAAGCGTATAGAAATATGTCCTGCTATAAATGAAAATGATTCCTAATAAGGTTTCTTCTCTTTGCTTGTCTGTATCTAATTCAATATATAGGTGCTCATCTTTATACCGTTGATTTAAAAATCTCAAAATAGTGGCGTCTTCATAATAATCGTTGAAGCGCCCCTTGTCAGGTGAAGCAATAGTATAATATTTGTAAAGCCAAGATTCCGGGAAAGGCTGCTTTTTCATTTCGTCTATCACCGACCGAATAAGCCGGTCTATTTCATTGATTTCTCTATGGCGCAGCAAATATATGTCTATCTCCTGCTCAATCGAACTGATCTCATCTTGGTCATGATTTTGATTATTAGCAAGCATTTTTATCTTTTCTGCAAATCTTTTTAGATCGGGAGTGGTTTCAGAGAAAATTTCCAAACCGCTTGATTGGGTAGTAAAGTACGGCGTCTGCTCTATGCCTTTTGCTCGAAAAGCATCTGAAATAACATTTAGAATGTCCGTATATCTGATTTTGATGTTATCCGCAAGATTGGCCACAGCCAGTACGAATTCACGGGTAAACAGGCTGTATTCGCTGGTCGCAATTGAGGATTGATCGCATTAATCGCCATATGAACTTCTTATTGTTGTTATAACAAGAAAACCGCACAGAAAATTTCTGCACGGTTGACTTTTATCATTCTCAATTACATGGACAGACATTACGCCTACCGTTTACTAATTGTACCAAATATCGCCATAAAACACAACGCTTATACCGGTTCTGGCCTTTGACGGTGCCAGAGGCAGCGGAATCCGCCGGCCACTGTCCTCCTGCCAGCCGCAGTGTACAAAAAACGAAGTTTTAATTGAATTTTTTAGACCAAGCTCCACTTTTTAGCGAAATATATGCAAATCTTGAATTTGCATTCATATATCTCGAATAAACATTCCCTCATTCACACAATACCTCAAATTTTGTACAGCCAGCGGCGCTAGCCGTCACCACAGCCAGCACTCTAGCCAGCCGCCCTCGTCCCTAATCTCAATAAACCTTCTTAATAAACCGGCCCAGGCAGGGATTGACGATTTCGTCGTTTTCCACCGCCAGCTCACCGCCGACCCAGATA
This sequence comes from Clostridiales bacterium, assembly GCA_038562165.1. Taxonomy (GTDB): domain Bacteria; phylum Bacillota; class Peptococcia; order DRI-13; family UBA5745; genus WRMS01. The sequence goes on along the minus strand of JBCFAO010000062.1, from coordinate 9,109 downwards.
TAGCGGAAGCCCTGAGCCAAAAGGCCCGGCTCCCCAAAGGTGGCTTTATCCTCCACCTTAGCCAAATCAAAGACCACAATGTCCGCATCCCAGCCGGGACTTAGGCAGCCCTTGGGCAGGCCGAAGCGGCTGGCGCCGGTCCAGGTCATTTTGGCAATGGCTTCATAAAGGCTTAACGCCTTTTTCTCCCGGACATAGAGGCGGAGAAAGCGGGCAAAAGCCCCGGCAGCCCGGGGATGACCGGCGCCATTTAGCAGAATGCCGTCGCTGCCCAGCACCACTCTGGGATGAAGCAAAGCCATATCCACCTCTTCCGGCAGCATCACATGGCCTACGGTCAGATACTCCGGATGTTCTTTACGGATCTTTTGGAACACCTCCATGGAAGGTATGGGCCCTTTGAATTCCCCGTCGGTGATCTCGATTTTCCGGATATCGTCGCCATAGCGGGCAAGGAAATCCCCGTCATAAGTGGTGGCGCCGATAGAGGTGCTGAAAGCGTCATAAGGGTAGCAGTCAATGAGAATATCCACACCCTCCGCCGCCGCTCCATCCAGCAAGGTCAACACCCGTTCCATCTGGCCGTAGCCCGACATGCTGCCGATATGGGAAACCTGGAGCCGGGCGCCGGTTTGCCGGCCCACCTCAACAAATTCTTCCATAGCGGCAATCGAAGCCTCGCAATCCTCCCGGACATGGGCCGCCAGGATACCGTTAAAGCTGCGGACCACACGGCCTAAAGCCAGCATTTCCCGAAGGTCAATGCCGGGAATATAGCGAATGCCGAAGGACAAGCCGAAGCTGCCCGCCGCCAGCCGCTTTTTTAATTCCCGGCCCATGGCCTGCAATTGTTCGTCGCTGACCGGGGCGTATTTGTCGCCGGCTCCCGCCAACTCCCGCAACTCTTCGTGACCGGTGAGCAAAGCGCAATTCACCGGCTGGCCCTGCCGGTTGTATTGGCGGCAATACTCCCCCTCATCCCGGGGGCCCAAACCGCATTGGCCGCCGATGAAGGTGGTCACCCCCATCCGCAAAAGCCTCCGGGTAATCACCGGCTGCAAACAGCCGCCTTCATCCAGAAGGTCCTCATGGGCATGAACATCCACAAAACCGGGGGCCACCACCAGGCCATTGCAATCATAAACTTTTTTTCCTTCAATCCCTTTATCGGTGACACAGGCTATGCGGCTGCCGTTGACGCCTACATTAAGGCGGCTGCAAATCTTATTGCCGGGGTCCACCACCAGGCCATTCTTCAACACAATATCATACATAATTGGAGCCTCCTTCATCTGGAAAATCCAGCTCTCCCGGATAAAAAGGAATCTGCAGCAATATCTGCGAAAACCGGTGAGCTGCAATTTCCGAAAGGCTGCGAAGATACCTGCGGCCAAAAAGTTTGTTTTGGCCCCACAGGCTGCGGGCATCCAGGCCGGGATCCTGGCGCTCATAATAGTGATACAGTTCATGAGCCAGCACCATTTCCCGGGCCAGGCTCCAAGGCTCAAGGCCTTTTTGCAGACAAAGGCCTTGTATTTCCTTCTGCAAATCCAAGATTTCCTGCCGGTCTACAGTTACCGCCGGAGGGCTATGGCTATAAACTGCCCGCACCCGGTATCCCGGCAGTTTGAGCTCCCCTTGCCGGAGGGCAATGCCTTCCTGCCGGTAAAGCCGCTCCAGCAGAGCCGAAAGAGCTTCCGCCTCCCCACGAAGGCTTAAGCAGGCCGCCGCCTGCTTTTCACCAAGGGCAAAAGCCGCCTCAAGGAGGAATGGGATTTCCCCGTCTTTCAATAAAGATGCGTTTTTGTCCTGCCTGAGCATGGCCAGGGCTGCCTCCCGGGCTTGGCTACACATCCTTCATCCCCGTAATAACGACAACCTTTTCCTCTTCATCATAGCCGGCGGTTTCCACTTCGGCCAGAGCCAGTATTTGACCAACGTCGGCCATGCCGGCGAAATTGATGATTTTGCCGCCGATGAGCAGAAACACATCGGGAAAGGACTGGCCGCCGTCGCCATACTTATAGCTGCCGGCAATCAATTGGGGCAGCCGCTGCAGCAGATCGCCATGGCGTTCCACGGAGGTCTTGGCGTCGGGATGGCTAAAGCGCACTACGCCATCGCCGTCGGTCACCCGCAGAGGATGATGTACTGTTTTGATCAATCCGAAAAGCTTCTTTTTCTCCATCCGGGCGCCGAAAGCGCTAAGCATATCCGTAGCCCCCAGCAAATTCACCGCTTCCGGGGAAACATGCAAATGTTCCGCGGCAATGTTCTGCTGTTCTTCCGGGGAAAGCTTATGGGCATGATCCTTTTTTCGCATGGCAAGAGCGCCCAAAGCAATAGCCCGCAGCACATTCTTTCTGGCTTCCACTTCAATATGTACTTCTACTGAGGCGGGGTCCGCTCCCATCTGGATTACCCGGGTCTCCGCTTCCTTGCGGATCCGTAGGATATCTTCAGAGGTGGGATTGATAACGGATTTTTCCACCATGTCCCGGACCATAGCCAGGGCTACGCCGATGGAGGAAATCACATCGGCGTTGACCGCCATCTTGCAGGCCATATTAAGCTTCTGAGCCACATAAGGCACAATGGCCGCAGCCCCGCCACCGCCGCCAACGAGAGTCAGCCCCTCGGGGTCCAGTTTATATTTGGTAATCAAAGCATTTACCGTGGGAATAATTTTTTTTGCCGCTATATCCAGTACCTGAGTAGCCGCCTCCTCCGGGCTGACCCCCAGATAGCGGCCCAGGGCCTGAAAGCCCTCCCTGGCCCGGGCAGCATCTCCAAAGGCGGAATCCCCTTCTTTGGCAATGCCCATAAGGTTTGCTGCGCAGGTCAGGGTCAAGGCATACTGCTTGCCGTCTTTGGCGGTGAGGGCAACGTATTCGGGATCTCCCGGCTTGGGAGAAACAAAGTGCACCGACGGTTCGGCCAGTTCAGCGGCAGCAAAGGCTGTATAAGGCAGCCCTGCAATATGAGCGCTCCGGGGCCCTACATCCACTATCTTCTTGTCCTTGACGGCGATCATGGAGCCGCCGGCAATACCCAGGGTACGGGTATCCAGAGAACGCAGATAGGTGCGGTGGCCGCCCACCAGGGCATATTCCACCATGACGTTGCCGTCCTTAATGGCGGACATATCCGTACTGGTGCCTCCTACCTCCAAAAAAACGCCATAAGATACCTGCTCATACATCAGCGCCCCGGCCACACCGGCGGCAGGGCCGGAGAGCATGGTCAAAATGGGCCGCTGCCGCATGTCATTGATAGTCATGGCGCCGCCGTCACCCCGCATAATCATTAGGGGCGCCTGAATGCCGGAGGCTTGCACGCTGCTTTCCGTAGTGTTGGCCGTGGCCATCATCCGGGGCAGTATGCTGGAGTTAATCACGGCGGTGGTAGCCCGGGTTTTCAGCCCGTATAGCTGGGAAATTTCATGGCTGCCGGTACCGGCCAGCCCTTCTTCCTTGGCCGCCGCCAGAATTAGTTTTTCGTTTTCCGGATTGTCTACCGAATAAGCCTCTGCCGCCACAATTACCTCGGCGCCCTGGCTTTTAAGGGTTTCCACACCCTGCCTTATCCCTTCCGGACTGAGCTTAGCGCTATCCAAAAAGGTATGGCACACAGGAATATACTTGCCCGGCGCCAGCTCGATATCGGCAATGGCCGCATCCTGCTTCGCTTTGAGGCCCTCGATCCCGGCGCCCATGCCAAACACTCCCACCTTGGATACGTCCCCTTCCAACAGGGCATTGGTGGCCTGGGTTGTGCTGTGGGCAATGAAAATTACATCCTCCGGATTGACGCCGCCATCACTAAGAAGGATACCGATGGAATCAATAATTCCTTTAGCCACTCCCTCAGGAGCCGAATGGGTGGTATGTACCTTCACCTTGCCAACCAGTTCCATCGTATCATGGTCGATGGCCACCGCATGGGTAAATGTGCCGCCGACGTCAATGCCTACCCGAATCTTACTCAATCTACCAAGCTCCTTTCATACGGTTTAAATAAACAGACCTGCGGGGGTCTGACTGAAATAGAAAGCAGCGCCGATCATAGAAAGAAGCACCACAATCCAGCAATAAGGAATCAGCTTTTTCATAATATCGTTTACATCGCAGCCTACAAAGTCGCTGCCCCAAATATTGTAGGTCAAAGAGGGATCGGCGGCCATGAAGCGGTCCAGGATGACCAAGGCCATACCAACTGCAACAGGATTAATCACGCCGGCAGAAGCCATCAGCGCGCCCAGCCCGGCACCCATGCCCCAAATGCCCATTGGGCCCCGGTACAGCTGCAGCGGCGCCAGCAGAGAGAAAAACAGGATATAGCCCAGCATGGAGGTGGGCAGAATCTTTAGCAAAAGCGGCGCAATAGCGTTGGCCACATTTTCATAACGCACAGCGGAGACTAAAATGCCGATACCGATAGTCAGGATGATAGAGGAACGGATTTCATTGATACCCTCGATGAAGGATTCCGTGAGAATACCCAGCATCTTGGAGGCCTGAGTAGTCAGACAGCCATAGACGATACCGATAATCATGGCAGGAATAGTGGCAATATTGAAAATAAAGACGAGTGCTAAGGGCACCAAAGGCGTAAGCAGACTGTACCAGGGGGCATTTTCCATAGACGCCTTAGCCTTGGCTTCTTTAGCTGTGGCCCAAAGGGCCGGATCGGATTTTTTCACCTGGATGACGATAAAAGCAATGCCTACTGCTGCATACACCACAGTGGTAATCGTAACGGGAACTATGCAATTGATCAGCGTAACATTTTCGCCCAGAAGGCTGGTGAAATACTGCCAGTTGGACAGGCTCCAAATACTGCCCACATGGGAAGCCAGAGCCAGAATGGATTGGGCGATTACCCCCGGAACGCCTACTGTCATCATGATGGGCAAAGCAATGGTAGCCATCATTACGTAAGTACCCATCTGTCCGGCGCCTACAAAAACAATAGCCACAGCGGCAAACAGAGCTATAGAAATAGCTACCGGCTTATCGCCCCCCAGCTCGGCGGCTTTTCGGATAATGGTTTGCGTAATGCCGCAATGCTTCATCACCATACCCAGAGCCGCGCCGAAAATAGTGGTAACAAGGACATCGGCATAACGGAAGGATCCATTGCTGATGATTTCGTCGGCGACGGTCAGAAAAGGAACACCGGCGATAAGAGGAATAACAAAGCCTACCAAGGGGAGAGCCAGCAAAAGCGGGAGCTTGCGGACAACAACCAGAGCAATTACCGCAAAGAATACTAAGATAATAATAATTCCGTGAAGCATGTTAAAACCCCTTTCATTAATCAAGTTCTAGCCGCCGAAGAATTTTCTCCCCCCTGATGCCTCACCCCCTTCCCTATATTCTGTTGTATACGAAACGGAATCAAATTAAGACCCTATTTCATAATGTTGCATTTCTTGTGCCAAAAGATTTTCTTACCTGTTGCTTGCTTTTTACCTGTTCATTGACTATGATGAATTAAAAGCTGGTTATTATCTGGCTGCTTTTTCGTTAATATTTGTAAAGGGGATGATGGCCTTGACCTATCATATTACCCAAATTTCCTCGGACCCCCTGGCCTTAATCGAGATTCCCCGCCAGTTGAAGGACCTGCTGGGGGATTCTTTCGAGATAAAAGGTCTGGCTTATGGCCAACTTAGCTCCCTGCCGCCCATCAGGGATGATCTGGTGCTGATTACCGCACCGGCTATTGCCTCCTGGATCATTCCCTATGTTCATCCCGATACGAAATACATCATCCTGCAGCGCACCCTTAATCCCCAGCATCTCAACCGGATGCTGGACCTGCCGCCGGGCAGCGAGGTGCTGGTAGTCAACAGCTTTATCACCGGCGCCTACGAATTGATTGAAGAGCTGCTGGAATTAGACCTGCCGCCAAATAAATATTTCCCCTACGACCCGCTGGAGCCGGACGCCTCTTATTCATTATCTCCGGCGCCGGAACCGGATTATTACAATGACCTGAGGGGGGTATTCAACCGCCAGATCTTGCAGCAGTATGAGCGGCGCTATCCCACGCCGCCTTATTCCGGCAGGCCCTTTCGTTACGCCATCACCGCCGGCGATGCCGGCGTAGTGCCCTCCGACATTTCCACGATTATCGATCTGGGCCAGCGCTCCATCAGTATTTTGACGGTTGCCGAGATCCTCCAGCATTTTACGGGCAGCGCCACCATCGACGACCGGCTGGTCAGGCGCTATCACCGGGGCATTATTGATATCAATATGGAGCTGCACAAGCAAATCAGGCTCAATGAGGAACTGCACCGTCAGCTGGCGGAGCTCCTGGGCAATACGAACCAGGAGTTGGCGGAATCGGCGCTGAACATGCGGGATATGGAGCGGCAGCGCCGTGTGCAGCAAAAAGCTGCAGGCTGCCGGGCTAAATATACCATGCAAAATATCGTCCACCATAGCGCCGAGATGAAACAGCTGATCAGCAAGGCTAAGGCTTTTGCCACCTCTGACGCCACGATTCTGATTTCCGGCGAAAGCGGCACCGGCAAAGAGCTGTTGGCTCAAGCTATCCATAACGCCTCCCCCCGCCGCCAATCTCCCTTTGTAGCCGTCAATTGCAGCGCTCTGACGGAAAGCCTGCTGGAAAGCGAGCTTTTCGGCTACGAAGAAGGGGCTTTTACCGGCGCCAAAAAAGGGGGCAAAAAAGGCCTTTTGGAGCTGGCCCATACCGGCACCCTGTTTCTCGACGAAATCGGCGACGCTTCGCCAGCCATTCAAACTAAGCTCCTTCGTTCCCTGCAGGAAAAAGAGGTTTTCCGGGTAGGCGGTGACAAGACCATCCCCGTCAATCTGCGGATCATTGCCGCCACCCACCAGGACCTCCGCGCCCTGGTAGCGGAAGGCAAATTCCGCCAAGACTTATACTACCGCCTCAGCGTGCTGCCTCTTCACGTCCCTCCTTTGCGGCAAAGGAAGGACGATATCCTCCCCTTATTAAGCTATTTTATGAGCCAATCCCCCAATAAGACCAAGGCAGCTTTTACCCTTTCCCGGAAAATGGAGTCTTGGTTCCGGGAGTATAGCTGGGCCGGCAACGTGCGGGAGCTGGAAAATGTGGTGGAGTACATGATGAATACTCCGGCGTCTTTGCCGGAAATGGAGTCGGAATTATGCCGGCTGCTTCACCTCAAGGACCGGCAGGGGCAGCAGGACCGCCAGGACCAACAGGGCCAACAGGACCGTCAAGGCCGCCAAGACCGTCAGGGCGCCGGGATACCGCCGGCAAACGGCGCCGCCTCTGCGGCAGAGGCAACCTATGCGGGGCCGGTGAGAAGCAGGCATGCTTCCGCGGCAACGGCAGCCTATGGCAGGCCCGGCCAAACCGAACAACCGGCCGGCATCTTTCCCACCTTTTCCGCCTCCCCTATCTTACCTACCTTTCCCAGTATAGCCGCCAAAGAACAATGCCATTTGATTCTCAACCTGCTTCACCATTCTCATCTGGAAGGGGTTCAGCGCCTTTCCCGGCAACAGTTGGGGGATTTGCTGGCGGCAAAGGGCCTCCGCCTCAGCACTCAGCAAATCAAAAGCAGGGTGGCCATTTTGGCCGATTATGCTTTAGTGGAGTCCAAGGTGGGCTGCGGTACCTGGATCACCGAAAAAGGCCTGGCCTTTTGCCGGCAAGAAAATCCCCAGGAAAATCCTCGGGAAAATCTTTGGGGATAATGCTCTGCCGGTTTGAAACAATATAAACAGATGGTCAGTGTTGTCCGAAGAAAGGAGCAATCTAATGAAGAAGCCCAGAGCCTACACCCTGTCTTTTGCCAGCCTTTACCCGCTTTACCTGGCAAAGGTAGAGAAAAAAGGCAGAACAAAAGAAGAAGTGGATACCATCATTTTTTGGCTTACCGGCTATAACCACTCCTCCTTGCAGCAGCAAATCCAGGCCGGAACGGACATGGAAGCATTTTTTGAGCAGGCCCCCCAGATGAACCCCAACGCTTCATTGATCAAAGGCGTCGTTTGCGGCCACCGTGTAGAAGAAATAGAAGACGATATTATGCGGAAAATCAGATATCTGGATAAATTAATCGATGAACTGGCTAAAGGCAAATCCATGGAGCAGATTTTAAGGAAATAGGAGGAGCTGCGGTGAACCCTCTATATGAGTTTGATGCAGAAATCAAGAAAAACCCCGATATGGATGCCGCCTATGTGGAAATACCCTTTGACGTTAAAGCTGCTTTCGGCAAGGGCCGTGTGCTTGTTCACGCTACCTTTGACGGGGAGCCTTACGATGGCCAGCTTGTCAAAATGGGAACACCGGGCCATATCATCGGCATCCGCAAAGACATCCGGGCGAAAATCGGCAAAGAGCCCGGCCACTGGGTTCATGTCACCCTGAGGGAGAGGGTGGCCCCAAAGCCGGACTACGCTACAGTAGATGAGTATATTGCCCTTTACGACGGTGAGGTACGCAGCCGCATGGAAAAATTGCGGGGGCTGATACTGGATTGCTCCCCTGATATCACCGAAAAAATCTCCTGGGGTATGGCCACGTTTGTTCTCAACGGAAACCTGGTCCATTTTTCGGGCCAGAAGCGGCATCTGGGCTTTCACCCAACCCCCAGCGCCATCAAAGCTTTTGCAGATCAACTGACTGAATACAGCTATTCCAAAGGCACAGTGCAATTGCCCTATAATAAACCGATGCCCTATGATCTGATCCGCAAAATGGTGCTGTTTCGGGTGCAGGAGCAAGATAAAAAACAGGCCGGGCTCTAAGCAATGTCATGATTAGGGTGTCAAAAGCGGAAAGGGTCATGGTCGTGACCGTCTGGGGCTGGGGGAAATAACCCTTAGGCGATTCTGTACAATTTTTACGTTTGTATGTGTTTTCCAGGTTCGGCCTGTACAATTTTTACGTTTGTGGGTGAATTGCAGCAGTTGCTGAGATCAATTTTAGCCAAACCAAGAGGGCACTGAAAAAGTCGCCTCAGTCTCAGCCGGGTGTACAAAATTTGCTACTATATAGACAGGTCGAGAGGCACGGCTGATCACCGTGCCTCCCAATTACTTGCGGCCTAGGTTACAATAAGAGGGTGATTGGCCTG
>JBCFAO010000061.1:0-14605 GCA_038562165.1 Clostridiales bacterium | reverse complement strand
GTAGCTATTCCTGCCACTACCTCTTGACCCACAGGCTCTCTTAAATTTTTTTACCCGCCTGAGGGTTTATTTGGGGTGTCCTTCTTTTTTCTCACCGTTTTAGTTGTGTGTTTCAAACTTAAGCCTCCTCTAATGATGTTGAAGATGTTTGGTGAAATAAGCGGGCCCACTTATTTCACTCCTGAAAAACTGAAAGAGCCGGCCTTTCAGTAATTAAGGGCGTACTTTGATTTCCGCTCCCATGGCCTCCAGTTTTTGGAAGCCGTCAAAGGCGGAGAAGTCCAGGCGGATATCGCATTTATCCCCTCGGTAGAGCTGACGAACAAACATCACCGGTTCCTCGCCGATAAAAGAGAGGCAGGCCACATCAAGACCGGCTTTGCCCGGCGGAAAACTCAATTCCCCGGCCTCGTAATCATCCAGCAGCACAGATTGTACGTTCATCTTATAATCGCTGAAGGATTTGCCGGATAGATTTTCGATATATTTATAAATGGAAATGTCTTTAATATCTTCCGACAAAATTTCTCCCGCCCATTGAGGGTGAATATAATTGGTGCTCAGGGCTACGGGCTGTCCTCCCACAATATGTTTGCGCATAATTTTGCAGACTTTATCCTCTGCCGTCAATTGAAAGGATTTGACTAAATAGGCGCTGGCTTCGATAAAGTCGGCAAAGAGCAGCTCGGCATAATTTTGATAGGTATCCTGACTATGCCTTAAAGAAAACTGAGGCTCCAATAAAAAATTGCCCGCCATCTTCCGGTAAACCACAAAAGAGCCTTTGCCCTTCTTGCGCACGATTAGTCCTTCATTAACTAACCCGTCTAAAGCTTGCTTAATGGTGGCCCGGCAAAGATTAAACTCTTCGCAAAGCTTTAGTTCGGAAGGGATTTCCATTCCATAGGGCCATTCCTCAGCCAAAATTTTGTTGCGGACAATTTCTCTGAGCTGGTAATAAAGGGGAATGGGGCTGCTGGCAATAAGCTTTTCCATAACACATACCCTCTTATTTTCCTTGTTTTATGATAAATTACATACCTGTCAGACTATATGTTCAAATGTCTAGACATTTATAGAATACGAACTATTCCCTATATTGTCAATAATGAAAATAAGTTTTTTATTTTCGTCCCTTAAAGATTGCCTCTTGCGTCAGGAAACTGTTGGATATATAATGTTAAAAGCGGAACGAAATTTCCGGAACACAGAAAGAAAAAAGAACTAAAGCCCCATTATTCATGCTAAAAGAGGCTCCTGTCCCTTCATGGCGGCAGGACATTAAAAACTTGACAGCGATGGTAAAATGAAGATATGATCTTTTACGATTATCCTATCGATTAATAATAACAAGTCTTATTTGGTTATTTTCATGAGGAGCACATTATGGCGGATGAAAAATTGTTCCGGGTAGTATCGGAATATGAGCCCCGGGGAGATCAGCCTCAGGCTATCGAGGCCTTGAGCCGGGGGGTTAAAGAGGGCTTGCCTCATCAGATTTTGCTGGGAGCCACCGGCACGGGGAAAACCTATACCATGGCCCAGGTGATTGCCCAGGTGCAGAAGCCTACCCTGGTTCTGGCTCATAATAAGACATTGGCAGCCCAGCTTTACGGCGAGTTTAAGGAGTTTTTTCCGGAAAATGCCGTGGAGTATTTCGTTTCTTACTACGATTATTACCAGCCGGAGGCCTACGTGCCGGCCAGCGACACGTATATAGAAAAGGATTCCTCGATTAATGACGAGATCGAGAAAATGCGCCACTCTGCCACGGCGGCTCTGTTGGAGCGCCAGGATGTGGTGGTGGTGGCCTCCGTTAGCTGTATTTATGGCTTAGGCTCCCCTGAGGAGTACCGGGAGCAGATGGTTTCCCTGCGGCCAGGTATGACCCTGGACCGGGATCTGCTGCTGCGGCGGCTTATTGATATGCAGTTTGACCGCAATGATTTAAACTTTATCCGGGGTACCTTCCGGGTTCGGGGCGATGTGGTAGAGATATTCCCGGCTTCGGCGGAAGCGGCTGTACGGGTGGAGTTTTTCGGCGATGAGATTGAGCGTATCTGCGAAGTGGATCCTCTTACTGCCGAGATATTAAATGAACGGCGGCATATCGGTATTTTTCCCGCCAGTCATTACGTGACCTCCCGGGAGACATTGATGCGGGCCTTAAGGGATATTGAGGCAGAACTGGAAGACCGGCTGAAAGAGCTCAATGCCCAGGGACGGCTGCTGGAAGCCCAGCGGCTGGCCCAGCGTACCAATTATGATATGGAGATGCTGCGGGAAGTAGGCTTTTGCACCGGCATCGAAAACTACTCCCGCCATCTGATCGGCAATGCGCCGGGGGAACCGCCCTATACTTTATTGGACTTTTTCCCTGAAGATTTTCTGCTGATTGTGGATGAGTCCCACGTTTCCATTCCCCAGGTAGGGGGCATGTATGAAGGGGACCGCTCCAGAAAGACTACTTTAGTGGATTTCGGCTTCCGTTTGCCTTCGGCTTTGGACAACCGTCCCCTGAAGTTTTCCGAGTTTGAATCGAAGCTCCATCAGGTGGTCTATGTCAGCGCTACCCCCGGGCCTTATGAGATTGCTAAGGCCGGTGACAAGGTCATCGAGCAGATCAACCGCCCTACGGGGCTTTTGGACCCGGAGATCATCGTCCGGCCTGTCCGCCACCAGATCGACGATTTGATGGGGGAGATTCGCCTGCGGATAGAACGGCAGGAGCGGGTTTTAGTCACCACCTTGACCAAAAAGATGGCCGAGGACCTGACGGATTACATGAGAGAGTTGGGAATTAAGGTGCGGTACCTGCATTCGGAGATCAAGACCCTGGAGCGGATGGAGATTATCCGGGATCTGCGCCTGGGGGTTTTTGATGTGCTGATTGGCATCAACCTGCTTCGGGAAGGCTTGGACTTGCCGGAGGTATCCCTGGTGGCTGTGTTGGACGCCGATAAGGAGGGCTTTCTGCGCTCCAGCCGTTCCCTGATCCAGACTGCCGGCCGGGCTGCCCGTAATCTCAACGGCCAGGTCATCATGTACGGTGATGTGATTACCGACTCCATGGCCAAGGCCATTGAGGAGACCAACCGCCGCCGCCAGATTCAGCAGACTTACAACGAGGCTCACGGCATCGTGCCTCAGACCGTCAAAAAAGCCGTGCGGGATGTGGTGGAAATCACCCGGTCCCTGGAAGAAAGCCAGTCTGACACCCGGCAGTTCAGCAAGATGAACAAGAAAGAGTTGAAGGATTGGGTGGGCAGAATTGAGAAAGAAATGCGGGCAGCCGCCAAGGAATTGGATTTTGAGCGGGCTGCTCAGCTGCGGGATTTGCTCATCGAAATGAAGAGCAATCTATAGAGGATAAATGAAAGGAATTAAAAATGGCAAAGGATAAAATTATTATACGGGGAGCCCGCTCCCATAATTTAAAAAATATTGATGTGGATATCCCCCGGGACAAGCTGGTGGTAGTTACCGGTTTGTCCGGCAGCGGCAAAAGCTCCTTGGCTTTCGACACCATTTATGCCGAGGGCCAGCGGCGTTACGTGGAGTCTTTATCTTCTTATGCCCGCCAGTTTTTAGGTCAGATGGACAAACCTGACGTGGATTACATTGAAGGACTGTCGCCGGCTATTTCCATCGACCAAAAGACTACCAGCCGCAATCCCCGTTCTACGGTAGGCACAGTTACGGAGATTTACGATTATCTCCGCCTGCTTTATGCCCGGATTGGCCAGGTTCGCTGCTGGAAGTGCGGCAAGCCGGTGGAGCGGCAAACCATCGATCAGATGGTAGATCAGATTTTATCCTGGCCCCAGGGCAGCCGTCTGCAGATTTTGGCTCCTTTGGTCCGGGGCAAAAAAGGCGAACATGCCAAAATCATTGAAGATGTCCGCCGGGAGGGCTATGTACGGCTGCGGGTTGACGGCCAGTTGCGGGAAGCCTCGGAGGATATTATTCTTGAGAAAAACAAAAAACACACCATAGAAGTGGTGGTGGATAGAATTATCTTAAAGCCGGATTCCGGCAAAAGGCTGGCCGGCTCTTTAGAATCGGCTATGGCTTTGTCCGGCGGTATGGCGGCAGTCCATTGCCAGCCGCCGAAGCAGGAAGGAGCCCCTGACAATGGGGCGGCAGAAGGGGCAGAAGCAGGCGCTGCCGGCCAACGGGTAAAGGAATTTGAACAGATGTTCTCCCAGGATTTCGCCTGTATAGACTGCGGTATCAGCTTTGAGGAGCCGGCCCCCCGGATGTTTTCCTTCAATAATCCTTTCGGCGCCTGTCCCACTTGCGACGGCTTGGGCTTTAAGCTGGAGGTGGACCCGGAGCTGGTGATTCCTGACAAAAGCAAATCCCTCAATGATAACGCCATCGACCCCTGGATCAAAGGCATATCCAACTGGTTTATGGGCATTCTGGGGGCTACCTGCCATCATTTTGATATCTCCATGGATACGCCTTTCCGGGATCTGACGCCAGAGCAGCAAAACATTATCCTGCGGGGAGCCGGCGACGAAAACATCACCTTCCATTATACAAACGCCATGGGTCAAAGGCGGACTTATCAAAGCAAGTATGAAGGCCTTGTCAATATGCTGCAGCGCCGCTACCGGGAATCCCAATCCGACTATTCCCGCGGTGAGACGGAGCAGTACATGACGTCCCAGCCCTGCCCCGATTGCGGCGGCCGGCGGCTGAAGCCGGAGGCTCTTTCCGTCTATGTGGGCGACAAAAATATCGATGAGCTGACCCGTTTATCCGTAGGCAAGGCCTTGGATTTCTTCGCCATGCTGAAGCTGACGGAGCGGCAGCAGATGATTGCCCGCCAAATATTAAAAGAAATTACCGCCCGCTTAGGCTTTTTAAATAATGTGGGCCTGGATTACGTGACCCTTCACCGGGCTGCCGGCACTTTGTCCGGCGGTGAAGCCCAGCGTATCCGCCTGGCTACTCAGATCGGCTCCAGCCTTATGGGGGTACTGTATATCCTGGACGAGCCCTCCATCGGCCTCCACCAGAGGGACAATGCCCGGCTTATTGAGACATTGCAGTCTCTGCGGGATATCGGCAATACAGTTCTAGTGGTGGAACACGACGAAGATACCATGCGGGCGGCGGATCATATCCTGGATATCGGTCCCGGCGCCGGTGTTCACGGCGGCCAGGTGGTCTGTGCCGGCAGCCTGCAGCAGATCATGGATTGCAAGGAGTCCGTCACCGGTCAATATCTCAAAGGCACCAAAACCATCGCTTTGCCTGTTGCCCGCCGTCAGCCCAACGGCAAATGGCTGGTGGTGGAAGGGGCCAGAGAAAACAACTTAAAAGAGGTGACCGCCAAGATTCCCTTGGGCGTTTTCACCTGTGTTACCGGCGTTTCCGGCAGCGGCAAAAGCTCTTTAGTCAATGAGATTGTATACAACCGTCTGGCGGCGGAGCTAAACCGGGCTAAAACCAGAGCCGGCGACCATGATGATATTAAAGGTATAGAGTATCTGGATAAAGTTATTGATATCGATCAATCGCCCATCGGCCGGACACCCCGTTCCAATCCGGCCACCTACACCGGCGTTTTTGATGCTATCCGCCAGGTTTTTGCCAGCGTGCCCGAGGCCAAGCTGCGGGGCTACCAGCCCGGCCGTTTCAGCTTCAATGTCAAAGGCGGCCGCTGCGAAGCCTGTTCCGGCGATGGCATTCTCAAAATTGAAATGCATTTTTTACCCGATGTTTATGTGCCCTGTGAGGTTTGCAAAGGCAAACGTTATAACCGGGAAACCTTAGAAGTGCGCTATAAAGGCAAGACCATTGCCGATGTGTTGGATATGACGGTGGATGAAGCCGTGGAGTTTTTCGCCAATCACCCCCAGATTTTCCGAAAGATGAAAACTATGCAGGACGTGGGCTTAGGCTATATCCGGCTGGGCCAGCCGGCTACCACTCTTTCCGGCGGCGAGGCCCAGCGGGTGAAGCTGGCCACGGAGCTGTCCCGCCGTTCCACCGGCAAGACGCTGTATATTCTGGACGAGCCTACCACGGGCCTTCACACCGCCGACATTGCCAAACTGCTGGAGGTGCTGCACCGTTTGGTGGAGCAGGGAGATACGGTGCTGGTTATCGAGCATAATTTGGACGTGATCAAGACGGCAGATTACTGCATCGATTTAGGCCCGGAAGGGGGCGACCGGGGAGGCCGGATTATTGCTACGGGTACTCCCGAGGAGCTGGCGGCAGTGGCTGATATCAGCTATACCGGCCAATTTTTATCGCCCATACTGGAGCGGCAGCGGCAGTTGATGAGCCCCGAAAAGAAAAAGGCTGCGATGTGAAATGAACGCTGTTATTGAGCAAAAACTTAGCAAATTACCGGCAACGCCGGGGGTTTACCTGATGAAGGATGCCGCCGGCAAGGTGATTTATGTGGGTAAGGCCTTAAGTCTGCGCAGCCGGGTGAAATCCTACTTCAAGGACAACCTGGGCCAGGGCGGCCACAGCGAAAAAACAAGAGCTCTCGTTAAAAATATTGCGGATCTTGAATGGATTCTGACGGATTCCGAAATGGAAGCTTTAATCCTGGAATGCAACCTGATCAAGAAATATAAGCCCCGTTACAATATCCGCTTAATGGATGACAAGGGCTATCCTTATGTCAGGATTACCACCGAGAATTTTCCCCGGGTGGAGTATGTCCACAAAATGGCCCGGGATGGGGCCCGCTATTTTGGCCCTTATACCTCCAGCGGCGACATCAAGGATACGCTGAAGCTGTTAAAGCGTATATTCCCCCTGCGCAGCTGCAAATCCACCGCAGGTTGGGGGCGGCAGCAGCGGCCTTGCCTCAACCGCCATATCGGCCGCTGCCTGGCCCCCTGTATGGGGCAGGTCAGCAAGGAAGAATACGGCGAGATGATCCGCCAGGTAATTCTGTTTTTGGAAGGCCGCCAGGAGGTTCTGTGTAAACGCATTGAAGAAAAGATGAACGAAGCTGCAGAAGCTCTGAATTTTGAAGAGGCGGCCCAGCTGCGGGATCAGCTCAACGCTATCCGCCGGGTCATGGAACGGCAAAAGATCGTTTCCGGCAAAGGCGAGGATTACGACGTTATCAATTATGCCCGGGGCAAAAGCCAGATTTGTGTTCAGGTCTTTTTTGTCCGGGAGGGCAAGCTTTTGGGCCGGGAAGCCTTTTTCCTGGAAGGAGTCCAAGGGGAGGACGAGGTGCTGATGCCTTTCCTGCAGCAATATTACAGCCAGGTGCCGGTCATACCGCCGGAGATTTTGATACCGGAGCGGGAGACTGCCGGGGGCGAGGGGGCGGGGGACCCAGGCTCCGCCGGGAGCGGGAGTGAGACTGAAGCCGTGGCTGAGGCCGGCAATGGCCAATTTGTTGCTGAGGCGCCGGCTGGCGGAGGGGCCGCAGCCGAAAGGCCGGCGGCAGGAGTTGCTTCCGCTGAGAAACCGGTCAGCGGCGAATCCGAAAGCGGCCAACCGGAAAGCGCTGAATTCAAAAATGGTGAATCTACAGCCGGCAGCGAAACCCCTGCCGAAGAAGCTGCCGGCTGCGAATCGGTAGCCGGCGAACTGGCCATTACCCAGGCCTGGCTCAGCCAGATGCGGGGCCGCAAGGTTCAGATCAAGACCCCCAAGCGGGGCGAACGCAAGGGCCTGCTGGAGATGGTGGGCAAAAACGCCAGGGATCTGCTGCTGCAAAAAGAGCAGCACGAAAATGCCCAGGGTGACCGTTATGCCCAAGGCTTGGCAGAATTGCAGGAAGCTTTGGATCTGGCCGGGCCTCCTCACCGCATGGAATGCTACGATATATCCCATATTTCCGGTACGGAGACCGTGGCTTCCATGGTGGTATCCATTGACGGCCGGCCCCGGCCCGATTTGTACCGGCGCTTTAAGATTAAGATGGTAGAGGGCAACAACGACTTTGCTTCTATGGCGGAAGTGATTCTGCGGCGTTTCAGTAAGGAGCGCCAGCAGGACAGCCGCTTCGGGGAGTTGCCGGATCTGGTGATCATCGACGGCGGCAAAGGCCAGCTTTCCTCTGCCCGTTCCATCATGGAGCTTTTGGGTGTGGGACACGTTGCTACGGTAGGATTAGCCAAACAATTTGAATGGCTGTATAAGCCGGAACAATCGGATCCCATCATCCTGGATCAAAAATCTCCCGGTATTCTGCTGGTGCGGCAACTGCGGGATGAGGCCCACCGCTTTGCTATTACTTATCACCGCCTGCTGAGAGGCAAACGGAATCTGACTTCGGCATTGGATGAAATCCCCGGCCTGGGTCCCAAGGGCAAAAAGGCCCTATTAAAGCAATTTGAGCTATCGTTAAAAAATATCATGGCTGCCGACCGGGAGGCCTTGCGGGCTACGCCGGGCCTCAGCAAAAAGAGCGCCGACGCCGTCTACGACTGGTTTCATCCTTTGGAATAAGCCTTTGGAATAGGCGTCAGGAAGCTGGAATAGTTAGCGAAGGACATGGAATCAGACAGGACTCAACGTTGACATATTCTTTTCAATAGAAGTATAATACTTGGGAAAATAATAAATATAGTCTTTTTGGTTGCTTTCTGATAGACGGCAGGTTTTTTGGGGAGCAATAAGTGGAATAGGGTGCAAGTCCCTGCGAACTGGTCACTGTGAAGCCTGATTGCCAAGGTGAAGCCTTGGTGAAGTACAGGATAAGTCAGACACACACCAAAAAGCTTTTGTCTGAAAAGAAATATTATGCTTTCGGACAACGTAAACGCTGTTGCCAGTACAACAGACAGTGTTTAAAAGAAGATTAAAGCCTGCGAATATTCACGCAGGCTTTTTTGTATTCTCTGCCGCTCTGTTAAAAATGGATGAAGGATTAACATATTAACACATAAAAAATGAGGTGAATCAAGTGAAAAACTATCCTTTGCGCCTTGCCTTCTATGGCAAAGGCGGAATTGGCAAATCCACCGTTGCCGCCCATATTTCCGCTGCTCTGGCCCAAGCCGGGAAGCGGGTTCTCCATATTGGCTGTGACCCGAAAAGCGATTCTACCCGTTGTCTGACAAAAAGCCGGATTCCCACGGTCCTTCAGCAATTGGCAGCAAAAGAAGAGGCATTGACTAAGGCGGATATCCTGTACCCGGGAGCCTTCGGTGTTAGCTGCATTGAAGCCGGAGGGCCGGAACCTGGTGTAGGCTGTGCCGGCCTGGGCATCGGAGCTATGGCCGATGAGTTGAACAGGCTGGGAATTTTAGATGAGGGCTGGGATGTTATTATTTATGATGTGCTGGGAGACGTTGTCTGCGGTGGCTTTGCCATGCCCATGCGCCGCCGTTTCATCGACCGGGTATTTCTTGTAACCTCGGCGGATTTTATGTCCCTTTATGCGGCAAACAACATTATGAAAGCTCTGCTGCGTTACGCCACGCCGGAGGAGCCCCTGCTGGGGGGCCTTATTCTCAACCGGTATAAAGATATTTCCGATATTAAGATTGCCGCTGCCTTTGCTGAAAAAACCAATTGCGGGATTATCGGCGCCTTAAAGGAAAGCTCTCAGCTTCGTTATGCCGATTATTGCAAGGAGACGGTGCTGTCGCTGTTTCCGAAAAGAATGGCTGCCGGACAGATAAGAGCCCTGGCCTTAAAGCTATGGCGGCAGGAAAAAGCCTATTGCCCCGTGTTCATGGAGGAATCGGCCATGGACAACTTTCACCAGCAGATTTTTAAAAAGGCGGTGAACTCTATTGATTAGATCGGCCTGTGGTGTGGAAAAGACAGCTTTCTTCTCCCAAGAAAGCCATTTTACCACCCTGCCCCAACGTATCTGGAAGCGGAAGGATATTCTTCTTTTTGCCGCCGGTTCTTTGCCTTGTGTCCGTACCCTTTATTTTCGGGCAATCGCCGATGATGCTCTGCAGCAGCTTGTGATTTGCCCCATCAGTCAAAGGGAATATGCCGCTGGTTCCTATCTGCACAAATTAGCGGTCCGGCTCTCCCAAGCCCTGGACAGGACGGGCCTGAGCGCCGTCATTTTTTATGCTTCCTGCGCCGAGCTGCTTACCGGCTGTGATTTCGATCTCCTGCTCAAAGAGGTGGATAATCCCCAGGGAATCCCTATCCATATTTTGCGCAGAGGCCCTTTGAATGCCCGGACCAGATCTCCGGGCAGTGATTTGGATAAAATTTTAGCGGCAATACCAGAGACCGGCAGAAGCTTGGACAAAATGTCCCTGGAGCTTCCGCCGCCGCCGCCGGATTTCTCCGGTATTGCATCCCTGCTGCAGGGATGGGATATTTATCCCTTTCTGCTGACCCCGGGGGGATGTACCGGTTGCATTTCCTTGGCCGATGGTATGGGAGAGGATTTTTTCCTGGAGCGCTCCCGGTTTACGGATCTGGAATTGGCCGTGGGTGGGGAAAGCCTTGCTGTGGAAGGCATTGCTGCAGGGTTTGCTGAAGCCGGCAGAAACCTCTGCTGCATCATGGGAAGTCCCATACCCGCCTTGATTGGTATGGATACGGACTTCATCGTACAAAAGCTGGCCGTTAAAGGGGTGCCGGCCCTTTATCTCCCCTGCAGCGGCTATGAGGCCGCTCAGACAGGCATAACCAAAGCCTTGCTGCGTCTGGGAAAAGAACTGCTCCCTTTAGAAAACCGGCAAGAAAGGAAAATCAATGTACTGGGCTGGAGTCCTTTGGCTTTTGCCGGCAAAGAGGTGCTGCAGGAGGCTGTGGCTTTTCTCCGGAACCAGGGCTTTAAGGTGGCCTTTTGGGGTCAAGGTTCTTTGGAGGAATCAAAAAAAGGCGGCGAGGCCTGTTTAAATTGGGTGGTGGCTGCCGAAGGAATAGGGTTAGCCCGGTGGATGAAGCAAGAATTGGCCATTCCTTATTTTGAAGGATTGCCTCTTGGACAGGCGGGGATGAATCACTGGCAGCAAAAAATAGCCGCTCTGCTGGGGTTTCCCTTTCAGGACAAAGCCTTCCTCGAGCCGCCTGACAGCCGTCAGGAAAGGGTTTTGCTTCTTGGGCAGCCCCTGGTTTTGCGGGCGTTGCATAGTTTTTTAACAACGGAGCTGGGATTTTCCCGGATATCCATGGGACTTTATGCACCTACCGCTGATTTGTGCCGGCTTTTTTCACCCTATACTGACGAGGGCATGTTTTTGTTTGCCGACCCTTCCGCATTATTAGAAGGGGGAGAGGGTCCCCGGATGATTTTAAGTGATCCGCTGTTGTTTCCTGTTTTGTCCCAGTTGTTTCCCGCTGCCGGCCTCTATCCCCTGTATGATCCGATGCTCAGCGGCAGGTGGATAATTCAGGAAAAGCTCCTGACCTTTGATGAGAAGGGGGGTGAGTTTATTCGGCAGTTGCTATTCTCCCAATAAAAAATTTAGCTCATATAATAAGCGAAAAGAAAGGAATTTCAAAATGAAAAAACGAGTTTATAGAATCTTATCTCTTCTTTTAAGCCTGGTCTTTACCCTGACGGTTCTGGCCGGCTGCGGCAATACTACAAGTCCCGCGGCCCAAGGCGGCTCTACCCCAGAGACGGAGGCAACAGAACCTCAAAAAGCTGTCCGGCAGGTAACGGATGCCGCCGGCAATGTGGTGGAAGTTCCCGGGGAGCTTAGCCGCATTGGGGTTACGCCATTGCCCTGGTCTTCGGTAATTTACGCAATCGACGGCTCATCAGAGCGGATGGTTTCCATCAATCCCGGCGCCATGAAGGCTTATACCGGAAGCTTTTTTGAAAAGCTGGACAGCCATTATGCCAGTCTGGATACCACAAGCATCGGTACAGATTTCTCCATCAATATGGAGGAAATGGTGAACAGGAACGTAGAGGCTATGGTGATCTGGGATTATCAGACCGATGAAGCCCAACAGCTAAAAGATCTGGGCATTGTGCCTGTTATGGTAAAGAATGAAACTCTGGAGGATCTGCAAAACAGCCTTACCGCTATTGGGCAAATGCTGGGCAAAGAGGACAGAGCCCGGCAGTTTAACGAGTTGTATACTGAAACCTACGACTATCTCAAAAGCTATTTCGGTCAGATAGAGGGGGCAGAAAAGCCCCGTATACTTTATCTCCGCAATAAAGAATTGAAATTGCAGGGCAGCAATATGTTTATTGAAGAGGCCCTGAACCTGGCCGGATCAGAAAATATCGCGCCTTCCCTTGCTTCCATCACTATGGAAGAAATTCTGAAGCTGGATCCGGAAATTATTTTGTTGAGCAACTTTGACGCCTTCATCCCGGCGGATTTATATGGCAATAAAATCGAGGGCCAGGATTGGAGTTCCGTTTCCGCCGTTGTAAACAAAAGGGTATATAAAGTCCCCATGGGCATTTACCGCTGGGATGCACCGGGGGTAGAGACTCCTTTGATGATGCTTTGGCTGGCCCAATTGGTACAGCCTGAAATCTTTACGGATTTAAATGCGGAGCAGGAAACTGCGGATTATTTCCGGGAGCTCTTTGACTATACGCTGACGGATAGCGATTTGGCCCAGATATTTGCCAAAACTGCCAATGCCGGCAGCCTATAGTTTCATGACATTTATGAAAGGAAGGGTTTCTTCTTTTTCGGACAAGCAGTACAACTTATTGTTTGCCGTCTTGGTATTTTTGCTTTTGTTTTTTACCGTGCTGGCCATTGGCTTAGGCCGCTATGGCATTCCTCCCGCAATGGTAATGAAAATTTTGTTATCGCGGCTGATAGCTCTATCGAAAACCTGGCCCGATCAGGCAGAAAGCGTTATTTTCACCTTGCGTCTGCCCCGGATTTTAAGCGCCCTATTGGTAGGCAGCGCCCTGGCTCTTTCCGGCGCCGCCTACCAAGGGGTATTCAAGAACCCCCTGGTAGCGCCGGATATGCTGGGGGTGTCGGCAGGGGCTTGTGTTGGCGCTTCTTTAGGAATCCTTTCCGGCGCCAATAGCTTGATCATCCAAGCCGGCGCCCTGGCCGGCGGTTTAGCGGCGGTGATGGTGGCTGCCTCTATTCCCAAATTGATTCGTAACAACTCCATGATGACGCTGGTCCTTGCCGGCGTCATTGTGGGTGGACTGATGAATTCTATTTTGGGCTTACTAAAATATCTGGCCGATCCTGAAACTCAGCTTGCTGCTATTACTCACTGGCAGTTGGGCAGTTTGTCCAGCTCTGTATGGCGGGATGTCTATGCTATGGGGCCCCCTATCCTGATTGCTCTGACCATCTTAATGCTGGTCCGTTGGAAGATCAATATCCTTTCGCTGGGGGAAAAGGAAGCTAAAAGCCTGGGTGTAAATATTACCGGATATCGGGGCTTAGTTATTTTATGCGCCACTGTTTTGACTGCCTGTGCAGTCTGTACCAGCGGTACTATAGGTTGGATTGGGCTGGTGATTCCCCACTTTGGCCGGATGATGGCCGGGCCGGACAACCGAAGACTGCTGCCGCTTTCAGCCCTGCTGGGGGCCATATTTCTTTTGCTGGTGGATACCCTGGCCCGGCTGCTGACCAGTGCGGAATTGCCCCTCAGTATTTTAACCGGGGTGATTGGGGCGCCTTTCTATTTTTATTTGCTGATGAAGCAAAGGATGAAGCTATCATGATATTACAGATTGATCATTTATCGTTTTCCTATAATGGGCGCCAGCCTGTTTTCCAAAATGTCTCCTTTTCATTGGCGAAAGGACAGATTATGTCAATTTTAGGAGTCAATGGCGCGGGCAAGTCCACTCTTCTTAATTGTATTGCTAATTTGTTAGCCCCTTCCGCCGGCCGCATTATGTTGGAAGGCCAGCCCATGGACCGGATGAAGCTGCAGCAGGTTGCCCGGTTTATCGGCTATGTTCCTCAAAGTCATAAGCCGGCCTACTCCTATGAGGTGAAGGATTTCGTGGTTATGGGCAGGGCCCCTCATCTGGGGCCTTTTCAGCAACCGGCCAAAGAAGATGAGGAGCTGGTGGAGCAGGCCTTGGAGAATCTGGGTATTTCCCATCTAAAGCACAGGTCTTATACAGAACTCAGCGGCGGGGAACAGCAGCAGGTGATGATTGCCCGGGTTATTGTCCAGCAGCCGAAATTGATCCTGTTGGATGAGCCCACCAACCACCTGGATTACGGCAATCAACTGCGGATGCTGGACAGAATCCGCTATTTGGCAGAAGAAGGCTACGGCATTATTCTCACCAGCCATATGCCCGACCATGTTATTATGCTGGGAGGGACAGTAGGCGTTTTGGATAATGAAGGAAACCTCACTGTAGGCAACGTAGAGGAAACCATCACGGAAAAAGGACTGCGGCAGCTCTATCAAAGTAATCTGCACTTGATTTACGTTGACCGGGTGGCACGCAAGGTATGTATACCGGGATAAATAAGTATAGCTTGCCTTTCATTGAATTTTAATCCAATTTTTAGCATCATTCTATTCCTTTTTTAGCTATATTGCATTGCGGATAGGGCATATTGTACATATAATGAGGCTATAGGCAATACGATAAAAGTCCAGCTAAGAATTGTCAATAGGAAGGTGAAAAGAAAATAAGAGGAGAGGCGAGAGCAAAAAAGAGCAAGGCAAACAAGCCCAGTCAGATAACAAGGCAAGAGGAATGCTAGTTAAG
>JBCFAO010000085.1:0-2236 GCA_038562165.1 Clostridiales bacterium | reverse complement strand
TATTTACACCAGAAGGTGCATGGTTACAGTATAAAGGTAATGCCAACGGACTGGCTCTAAGCTGCCGGAATTGTGGCTCCCAACCTCCGGACTGATGGCTCAAAAGTACCCGGAATACTCAAGCAAGGTAAAAATAAAACAAATAAGCGCAATAATGATGTTTATCTTAGCTTTTAAGTTGTATCTGGCGATAGTGTAGGCCGCTGCAAATAAAAAAGAGGCTGAAGTGGCCCGAATCGCAACTAATGCACTCAACATTGGCCCTTGCTGAGGCAGCATCTGATAAAGCAATGTGGCCACCGACATGAGGACATATGCCGGCAAGACCGCTCCGGCGCCGGCAAAAAACATGCCGCTGGCGCCGTTTATTTTCTTTCCCACAAAACAAGCATTGGTAAGAGCGATAACCCCTGGGAATGTTTGCGATAAAGCCGCATATTCGTATAGGCTTTCTTTATCAATCAAGCTGCGTTTTTCACACAATTCCCTTTCAATAACGGCCAGCATGGCCATACCGCCGGAGAAGGTGAATGCGCCTGCCAGTAAGTAGACTTTAAGCAAGATTAAATTTTTTTTCATAACAACCTCCCAAAACCACCGGATATGAGTATATCAGCTTTCTCTCTTGAATTAAAATATATATATGGTACTATACCCATAACTATAAAGTTATGGGGTGATAGTGTGAATATACGTCAGTTAGAAATCTTTTTGGCAGTATGTGAAACCATATCAATAACAGAAGCGGCCAGACAACTCCACTTATCCCAGCCTGCAATTTCAAAAGCCATCAGAGAGCTGGAAACAGATATTGGCCTTTTATTCTTTGATAGAATTAACGGGAAGCTGCATTTAAACGAAGAAGGAAAAGCCTTCCGGGTCAAGGCGGACCAGTTGCTGAAAGACTTTAAATCCTTGGAGGGCTTTAGTAAGCATAGCGGCAGGGAGGTTCCTTTGCGAATAGGAACAAGCCTGACCATAGCAATGAATTCTTTACCATATGCGGTAAGCCAATTTAAAACTAAGTATCCCGAAACTCCTTTGAAGATTTATTCGGAAAATGTACAGCAGATTCAAAGAAGACTGCTAAGCGGGGAAATTGATATTGCTTTTATAGAAGGCTTCGAGTCAAATCAAGGTTTTGAGGCAGAATTGCTTTCGGAGTATTCGCTTTTTTTAGTGTGTACTGCTTCTATTGAACAGGAGCTAATAGGCGGCAACAAAATAAAACGCGAGGATTTGCTTAAGCTGCCATTTTTATTAAGAGAAAAGGGAAGTACCCTGCGAGATTGCTTTGATGCATTAATGCATAAGCTTAAGCTAGACATAGCACCCGTATTAGAAAGCATCAATACGGAAGTGCTGATTAGAGCCGCCAAAGCAGGCATGGGCATAACTGTATTGCCGGAGCCTATGGCAAAAAGCTATTTAAGCGAAAAGGTTTTTCAATGTCTCCGTATTGAGAATTATAGTATGTCTACCGTTAATTACGCTGTAACATTAAAAGGCAAGGTCAAGAACAAAAGACACAAGGATATCATTGAATATTTTAAACAAGGAGAGATGCAGCAAGGGGAGCTGTATTCAGCCGCCGCACAAATTTGAGCAGTCCCCTCTGCAGGTTTTGCCCTCTCTGTGCAAAAATGCAGGTTTGTATCCAGTAAGGGCGCCAGTTGAGCAAAAATGCAAGTTTGTAGACACCCCTTAGGGTTATGGCGGCCCCCAAAACAGATGGAAAGGTATGCCTCGACTATATCTAGTGTCCTGGCAGAAACGAGTTCGCTATCAAACTGCTGAAAGTGCTTAAAGCGTTCTCCTATTTCCTCTGATCGGGTCTCCAGACGAAGACAAACTTGCAATTTTGCACAGAGGGGGGACCTCAATAAGCCAACCACCCCCTGCTGGTGGGGGCATGCCCATTTCTTTCCATTAGGGATAGGCCAATATAGTTTGAAAACCCTCTTATCCTCGCCGGCGGATCAGCGTGGGGTAGCGGAAATAACCAAAAATGCTGGAAATTTGCCACTGCCATAGAGAAACGATCCACTTTAAACCTGCAATTTTGTCTGCTGGCCCCTTGCGCCAAGGTGTAATTTTGCAGGAACTCAGGTTAAAACCTAACTTCCCGCAAAATTACACCATACAACCAAGGCCAGGCAAAGTAGAAAGCCAGGCAGGGATATCCTCAGCGGCAAAACCGCAAGCAAGGAGGATGTCCCTTTGTTTCTTCGTCACT
>JBCFAO010000060.1:0-16445 GCA_038562165.1 Clostridiales bacterium | reverse complement strand
GTACAATGGTTCTCACAAGGGGCAGCCTCCTTTGGTGTTTAATGGTTTTTGCGACTTTATTAAACCACATTTTACTGCCTCTTGTTTATTTTTTTATCCTACATCTATTTTACACCGAGATATCGGAAGAATTGTAAAATCGCCGAAGAGTCGCGGCAATAAGCCTTACTGATATATGCCCAGTTCCACAAAGAGCCGGCCTTTTTTTGACTGGCCTCCTATCTCCAGGATTTTGATGCGGCCCTTTCCCCGTAAAGACAGAAGGTCTCCCGCCGCCAGTTTTTGGTCCGGTTTTTCACAAGGCAAATGGTTGAGGGCCACCAGCCCCGACTGAATAAGCCTGGCCGCTTCGCTGCGGGAAAGATTAAAGCCTTCGCCGACCAAGGCATCCAGGCGCAGTGAGGCTGCCGTCACCGTTTTACTCTTGAGCTTTTCTTCCCGCAGGGGAATATCTGCCAGCTTTACCGGCGTAAGACTGACGCCGGCGCCGCCGATTTTTGCAATATTATCCTGCAGATAGGCTGCCATTGACGCCAGGCAAATCACATAGGCCGGACTCTCCCCGGCCAGGATATCGCCCAGGACCTCACGCTCGATACCCTGGGCCATCATCGTCCCCAAAATATCCCGGTGGCCTATGGCCTCCCCATTGCGGTAATCTATACGAAAGCCTTGCAAGATTTCCTCGGCCTCGTATTTGCCCCAATCGTTGGCTAAGAAAACCGCCACCTGGCGCTGGGCGTTGCTGATTCCGCCCTCAAAAACCAGTGCGGCCTCCCGGTAGCGGGCAAAATGCTGCTTGGCCAGCGCCTGCTCGGCAGGGGTTAAAAAGGCGGAATGGCTCATGCCGGTTTTGGCAGCCCGGCTGCCTAAGTCCTCCAAATGCTTGAGGACTATCCCCATTTGTCTGTCTATATTCATTCACTGTACCCTTTGCGGTTTTACCTTTTTATGCTTCGTTTATTATAGCACATTCTGAGGCATCTCCCCGCAAAATTTCAATGCCGTGGGCAAGATGAGGCAAAATGTAGCCCAGGCTCTCCCGGACGGCTTTCGGGCTGCCAGGTAAATTCACAATGACCGTATCCTTGCGGATTACCGAAGCCCCCCGGCTGAGCATGGCCCGCCCGGTGATGGCCAGGGAAAAGCTGCGGATGGCTTCAGCAATGCCGGGAGCCTGGCGGTCCGCTACTGCTAAGGTAGCCTCCGGCGTCACATCCCGGCGGGAAAAGCCGGTGCCGCCGGTAGTTAGAATCAAGTCCACCCTTTGCCTGTCCGCCAGGTCCCGCAGGGCATCCTCAATCTTTTCCCGCTCATCGGGCAAGAGCAGGCTGGCTGCCACCCGGTATCCCGCGGCCTCCAGCATTTCTGCAATCAAAGGACCGCTGGCATCTTGACGCTGGCCGCGAAAGCCTTTATCACTTAAAGTGACCACCGCCGCCCGCAAGGGCCTGTTTTCGGGAAGGACTGCTGTCATCACATCCCCTGCATTGACGACGCCTTCTTTAATAACCTTGGCAAATACCCCTTCCCGGGGCATGATGCAATCGCCCATTTTATGATAGATCTGACAGTGGCTGTGGCATTCTTTGCCGATCTGGGTCAGCTCAAGGGTGGCCTCACCGCAGTACAGCAAAGTTCCCACCGGCAACTGGCGGAAGTCAAGGCCTTCCACCACCAGATTTTCACCAAAGGCCCCATGGTCTACACCGGCGCCCCGGGCATTGAATTCCTGTATTTTATCATAAGAAAGCAGGCTTACCTGCCGGTGCCAATTGCCGCCGTGGGCATCCCCCGCCAGGCCCCAATCCGGCGACAGCCTGGCGCTGCCGATATCATGCTTTTGAATTCCCCGCACATCGCTGATGCAAACAGCCCGGACAATCCCTGTCAATGCTGCCATATTTATCCCCCTATTCTGGACATGTTTTTAATCCCCTGGCCTTCGTCTTCCTGACCAAAACAATGGCTCTCCGGTTTATGTAATATAGCTTCTTTAATAGCAGCCGCCAGCTCTTCCCGGCCGGCTCCCTGCCGCAAAAGCCGCCGCAGATCGACGCCCCGCTCATGATAAAGGCAGAGCTTGAGAAAGCCTTGGCTGGTCAAGCGAATGCGGTTACACTGGCCGCAAAAATGATTGCTGACGGCGTCAATTAGGCCGATTCGGCCTATTAAGCTTTCGCTGGCATAATAACGGGCGGGGCCAAAACCCCGGCGTTCCGAAGTGGGAGACAAATCCGGATACTCCTCCAGCAAACGAGAAAGTACCGCCTCCCCGGTTAACCCGGTGAAAGCCTGGCTGCTGGCAGTGGGCATCAATTCAATAAAACGCACATCCACAGGAATTTTAGCTACCAAAGCCGCTATAGCCGCTACTTCGCCATCATTTATGCCCAAGATAGGCACGCAATTGATTTTTACTTTCAGGCCGGCAGCCACTGTCTTTTCCAATACCTCCAGAACCTTGGCCAAGCCATCGGTACCCGTAAGGCGCTGATAGACCTCTCTCTGCAGGGTATCCAGGCTGATATTAACGCCGTCCAGCTTCATGGCGGCCAGAGCCGCCACATGAGGCTCCAGCAAAAGGCCGTTGGTGGTCAGGGTTACCCTCTCTATACCCGGCAGCTCCTTCAGCCGCCCTAAAAACCGGACGCAGTCTTTGCGGGCCAAGGGTTCGCCGCCGGTGACTTTGATGGTGCTTATACCTACAATGGCTGCCCCGCCGCAAATTTCCAGAAATTCCTCATACCGCAATATATCGCTATGCTCAATCCAAGGCAAACCATTGGGCATGCAGTATTGGCAGCGCAAATTGCAGCGGTCGGTAATGGAAACCCGCATATAATCGATAGTACGGCTAAGGCTGTCTTTCATTTGGTTATTTCTCCTCGTTTCGGTAGGTGCCGCTTTTGCCGCCGGTTTTCTCCAGCAGGTAAACCTCTGAGATACACATTCCTTTATCCATGGCTTTGCACATATCGTATATCGTCAATAAGGCCACCGTTGCGCCGGTAAGGGCCTCCATTTCCACGCCGGTAATTCCTGTAGTCTTCACTGTACAGGCGGCTTGAATGGCAGACTCCTCGGGCAGCAGCAAAAAATCCAGGCTGGCCTTCTCGATGGGAATAGCGTGGCACAGAGGAATTAAGGAAGAGGTTTTCTTCACTGCCATAATGCCCGCTATCCGGGCTACGCCAAGAACGTCCCCTTTGCCCATAGCGCCTTGCTGCACCGCCGCAAAACAAGGGGCAGTCATGGTGATCTTGCCCTTTGCCACAGCTTGGCGGACAGTAATCTCTTTGCCCCCTACATCTACCATGATAGCGGCGCCTTCTTGATCAAAGTGAGTGAATCTATCCTCATTTTCCATAACTAAACCCCCTTGCCGAAGCCGCAATTGGGGAAGGTGCAGGGCTCACAGTTCAGGCAAAGGCCGCCATGGCCCAAAGCCGCCAATTCCTCAGCCTTTACTTCCAGGCCGGCAATGAGCCGGGGCAAAATCAGGTCAAAAATCGTCCGCCGGGCATACATGACGCAGCCGGGTAAGCCTACAATAGGTACGCCATTGAGATAAGCCAGCAAAAACATAGCGCCGGGCAACACGGGAGCGCCGTAGCTGACAATCTCCGCTCCTGTATTCTTTATGGCCAAAGGGGTGCGGTCGTCGGGGTCCACACTCATGCCGCCGGTGCATAAAACGATTTCCGCCCCAGCCTCTATGGCTTCCAGTATAGCCGCCGTAATTTCCTGATGCTCATCAGGCAGAAGCTTATGCCAGAGCACGGGACAGTCATATTCGGCCAGCTTGTCCCGGATCACCGGGGTAAAGCTATCCTGGATGCGCCCTTTGTAAACCTCACTGCCGGTGGTAATCACCGCCGCCTTGCGGCTCCGGAAAGGGTGCAGCGTCAGCAGGGGACTGCCGCCGCCGATGGCTTCGGCCTGCCTCATCTTTTCTTCGGAAATAACTAAGGGAATAACCCGGGTTCCGGCCAGCTTGTCCCCTTTTTTTACGGGGAAGTGGCTGTGGCGGGTGGCGATCATTATTTCACCTAAGGCATTGATGGCTTTCAGCCGGTTGAGATCTACCGTCAGCAGGCCCTCCCGGTCGGCAATAGCCTCCACTTTTCCCTCCTTGATTTCCGAAGGGTGCATATACTCACCGGCACAGATCCCATAGAGGATTTCCGCTCCTTCATCTTCATGGAGCATCCCTTCCTGGGCCTCCCAAACGTAGAGATGCTCTTTACCCAGGGAGAGTAAAAGGGGAATATCTTCGGCAGTTACTCTGTGGCCCTTGCGAAAGGCCGCATCTTTTATGCGGTCTTTGACAATTTGGGTAATATCATGGCACAAAACATGGCCTACAGCCTCTTCGGTGCGAATCAGTTTCATGGCTTTCCATCCTCTCTATGCCTTTTCTACCGGGCAGCGGAACGCAGCAGCAAAATATTTTCCGGCAAAACCTGCAAATAGGAGGGAGTTTGGCCGCTATATTTGTCTTTGCCTACAGTCCACCAAATATCCTCACTTGCCCGTTTGCCTTCAGGGCTGCGAAATAAAATATTCCATTCAAAGGGCCCTTCCATTATACTTCTTACGGCTATCGGAAAGCAATTAGGCATCTTCTCTTCCGCCGCCGGCAAAAAGTGATGGGCCCGTATGCCGATGTAATCTGTACCCTCAGGTATTTCCTGCTCTACCGTCAGTTCAATACCCCAATCCTCGGCAAATATTGTACAGGGACCCGTTTGCCGGGCCTGGGAAAAGTTTTTACAGCCGGTAAGCCTGGCCACCGTCAAAAGTCCGGGGTTTTGAAACAGGCTGCGGGTATCTCCCTGAGCAATACATTTTCCCTCTTCCAGTATAATCAGTTGACTGCAAAACCGGTAAGCCTCCTCCCGGCTATGGGTCACCAGCACTACGTCACCTGAATACTCCTGAATAAAGTCCCGCAGTTCCAACTGCAACTGCTCCTTCAGATGGAAGTCCAGGGCGGAAAAGGGCTCGTCCAGCAGTAAAACTTCCGGCTCATAAGCGAGAATCCTGGCCAAAGCCACCCGCTGCTGCTGACCGCCGGAAAGCTGGCTGGGATAGCGGCGGCCCAGGTTTTCCATCTGAAAACGGCTTAAGAGCCATTCTATTTTTTTCCGGCGCTGGTTTTTTGCTAAATTGCTTAAAGCGCAGCCGATATTTTCTTCCACAGTCATATGGGGAAATAGAGCATACTGCTGAAATAAATAGCCTACCCGCCGTTCTTGGGGTTTGACGCAAATTTTGGCAGCAGCATCAAAAAGCACCCTCTCTCCCACGGTAATGCGGCCTTTTTCCGGCGTCACAATACCGGCGATACACTTAAGAGTCATGCTTTTGCCGCAGCCGGAAGCCCCAAGGATCCCTAATATTTCGTTTTGGGAGGAAAAACTTACATCAAGCTCAAAGCCCTTCCATTTGCGGGCTACTGATATATCCAAACTCACCTGCGTCCCTCCCGGCGGGTATATTTGCGTTCTTTGGCAGTGAACCAATTCATGCCTGCCACCACCAGAAAAGAAACCAGCAGAATTACGATCACATAATCGTAAGCCCCCTCCATATCGCCGGCAGCTACGGCAGAGTAAATTGCCAGGGGCAATGTACGGGTTTTACCGGCCACATTGCCGGCAATCATGGCCGTGGCCCCAAATTCCCCCAAACCCCGGGCAAAGGCCAGTATGCCCCCGGAGGCAACCCCCGGCAAGGCTAAAGGCATGACTATCCGCCAAAATATTTTTCCTTCCGACATCCCCAAAGTCCGGGCAGCCTGAACCAAGGTTTGATCCACCTGCTCAAAAGCCCCCCGGGCGGAACGGTACATTAAAGGAAAAGAAATAACCGAAGCTGCCAATACCGTGGCGCCCCAGGAAAAAGCAATTTTAACGCCGAAAAACTGCAGGAAGAAAAGGCCCAGGGGCCTTTTAACGCCAAACAGGTATAGCAGAAAAAAGCCGGCTACTGTCGGTGGCAGTACCAGCGGTAATGTCAAAATACCGTCAAGAATAATTTTTAACCGTTCCCGCTCCATGCCGGCAACCAGCTTGGCCGCAAAAATGCCGAGGAAAAAGGTAAAAAATATGGACACGGAGGCCGTCCGCATCGAAATCAAAAGGGGGGTATAATCCATGGCACTCCTCCTCCGTAATATATAATAAAAATCCCTGCGACGGTACCGCCACTTGGACTGTGGCCCTATGGTCCGGTACCGCCGCAAAAGAGGAGGGGGGCTATAGATTAGGAGTGAAGCCGTAGGCACTGAATACCGCTAAGGCTTCCGGGCTCTGCAAAAACTCCACAAAAAGCCGGGCTGCTTCCTGATGCTCTGACCGGGACAGTACGCCTACAGGGTAAATAACCTTGCTGGCCAAACTGCCGACCGGAGCCTCGGCAACGATTTTCACTTTATCCGTAGTAGCGGCATCGGTGGCGTAGACAATACCAATATCGGCGCTGCCTTCCGCTACCCAATTCAATACTTCGGTAACATTGGTGCCCTGGCTTACTTTCGGCTGAATCTCATCATAAATGCCCAAAGAAGTAAGAGCTTCCTTGGCATAACGGCCTACGGGTACGCTCTCCGGATCCCCCAGAGCTATGGCGTCGGCCTTGCCAATATCTTGGAAAGAAGCAATATCAGTGCCGGAATCTGCAGGAACAATTAATACAATACGGTTTTCCAGCAGCTCGGCAACAGAATCTGTCTCTACTTTTCCTTCATCTTTTAATACGTTCATTTCTTTCATCGCTGCAGACATGAATACATCGGCTTCCAGGCCCTCCTGGATCTGGGTCAGCAGCTTGCCGGAGGAATCATAGGTGCCTTCCACCGTGATATGAGGATATTTCTCAACAAACATGGGAATCAATTCTTCTTTAAAAGAATACTGCAAACTGGCGGCAGCGGCCAGCAGGATGGTCACCGGCTCCTGGGCGGCAGTCTCCGCCTGGGTGGCTTCCGTAGCCGGGGGTGTTGTTTCCGCAGGTTTCCCGGTACTACCGCAGCCGGCAAGCAGCAAAGCGCAACAAATTAAGACTGCAATGATACGGTTGACTTTTTTCATTTTGGATTTCCTCCTCATTTACCTGACAAGTCATTCTCGAGTTATTTTTATAAATAATTCGACTCTTGCATTATAGCAGATTATAGAAACTTGTCAAGAAGGAGCACTTTTATGAGCCTTGCCGGAGCGTTATCTATTGAGTATCCAGATGATCAGAAACAGGGGTAACCCTATGCCCAAAATCAGCCAAAACCTGAACAACCATCTGCTGCGGGGGAGCTGGTTCTTCATTTGCCTTTCCGCCTTTAACCGCGCTTCCACATCCTTTTGCTGATGCTTTGCTTTGGCTTCCTCGTAGTGGGTTCTGTTATTATTAAACATGCTCTTCCCTCCTTACGCATTTCAGCAGTGTTACTTTAGATGATCATCGGTGACGTCCTGATTTGTGCTATCCTAGTTCTCCTTATCTAAATTATAACCTGAGTTCCCGCAAAATTAAACCATACATCGAGAAAAGATGCCAATCAGGTTTGTATCCAACAAGAGCGCCAGTTGAGCAAAAATGCAGGTTTGTATACACCCCCTAGAGTTATGGAGGCAACCAAAACAGGTGGAAAGGTATGCCTCGACCATATCTAGTGTCCTGGCAGAAACGAGTTCACTACCAAACTGCTGAAAGTGCTTAAAGCGTTCTCCTATTTCCTCTAACAGGGGTTCTAGACGAAGACAAACTTGCAATTTTGCACAGAGGGGGGACCTCAATAAGCTAACCACCCCCTGCCGGTGGGGGAGTGCCTATTTCTTTCCATTAGGGATAGGCCAATATAGTTTGAACCCCCCCTTATCCTCGCCGGCGGATCAGCGTAGGGGAGCAGAAATAACCAAAATTGCAAGTTTAAAGTGTCCGGATTTTTTCTAAATAAAGTTAAGTATCGTCTCCACTCTATATATAGTGTTTCGTCGTAAGAAGAATCACTGCTGCATGGGAATTTCCCACTATCATAGAGAAACGATCCACTTTAAACCTGCAATTTTGTCTGCATAATTTTTCCAAGCCGATGCCAAAAAACGCCATAGCAAAAAACCCGCAACTCCTTAACTAAGGAATTACGGGTTTTTATGGGCGATGACGGGATCGAACCGCCGACATCTTGCTTGTAAGGCAAGCGCTCTCCCAGCTGAGCTAATCGCCCGGGGAATGGTGAGCCATCCGCGACTCGAACGCGGGACACCCTGATTAAAAGTCAGGTGCTCTACCGACTGAGCTAATGGCTCTTGCTTGGCCAAATGGCCTCACATTCACGAATTATAACAGCTTTCCACTGGCCTTGTCAATGGTAATTTTAAAATATCCTCCGAAATATCGCCGAAATACCGCTTTGCATGTAAAGCTCCGCTTCACTGCCGTTTTGCTTGTTCCAGGCACTCATAAACCAGCTGCTGAAATTCATTGACATGAATAGTACAGCCGGTGACGGCGTCGGTACCGCCTTCATCGCCTACCTGAAGAGCGTCGATACCATTGCGCAGTACAAATTGCTCTGCTGCCAAAGCCTGGTCATACCATTCATTGGAGGCGCCGGCCGCCAACATACCGTAAAGGCCGCTTTTGGAGTACTGCTTCTTGCGGATAGGAATGCTGTCGTCTTTATAAATGGCATCCCAATTGATTTTTGCGATTTTGCCGTCTTCGATGGTAACCTGTACCGTCTCTTTCCAGCCGCTATTGGCAAACTCCGCCGCCTGGGCGCTGTAAATACCGTCTTGATAAGGCGACCGGTTGATACTAAAGAGAAAAAGGGCTGCTGCCAGAACCAAAACAAGAGAACCTGTAATCAGGAAAATTCGTTTCATCTTTTATCCTCCATTTTTAAGCCCGTTAAAGGGCCGCAGCTTCCGGCAACAACCGGAACTGGGATACCAACTCTTTTAACAGGTTGGATTGCTGGGATATCTCGCCGGCGGCATTGGCCGACTGGCTGGCAATGGAGCTGTTTTGATCCACAATTCTTTTTACGTGCTCCACAGCCTCTAAAAGCCGCCGAATATCGTCAAGCTGCTCCTTTGAGAGGAGGGTAATATCATTGATGATGGAATTACTTTGTTCCACACCGCTGACGATATCCCCCAGAGATTTGGATGTACCTTCAGCAATGGAAGTGCCCAGAGCCGCTTTTTGAATGGTATCCTCGATCAAAACACCGGTTTCCTTAGCGGCAGCGGCGCTTTTTGTAGCCAGATTCCGCACCTCTTCAGCTACCACGGCAAAGCCCTTGCCATGCTGGCCGGCTCTGGCCGCCTCTACGGCAGCGTTAAGGGCCAGGATATTCGTCTGGAAAGCGATATCGTCGATGACTTTAATAACCTTGCCGATAGCCTGGCTGGCTGTATTTATATCCGTAGCCGCCTGGTTCATCTGCGTCATTTTGACCGTGCCTTGTTTGGCATTTTCCCGAATGTTTTCCACCATATCCACAGCTTCCTGGGCCAAACGGGTATTCTTCTCTGTTTTTTTGCTGATTTGCTGTATCGTTTCTGATAGTTGTCTTATGGAATCGGCCTGGGCCGCAGAACCGCTGGCCAAGAGGC
This sequence comes from Clostridiales bacterium, assembly GCA_038562165.1. Taxonomy (GTDB): domain Bacteria; phylum Bacillota; class Peptococcia; order DRI-13; family UBA5745; genus WRMS01. The sequence goes on along the minus strand of JBCFAO010000060.1, from coordinate 6,819 downwards.
TGGAACCTTCGGAAAGCTGGCCCGCCTTATGGTTGACCCGTTCTGTAGAGCGGGCGATGGTACCGAACTTTTGGTTGAGGTTGTCCAGCATTTTGTGAACGGCTAAACCCATGGTATCTTGTTGGGATTGCAAGGCCACCTCTAATGTCAAGTCGCCATCGGCTACGCAAGACAAATTGCGGTCAAAGCTATGGAGCCTGTCCACCATGACGGATAGAGCCTGGGCGCATTGGCCGGTTTCATCTTTAGCCCCTGCCACTTCATTCAGATTTCTGGCCAAAGCCCCTTCTATCTGCAAATTGCCGGATTGGCCAATATTGACCAAAACATCCCGGATATAGCTTACGGGCCTGGTGATGGATCTCATGATAATTGTTGCCATAACAATAGCCGTCACTATGGAAAGGAGAGAAACCGTTACCACAATGATCAGAGCAATCTTATTGAAGCTTTGGGTATCCTGCATTTTGGTGGCCACCATATCGTCGATATCCATAATAGCGTTGGACAAAACCTCATGGGCCAACAAGTTGAGCCGCCGGGTTGCTACGGCTTTGCTGCGGAAGGCATCTATTCCCTGGGCCGACAGGTTTTCCCCGGCCTCCACTCCACTCTTCATGTTTAACAAGTCTTGCCGCCACTGGCCGTACAGAGCTTCAAAATCCGTAATTTTTTGACGGTAAGCGTCCAACTCCGGATAGGCTTCAATATACTCATTCAGTTTCTTTAGGCGAACATCACAATACAGCAGTTGCTTTTCCACATTGCCATAGGCTTCAGCAGACCGGGTCTCATATAATACCCCGGCAGATATCCTGGTTTCATTCAGGATATGCATTAAATCATTAGCGTTGCCCTGGAGGCCGCTGTAAATGTCTACTTCTCCGATATTAGCTCCCGTGCGGGCCGATGAAATGACGGACGTAGCGGCAATGACCAACAAGAGGAGGACAACACAAGAAAAGCCCAAAAATATTTTAGCGCCGATCTTCAGATTCCCCACAAATTCACCTCATTTTATTGCGATATTCTTTTAATTATTCTGCCTACTATTATCGCATATTTTGGAAGAAAAACAAGAAATAATTGCAAAAAAAATCGAGGAAACCCTCGATTTTATTGAAATTTTTTGAGATTAAACAATAATAATTACTATTTTGCTATTTTACTGGTTTAATATATGCCTGGCCGCTAAGATCCCGCTGGCCGAAGCCTGCATCAAGCCCCGGGTTAGACCGGCCCCATCGCCTACGGCATATAAACCGCTAATGGCCGTTTCCATGTTGTTGTTCACTTCAATTTTTGAGGAATAGAACTTAGCCTCCACACCGTAGAGCAAAGTAGCCTTGCTGTAAAGGCCCGGCGCTACATTATCCAGGGCTTTCAGGGTTTCCATAATTGAAGTCAAGAACCGCTGGGGCAGCACGAAGCTGAGATCCCCCGGCACTGCGCTTTTCAGGGTGGGAATGGTAGTGGACTTAGCCAGCCGGCTTTTGTCGCTGCGGCGGCCTTTGATCAGATCCTCCAGCCGCTGCACCATAATACCGCCGCCGGTGAGCATGTTGGCGCATTTGGCAATATATTTGCCGTATTCGATAGGCTGGTTAAAAGGCTGGGTAAAGTTGCTGGATACCAAAAGAGCGAAGTTGGTATTGCCGGTTTTCAGCTTGGGATCATGGAAGCTGTGGCCATTGACCAAAGCTACCCCCCCCTCATAGCTTTCCTCGGAAACAATGCCGCCGGGATTCATGCAAAAGGTGCGGACCTTGTTTTCAAAGGTATCGGAATAATACACCAGCTTGGCCTCATACAGATCCCTGGTCAGATGATCCATAACGGAATTGGGAGTCTCTACCCGGACACCGATATCCACTGAATTATTAATGGTGTTTAGCTTGAGCCTTCTGGCCTGCTCTGTCAGCCATTCGGCGCCGCCCCGGCCGGGAGCGGCAATAATCCGCTCTGCTCTTACTTCCTCCTGACTACCGTCGGCATTCTGCAAGACAGCGCCCACGGCCTTGCCTTCCTCTACCAGGATATCCACCACCGGCGTCAGAGGCCGAAACTCGATTTTCTTTTGCTCCACCAGGTCCACATAAATATTTTTCAGTACCGTAAAGCCGGTTTCCGTGCCCATATGGCGGACGGGGCAAGGCACTAAAAGAATACTGTGGCGGGAGGCGGCATAAGAAATATCCTCCACACTCTTCGTATTGAGGCCGTGAACCTGCTCCGGCGCTCCAAAATGGCGGTAAATTTCATCGGTATAGTCGATCATTTCCTGGGTCTGGCTTTGGCCGATATAATCCGCCAGTTGCCCTCCCACCGCCGGTGACAGGGAAAGCTTGCCGTCGCTGAAGGCTCCGGCTCCGGCCCAGCCATTCATAATAGCGCAAGGCCGGCAATGGGCGCATTTGCCGGTTTTCGGTATGGGGCAGTTTCTTTCCTGAATTTTGCGGCCTTTATCCACCAGCAGTACTTTGGCTTCAGGCTTATTTCTAACCAACTCATAGGCGGCAAAAATTCCCGCCGGGCCGGCCCCGATAATCAATACGTCGTAACCCTTCATGTCTTATCCCCTTACTCGGCGCTATCGCCGCCTCTTTCATAACCTGAATATAAATTGAAAAACTTCGTAAACCGGTCGTCAAAGCCCAGCTCAATGGTGCCTACCGGCCCATTACGGTGCTTAGCCACAATGATTTCGGCAATGCCCTTGCGCTCCGTATTGCGGTCGTAATAATCCTCCCGGTAAATAAACATAACCAAGTCGGCGTCCTGCTCCAAGGCTCCTGACTCCCGCAGATGGCTGAGGCCCGGCCGTTTGTCGCCGGTCTTTTCTACCTCCCGGGATAGCTGGGACAGGGCAATTACCGGCACCCGCAGCTCCCGGGCCAAAGCCTTTAGGGAACGGGATATCTCAGAAATCTCCTGCTGCCGGTTTTCCCCGCCTTTACGGTCCCCTTGCATCAATTGCAGATAGTCGATCAAGATCATTTGCAGATCATTCTCCGCCTTCATCCGGCGGGCTTTCGACCTGAGCTCGGAGACGCTGATGCCCGGCGTATCGTCCACATAGATTGGAGCCTGGGAGAGGATCGCAGCCGCATCCACTAATTTTGCCCATTCGTCGCCTTTTAACCGGCCGTTGCGCAAGGCGGTTTGCTCGATATTGGCCCGGGAGCTAATGAAACGGATCAGCAACTGCTCCCTGGACATTTCCAGGCTGAATACGGCTACCGGCGCCTTGAAACGCACCGCAGCGCTTTCCGCCAGGTTTAAGGCAAAAGCCGTTTTGCCCATAGAGGGCCTGGCTGCCAGAATCACCAGATCCGACGGCTGCCAGCCGCTGGTAAACTGGTCTAAAGCTGTAAAATAGGAAGGAATGCCGGTAATGCCCTCGGGCCTCTGGGACAGGCTTTCGATCTGGCTGACCATGGCCGGCAAAAGCTCCCGGATAGGGGTCAAGCCCTGGCTGCTGCGGCCCTGGCCGATTTCAAAAATGGCCTGCTCCGCCTGGCCGATGAGGCCGTATATATCGTCCACATCCTCATAACAGCGCAGGCCGATTTCGCCGGTGACCCGGATCAGCCGCCGCAACAGGGCTTTGTCCAGAACGATCCTGGCATAATGGCGGATACCTGCTGAGGTGGGCACCAGATTGGCCAGGGAGGCCAGGTAACTCATGCCGCCGCATTTGTCCAGGGCGTCTTTTTGCCGCAAGGCTTCCGTTACCGTCACCAGATCTACAGGCTGGCCCTCTTGCTCCAAGCCTCTGATGGCCCGGAAAATCAGGCGGTGGGCGTCCCGGTAAAAGTCCTCTTCATGCAAAAGCTCACTGCCGATGATGATAGCTTCTTTATCCAGCAACATAGCGCCAAGGGCAGCCTGCTCGGCTTCCTGGCTATATGGAGGCATTCTGTCAACATCCATATTGTCTTCAGACAGCCTCCGTTACAGTAATCTTCTTGGCCAGCACTACTTCGGGATGGAGGCGGATCAGCACCTCATGCTCTCCCAAGGATTTGATGCTGCCTTTAATCTCAATTTTGCGCCGGTCGATGGTCAGACTATAAGTCTGCTCCAGCACATCGCCGATATCTTTATTGGTCACGGCCCCAAAAAGCTTCTGGCCGCCGCCGGTTTTTGCCGGCACCTTGATTTCCAGATCTTTTAACTTGTCAGCCAGTTCTTTAGCCTGAGCCAGCTCCGCAGCCTTTTTTTCGGCCAGCATTTGCTGTTGCCGCTCTAATTCTTTCATGTTGGCTCCCGTAGCCTCTATCGCCAGCTTTTTGGGAAACAGGAAATTGCGGGCGTAACCTTCGGCTACATTTACCGCCTCGCCTTTTTTTCCACTGCCCTTGACGTCTTCAAGCAAAATTACTTTCATGTATGATTCCTCCTCTGTTACTTCTTTTTCTGCAGTAAATCCAAACCCCGAAAATCCATAAATACATCGGCCACGCCTACAAAGCAAATAGGCACCAGCAGATAGAAAAACGTTATAAAAATGGCAACGATCAGCAGCACCTTATAAAACCGCTGGCTTTGGGGCGAGGCTTTCCTGATATAGTGGGAAATAACGCCCATACCCTGAAAAAAATAAAGAGCCAGAAAAATTATGGTAATGTTTTGGCCCGCCACCGGCAATGTAGGATCCCCCGGAAATAAGTAGCGCCCGGCCACCGACAGGCCGATGCCGCCGATAATTCCGTAGATAAAAGGCAAGGGCAACTGAAAATCAGCCAGCTTCGTCACCGGCGGCAGGCTGATCCGCAGCTTGCCTAAAACCAACTGGGCTACCATAAAATTGGTGAGAGCCGTGGTCAGGGAGGAAATCAACAGGATGGCCGGCAAAAGATAAATCATCAAGGCAAAGATTTCGGTTATATAGGCAGTCAGCTCCGCCGCCGTCATCTTTATACTAGTCAAAAGTCCATAGTCCGCCGCCATTTTTACGATCTCACTGACCGTCTCCCCATCAATGGAAAACATCTCGGCAAAGCTTATACCCATGACGAAAATGGAAATAGCCAAAGAGGCGGCTATACCGATAAAGGCAGCGGCAGTGGTATAGACAAGGGTCTTTTCTGTCCGCCAGCTTCGGTGGAGGCCAAAGCCCAAGGCTAAGGCCGGGCCGGCGGAGCGGATAAGCATGCTTAAGGCATTCAGCGGTGTGGAGATGATCAGGATTACCAGACCGGCCACCGCCATAGTCAGGGCTCCCGCCCTCATGCCGTGGTGCAGACAGATCACCACCACCGGCAAAGTCCATACCAGCATAACTACAGGAGCCAGCATCGGAATATAGATGCCGGTCATGGCCAATACAGCCGTCAATCCGGCCATAACGGCTCCTTCTGTAATCGCTTTTGTCTCCATACCCAGCCTGGAATTAGCCATGTCCGCTTCCTTTCCGGTGTTTTGTAATATTTATCCGTACTCTTTAGGATACCATAATTCTCATGCCTTGGCTACAATGAAAAGGCTGCCTCATAAGAGACAGCCTTTTTGAACCTCAGCTACTGTTTTGCTTGGCCTTACTTAGCCTTATTCTGCGCTAAAGGGCAGAAGAGCTACGTTTCTGGCCCGTTTGATGGCAATGGTCAACTGCCGCTGATGCTTGGCGCAATTGCCGGAAATCCGCCGGGGAAAGATTTTGCCCCGCTCGGAAATATATTTCTTTAAGCGTCCGATTTCTTTATAGTCGATGCTTTCTACTTTATCGACGCAAAAGCTGCAAACCCGTTTGCGGGGACGCCGTTGGCGGTCACGTTTCAACTTGTTTCCCTCCTATACTCAAGAATCAAAAGGGGATGTCCTCGTCCGTAAAGCCGATATCGCTACCCATAGAGCTGCTTTCCGCTCCGCCCTTACCTTCGCCTTTTCTGTCGAGAAAGCGCACCGTCTCCGCTATTACTTCCGTCATCCAACGGCGCTGGCCGTCTTTGCCGTCATAGCTGCGGATCTGCAACCGTCCGTCCACGGCAGCTAAGCTTCCTTTGCCCAAATAATTGGCGCAGTTTTCTGCTTGCTTCTGCCATACAACGATGTTGATAAAATCGGCTTCTCTTTCTCCCTGGGCGTTGGTCCGGGACCGGTCCACCGCTAAGGTAAATGTAGCAACCGCCGTACCGTTAGGCGTATATTTTAACTCCGGATCTCTGGTCAACCGGCCGATCAATATTACTCGGTTTAGCATAAGAACACCGTCCTGTCGTTACATCCTGTCAAAAGTGCTATACCTTGCCAGGCCTTTGTTCTTTATTTTTCGTCTTGATTAATGATCATGAATCTCAGCATATTGTCTGAAATCTTCATGATGCGGTCAAGCTCTTTTACCACGGCCGGTTCACTCTTAAAGTTCATCAGCACATAGTAGCCTTCGAAGAGATCCTTGATCTCATAAGCCAGGCGGCGCTTGCCCCATTTGTCAACGGAAACCAGCTCTCCTTGACCGTCGGTGACAATAGCGGAATACTTGTCAATGGCCTGTTGGATGGCCTCTTCCTCCATGTCCGGCTTCAAGATGTACATGCACTCATAGTTTCTCATTTGACTTCACCTCCTCCCTTCGGACTAAACGGCCCCGCTATGATAAAGGCTTGTAGGCATCAAACCTTTCGGCGGAGCAGGGATACAACTTGATTATATTATCACAAAAGCTATTAATAAGCAAGGGCAAATCAGGACAAGTCCACGACAAGAGCATGAATGAGAATCTGAAGGAGAAGGCAGAGGAGAGAAATTTTTTTAATCCAGAAAGCCTTCCAGTACCATGGCTGGGTTGCAACTGATGGCAAACCTCTTCGTTTTTAA
>JBCFAO010000059.1:0-19397 GCA_038562165.1 Clostridiales bacterium | reverse complement strand
TTCAAGCCATTAAACCAGAACTCCTTAAAATTGCTCAGGAACAGGTTAAGCTGCTCAAAGCAGCTTAACCTACTGACAAAACTACAGCCGAACGAATTTACACACAAATTTGGACTTGACCCGGCGGCCAGGGCGGACTGCTCAAAATTTCAAGTTTGTTGCCGTTCGCTGAGGCTAACTGTGCAAAATTGCAGGTTTGTCATCGTTCGTTTGGGCTAACTGAGCAAAATTGCAGGTTTGTAACCCCTAAATCTCGCTTTCGGAATAAATTTGGCCCGAAAATAGGGTAAAAGCCCTATTTTCAGGTCAAATCACATACTACAAACTTGAAATTTTGCACATTCTCCTGCTCAATTAGGAACAAACTTGAAATTTTGAGCAAAAGGCCATAGCTGGGTTGTAGGCAAGAGCGTGATCCCATGGCGTTCTCCTGAAAATCACGATCCCTACCTATAAATGGATATAGTGGAAATTAAACCCTTGATATCAATTAGGAAATTTACTCCAGCAGGTCCAAAGCTTTACCTTAACGGGCTGTTAACAATTTTGGGAATTTTTCCAGGGTTGTCAACAATTTTTAATTGGCAGTTTTGGAATATCTTGTGGATTGAGAGGATTTGTCCTATGTTGTAGTCTATGACCGAAGGAGGTGTCCATTATGCACAGACAGAATGGCACGAAGCTAATGGCAGGAATTGTTACTGCAGCATTAATTAGTACGGTAGCTTTACCGGCCTTTGGCGATTGCGGTGGGTGGACATACGCCACAAATAGAACCAACGCAAGTAAGACAGCAGAAAGCAGAATAGTAACCAATTATCAAAATTATTATGAGACACAGAAATTAAAAGGGGTAAAAACGGGAGACTGCAACCAAGGCTCAACCTATTGCTTTAGCTCCTGCCCCACAGATTCCGGCTACTGCCCTACGGCAGGCGGAGATTGCAGTAAAGGCGGCAGCACCTGCCCCGGCAGTTCCTGTGATAGCTGGGATAGTCAGGAAAAGATTGAAACCATTATTATTTCAGAAAAAGAAACCATTTGTTTTGATGGCGGCGGCCAAATCATCGACTGCAAAAAACCCTGGCAGGAAACTTGGCCCGACAAGCCTGCCAAGCCGGAGCAGCCTACCAAACCTACAGAACCCACAAAGCCCACGGAGCCCACAGAGCCATCGAAACCTGTGGACCCGGTGAAGCCGGCCGACGATTTTAACGAATACCGTCAGCAGATTCTGGATCTGGTCAATGCAGAGCGGGCCAAAGCCGGTTTGTCGGCAGTCAAGCTTCTTGACGATGTGACGGCGGCTGCCAATATCCGGGCTAAGGAAATTGAAACAGTGTTCTCCCACACCCGTCCCGACGGCACTAGCTGCTTTACCGTATTGGATAAGGCAGGATACAGAACCATGGGTGAAAATATCGCCATGGGCCATAAGACTCCTGAGGAAGTAATGAAGGGCTGGATGAATTCGGAAGGTCATAAGAAAAACATCCTGACCAAAGATTTTACCGGTCTGGGTCTGGGCGTTTATAAAACCTCTTCCGGCACCATGTGCTGGGTACAGCTTTTCGTAGGATAAAAGGCCATACAAAGTTAATAGCGAACGGCAAAGAAGCCCCCATGAATTTTTGGTCATGGGGGCTTCGCCGTGCTGTCTTTGCTGTGGCGTTATCGGCGCCGGGACATCAGGTGCTCTTGAGGCGACTGAAGCTGCTGGAGCTGCTGGGGCTGCTGGCGTCCTGCCTGTGCCTGGCGTCCTGCCTGTGTCTGGCGTCCTGTCAGTGTCTGGCGTCCTGTCAGTGTCTGGCGTCCTGTCAGTGCCTGGCGTCCTGCCTGTGTCTGGCGTCCTGTCAGTGCCTGGCGTCCTGCTGTGCCTCACGTCCTTAGAGCTCCTGGCGTTCCTGGGGCTTTTGGGGCAGGCGGCAATATTTTTGCAGCTTGCGGTTGGCTTTTGTCTGGCTGATCTTTAAGAGTTTGGCTATCTTATAAGAGCTGGAATACTTCTCATAGAGCTGATTAAAAATCAGGCTTTCGTATTGATCCATCAAATCGTCTAAAGATAGGGAAGAGCCGGCAGTCAAAGCCTCCAGACCCGGCGTCAGCAGAGCCGGCATAGGATTGATTTTTGCGTCTCCGCCCGGGAAAGCCGGCGCCAAAGCCGTTGATAATGCTTCAGGCCGCCCTGCGATCTCTGGCGGAAAATCCTCCAGGCTGATCATATCCCTTTCGCTTAAAATGACCAGTTGCTCGATGATGTTGCGGAGCTCCCGGATGTTGCCGGGCCAATGGTAATTTAATAAATATTGATAAGCTTCGTTGGACAGGGTTTTATATAAGCAGTACTTATTATTGAAATAAGTAAAATAATGTTTAATCAGAATCATTAAATCTTCCCGGCGCTCCCGCAGAGGAGGGATTTCCACTTTTAGAACATTGAGCCTGTAATAAAGGTCTTCCCGAAAAAGACCTTTTTCGATGAGCTGGGGCAGGTTTTTGTTGGTGGCGCTGATAACCCGGGCGTCAATATGAATGGGTTTTTTGCCGCTGATTTTATAAATGAATTTTTCGTTGAGGAAATGAAGGATTTTTGCCTGCATAGCCAGAGGCAGTTCCGCCACTTCATCAAAAAACAGGGTGCCTGACTGAGCTCTTTCAATAAGGCCCGTATGGCTGGTTGTAGCGCCGGTAAAAGCTCCCTTCTCATAACCGAAGAGCTCCGATTCCAAAAGATTGGAGGGGATGGCTCCGCAATTAATGTAAATGAAAGGTTTGTCTTTGCGGTCGCTTAAACTGTGAATTAAATTGGCGATGATATTCTTGCCTACGCCGGATTCGCCCAGCAGGATGACGGTGGCGTCGTATTGAGCGGTTTTTTCTACCTTTTGCATAACCTTGCGCATAGCGGAGCTGGCGAAGTTGAAATTCTCAATATCCGATGAACCCTGGACGGTTTTTTTAAAGGTATGGCTGTCCTCCCAGCTTAATTGACTGCTGCCGTCAATACCGGGGTATTGGCCGGCTTCGGCACAAAAGCATAGAACATATTGGATCTTGCCGCCGGGGTCTAAGACGGGAGAAGCGGTGACCAGATAATAAATATCTTCCGGTCCTTTTTCCAGCAGGGAGACTTTACGTTTGCTGGATAAGGCTCTGCTGAGGGCGGGATAAAACAAGCTGCCGCCGTGATTACCGTTATAATTACCGCCGTGATTACTGTCGGAGAGGACCGGGCCGGGCAAAGGGCCTTGGCCGGTGGTACCGGCAAAAGGGAAAGCCGCCGGATTCAAATAGAGAATCCGGCCTTTATGATCGGCAACCAATACGCCGTTTTTTTCTTGTTCATATTGATTTCTTAAAGAATTTAAAAAAGACTTTAAATCCATAGCCGCCTCCCTTATCGCAAAAAGGGACGCAAGGTAGCCCCTTCGCAGGCAGGACCTACCTGCTGCACGTATCGTTTTAAATAACCTTTACCGCCTTTGGGAATGAAAGGAGGCAACGCTTGCAGACGTTTTGCCATCTCTTCCGGGGAGGCCAGCAGGTCGATAGAGCGGTTGGGAATATCTACGGCTATAGTATCGCCGTCTTTGACGATAGCCAAAGGCCCCTGGTCTGCTGCTTCGGGGCAAATATGGCCGATACAGGCACAAAAATAAGCGCCGCTAAAGCGTCCGTCGGTAAGCAAAATAGTGCTGTTGCGCAAGCCTACCCTTGTAATGGCCGAGGTGATACCGTAGACCTCCTGCATGCCGGGCCCGCCTTTTGGCCCCTGATAGCTGAGAACAATAATATTGCCCCGTTCTATTTTGCCATTATATATAGCTTCGATAGCTTCTTTTTCTTCGCTGAAAACCCGGGCGGTGCCCTGGTGCTTCCACAGATGGGGAGCTATGTTGAGAGGCCGGGTAACGGCTCCCTGAGGGGCCAGATTGCCGTAAATGATACGGATGCTGCCGTGGGGATGAACCGGCAGGCTTAAAGGCCGGATGACCGTTTCATCATAGACTTCTGCTGTGCTGATGCTGTCGCCCAGGGTTTCGCCGCTTACCGTCATTTCATGGAGGTGAAGCTGATCTTGGATGCGCTTCATCACGGCGGGAATACCGCCGGCCAAATGGAGGTCGTGGAGGGTATAAGGGCCGCTGGGGGTAATGGGGCACAAAAGAGGACATTCGGTACCGGGCACATGAAAGTCGGCCAGCGTTAAAGGTATACGGGCTTCCGCAGCAATAGCCAAAAGATGAAGAACGGAGTTTGTGGAAATCCCGATGGTCATGCCTACCCGGATAGCGTTTTCCATAGCTTGAGGCGTTACAATCTTGCGGGGAGAAAGCCCTTGTTTAACCAGGCGGCAGATTTGCTCGCCGGCTTGATAAGAGGATTGCAGTTTCTTAAAAGAGGAAGCGGAAAAAGTAGACGTATAAGGCAGGGCAAGGCCTAAGGCTTCCGCCAGGCAAGCCATGCTGTTTGGCGTATACATGCCGGAGCCGTCGCCGGCGCCGGTGAGGGCCGCTTCCTCGGTTTCCCTGATGTAATCCTCCATCACTATGCTGGTGCGGTAATCCTCGATTCCCCTTAGCAGATCCATGGTGCTGAAGCCGCCGGCGCCCCGTTTTTCCGGTTGACTGTAACCGCCGTTGATCATGATGCCGGGCAAGTCAAGGCGCAGCATGGCCATCATGGCGGCAGGAATGGGCTTGTCGCCGCCGGCTATAAACACCAAGCCATCAAAGCCGTAAGCCCTGGCAGCCATCTCTATGGAGTCGGCAATGAGCTCCCGGCTGGCCAGCACATATTTCATGCCTTCATGATTAAAGGTATAGCCATCGCTGACGGCAATGGTCTGAAATTCAAAAGGGATCCCGCCGCCGGCTAAAATACCTTCTTTGACGGCCTGGGCTATATCTTTTAAATGACAGTTGGAAAGAGAGATCTCGTTCCAGGTGTTGGCGATACCGATAAAAGGTTTTCTTTTGTCTTTAGCAATAGCTTTAACCATATCCAATTGCCTCTCAAACCAGCACAGCGCCGTTTTCGGCGCCGGACACGTGATCGTAGTAACGCTCCAGATAGCCTCTGGGCAGCGGCGGCCGCTTAAGCGCTGCCTGCCGGTCTTGCTGTTTCTGCCGGCGGCGGGCCAGTTCCTCATCAGCCGCCAGCAGGGAAAGCTGCTGCCGGGGAAGATCGATCAAGATATTATCGCCGTCTTCCACCAAGGCCAAAGGCCCTCCCAGAGCCGCTTCCGGACTTATGCAGCCGACATAAGGGCTGTTGGTAAAGGCGGCAAACCTGCCGTCGGAGAGAATAGGCAGCTTGTCAGCCAAGCCTTGGCTATGCAGGGCATAGATAAAGCGGGAGACCGGCGGCATACCGGGGCCGGCAGCGGCGCCGCCCTTAGGGCCCAAGCAGCGGAGAACCACGATATCACCGGGGTTAATCCGGTTGTCGGCCAGCCCCACCAGGGCCTCGTCTTCGCTATCAAAGCATTTGGCAGCACCTTTATACAAACTGTTGGCAATGGCAGGAGTTTGCTTGACCAATGCGCCGCCGGGACAAAGGTTGCCTTCCATGACCAAAAGGCTTGCCAGAGGCGAAAAAGCTGTAGCCGGGCTGCGGATTAATTGGCTGTTTAAAATCTCTGCGCCATTGATATTTTCTCTGACGGTTTTGCCGGTAACGGTGGCGGCGGAGGTGATAATCCGCTGATCCAGGCTGAGCATCAGGGCCGGAATGCCGCCGGCGCCGTCAATATTGTCCGGAGGGGCAAAAGAATCAGGCTGGAGAGTGCACAGGGTAGGAATGTCCCTTATGCTCCGGAAGTCGCCGAAGGAAAGAGTCAGACCCGCTTCCCGGGCAATAGCGATCAGGTGCATGGCAAAATCCGGCGAGCCGCCCAAAGCCGCTCCTACAGCCATGGCATTGTGAAAAGAACTTTCGGTGATCATGCCGCTGGGCCGGGCGGAGTTTTTGATCATTTTACAGACTAATTGGCCGGCGGTCCGGGCTTGCCGCAGCTTTTTGGCGGAAGTGGACAGAACCAGTGCGGAACCGGGCAGGGATAAGCCTAAAGCCTCGGCAATACAAGCCATAGTGTTTTGGCTATCCAAGCTCTCCAGGGAGTAAGGGCCGCAGTTCAGCAGCAGGGCCGGCAGATCCAGACGGAAAAGGGCCATCAGGCCGGCAGCTACGGCCGTATCGCCGGTGGCCAGGATAACCATTCCATCCAGGCGGTGGCCTTCAATCATCGTTTCAATGGAGTCGGCAATCAGCTCCCGGTAGCATAAAAGATCCTGATGGCTGTGCCGGAACTCCGGTATACTGTCGCCATGGCCCCTTTGCTCCGCTTTTTTGCCGTTTTGAAAAGCGCCGATGGTATTGATTTCAAAAGGAATGCCGCCGCTGGCTAATATACCGGCTTTGACGGCTTCTATGATCCTTGCGGTATGGGCAGGAGGATAGAAAGCTTCATTGCCTTCATTGACTACTGCCACAAAAGGCTTTTGAAAATCTTGCTTGGAAAGTCCCAGGGCATTGAGATAAGCCCGTTGGGGAGCCCGGTTTATGTCGATAAGAATGTCGTTGCTGCGAATGACCAAAGGAATACATCCTCCTTTTATACCTGATGACAAGGGGGCGTAGAGCTTATGCCCGATAAAGGTCTGTCAGATTGCCTTGCCTGTCAAAGGGCCAAGGCTGGGCTTCCCCCTCTATGTCCATTTGAGGGTGCTGCCCGGCTTCGGCAGCCAAGGCCCCAGAGATCCGAATATGCTCCAAATTTAAAGTATTGCTGATGCGAATGATCCGGGGCTGCCGGCGGTCTATGCCTACACAGGATTGAACAGCCAGGCGGATAAGGTCCGCATCGCTTTCGGCAATGACCGGAATATAGCCGCCCCTGAAGGAAAGGGCGGTGACGCAGTTGGCATAGACTTTTTCCAGATCCAGCTTATTAAACAGGCGGCGGGTGATAAAATCGGCCATGCCCACACCTTCGCCGTTGCCGTGAGAGACGGCGGTAAGATCCAGGACTCCCAGGCGCTGGGGGCTTAATCCCGGCATAGAAAAGCCGCTGCCGGCCCGTCCGGTGATGTTGGGATCCATGCCGAAGCCGCTGTAGTTTTTGCCCATAGAATCCACGATCAAAACGTCGGCTTGCTCAATATAGATCCTGGGCATTTGCTTGCGGGCTTCTTCCTGCAGCAGAGGCTCGCGGCCGGCGATTTCTTCATTGAGAAGAGGAACCAGCCGCCAGGTTTCATCATAAGGATTTTCGATAATGCCCAGAGCAAAGAGCAGGGGGGTATTATCCAGAATGACCTGGCCATAGGCAGGAACCAGGCGGGCCAGCTCCTCAAAACCCCAGGCATGACAGGCTTCCGCCCCTGTCTGCTTACCCAGGCCGATGGTCAGCATTTTCATGAGGCCGCTGCCGTAAGGACCGGCATAAGCCGTATGAGGCTTGATGCGGTTGACGGCGATGATACCGTCGGCGGTGGCGGCAATCTCGTCCAAATAGACGGCATGACCTTCTGCGGTCCGGCCGATTTCCTTTACGGCCATGGAAGACCGCAGGGGGCAGCCCATAGATTCTTCCGTAATGCCAAGGGCTGCCAGCATCTCCAATTGGCCCTCGGCCGTAGCTCCGCCATGGCTGCCCATGGCGGGTACAATGAAAGGCACAGTACCCATACCGGACAGATAATTCACCAGAGTCCGCAGGATCAGAGGCATATTGCTGATCCCCCTGCTGCCGGCGGTGAGGGCTATCGTCATACCGGGCCTTAACCTGGAGCGGAATTTCTCCTGGTCCAATTGAGCTCTCAGATGGTCCGGAATATCCTGAACTTCCAGTCTTTCCCGGGAAAAATACTGGCGGCAAAGAAACATGGGAGGCAGAGCCGTCTTTTTTGTAAGCTCATGGATGATGCTCATATAAATAGCCTCTTTTCTACAGTATATCATAGCCGTCTTGGGGAAAATAGGATATTTACCGGACGCTATAACGGTCAATGATCTTATATAGTGCAATTATCATGCCAGAACGGTGGACCTTGTTTTAACGTGAATTGCATTAGCGGCGGAACTGCAATTAAGCTAAATTAAACTTAGTTAAGTTTAATATGACTTATATGGGCAAAGCTGCATTTTATAAAGACAAAATAGAGGGAAAAGACAAAAGAATACAAAAAGAGACAAAGAAGGAACCTCGACAGAATAGATTAAGCCATCTAAGATAGAGAAAGCCAGTGAGGCCTTTTGTTTCCTGGTTTGTTTTTCCTGTTTTAGTAAAGTAGAATAAGTTAATATAAAATAGGGGGAAAATTTAATGAAGCGAACACGTCCCAGGGCAAAAAGTATTAAAACGGCCATACTGGCGCCTACAAGCGCAGTATTGGCGGCAGGCATCCTTTTTTTGGTGGCAGTTGTAGGTATTTTGTCCTTTAATACGACAAATAGCATTACAGACAATCTGGTACAGGCTCACGTCAATGAATACGTCAATGAGTTTCGGGCCATCAGCGAGAATGTTTACGGCGTAGCTTCATCTATCGCCCCCACGGTACAGGTGACGGCAAAGAGCTCCGAGGATCCCCGGGAAAGAATTATTACGATTTTTGAAGGCATTCTTGCCAGCAATCCCAATATCATCGACGTCTGGACCGCCTGGGAGCCCAATGCTCTGGACGGCAAAGATTTTGAATATAGAAACAAGCCTTATCATGACGCCACAGGGCGTTTTTCCATCTTTGTCCAGCGGGAGGGCAACGGATACGCCACCTACTTTTTGAACAGCGGCCAGGCAGAATATTATTTAGAACCCAGAGATAGCGGCAGGCCCTACATTTCCGATCCCTATAATCCTACCCAGATGGCGGATGTGGACATGA
The DNA here is from genome assembly GCA_038562165.1 of Clostridiales bacterium. Taxonomy (GTDB): domain Bacteria; phylum Bacillota; class Peptococcia; order DRI-13; family UBA5745; genus WRMS01. Next base: position 10,506 of record JBCFAO010000059.1, on the reverse strand, counting down.
TTTATAGCCTGGCTTTTCCGGTTTTTGAAGGGGGCCGGGTGGTAGGCGTTGTGGGCGCCGATATTGATATGCAGTTGCTCACTGCTGCCATGAATGCCGGCAGAATTTTAGAAAAAGGCTTTATCAGTACCCTTACACCGGGAGGCCTGATTGCCACCTCTCACGAATCGGACTTGGTGCTCACGGATTACCGGGATTCCTGGCTAGGCAATTACCGGGAGGCTATCGATGAGATTTTGGTGAAGGGCGGCAGCTTTTCTGCTGTGGAGCCTAAGGGCCTGAATGGCCAAAGCACAAAATTGCTGGTGCAGGGCGCCATGATTGGAGATACAGGCAAATACTGGGCAATCTGCGGACTGGTGCCCAGCTCCACGGTAAATGGTCCTTCCATTATGCTGCTGGCCGTTGCCATCGGCTTGGGGTTAGCCGTTATCGCTCTTGTGGGAATTATCGTCTACCGGCTGGTCAGCAAATCCTTGGCCATGCTTCCTGTTTTGGCTAAAGAAACGGAAGCCCTGGCTGTCGGCGACGTCTCCGTAGCGAGGAATGACGGGGATACGGACTCCTCCGCCGAAGATGAAGTTGCTTTAATGATTCGGGCTATGGCCAAAATGGGCGGGGCTATACAGGAGCAAGTCCGCACCATCGAACAGCTTTCCGGCGGCAACTATGCTATTGATTCCATTGCGGTCCGCTCGGAAAAGGATATAATGAATAAATCCATTAACCGGATGATCGGCACCACCAATGAAGCCATGAGCAACATCAGTACTGTGGCGGAGCAGGTTAGCCTGGGGGCGGAGCAGGTGGCTGCCGGTGCCCAGGTATTGTCCTCCGGCGCTACGGAACAGGCAGCCGCAATGGAAGAATTAAATGCTTCCGCCAGTGAGATTGCCGACCAGGCTGAGGCTAATTTAAAAAGCATTGAAGAGGCAGCCAGGGCAGTGCGGCAGACGGCTTTGGATGTCAGTGAGGGCAATGCTCAAATGGTGCAGTTAACGGAAGCAATGACGGATATCGGCACAGCCTCTTCCCAAATTGCCAATATCACAAAGGTTATCGAGGATATCGCCTTCCAAACCAATATTCTGGCCCTTAACGCCGCTATCGAAGCAGCCCGGGCCGGCGCTGCCGGTAAGGGTTTTGCCGTGGTAGCCGATGAGGTGCGCAATCTGGCGGCCAAATCCGCCGAGGCTGCCCGGCAGACCGCCGGACTTATTGAGACTGCTGTCAGCAGAATAGCCAAAGGCACGGAAATTTCAGCCCAAACGGCGGAGATTTTAGAAAAGGTTGGGCAGAGCGCCCAGGCTGTCACCGATAGCATTGCCCTGGTGGAAGAAATATCTGTCCGGCAGACCACTGCTATTGAGCAGATCAAAGAAGGCCTGAACCAGGTTTCCTCCGTAGTGCAGACCAACGCCGCCACCGCTGAAGAAAACTCCGCTACCAGCGAGGAGATGTCGGCTCAGGCCGCCACCTTGCATACCGAGGTTGGCAAGTTCAAACTTCGGGGAAAAACATTCTTGACAGAATAGTCCGGGACATTTAGAATTATGGGTAATCTACGATGGCAAAGATGGGGAAAAAGTCATATTCCGGGCGCTACAGAGAGCTGCCGGGTGGTGCAAGGCAGCGGCCTTTTATGATGGGACTCACCCCTGAGCTTCCGACTGAAATGACAGTATTAGGCCGGTTTGTTGCCGGACAGCGGTCAGAGTAGGAAGGACGGCGGCCCTGCCGTTATCCAAGGGCAGCAAGTAAGGGGGCGGCTGATGATCCAGCCGCCAATGAGAGTGGTACCGCGGAAGCAGAGCTTTCGTCTCTCGCCTCTATGTTTAAGCATGGGGCGATGAGGCGAAAGCTTTTTCTTTTCCATAGGGATCTGACGAAAAGAGGTGTATAATCAAATGGAGAAGCTTTGGGAAATCACCTTGGGAGACTTGCTGGACTATCAGGCGGAAAGGCACCCGGATCAGGACTGCGTTATTTATAATGACAGGCCTTTTCGCACTACCTACCGGGAATTTCGGGACCTGGTAAATTTAACGGCTAAAGGCTTTCTGAAACTGGGCATCAAAAAGGGCGATCATGTTTCCATGTGGGGCGCCAACGTGCCGGAATGGCAATTAGCTTTATGGGCGGCGGCTAAGATCGGCGCTGTGTTGGTGACGGTGAACACAGCTTACAAAGTTTTTGAAACGGAGTATTTGCTGCGGCAGTCCGATACCCATACCCTGGTGATGACCGAAGGCTTTAAAGACAGCAATTATGTAAGTATCATGCAGGAATTGGTGCCGGAGCTGGCTGGAGCCCAGCCGGGCGGGTGGGAAAGCGAAGCCTTGCCCTATTTGAAAAACATTATAATCTGCGGCGGCAAAAAGCATGAGGGGATGCTGAGCTGGGAAGCCCTGTATGAGCTGGGCAAGGAGGTGGGCGACGAAGAACTGGCTTTGGCCCAAAAAGCCTGTCATTTTGATGATGTGGTTAATATGCAGTATACTTCCGGCACCACCGGCTTTCCTAAAGGCGTTATGCTGACCCACCTCAATATCTTAAATAATGGCCTGTCCATCGGCGATTGCATGAAATTTTCCACCGCCGACCGGCTGTGCCTTACGGTGCCTTTATTTCATTGCTTTGGGCTGGTATTGGCCACTATGGCTTCCGTTACCCATGCCAGCACCATGTGCATTGTTGAGTCCTTCAGCCCTGCCGCTGTGCTGAAAACCATTCATGAAGAAAAATGCACCGCCGTTCACGGCGTACCCACCATGTTTATTGCCATGCTGGAGCATGCCGATTTTGCCAGGACGGATTTTTCCCCTATGCGGACCGGCATCATGGCCGGTTCCCCTTGCCCCGTCAAGGTAATGCGTCAGGTGGTGGACCGGATGAATATGGCGGAGATTACTATTGTCTACGGCCTGACGGAAGCTTCCCCTGGCTGTACCCAAACCACCACCGACGATCCTTTGGAGCTGCGGGTATCCACCGTAGGCCGCAATCTGCCTTTCATCGAGACGAAGGTAGTGGATCCGGAAACCGGCCTGGAATGTCCTCCCGGAGTGGCCGGGGAATTCATGGCCAGGGGATACAATATTATGAAAGGCTATTATAAAATGCCGGAAGCCACCGCCGCCGCCGTTACCGCCGATGGCTGGCTCCATTCCGGGGATCTGGCCACAGCGGATGAAAATGGCTATTATAAAATTACCGGCCGCATCAAAGACATGATTATCCGGGGCGGGGAGAACATATATCCCAAGGAAATCGAGGAATGCCTCTACACCCACTCCGGGGTACAAGATGTGCAGGTCGTAGGCGTCCCCAGCGAGACTTACGGCGAGGAAGTCATGGCCTACGTTATTTTGAAACCGGAAATCAGCCTGACGGAAGAAGAAGTCAAAGCTTTTTTGAAGGAACGGATTGCCCGGCATAAAGTGCCGAAATACGTGGCCTTCATTAAGGAGTTTCCCATGACTGCCAGCGGCAAGATACAGAAATTCAAGCTGCGGGATATGGCTCCGGGCTTGCTGAAACTGCAGGATGCCGCCAACATTGAGATAGTTTAAAGGGAGAAAGGAGAGATAGCGATGAAATATGGTTTCTCGACCATCGGCTGCCCCGGCTGGCTATGGAAGGAAGTAATAGCCACAGCCAAGGATCTGGGCTATGACGGCATAGAATTGCGAGGCTTAGCCAATAAGATTTATCTTCCTTCTACCCGCAGCTTTTCTTTGGAAAACTGCCATCAAATCAGGCTGCAGCTGGAAGAACTGGGCCTTGAGATACCTTGTCTGAGCACCGCAGCCCTTATTTATGATAAAGAGCAGCAGGCGGCAGCCCAGACGGAGATGCGGGACTATATCAATCTGGCTGCTTTATTGGGAACCCCTTATATCCGGGTATTGGCAGACAAGGAAGCCGCTCCCGGCCAGGCTGTGGATGAGGCTGTGGTTATAGAAAACCTGCAGGCTTTATCCCCTTTGGCAGAGGATAAGGAGGTAATGATCCTGGTTGAAACGAACGGCCTCTACGCCGACTCCCGGAAAATGGCGGCCCTTATGGAAAAATTGTCTGATCCCAACATCGGCGTTCTCTGGGATATCCATCATCCCTTCCGGTTTTTTGGCGAAGCTCCGGCGGAGACCTATGGACGGCTGCAAAGCTGGATTTGCCATGCTCACGTTAAGGATTCCTTGAGGGAGGGGGACAGGGTTGTTTATAAAATGATGGGCTACGGCGATGTGCCCGTGAAAGAGGCATTATGGCTATTACAAGATAACGGCTATGAAGGCTTCGTGGTCTTGGAATGGTTAAAGCGCTGGGTTGCGGATCTGGAGGACCCGGGGATTGTGTTCGCCCATTTTCCCTATGCCATCAAAAGAATGATAAAACGGAAGGAAGGGTAATCCATGTTGGAATTACGGATTCATGGCCGGGGCGGCCAAGGGGTGGTGACTTTGGCAGAGCTTTTAGCTAAAGGAGCTTTGAAAGCCGGCAAAGAAGCTCAAACTTTGCCTTTTTTCGGTGTGGAGCGCCGGGGGGCGGCGGTGAAAGCCTGCGTAAGAATTGCCGAAGAGCCCATCCTTTTGCGGTCCATGTCTTATCAGCCGGGCTATATTGCGCTGATGCATGGTAATATGCTGCCCTACGCCAAGCTGGAAGGTTTTGGCCAAGGGGAGGGTCAGGAAGCGGCGCCTGTTTTCATTATCAATGGTAAGGAGCCAGTGGAGGTGGCGGCCGAACAATGGCTGGTAGATGGAGAGGGGATCGCTGAGGAGCAGGGCCTGGTCTTTGGCGGCGAAGCCTATATCAATGTACCGATGCTGGGGGCCGTAGCCCGGGTGATGGGCCTGCCTTTGGAAGATATAGAAGCTGCCATCAGGGAGCAATGGCCGGGCCAAAAAGCCCAGCCCAACCTGGCGGCGGCCCAGAAAGCCTACGGGCAAGTGAAGCGAGTGGACGGCGCAAAGAACATAAAGGAAGCAGATGGCGCAAAGAACGTGAAGGAAGCAGAGTCGGGGAGGGGGCGGCAATGACAAAAGAAATCTTACAACCTCTGGCAAGGCCGGTGGCCGGCGCCGGCGGCCCTACCGGTACCTGGCGCAGCCAGCGGCCGCTGCTGAATAAAGATAAATGCACAGGCTGCCTGCTATGCTGGATTTATTGTCCGGAAGCGGTGATCGCCCGGGAGGACCGGAGCATTGATTACGAATATTGCAAAGGCTGCGGTCTTTGTGCCAGAGAGTGCCCGGCGGGTGCCATCACCATGATCAGAGAGGAGAGCGGTCATGAGTAGACAAATTGCTACAGGCAATGCGGCCTGCGCTTTGGCGGTAAAGGCGGCCAATGTGGATTTTATTGCCGCTTATCCCATCACGCCTCAAACTACCATATCGGAAAAGCTGGCGGATTACGCCGCCGCCGGAGAACTGGCGGGCAACTACCTGACGGTGGAGTCGGAGCATAGCGTCATGAGCGCCGTGGCCGCCGCTGCGGCTACCGGCGCCCGTACCTTTACGGCCACTTCCTCCCAAGGGCTTTTATATATGCATGAGATTCTGCACTACGCCGCCGGCGGCAGGCTGCCGGTGGTGATGGTTAACGTCAACCGGGCGGTCTGTGCCCCCTGGTGCCTGTATGTGGACCATCAGGATAGCGTATCCCAGAGGGATACGGGCTGGCTGCAGTTTTACTGTGCTTCTCATCAGGAGATTTATGACAGTATCTTTTTGGCTTATAAAGTGGCGGAGCAAGTGGAAATCCCTGTAATGATCAATTATGACGGCTTCCTGCTGTCCCACTCCATGCTGCCTTTTGAAACCCTGGAGCAGGAGGTTATCGACAATTATCTGCCGGTCCGGCAGCCGGCCTGGCGCCTGCATCCCCTGTGGGGCGGCACCTTTTCCAATGTGGCCGCCGCCGCCGAATACGCGGCCTACCGCCATAAGCTGTCCCGGGATACCCAGGAGGCCTTGCCGGTGATCAAGGCTGCCATCAGCGAGTATGAAAAGCTTACGGGCCGGCCCCAGCCGGGGCTGATTCAGTCCAGCCGCGGGGGCCAGACAGGCTCTGAGGGTCAGACCGGTGCTGAAGGCCAGACAGGTGCTGAAGGCCAGACAGGTGCTGAAGGCCAGACAGGTGCTGAAGGCCAGGCTCAGGTTTACCTGCTGTCCATGGGCTCTATGGCGGCGGAAATGGAGCTGGCGGCAGAGGAATTAACGAGACAGGGCATCAGTACCGCGGCCTTGAAGCTCAGAGTTTACCGGCCTTTTCCGGCAGAAGAATTGGCGGCCTTGCTGCCTGACGGCAGTACCCTGATCGTTTTGGACCGGAATCTGGCCTACGGTCATGAAGGCGGCGCGCTATTAATGGAAGCCCGCTCCGCTTTATACGGCGGCGCTAAAAACATCAAGATAGCCGGCTCTGCCATAGGCATCGGCGGCCAGGATCTGCCCGTATCCCTGCTTGTTGAAGAAGTAAGGCGGTTATTGGAGGTGGCAAAAGCGTGAACAGTATTTCCGCAAAATTAACGGATCTGCCGGATTATGAGCTGATTCAAAAAGGTACCGGCGCTTGCGCCGGCTGCCCTTCTCCTATGGGGCTGAGAATCGTCGGCAAAGCCTTGGGCACCAATGCCATCATGGTGATGACGCCTTCCTGCGCGGTAGCCAGCATCGGCATGATGCCTAAAAGCTGCTATGATGTGCCCACACTCAACGTCTGCTTTGCCTCCGCCGGCGCTTCCGCCGCCGGCATCAGCGGCGCGCTGGACGTCCAGATCGCCAAGGGCCTTATCCCCGGCCCCAAGCCGGTGGTTTTCAACTGGGTCGGCGACGGCGGCACTTACGATATCGGTTTTCAGGGCATATCGGCGGCAGCCGAACGCAACGACGACTTCATTCATTTCTGTTACAACAACGAAGCCTACTCCAATACCGGCGTTCAGCGCAGCGGCGCTACGCCTCTCCATGCCGCTACCACCACCACGCCCTCAGGCAAAAACGAAGGCAAAAAAAACATGCCCCTGCTGATGCTGGATCATGCTCCCGCTTATGTGGCCACGGCTTCCATTGCCTATCCCCAGGACTTTTACAAAAAAGTAGCGAAAGCCAAAGAAATCAAAGGCTTCCGCTATATTGAGCTCCACGCTCCCTGCGGCCCCGGCTGGAAATTCCCCGCCAGCGAAACGGTGGAAATCGGCAGGCTGGCGGTGAAGACGGGGGCCTGGGCTTTATGGGAGGCGGAGGAGGGCCGGCTGACCATCAATAGGCCTACCCTGCAATTGGCCGAAGGCAAGACGAAACCGTCGCCTCTGGCGGATTATCTGAAGGTCCAGGGCCGCTTTGCCGCCCTGATGAAAGGCGCAGGTAAAGAGCAGGCCATTGCAGCAATGGACCAATCCATCGAAAAAGAGCTGGCGGAGTTGCTGGCCAGAAGCAAACGCTAGAGCCGGCCGGAGTCGCACACCGGAACCGGGGCTGTAGGCCGGAACAAGAGCCGGCCGCCGGAACCGGGCCGCAGGCCAGAACTGGGGCCGTAGGACGGACAATCCTTCGGCGCAATATAACGAGAGCCGTCCTGTCACAGAAGTGAAGGACGGCTCTATGCTTGCTTGCACTGATCTGCAATCAATTCAAAAGCTGCTTTAATGTTTCATAGCTGATATTACCGCCGGAGAGGATGAAGCAGATTTTTTTGCCCCGCTCCAGAGGAACTTTGCCATTTAAAGCAGCGGCAAAGGTCATGGCGGAACTGGTCTCCATAATTAGTTTTGCTTCAAAGGTCATCAGCCGCAAAGCATCCTTGATCATGTCTTCTTCTACGTTTACCAAATGATCCACATAGGTTTTGATCATGCGGTAATTTAGCTCCTTGGCGGTCATGGTGCGGGTGCCGTCGGCAATGGAAAGCTTGTCGGGATAAAGAGTCAGGGGCTTTCCGGCCTCAAAGCTTGCGGCAAACCGGGGGACCAAAGCAGGTTCCACACCATAAACAGCGGTTTGGGGATTGAGTGATTTCACGGCCAGGGCGATTCCGGAGATCAGACCGCCGCCGCCGATGGGACAGACGATGGCTGCCATATCCGGCGCTTCCTCCATAATTTCCAGGCCTATGGTGCCCTGGCCGGCTATGACTAAGGGATCATTGTAGGCATGGACGAAGCTGTAGCCCTCCCGCTCCATGATTTCAAGAGCCCTGACCTCCGCTTCATTATTGTTTTGGCCGCTGATGATTACTTCAGCGCCGTAGGACCTGGCTTTGTCTGCTTTGAGCTGGGAAGCGATTTCCGGCATCAGCACCGTAGCCCTGAGACCGGCTTTTTTGGCGGCGTAGGCCACGCCTTGACCATGGTTGCCGGAAGAAACGGTAATTACTCCCCGGGTGCAGCCGGCAACGGCCAGATCCAGGATTTTGTTGGTTGCTCCCCGTATCTTAAAAGAGCCGATGGGTTGAAAGCTTTCCGGCTTAACATAAACTTCAGCACCTTTGAAAAATCTATCCAAATGCGGCAGCCTTAAAAGAGGTGTGGGGCTTATCTGGCCTTTGATTCTTGCCGCCGCCTCTTTGATGCGGTCAAAGGTTACCAGATTCAACATATCCGCCATATTGATCATCTCATTTCCTGTAGTTTTTTATAGGATACTAAGATGCTACCACATCTTGCCAGGCCTTTCAAGGCTGCAAGGAATTGCCTCCTGAAAATTGCCCGGACCGCGATTGCGCTTGACTTTTCAGCATGGTATAATTTCTCAAATAGCTTATCCGAAATTATATCTGGAGGTGTCCCATGAAAGGGATTATCAATGAGTTTAAAACATTTATTGCCAGGGGCAATGTGGTCGATCTGGCTGTTGGTATTATTATCGGTACCGCTTTTACGGCTATCGTTAATGCTTTGGTTCAAGGCATATTCATGCCGGTTATCGGTATTTTGGTGGGGGGTGTGAATTTTACCGATCTGAAGTTAGTCCTGAAGCCTGCCGCCGCGGATGTGGCGGAAGTAGCCATTGCTTATGGTGATTTCATTCAACAGGTAATCAATTTTTTAATCATTGCCTTTGTAGTTTTCATGATGGTCAAATTTATCAACCGGTTTAAGAAAAAGCAGGAAGAGTGCCCAGCCCCTGCTCCCGCTCCACCGGCGCCCTCCGACGAAGCACTGTTGCTTACGGAAATTCGGGATCTGCTGAAAGAAAACAAGAGTCGGTGAGCAGCGCAGTATAGATTTCATAATAGCGGAGTCAATACATAGGTTAAGCAGCAATAAAGAATTATTAATAGAAAATCAGAATAAGAAAAAGAGCATGATCTCCCTTTTGTCCCGGCTGTAGCCAGTGGCCGGCTGTCGGCAGGATATAAGGGGATATGCTCTATTTTCTTGTTTGCTTTATTTCAGATCCTTGCTTTCAGGCGATTGTGGCAAGTATGCCTACTTTGGGGGAGGCGATTTTAACCAAATTTCAAGTTTAAAGTGCGTTGACTCCTTAAAAAGGGGTTTTTCAGGCAGTTTTAGGCTAAAATCAGCTCAAAATTAGCGTTCGTACACTTCAAAGTTGAAATTTTGCCTATTTATTGGCTGTCTGGTCACAACTTAAGGTTTTGAGAAATTAGTTTTCACGGTTTTCCGGAAAGAGGACGATCAGAAACATCTTAAAGCGCTCCTGAGCGTAGACGGCGTGAGGAATCGTGGCCGGCATGACGATGGCTTCTTTTTCCCGCAGGATATGATCGACGCCATCTATGGTGATGCGGCCTTCACCCTCCAATACCAAAACCATTGCGTCACCTTTGGAATCATGGCTGCTGATCTCTTCGCCTTTATCGAAAGCGAAAAGGGTCAGGCTGTGATGTTTGCTTTGAGCCAAAGTCCTGCTGACGATTTGGCCGTCAAGATAAGATACCTGACCGGCAAAGTCCAATACCTGACTGTGCTCGATATTGCGGATAAACTTTTCCATGGTTTCTCCTCCTGTCATTCAGTAAAATTCTGGCGAATGCTGCTGTGCTTTACTCTAGCAAGTTTTGCTTGACTCTGATTTACGCTGCTGTGCTCAGTATGTCCCGGACTTTCTATAATAATCATACCGGAAAAAGATTGGAAAATATGTTGCATATACAACATGAATTAAATATTTAGTGCAAGAATGAAGGCGGCCGGGCTGATGCTGGAAACCGGTTATTGTCGAACACCAGCCTCTACATAAACTAGGCAGCTTCGAGCAGCTTCCGTTTGCTCAAAATTTCAAGTTTGTTCACATAGTCATGGCGTTTTGTGCAAAATTTCAAGTTTGTAGGGTGTGATTTGGCCTAAAAATACGGCTTTTACCCCATTTTTGGGCTAAATTTGTTCCGAAAGCGAAATTTAGGGGTTACAAACCGAGGTCACTGAAAAAGTCATAGAATTCATGGTATAATTTTGGTAGTAAATCAGAAGGAAAGAGAGTGGAATCGATGCTAAGGAATGGAACCCAGCTTCAGCTATCCGAATATGCGGGAATT
>JBCFAO010000058.1:0-19624 GCA_038562165.1 Clostridiales bacterium | reverse complement strand
CTCACTGGTGAATTTTCTTCTCTTTGCCATGTTGTGAACCTGCCTTTCTTTCTCTTCAGTTTATCAGATTCACACTTCATTTTTCAATTCGGTGTCGTTTTTTATGGGGACATTATAGAAAGCTGTAGTGCCATTCGTTTGCGATTGTGATATAATATTAAAAAATGTGGAAATAAGGTGATTGATGATGTGGATGAGAAGCCGCGTTATTGCTACGCTAATTGCGGGCGTTAGTTTAATTATTGCCGCTGCTCTTGTGATAAATGGTTTTGTGGGATATAAGCAAAATGCCGGCGGCGGCATTAGCGCCACAGGCTCGGCAACTTGTGATTTCAGCTCTGATTTAATTGTATGGAGGGGCAGTTTTTCTGCTTACGGACAATCTACCACAGAGGCCTATGAAATTATTAAAAAGGACGCCAGCACGATTGAAGAGTATTTAATCGCACATAATGTCCCCAAAGATAGCATTGTTTTTTCCTCGGTGGACATCAGTCCGGATTACCGGCAGATTTATAATGATAACGGCTATAATGTAGGTTCGGAGCTTGTCGGCTATTCTCTCAGCCAAAGGTTGACCATTCAATCGACGGATGTGGATAATATTGAAGTTATCTCAAGGGATATTACGGAGTTGATCGGTGCGGGAGTTAATTTTTCCTCGGGGGCGCCCGAATATTACTATACCAAACTCGGCGAATTAAAATTGGAATTGATCGACGCAGCTACAGCAGACGCCAAGGCTCGTATAGACATCATGGCGGAAAAAGCCAATGGCAAGGTGGATAAGCTGCTGGGCGCTGATTTGGGTACCTTTCAGATTACCGCACAAAATTCGGCTACCGATTCTTATATGGCAGGCGGCGCTTTTAATACCTGGTCGCGGGAAAAAACCATGTTTATTTCCGTACAGCTTCATTATGCGCTGAAATAAATCTTTATTACTCCCAAAAGGCATAGCTTTCCGTTAAGGGAAGGTTATGCCTCTTTTCATTCGGTACCACTAGAAGCAATTTCCTATACCAATATTATTTCATGAAATATACAGTATCGGCATGGTGCCTAACTTTTGCGAAAGCTCTTGCCGCAAAAAAGCCTCGGCCTCTGCGCGAATATCATTGCGATAGCAGTATTTGCCCCGCCCGCGGCCGGTCATCCTTTGCCGGTCAAAAAGCTGCAGGGCATTGGGAAAGGCCTCCGTGTTAATCATATTATGTACGTAGCTGTATGTCATCAGTATAATCTCGATAAACCCGTCTTGCTTGACCTTGGGGCTCAGCTCATCTGCCAGCCGTTCTATCAGTTCCCCGTACAGGCGCCGCCAGTCCGGCAGAAGAATTATGGGCGCAATCAGCAGTCCTACCGGATATCCTGCCTCCGCCATGTCGTTGAGGGCACGGATTCTGGCAGGCAGCGGCGAGGTGCCCAGTTCTATGCGGCTTATTATTTCCTGAGGGTTTACGCTCATGCGGAATATGGTTTTCCCTTTGTGATTAAGGCTAAGCAGGGGATTTACCATATCAAATTTTGTGGGAAAGGTCAGGCTGCCGCGGCCTTCCCGGGCAAACCGCTCAATTGTATAGAGCAAATTATCTGTTATAGTGTTTTCCAGCAGCAAGTCGCTGTTGCTGCCAATTTCAAAGGTTTGAGGCAGGGGAGCCGCAGCAGCTTTTTTGAGCAGTTTATCCAGCATTTGCTCCCGGTTGACAAACAGCCGCAGATAGGCGCATTTATTGTAATTGCATACCAGATAGCAGTATAGGCACATTGCCCTGCAACCTGAGGAGGTATAGGGCACCAGCCAGTCAGAAACCTTATGGTTCGGCATATAGCGGTGGGTCTTTCTGATGCCGATGATCAGATGCTTTTTTAGCTTTGGAAAGTCCCGGTTGGCCGCTGCGGTCATTTCCGGTATACGGTTGTGATTTTCTATCTGTATCCAGGGCAGGTCGGCGTATTTGCTCTGCAGCAGCCGCCCCAGTTTATAATTAAGAGCATTAGGCTCATAATATACCGCATCAAAATTCATGTTCATATTAAATACCTCCCAACGGTTATAGTTTGCCAGAAATGGCAAAGACTATTTCCGGTTTGAAGGCGTAAATAGAAAATCTTTTATGAAGCGATATAAACCGCGAATGCCCATCCGGTTGTTCGTACAATATTACTTAGCTGGAAAGGGACAAAGATTATGCGGCTGTTTGTTGCAGTAAACTTCAATACAAAAACAGTTGCCCGGCTCCTTGCTTTGCGTGATGAATTGCGTTCCTGTTGCCAACGGGGCAATTTCAGCGCCCCTGAGAATCTCCATCTGACCCTGGCCTTTCTCGGCGAGTGCAACGCAGAGCAGGCCGCCGCCGTAAAAGCCGCAATGGATACAATATGCTTTAAGCCCTTTTCCGTTAGCGTTGAGAGCGTTGGACGGTTTAAGGGCAAAGGCGGCGATGTTTGGTGGGCGGGAGTGAGAGAAAATGAGCCTTTACTGGATTTGCAGCGCCGATTGACGGAAAAGCTGATTGCCGCCGGCTTCGCCCTCGAAAAACGCAAATACACCCCCCATATTACCCTGGGCCGCCAGGTGATAACGGAGATTTCGCCGTGGATGATGGAGCCTTTTGGAGAAACCGTTGATAAGATTGAGCTTATGAAATCGGAGCGAATTGGCGGCAAACTGAGATATACGGCAGTATATGAGAAGACTTCGCAGTAGTGACGAAGGTCGGTGAATTCGATGAAAAACGACAGGCTGTTTCAGTTGCTTTACTTGCTATTGGCAAGGGGGCAAATGACGGCGCCGGATCTTTCCCGGATTTTAGAAGTGTCGGTACGCACCATCTATCGGGATGTGGACACGCTGTCCATGGCCGGTGTTCCAATTTATGCAGCGGCAGGCAGAGGCGGCGGCATCTCTCTGCTGCCCGGTTATACCTTTGATAAGACGTTGCTTTCTGACGAGGAGCAAAATCAGCTTCTCTTTGCCGTTCAAAGCATGAAGGCAACGAACCAGAACGTGGAACCGCTGCTTCGCAAGATGGGAGCAGCCTTTCAAAAGCCGGCTCACAACTGGATCGAAGTGGATTTTTCCCGTTGGGGGATGGGACAAACAGATACTGCCCGGTTTGAACTGTTGAAAACCGCCATTTTAGGCCGGCAGGTATTAGCCTTCACCTATTGCGGGACATCGGGGGCAACAACACAGCGTAAAATTCACCCTCTTAAATTGATTTACAAGGATAAGCACTGGTACCTGCAAGGATATTGCCTGCATGCCAACGATTTTCGCCTGTTTAAAATGGGGAGAATTGTCGAGGCTTCACCCACCGGCGATACCTTTGCCGAGGATTATGGAGATGATATCCCGCCTCTTGATGCGGAAGCGCCACCCTTTTCTATGGTGCACCTCAAGCTGCGTATCGCAAAAGCCCTGGCTTTCCGGGTGTACGATGAGTTTGACCGCAGCAATATCACGCCGGAGCCGGAGGGCAGCTTTTTGGTAGAGGCGGATTTTCCTATGGATAGCTGGGTCATAAGCTATCTCTTTTCTTTTGGCGCCGATTTGGAAGTGCTGGAGCCCGGCGGTCTGGGGCAATCTCTTGCGGAATATGCAGAAAAAATTGCTGCCCACCATAGAACTTGACAGATAGCTGTCAGGTTAACTTTGATAGAATAAGATTATCAAATTAAGGAGGGCAATAATATGAATAATTATGAAAACCAAAGATTTTGCCAAAGCTGCGCTATGCCCATGGGAAACAGCGACGAGCTCTATGGCCTGGAAGCCGACGGCAGCAAAAGCGGAGACTATTGCCAATATTGCTATGAAAAGGGAGCTTTCACCTTTGACGGCACCATGGAGGAAATGATTACGCTTTGCGTTCCCCCTATGGTAGAGCATAATCCGGGTATGACAGAGGAACAGGCCCGGCAGATGATGGAACAATTTTTGCCCAGCCTCAAACGCTGGCAAGGCAAGTAATCCCAAGCAACTATTGGAGGCAGGAACCTATGGAGTGGAAAGAGCTATATAGTAAAAGCTGCCGGCCTGACTTAACGGCCATAGCGGCTTACATCGAGAGCCCGTTGTGGAACCGGTTATGTGAGCATTTGGAAAGCGCTTACGGCGTTTCCCCTGCGATAGAGCATAGTATCTGTTCCGGTGCGCCGGGATGGAATCTCAAATATAAAAAAGGCGGCCGGGCTCTTTGCACCCTATATCCCGCCCAAGGTTTTTTCGCTTGTCTGGTATCTGTGGGCAGCAAAGAAGCGATGGAGGCGGAGCTGCTGCTGCCCTCCTGCACGGACTACCTGCAGGAGCTTTACCGGAATACCCGGGTTTATAACGGGGGACGCTGGCTGATGATCGCCGTCACTTCTGCGGAGATTTTGGAGGATGTGAAGCTGCTGATTGATCTGCGGGTCAAGAAAAAATGACGGGAAAGGCGGTTCCGCCGTGCATGACATTGAAGCCAAATCCATCCTCAGCGCCAAAAACGGCATGAACCTCTATCGCGGCTGTACCCACGGCTGTATTTATTGCGACAGCCGCAGCGAGTGCTACGGTATGACTTATACCTTTGAGGATGTTGGCGTAAAACGCAATGGTCCGGAGCTTTTGGAAGCCGCCTTAAAGAAAAAACGCAGCCGCTGCATGATTGGTACAGGGGCCATGACCGACCCCTATTTGCCCCTCGAGAAAACCGAAGAGCTCACACGGCGTTGTCTGGAAATCATTGAGCGGCAAGGCTTCGGCTTTTCCTGCATTACCAAATCCGACTTAGTGCTGCGTGATCTTGACTTATTGCAGAGCATCAACAGCAGGGCCAAATGCGTGGTGCAGATGACACTGACCACCTGGGACGAAGATCTATGCCGCATCCTGGAGCCTAACGTCGCCACTACCCGCCGGCGCTTCGAGGTTCTTAAAGAGCTGCAGAAGGCAGGCATTCCCACAGTAGTGTGGCTGACGCCCATTCTGCCTTTTATTAACGACAGGCCGGAAAACATCAAAGGACTGCTGGAATACTGCGGTGAGGCCGGAGTGAAGGGCATTCTTACCTTTGGCGTGGGCATGACCCTGCGCCGGGGCAACAGAGAATATTTCTACCGGAAGCTGGACCAGCATTTTCCCGGGCTAAAGCAGCAATATATGCGCAGCTTCGGTTCCTCCTACGGCATTGAAAGCCCCAGGAGCAAAGCTCTCGATAAGCTGATTTGGGACTTTTGCTGGCAGCATAAGCTGCTGCATGGCGAAAAGCAGGTATTTGCCTATCTGGATTACTTGGAAGATGACCGGCAGCAGCTATCGCT
Source organism: Clostridiales bacterium (assembly GCA_038562165.1). Taxonomy (GTDB): domain Bacteria; phylum Bacillota; class Peptococcia; order DRI-13; family UBA5745; genus WRMS01. Next base: position 14,317 of record JBCFAO010000058.1, on the reverse strand, counting down.
TTTTTGAGCATTAAGGGCGATAGCTGGATGAAAAGTCCCCTAACTCTAACAAACTGATCAGATTGAACAAGATGGAGCTCTCATCTTGCTCAATCTATTTTTTTCTAGAAATCATATTGACTATAACGTAACGTAATAGTTTATAATAAGCTTCGGAAGGGGGAAATATCCATGAACGCCAAAGAAGTAGCCAAATTAACGGGCATCAGCGTGCGCACGCTCCATCATTATGATGCTATCGGTCTGCTTTGTCCCGGCAGAAATGAAGAAAACGGCTATCGCCAATACTCGGAGGAGGATATGGATCGGCTGCAGCAGATTCTGTTTTTTAAAGAGTGTGGTTTCCCCTTGACCAAAATTCAACAATTACTCAACAGCTCTTCTTTTAATCGGGAGGAAGCATTTCAACTGCAGAAAAAATATCTGCTGCATGAGAAGAAGCGTATTGAGACAATGCTGGACACCCTTAACCGGTCCATGCGATCAATGAAAGGAGAAATTACAATGAGCCTGACTGAAAAATTTGGCGGCTTTGATATGAACAACAATCCCTATGAAGAGGAGGCCCGCCGCCTTTGGGGCGATGAAGCCGTGGATAAAAGCAATGCTTATGTAGCATCGCTGTCCGCGGAGGAAAAAGACTCCATTGCCAAGGGTATGGACCAGCTATTCACCGGGCTGGCCACAATCCGCCATGAGAATCCGGCTTCGGCCATTGCCCAGGAAGCCATGGCAAAGATGTATGAACACTTTAATAAGAACTTTGGCTATCAGTATACGCTGGAGGCCTTTGCCGGAGTCGGTCAAATGTATATCACAGACGTGAGGTTTACGGAGAACGTGGACAAATACGGAGCAGGACTCTCTCAATTCCTGGCGGAGGCTATGAAAATTTACGCGGACAGCCAAGCAAAATAGCGATTTATGGTCTTGCTTTTAAATGCATGGCCGCCAAGGGGGTGCCTCATTCGAGGCGCCCTCTTATTATGAGGAGCTGAAATTGCTCCGGCCTGCCAAAATATCGACGGTTTCCATTTTTTATAGTACAATGACAGCGAGAGGTATACTATGGATCAAAGAATGCAACAAGTGCTATATAACGCATATGGAATACAGGCACAATCTGTCGAAAAAGTTCCCGGGGGCTGGTCGGCCTCTGCATGGAAAGTAGAAGCTGACTGATTGATTGGGAAGGTTTAAAGCTGGCTCCGGTGGAAGCAGACCTTTTTTCCTTCACGGATACATTTTTTTATGATTATGCATGGAAAGATTTTATGAATGCGTATTATAACATGCATAAGGACTATAAAATCAATGCTGAGGCAATGCGGTTTTACAGGTTACGGCGCAGGCTGGAAGATATCCATGAGTTTATTGAAAGCATTTTGTTTGACGGTCTCGCACAGGAGGATTTAAACCAGTCCCTGTATTATCTGAAACAGGAATGTGAATTGCTGACTATTGAGGGCTAGTGGAAAATACTAACCTTTCTGTGCTAATTCAGTTGCTATTTTCCATGGTTTTAACGTAATGCAACCGGCAGTTGCGGATTTTTCAAGCCCCCTTGGTGGTCTGCAACCGAAGATGTTGCTATGATTTCCTTGAGATATGGCCGGAATATTATTTGATGGATAGGGGGATTGGCAATGATTTTAGCAGATAAAATTTTATCGTTGCGTAAAAGCAACGGATGGTCGCAGGAAGAATTGGCAGAAAAAATGAAGGTGTCAAGGCAGTCAATATCAAAATGGGAAAGTGCCGCCGTCATACCGGATATTAACCGGATATTGGAACTGGCCCGGCTTTTTGGGGTGACCACCGACTATTTATTGAAAGACGATCTTGAAACCACTATGTATTCCGAGACCGACGACACAGAAAATTATCCCCGGGTTTCGCTGCAGGAAATGAATGAGTTTCTAAAAAGCAAAGCGGCTTATGGGAGGTGGGTTGGTTTAGGTGTTGCCTTATGTATTCTTTCCCCAGTTCTGCTGATTGCCCTTTCCGCATTATCGGAAGAGGGCACCGTCTTAACGGCAAGCATTTCCCACGGCATCGGTATTGCAGCGCTGCTGCTGATGGTCTCGGGAGCCGTCGCTATTTTTATAATCAGCAGTGCTAAGATGAAACCCTTTGAATACCTGGAAAGCAGCGAATTTGAACTTGAGTACGGGTTATCCGGTATTGTAAATGAAAAGCGGTCAGCTTTTGAAAAAACCTATATTCGAAACACAGCGATTGGTGTTGTCCTTTGTATTTTATGTGCCTTGCCTCTTATTGTCGCCGGCATCTTCCAGGCTGCCCGCATGATTTTGGCTCTCCTTACTGCTTTGCTGCTGGCTACTGTAGCCGCTGCGGTATATCTTCTTATCACTGCGGGGACCATCAAAGGCAGCTACGACCAACTGTTGCGTGAAGGTGAATATGAGCCTAAGGAATTGGAGCGGGGAAAAAGAGTAGCAAAGTTTGCCGGGGTCTACTGGCCGGTTGTTGTGGCTATTTATCTGGCATGGAGCTTTTATACAAACAACTGGGGGTTCACCTGGGTAATCTGGCCGGTGGCCGGCTTGGTTTTTACAGCAGTCGCCTCTCTATTGCATGCATCTAAACAATAATATAGAAAACCCTTTGGACAGCTGAAATCCTTTATTAGTAAAAGCAGGCGAATGTAAAACATCGACTGCTTTTACTTTTTATTGTACAATAGGGTAGAAACACGTGCATATAATTTCTCTGTTGGGCGATAAGGAGGTTATTTTGAGCCATTTAAGAACGCTATGTGTGATGGGCACATTCGACAGCCAAGCTAACCGGGAAATATACGGAATTAAGGAAAGGTTAAAAAATCAGGGAATATCTATTGATACCTATGAGCCTCATTTAACCTTTGGTATATATACCCATCTGGATGAAACCAGTTTGGCCGAATGGATTGGCCAAGTTTCGGCACAGGGCAAAAGAATTGCGGTTTACTTTAATCATTTCGGCTTTTTCCCCGACGGCCGCTTTTGTTTTCTGGCGCCTAGCTCCAATCATAACTTGTTAGGCCTCTATTCCAAAATACGTGAAAAATACGATGATCACTGTACGGATAAGGGCTGTTTGTATTCCCTTAGCCAAAAAAACTGGGTTCCCCACACCACACTTGCTGCCGTCGAACCGGGCCAAGAGGCAAAGCTGCTTTCGGTTCTTTGGGAAAGCTTTTCCCCATTTGAAGCAGAGCTTAGACAATTAAAAATAACGTCTTCCGATACCAGTGAAGACGTTGCCGTATTTGAGCTGCAAGGCTGATGCTAAGCCTATTCATGAGTGCATAAGGAGTTTTTATGATCAAAAAAGAAATTACCACTAAGGAAAATCTAATGGAAGTTTTAGATTTACTCGATAGTTTAAAAATAAAATATTGGATAGACGGCGGTTGGGGCGTAGATATTTTAATTGGAAAACAAAACAGGGAGCATAGAGATATTGATGTGGATTTTGATGGAGAATTCACAGTGGCTTTATTAGCGGCCTTGCAAGAAAAAGGCTATGTAATTGAGACGGACTGGCGTCCGGCCCGTATTGAGCTTTACCACCCGGAGTTGGGTTATATAGATATACACCCTTTAATAATAAGTGAGGATGGCAGCGCCAAACAAGCCGGATTAAATGATGATTGGTATGAGTTTAAGGCCGAATGGTTTTCAACGGCGGTGTTTAACGATAGAGTTATTCCCTGCATTTCCGCAGAAGCTCAAAAAATATTCCACAGCGGATACGAGCTTAGGGAAGTTGATCTAATCGATATGGAAAACCTGAATAAACAGGAGAAGAATACGTTATGATAAAGCTTAGGGTTACGGCGCTTATAGCCCTTGTAATTGCCGTATTTGTTTCCGTTGATCTCGGCCTTAATTTTGGCTTCTCACTGATCCCTGAGCTGCAGGACGGCATAGGCTCCCATAGTGTTTTGCAATCGCTTTTTGAGGTCTTTGGAGACCGGGGCTGGTCCCGGGCAAGATTTTTTTATGCCTTTCAACGCTCCTTGTGGGTTACCTTTGCTATATTTGCAGTAAATGTACTTCTTTATGCGAGGGCAGAGATCAGACGCAAGAAAAATTAAAAATGAGAGGGTCTAAAAGATGAACGATACGTTGAAAATCATAGCGGAACGGTTTTCCTGCCGCAAGTTTACCGATCAAATACCGGGAGAAAAAGAACTCATGGCTATTGCCCAGGCGGGTATCCAAGCGCCCAGCGGCATGAACCGGCAACATTGGCATGTGATTATCGTGAAGGACAAGAATATTATCGACGAAATGGATGCGGAGGGAATGAAAATCCTGGCCTCCATGGAGAATAAAGCCATGTATGAGCGGATCATGGAGCGGGGCGGTAAACTGTTCTACAATGCTCCCTGCATGATAGTTGTAGCGATCAAGGAGGCCTTCCCGAAAGGGGCGGAGCTTATTGACTGCGGTATAGTTGCCCAAAACATCGTTTTGGCCGCCAGCGCCCTTGGCGTTGCCAATATGCATTGCGGTTTTGCGGGATTGGCTTTTGCCGGAAGTAAAGGGGCGGAGTTCAAAAGCCGCTTGCAATTTCCTGAGGGATACGAGTGTGGCATGGGGATTTTGTTGGGCTATGCCGCGGGAACTTTTCCGCCCCACGTTCCCAACCAGGAGAAAATCACCATCATCGGCTAAAGCAGGGGGGGCCTGTGTAAAAATTGCGGTTCGGGATGCAATTAGTGCCTGTGCTTATATCTCTGGGTGAGCAAAATTACAGGTTTGTAGCCGGCATGTGCTTGGAAATGTGCAAAATTGCAAGTTTGTTTCCAGGTTCGTAGTATTTTGAGCAAAACTGCAAGTTTGTAATAGATGATTTGGCCTGAAAATAGGGTTCTCAGGCTAAATCCAACCTATTTCGGGCTAAATTGGTTTCCTAAGCAGCGATTTAAGGGTGACAAACCTGCAATTTTGCTCAGTTAGCCCAGACAAACAACGACAAACTTGCAATTTTGCACAAAGGGGTCACTGCTACTGCCGCAGGCCCACTGCCCTGCCCCTTCGTTTTTCTACTAGCTCCTTGTCTTAGCCAAATGCCATTGCCCAGAGTCACCGGATAATTTTATTAAGGGGAGAAATTAGGATGAAAAAGGGTAAAGCCGAACTTTCGCCGGCGGAGCGGGAAGAACTGCTGGGCATATTAAAAGCCCGCTTTGAAAAAAATCGAAATCGCCATCAGGAGCTTGACTGGGACAAAGTACAAGCGAAGCTGGAAGCCAATGCTGAAAAAATGTGGTCCCTCAACGAAATGGAACGCACCGGCGGTGAACCGGATGTTGTGGCTTTTGATCATAGCACAAGCCAATACATTTTTTATGATTGTTCGACGGAAAGCCCCAAGGGCCGCAGAAATATTTGTTATGACAGGGATGCCCTTGAGTCCAGGAAAGAACATAAGCCGGAGAACAACGCTATGGACATGGCGGCTGCCATGGGCGTTGAATTATTAACCGAGACAGAATACCGGGAGTTACAGAAGCTTGGCAATTTTGATACAAAAACCTCAAGCTGGGTAAAAACCCCTTCTCACATCAGGGCACTGGGCGGAGCCATCTTTTGTGACCGCCGCTATGATACCGTCTTTGTATACCACAATGGGGCGGAATCTTATTATGGGGCACGGGGCTTCCGCGGCGTCCTAAGGGTTTAATTTCCATAGGCGGCGAAGCCGGTGATATCTGCATATTTATCAGGAGATGAAGTGCCATGATGATTAGAGAATGCAGGGCTTCAGACTATGCTGGAATACATGCGCTTAACAAAAGCGCTTTTGGCTATGAATATCCACTGGATAAAACAAAAGAGAGGTTATCAGTTATTTTGCAGCGGCAAACGGATAAACTCTTTGTTGCTTGTATTGAAGATAAAGTTGTGGGGTACATACACGGAAGCGATTATGAATGCACTTATTCGGATGCATTAAAAAATATAATGGCTATTGCGGTTGATGAAACCTATCGAGGCAATGGGATTGGTAAAGAATTGCTGAAGGCTGTTGAAGACTGGGCCAAAGAATGTAATTGCTGTGGTGTTCGTCTCGTTTCAGGTTTTAATAGAATTGGCGCTCATGAATTCTATTTACACTGCGGGTATGTAGATAGAAAAGACCAGAAAAACTTTATTAAAATATTTGCATCAGAATAATCTCCTACAAAGTAAAATCATCCTTTTTTGTCTGCAATATCTTTGATACATACAAGCTGCCGCCCTCGCTGTAATCGGCGTAAAACACCTCGCTAAAATCCTCAATACCGGCTTGATTTAATTGGGCGGCTAGCCAGGCTCTGTCCCGTTTAAGTTGCCGAAGATTGTCGTCATGAACCTGGCCATCAGTAATAAGAGGAACAGAGAGACCTTTTGACTCAGGCTGTAGTTTCATATCAGAGGGAGTCAGGGGCAGAAACTGAGACTTCTTGAGAACACTGATATTGCCGCTGCCCTCAATGATAGCGTATTCAACCTCATTTAAGTCGAAGATATCTTTTTCTCTTAGGGCCATCAGCACATTTTCTACGGGATATTTCAGCCTTTTCATGTTGGCCTTGATAAACTGGCCTTTTTGGATGATGACCGTAGGACCAAAGGTGATTTTACGGGCAATTTTTTTGTTGTTGATCAGTAATTTGCTTACCAAAAATTGCAGAGCAATAAGGATCACCACGGCAAACATTGTGGGTAGATGAGGAATATCCGGCTCTGCAATATCGGCGCCAATGACGCTGCCGATTACGATGACCGACAAAAAATCGTAGACAGGAAGCTCACCGAGCTTGCGCCTGCCGGTTTTCAAAATCAAAAACAGAAACAGCGCCATTATAGAAACAATCCGTAATGCAATGATTAAGTAAGTCATATTGATGTACCTCTGGCTTTTTATTTTATTATGATCAATATGAGGAGAAAAAATGATGAAACAAGAGACAGAAGAAAAATTAGCCTGCTCATTAACGGCGGAAACAACAGATTTGCTGCCTTTTTTACCCTATTTGCTTCAAGATTTGTGGGAATTGGGCAGCAACCCCAGGGACATGATAAAACTGATCAAAAAACATTTGCCCATAGGGGAAGAAACCAAAATATTGGACTTGGCCTGCGGCAAAGGTGCAGTGTCGGTAAAAATTGCGGAAAGTCTTGGTGTTAACGTATACGGATTTGATTTAATGGAGGATTTCATTGCTTACGCTAAACAAAAGGCAAAGCAATTACAGGTGGATTCCTTGTGCCATTTTTCCTGCGGCGACGCCAATGAAGTGGTGAAAACAGAAAACAACTATGACTGCGTTATTTTCGGCGCCGCGGGCAATGTTTTGGGCTATCCGCAAGAAACCTTGAACAAGCTGATTAAAACCGTTAAGCCCAAAGGATATATCATAATTGATGAAGCGTATTTGCCTGATGATTTAACTAATGAGGAAATAAAATATAAAAATTATGATTATCTCACCCATCAACAATGGCTGTGTTTATTTAAAGATGCCGGGTTACAGCTTATTGAAGAGCTGCCAAACCTTGAAGAGTATGATTTTGATGCCGACAACAAGGCCATCGCTGCCCGGGCCGGTGAGTTAATTGCCAAATATCCTGAGAAACGGGAAATGCTTGAAGGATATATCCAAAGCCAGCTCAATGAGTGTGACGATTTGGATAATACAATTACAGCGGTTACCTGGATGCTGCAAAGACTATAAAGGGATCCGGTTTATCTAACGGCTGGCAAGTGGACCGGCCTACGGGAGAAGAGTGAAGCTGATATGAAAATCACCGTTGTTTACGGAACGCAGCGTAAAAGCAAATCCAGCACCTACAATATTGCCCGGCAATTTATCGGCCTGTTATCCGGCGGCGATAGTGTTAAGGAATTTTTTCTGCCCCGGGATCTGCCCAATTTTTGCCGGGGTTGTTGGCAATGCTTCACCGACTACACGAAATGCCCGGATTATGAATACCTCAAACCCATAACCCAGGCCATGGAGGAAGCTGATCTGCTTATTTTCACGGCGCCCGTCTATGTCTACCATGTGCCGGGCCAGATGAAAGCCTTTCTTGATCATTTTGGCTACCGCTGGATGCCCCATCAACCCAGAGCCGCAATGTTCAAAAAGCAGGCCCTCCTCATATCTACGGCGGCAGGGGCAGGAACGAAATCGGCGCTGAAGGATTTGAAAGACAGCATGAACTTTTGGGGGGTAGCCCGGGTTCACAGCTTTGGCAGAAATATACGGGCGGCAGACTGGGATGGCGTTAACGAAAAATTAAAGCTGCAGATCCAGGCCGACGTAGAAAAGCTGGCCGGAAAAATCCTGGCCGGCAGCAATAGCGTCAAACCTTCATTAAAGGTAAAGGGCTTATTTTATATTATGCGGTTGATGCAAAAGAAAATGGGATTCAATGCTGCCGATGTGGCTTATTGGCAGGAACAGGGCTGGATGGAGAAAGCAAGACCCTGGTAGCCCTATCCCGGGGAAGTATAGCCCAGGCGCCGCATCAAGAGAAATTTAGAATAGCTCCGGCAGCGGCAAAGGAGCCCTGAAGGCGCAAAAATTTCATTTGTGGTTAAGTGCTTAAAACTAACTGAGCAGAAATTGAACAAGCTTAGTCAGAGCAAACTTAGGTTTCATCATACCAGGGGCTGCCTCAAAAAATGAACTGCCCCTGTTTTTGTTTCTTCGATAAAATGGATCGGAAGGGGATTGCCTGCCCCATGACAAACAGCCTTGAACGTGGTATTATCAATAGATATGATCATTAATATCCAAAATAATCAAGGGGGTCCTCGTATTGTCCGTCAGTCAGCAAGACTATATGCAAGACTATAAGCAAGATTATAAAATTTTTGATATGCATACCCATGCGTTTCCCGATAAAGTGGCCGCTAAAGCCATATCATTAACTTCCGCCAGGGCCGACGCCCCAAATTATCATGACGGCAGCTTTGAAAGCCTGCTGGAATTTGAGAGAGCAGGAGGTGCTGCCGGTTTTCTCCTATTGCCCATCGCCACCAATGGGGCAATGACTGTTGCCGTAAACGATTGGGTGGCGGAGAAAATGGGGGAAGGAGTTTATGCTTTTGGCAGCATCCATCCGGAGTTCGAAGATTATGAAAAAGAGCTGGACCGCATCAAAGCCATGGGTTTAAAAGGGATAAAGATGCATCCGGAATACCAGGGCTTTTTTGCGGATGAGGAAAGAGTAGTACCTATTTATAAAGCCATATTTGACCGGAATTTGATCCTTTATTTTCACGCCGGAGAGGACCCGGGCTTTTTGCCACCGGTGAAAGCCGATGTCCGGAGGATTGCCAGGGTTTGCGATCTGTTTCCTCAAGGACGCATTGTGGCTGCCCATATGGGAGGTTACCGTCAATATGAGGCGGTAAGCCAATGTCTGGCGGGCAGGGAAAACTTGTGGTTTGATACCTCCTTTGCGGCGGAGCGGATGGAGCCGGCAGAGGTTTTGGGTCTTATCCGGCAGCATGGCGTGAAGCGCACCCTTTTTGGAACCGACGCCCCCTGGGCCGAATTTCACTCTGCTAAAGAAGCCTTGATCCGGTCGGGCCTTAACCGGGAAGAATTGGCGGCAATCTTTTATGACAATGCTGCGGATTTGCTGGATATCAAATAAAGTGGGGTTGAGAGCAAGTTTGACGGATAAAGCAGGATTGGAGCCGGCCGGGAGAGCCGGGCCGGAAGGAGGTGGGGGCTACGGAGATTTTTACGATTACCCTGGGAAAAATGCTCTATCTGCTGGCTTTTATTTTGCTGGGCTATTTGCTGTGCCGCTTCCGGCTTTTAAAAGACGAAGCGGTACAATGGCTGTCCCGTCTGGTTACCACCTTGTTGCTGGCCATTCTCGTCTTTAATTCTTTCTACGCTTACTTTTCTATAGATAAATTGAAGGAATCCTTTCAATACCTGGCCTTGCATTTAGGGGGCCTGGTTTTGATGGCTTTGTTCGGCTACCTGCTGGTTAAAAAGCAGGAATTGGGCGGCAAATGCCTGGGGCCCTGGCTGGCCGGCTGTCTTTTTCCCAACGTAGGCTACATTGGTTTGGCTGTTGTCCAGTCGGTATATGCCCATCCCGATTTTATTCAGGATCAGGCGGAAGCTATTTTATATAGTGGTGTGGCCATTATTTTGACTAATCTGCTTTTAGGCAGTTTGGCGGAGCCCCTCATTCAGCATTTTGCCGGAGTAGCACAGGAAGAAAAGCGGCCTTTCCGAAAAGTACTCTTCTCACCGGCTATGATCGGCTTTCTGGCTGGACTGGCTCTGCAGCTTTTCCGGCTTCCTTTGCCTGCAATAGCCCATCAGGGCTTGGTATTGGCGGGAAAAGCCACTGCGCCCTTAGCTATGATTATTATCGGCTGCAAATTATTCTCCTGCTGCTTAAAAGAAATATTCGGCGACAAAAAGCTCTATGCCATATGCACCGTTAAGCTGGTGGCATTTCCTGTAATCATTTATTGGCTGGGGTCATTGGTTTGCTCAAACCGTACAATGCTGATGATACTGGCCATAATGTTAAGCTGCCCAGCCGTCTCCATTTTGACTATTTATGCCGGCAGTTGCGGCGGTGATGACCGCTGGTGTACCAGAGCGGTGTTTTTGAGCACTCTGCTGTCAGCCATCACCATTCCTTTAGTTTTGCTGATTCTGGGATGATCTTCAACCTGTAATTTCAGACTGGTTTTTTCTTTTATTTTTGCGTAAAATGTAATAAAAATAGAATTAAGACTATATAGTTAAGGAAGGATTGCACAGCCTATGACAAAAATACCGACCCGGGAAGAAGCTATGGCCTTATTTCTGGCCCATAATACCCAAGAAAACCTTCTGAAGCACGCCCTTGCTGTAGAAGCTACCATGCGGCATTTTGCCGGTCTTTTGGGAGAAGATGAAGAGAAATGGGGTATCATCGGTCTTTGTCACGATCTGGATTATGAGAAATATCCCGAGCAGCACTGCCAGATGACAAAGGTTATGTTGGAAGAGGCCGGCTGGCCTGAGGATTGGATCAGAGCGGTAATGGCTCACGGCTGGAAGCTTTGCACCGATGTGGAGCCCCAATTGCCTATGGAAAAAGTGATCTATGCCACCGACGAGCTGACGGGGCTGATTATGGCTGCTGCCCTGATGCGGCCCAGCCGCAGCCTTTTGGATCTGGAGCTGAAATCTGTCAAGAAAAAATGGAAGGATAAGGCCTTTGCCGCCGGCGTCAAGCGGGAAGTGATCCAAGAGGGAGCGGATATGCTGGGTATGCCCTTGGATGAAATGATCAGCCAAACGATTCTGGCCCTGCGTAAAGTAGCCGAGCCCTTGGGCTTGGCCGGATAAGCCGGAATTTCGGTTGCCGGCAGAAGCGGCGTCCCTTGACAGATTCTATAAAAAAGCAAAAAGGGATTGTCTCAAATTTGGTTTTGAAAAATCAATTTGAGACAATCCCTGGTACGATGGAAGTGCAAGAACCAATCGCAATCAGTGGTTGTGTATCTGCACTTATTTTTTATAATAAGAGGAGCAATGGTCCGACGTACCCCCCCTTGGATTTTGCATCCGCAGAAAAGACAGTCGGCCATCCTCTTATTATCAGCATTCGATTAAGCAGGTTGAAACCTTCGGGCTTTCGTGTAACGAACCAGGCTGAATGGTAATAAGTGCAGATGGATGCCATTGAAATTCTTTATCTGGAGGTTTTTTTCATGTTTAGTATTGGTATTGATGTTTCAAAATGGAAATCCACGGTAGCCATTCTATCTCAACACGGGAAAATCGTGCAGGCTCCTTTGGAAATCTCTCATACCCAATCCGCACTTGTCTACTTGGCAGAAATGGCTGGTTCTCTTAAGGGAGAGGTGCGTATTGTTATGGAGTCTACGGGGGCATACCATCTGCCCGTCCTTCATTTTCTCAAAGACAGAGGCTTCTTTGTCTCGGTCATCAATCCTATGGTGATTCAGAAATATGCAGCCATGAATATCCGTAAGGTGAAAACGGATTCCATGGATGCTCTGATGATTGCTCGCTTTGGTATGGACTGCTGGCAACGGCTTACCGACTTTTCTCCATCGGATGAAACTTATGCCGAACTCCGGCTGTTAAGCCGCCAATACCTTCATTACCTGGCTATGCTCAAAGCGGCAAAACTTAACGTAACCCATCTTATGGATCAGGTGTTGCCCGGCATCAAACCGTTACTGAAAAGCCAGACCCGTTCTTCCGGCCGAAACATCTTGGGTGACTTCGTGGAGAAATTCTGGCATGTCGATTTGATCACCAAGATGAGTGAGGATCGCTTTGTGGCTGCCTATGCTACCTGGGCAAAAAAGACGGGACGCCATTCCAACGAAACAAAAGCCAGAGGCTTATACGCGAATGCATTGGAGGCTGTCCCGACTTTGTCCTCTCGCACGCCATCGACGAAAATGCTCGTACTGGAGGCTGTATACGCCCTTCAGCATGCTGAAAGAACGCTTGCCGTTATTTTAGCACGAATGCAGGAGATTGCCAAGAACCTGAAGGAGTATGCGATTGTACGAGCCATGCCTGGAGTGGGGGATACACTTGCGCCCAGAATCATCGCTGAACTCGGCGATATCCGGCGCTTTCGCAGCGGCAGCTCCCTCGTTGCTTTCGCCGGCATTGATGCTCCGCCTTACCAGTCAGGTTCAATCAAGATGACAAACCGATCGATTTCTAAGCGTGGCTCTTCCTCTTTACGCAGAACTGGTTATGAAATTATGCAATGTATTAAAATGAATAAGCCTGCTCAAGATGATGCTGTTTACCGGTTTATGTTAAAAAAGGAAGCTGAGGGCAAAGCCAAAAAAGTGGCTAAAATTGCTGCTCTTAATAAATTTCTGCGTATTTATTACGCCAGGGTTAGCGCTGTTTATTCAGCTTAACTTATTCTCAGTAAATAGGCCGACAGCTTTCACTGCCGGCCTGCTTTGCTATGCTTCGTTTGAGATGTTTTTTCCTAATTTTTTCTTTTCCCGCTTGACTTGAGTTAGCAGGTCTTTAGATTTTGTGCTGCCATGCTTTGGTTGAGGAATTTTGGATTTAAGGCGGACCACGTCCTCAGATGAGCAAAATTGCAGGTTTGTAACCGGTCCCGCCCTCAAATGAGCAAAAATGCAGGTTTGTAGCCTGTCCCGCCCTCAGATGAGCAAAAATGCAGGTTTGTATTTGCTTAAAAATGTTGAAAGACGGGTTTTTCGCTGTATCTAGGGCCAGGGATAAATCGAAGCACTAAGCTTAAAAGAATGACACGCCACAAACTTGAAATTTTGCTCAAAGTGGATCCGCCACCATTAACAAACTTGAAATTTTGTGCAGTTGGCCTTAGAAACCCAATATGCTTAAGAACCCAGTAGGCTTGGGAAACCAGTAGGCTTGGGAACCTGGTATATTTAGGAACCGAGGGAACGAAGGTTTTCCGCCATAGGCGTCTTCAAATGATCAAGCATGGCCTGGAAGCTGGCCTCGGCATCGCCGGAGCTGATAGCTTGATAAATATGATTGTGCTCTTCAAAAGTTTTCAGCAAAAACTTTTGCTGCTGCAAGGAACGCTTGGCAAAACGGGTAATCCGGGAGTTATTGGTATCAATAATATTAATAAAAGAAGAGTTGCCCGAAAAAGAGGTAATGATATTATGGAATTGGCGGTCGTATTCGAGATAAATGTCGGCATTGGCAAAATCGTAGGCAATCTCCCGCTGGCGGGCCAGACAACTCTCCAATTTACCTAAAGCCTCAATACCTTGAGCTGTAGTGATTTGTGAAGCCAGAGAAAAACAACTGTACCCTTCGATGGCACAGCGCAGCTCAAATATCTCCTTTATATCCTGCTCACTGATTCTGTGGACAAGAAAGCCTTTGCTGGGCAAAATATCTACGTATTTTTCCTGGCTGAGCCGCTGCAGCGCATCCCGTACAGGGGTCCGGGACATGCCGATTTGCTCGGCGATTAAAGTCACCGAGTAGGTTTGGCCCGGCAGCAGCTTTTCCGTAAGGATAGCTTCCAGCAGATAATCGTAGGCATGGTCCTGGAGGTTCTTGTAGGTGTACATATCATACCTCTTAGATTTCAATTAGAATCCATTATATATGACAATATTTTTAAGGTCAACAGAATGTATTCATGCAAACACGACAAGAGCATGAATGAGAATCTGAAGGAGAAGGCAGAGGAGAGAAATTTTTTTAATCCAGAAAGCCTTCCAGTACCATGGCTGGGTTGCAACTGATGGCAAACCTCTTCGTTTTTAA
>JBCFAO010000084.1:0-2604 GCA_038562165.1 Clostridiales bacterium | reverse complement strand
CGGAGTAATCAACTTTCATGGCGGTCGGATGCACCACGGCTGCGGCCGCCATGCACCTTTTCCCCGGCGACCCTGCACCACGCTCCGCGGTCTGGCTGCTCTCAGCAGCCGGCATATTCAGCTGCTGCCATATTAATATATTTTTTCACCCGAGGATCATTAGAATAAATGTCTTCAGTTTCAAAATAGGCAACTACATTTAATTTTGATAATTCATCAAGCATAAGTAACACATCCAATGTATTGCGTCCAAAACAGCTAAGGGACTTCATTAAAATTAAATCTACTTTCCCATTGCGGCAGTCTTCCATTAATCGCTGAACTTCCTCTCTGTTATCTACTCTTGTGCCAGCTTCCTGTTCAGCGTAAATGCCGGCAAAATCCCAATCTGGGTTATCGCAGATTTTTTGCGTATAATAAGCCACTTGTGATTTTAGACTCTGTTTTTGTTCCTCATGCTCTGTACTGACACGGCAATAGGCAGCAACCTTTAATTTTTTATCTGACTGATTATTTTTTGCAGGAATAGTAGTAACCTGTTTACTCATTTCAAAGCCTCCTTAATGCATAAATGCAGCACCCACTTGGGTACTGCAAACTCGAATTACTATTTTAGATATAAAAAAGCTACATTCCCATTGGTTCACAACCAACAAAAATGTAGCTTATAACTTGACGGAGAGGGTGGGATTCGAACCCACGGCCCCTTGCGGAGTCACTGGTTTTCAAGACCAGCTCCATAAACCACTCGGACACCTCTCCAAACCTAGATTACATGATTAAATGAAATCACCTAAAAATTATATCTTCTCAGCACTTATAAATCAAGGGCTTATTTTTTGGATGTAGTTTCCGTAGTTTGGGTCATTGGCGGAGCAGCCATCCTTGAGGTGACCGCAGTTATATTCTCGATGCTGCGCTGGAGGCAGCTAATTGTTTAACTATCATTTATAGAATATTATGCTAAAATAGTATTAGATTAAAAGGTATTAGCATTCTGGCGAGGTGAAAAAAGTGATACGGACTTATAAATGCTTAAATTGCGGGGCGCCGGCAGAATTTAATGACAATGAGAATAAAATAAGATGCCCCTATTGCGACACCTTGCTTTTGCTGGTAAAAGAGAATGATAACTTAAAACTGACCAAAATAGAGAAGGATAGCTCACAACCACTAAAAGCAGAAATGGCTTGGGAAAATGAGCAAGCAGAGACATGGTCGGTTTCAATAGGGCCGGTTTCAACAGTAAACGTTTCAATACTGCCGGATTCAGAACGGATATACGTACCCTTAGATTCCGGTCCGTTGGAATCAGATAGCACCGTTATGCCTATGCCAAAAGGAGAGGATAATGAGCCGGTTGAAGAAAGCCAGGGAAATGGCTGCCTGACAATCCTTTTAATGGTTATCTTCTTCTTTATATTAGCCCTGGTGCTGGAGGGGTGTTAGAGACCCCCTTATGCTTCGGTATCCACAATGATATGATTGGTGTGAGCTGACTGCTCAATTTTGCAGGTTTGTAGAGACCCCCGGTGCTAAAGCGGGATTAAAGCGAGGCGGAAAATAGACAAAAATGCAAGTTTAAAGTGTTTTTCTCACCTGAAATAGGGCGTTTATTCTAGTTGCAACACTAGATACAGCCGAAAAGGAGTGTTCAGCCTCAGTAGGGACACTTTAAACTTGGAAAATTGCCTAAAAGCACTTCTGATAGGGCCGCAAGCTAAGACAAAGCTGCAAAATTGAGCAAAGTTGCCCCTCAAATAGGTCGATCACCCCCCGCTGGTGGAGTGAGTTAAGGCCTTTCAGCCCTTTAATCTTTCAACCAATTTGAATAAAAGGCTTCCGATGTGGAAGTGCAGATATGCAACTTGCAGATTTGCACCATTCAACGCCCGCCTTTCGCTAATTCTGCAGCGGATCCAAAAGAACGGCAGCATCAAAGTATGACGTACCATCGAAAAAAGGAGCTGCCGCAAATTTTGCGAACAGCCCCTGGCCGCTTCTGCGGCATATGCAAACGTCAGGTAAAGAGGCTCAACTATGCCAGATAAGATTGCAGCATCCACATCAATTTTTGATATTCGCTCAAATAACCGTTAAACAGGTCCGCCGTAGCGCCGTCGCCGGCCTCATCTGCCAACTCTGAAATTTCCTTGGTATCCCGGATCCAGTATTCCACATCGGCCATCAGCCCCTGGACGGTCTCGTCGGAAGATATAGGAGCATCCTCCAGTTCCTCGATGGTGGCCATGGAAAGAGCCTTTTTCAGATTGGCCACCGGGAGCTGCCCAAGAGCCAACAGGCGCTCGGCCACTTCGTCGATGATGACGGCCGTCTGATCATAAAGCTCTTCCAGCTTGGCGTGCAGGGTAAAGAAGCCGCGGCCTTTAACATACCAGTGCAAGTTGTGAAGCTTGATATAGGCTACCTCCTGATTGGCAAGGTAAAGATTTATCTTTTCATACAGTTGACTGCTCATAAACACTCCTCCTAGTATAATAATGTCATAGCCTCTTCGGCTATGCAGGTTAACAAGTTGCTTGATGGCTTCCTGTAGACGCCAGACAGATTGTAAGGTAAAATTTCACGGATAGGATAAACAAT
>JBCFAO010000057.1:0-21713 GCA_038562165.1 Clostridiales bacterium | reverse complement strand
TTTTCTTTCAACTGTTCAGTTTTCAAGGATCGGCCCGTCTTTTTCGCGACGGCTTTTACATATTAGCAAATCCCTTCCTCGTTGTCAACACCTTTTTTTATCTTTTTTCGGCCCTTTTTTTCAACCGTTTTCTCCAACGAGGGAGGGGGTTCTTTTCGGTGCCCTAAAGATTCTGACTCGCCTTTTTTGTTCAAGTCATCTGCGCCCGATATCTTCGGATAGCGGATTAGATTCCGTAGGAATCTTCCTCGCTTGCCTTGGCTTGATCAAAAAATTCTTCGTCACTGGCCTGGGCTTTCATCCTGAGATTCCGGCTTCGGCTTATTTCGATGTTTCCTGGAGGTTTGCCCCTTCTTGGGGGGGCGGATTCTTATATTACCACCCTTCTTCTCCTTTTGCAACTACTTTTTTCGCTTTTTTTGAATTTTTTATTGGACTATTAAGTATTAAAGTAAATTCCATCCCTATTATCCTTCAAAGGCGGACTTTAGTTTAGGATTTGTAGTTAATGAAGGGATCTTGCCGCCAGCCAGTAGTCCCTGCTTCAACCGGTGCCCCCCTTGCCTTCGATTGGCAGTGACCCTGCTGTGCAAAAATCGAGGTAATGCATGGTTTTCGCGGAAATATATGCAGGCTTTTGATTGGATATTCGGATATGCAGTATGGATATTCCTAATCATGTATATCTGGCCCTTCATCTAATGCACTACCTCGTTTTTTGCACACTCAACAACAGGCCCCCCACTTAGTAACCGGCACACTCAGCAACCGGCCTTCTCAGCAATCAGCGCTGACCCCGGCACTGATCCTGGCGCTGATCCCGGCGTTGACCTTACGCCGCATCGCACCGAAAGTTCGCCGCAACTGCATAACTAATAC
Source organism: Clostridiales bacterium (assembly GCA_038562165.1). Classification (GTDB taxonomy): domain Bacteria; phylum Bacillota; class Peptococcia; order DRI-13; family UBA5745; genus WRMS01. The sequence goes on along the minus strand of JBCFAO010000057.1, from coordinate 20,834 downwards.
CTGCACAGCTGCCGGCCGCCCGGCTTGCAGTGAATTTTACTTCAATAAAGGAAGCCGGAAGGTTTCACATCCTCCCGGCCTGCCGATGCTTCTATTATGGTTATGTCCCGGTGCCCCTCATCCTTATTGATTAAGCTGCACCATAGACTCCGCCATTTTGATCAAATCCTCTGCAGCTACTTTGCCCATGCCGCTGAACATATACATTACATCGCCGATTTGAATATCCACGCTATTGCCGTGTATTACGGCTTCATAACCTTGGATATCTATTTTCTCCAATTCGGCTTCGCTGCTGAAACTGAAAGCAGTCTCTTCATCCATATAACGAATCTGGGAGTAGAGCTCCTCGGTGCCGTTAGTGAAATATACACCCATGTACTTGCTGCCCCCGGCAGCTACTTCCGACTCATCTTTGGGATTTCCGTAGAACTCTGCCCGGTCAAAGACAAATCCGGCGGGCAAGTAAGAAGGCAGGGCAACATCGGTAATGAAATATCCGGCGGCTTCCTCAAAGTCATCGAACTGATAATACTCTTTTTCTTGCCCCAGCCGGTATTGCTGATGTTCTTCCGGGGTGAGCATAGTCACAACGCCATCAATCTCCTCAAATACTACTTCTTCGCCTTGATCGTTATAAAAGACCTGCTGGTCTTTTAAATTGTCAATGGCCTTGCCATCTGCATCAAAGATTTTTCCTTTTAACTCCTCGGGAACAGGGATCATCTGCCGCTCATCCTCCAGCATAGTATAGCTGGCATGAGCGCCAAGGGTTGCTTCCTTAATAATACGAAAAATCTCTTCGCCATAAAGAGCTAAAGAACCACTCAACATCAAACATAAGACGGCGGCCGCCGCCACAGGCTTTCTCCATGTTTTTTTCATTATCGTTTCTCTCTCCTTTTCGGGCTGGCCCAATTTATCCTTGAGCTTCCGCCAATTTTTCTCCATACTTCCTTCGGAAAAATCTACATCCCGGCATCCCTGGAGAAAATCTTTTAAAGATTCACGGTTTTGCATACCAAGCCTACCTCGCTTTCCAGCATCTTCATCAGCTTTTTTAATCCCCGGTGGATAATCACTCCCACATTGGACTCACTTATTCCCATGATTTTAGCGATCTCATTATTTTTTAGCTCCGTGGCAAATCTCAAGGAGAGCACTTGCCTTTCCTTATCCTTCAGTTTGGCCATTGCTCTGATTAATTCCCGATGCTCTTCTTTTTGCAAAGTGATTTCCAAGGGCGAGCCGCCGGGAGATGCCAGGCTTAAAATATCGTCGAGAGGAAGAAAAAACTTACGTTTCCTGCTTCGCAGATAATCGTTGACTACATTTCTGGCAATGCCCACCAGCCAGGCCTCCAAGGGGGATTGTTCCGGCCGGTAAGTTGGCCAGCCTTTTATGACTTTTTCAAAAACGGTATTAACCAGCTCCTCAGCATCAAAATGGTTGTTGATACGGAAGCAGATGTAGTTGTATATTTTCTTGTAATGCTGCCGGTAGATTTTCTCCAGTAAATCCATATCCATGTGTTCTGCCTTCCTTGGTTACCAGGGCCCTGGTTGCTCAAGTTTGTTTCTGCACTATGTTATACGTAAATTTTTCGTTAATCTTACAAATCTCAGATCAACTCATTGAGTTTTTTTATCCTCTATTATATACTTGTTTCATTGTCGTCGTCCAAAATTATCGTATGAGGAGAGATTGCCATGATCGATTTGACCATTCATAAAGAGAACCTGGCTAAAAATATTAACCTGGCCAAGGAGCATCAAGTTATCATCCCCACCCTCAGTCAAATGAAGCATCCGGAAAATATTCCTTCCTATATAAAGGAACAATTAAAAGACGTTGGACTTTGGGATATTAACCCCTTAAATTTATTCCGTATCACTTGGAAAAACGAGCCTAAAGAAAAAGGGGGCCTCTTTGGCGGTCCTAATTTTATTGAATTGCCTAAATCCCTCACCGGCGTAGACGCCCGTATTATTTGCCTGGTGGGCAAATGGTTCCCCACCGGTTGCCATAAGGTAGGAGCTTCCTTTGGCTGTCTGGTTCCCCGGTTGGTTACCGGCCAGTTTGACGCCACTTATCACAAAGCGGTTTGGCCCTCCACCGGCAACTACTGCCGGGGCGGCGCATTTAACTCTAAGCTGCTGTCCGTCCCTTCCGTAGCTATTTTACCGGAAGGCATGAGCAAAGAGCGTTTTGACTGGCTCAATTCTATTGCCGGCGAAGTCATTGCCACCCCCGGCTGCGAAAGCAATGTCAAAGAAATCTTTGACAAGACCTGGGAGCTGCGGACTACCCGGCAGGATGTGATGATCTTCAACCAATTTGAAGAAATGGGCAACCACCTTTGGCATTACGAAGTCACCGGCAATGCCATCAAGGACGCCTTTGAATCCATCAAGGGCGAGAAAGGCCGGCTGGCGGCTGCCTGCTTTACTTCCGGTTCCGCCGGCACCATGGGCTGCGGCGATTTCCTGAAGGAGCAATATCCCGGCATGAAGCTGGCCGTAGGTGAGGCTCTGCAGTGCCCCACTTTATTGAACAACGGCTACGGCGATCACCGCATTGAAGGTATCGGCGATAAACACATTCCCTGGATTCACAACGTAAAGAATACGGACATGGTTATCGCTATTGACGACGACGACAGCCAGCATTTGCTGAGAATGTTCAACGAAGCAGCGGGCAAAGAATATTTGATTAACGAAGCCGGCGTAGATCCCGCTGTGGTAGAAAGCCTAAGCCTGCTGGGCATTTCCGGTATTGCCAATGTGCTTTGCGCAATCAAGACAGCCAAATATTACGAGCTCACCGGGGACGATGTGGTCGCAACGGTTCTGACAGACTCCGCCGCCATGTACGGCTCCCGCATCCAGGAGCTGGCTGAGGAAGAAGGCCCCTATAGTCAATTGAAAGCCTGCATGGATTTCAACCGGCATATGCGGGGCATCCGTACAGACAGCATGGAAGAATTGACCTATCCTGCAAGAAAACGTCTGCATAATTTAAAATACTACACCTGGGTAGAGCAGCAAGGCAGAAGTGCGGAAGAGCTGGACGAACTGTGGTACGGCTATGAGGAAAGCTGGGGAGCCGTACATAAGCAGGCCGCTGCCATCGACGCTTTAATCGAAGAATTCAATCACCAGACGGGTTTGATAAAATAACCAAAAGGATGTACATAAGAAAAGAACCTGCAATACAGGTGCTTTCTACGAAAAGAGGGTAGGAAATCCGGCAAGTCCAAAAACTTGTTCGGATTTCCTACCCTCTATCATTGTTTTATGTCCTATAGTTCCCCTTCTAAAATAAATCTTCTAATATTTTTTAAATCCATATTTTCAAGACCCATGTGCTTTACCGACCGCCCGGCGCTCATATAGTCTGTTTGATGAAGAAGAGACCCCAGCATAATAATGGAATCAATCGTCGGCGTAGGAACGTGGCTGAGCTTCCCAAGGGAGGCAATGGGAACAAGGCTCATAGGGATGTCTTCCGTGATATAACGCGTAAACGTTGTCTTAGGAGCCTTGATATTATCATATCCTCTGTTATTGCGTATGGCTTCAAATAACGTTCTCCCATTGGCATCATAAGCAGTATAGAGCCATTCTCTCGCCGTCATTGCTCTAAAACCTAATGATTCAGCTACGTGCACTCTCTCTTTATCCATGCTTTCGAGTATTATGGCAACTGACGCAGTAATTCCTTCAGTATAGAAATCAAAATTACCATTGGTGCTTTCTATTCTTGCGGCATTCAAGACAGTGACAGCAGGGTGAAAAATCGCACCGATATTGTCCAGGCTTGTCTTCATCACATTGTCCCCAGGGACAAATTGCGGGAACACCGTGCGAAGTTTTCCCACAACTTCCGGGGTCCGGTGGGCAGGAATAGCGGCCACCGGTATGCTGTTTTTGGTTCGAAAAATTTGGGTTTGCGCAGGATTGATGGATCTGCTTGCATAGAGGAGCGTCTGCGCTTCACATATGACAACATTGGCTGTACAATGCTTACTCCTTAAAACATTTAAAACTTCCAAGGCGCCGCCTGTCCGTCCGGGATTAAGGATGATGATTTGGTCATCAACGACATGAGGGGCAAGCTGTTCTGCAATAAAGCGGTGTCCTGTGGCAGGAACCACAACCATGAGGATATCCCTGCCAAGAATCGCTTTTTGAATATCGTTGGTCACGACATCGATTTTTGCAAATCCATTGGGACCATCATTGCAAATAAGCTCTATGCCTCCGAGATTTTGAATCGCAGAGATCCGTTCCCCTCCCCGATTGTACAAACTTACATCGACCCCAAGCAGGCGAAGGTGTGCGGCCATGGCTGTTCCACCGTGCCCTGCACCGATAACTGCAAATTTTGGCAAGGATATATTATTATTTTCTCTCATCACATCACCCCTACTCAAAGACCGTTAACATTTTTTTGCGTTAATATATATTCAATTTCCCTGAGGTTTTTCAACGCATAATCCACTACTTTATCAGACTTTATGGGTTTATTTTCGGCATCAACAACCTTTAAACCGCCCCTTATAGGCCTTGTCTTCCATGCCTTGGCATATCTAAACTCATCAGTTTCCTTCCATAAATAAGGTGCAGGTAAAAACCCTGCTGCAAAAATCTTATAAAAACCTTCTGCTGAATATGGATTGGCGATATTTTTTTCAATGCCGGCAATAATCGTTCTTGCAGAATCCATAAGTTCAAGCATAAGCTCTTGAACATCCAAATTTCTGCTCATATCTTCTATTTTTTGATTCCTACGCAACCTTCTATATTCTTGCAATGCATACTGGGTGATTTTTATGCTTTCATTGATGACATCAGGTGTTGCTAAATGGGAAGCTTCCGAATAACTTACGACATGGATAATGGGCGGGCTTGTCTCATTATACGGGTCAATATCATCCATTAGCGCCGTTACAGCCGCCAACTGTATTTTGGCTTCTTCTATATCAGAACTGAAATAGTCGATTCCAGCCCTTGGCTGAAGTAAAACCCTGAAGTTTGCATCTTCCAGACCTTTGATCAGCGCAATCATTGCTCTGGATTTTGCCAAATCTTGAATTCCCCATGTAGACCGGGGAGTGTTTAGCATATTTTGCAATATCAATGTCTTTACACCTGTTTTTTTGGCAAGCTTAGCGCATAAATAGGCTGAAACAATATAGGTTACATCGTCTGCGCCCCTAAAGGCAAAATGATGGGGTACATTTGGTTCAAAGGGTTTATTTGTCATTGCAATATATTTCAGTGTTTCAATATGCTGTTTTAAATTTGTTAGTAGATCGTAGGGACCTCTTTCGTCCAGTTTATTGAACCACCATAGGGATAAGGCATGCCAGCAAATATTAAGGGTATTTTCGTGCATCTCCGCCAACTGTGGTATGTCTTTTGTCCCGGCATAGGTTCTTAATAGCAAAGGTCTTGAAGCCTGCCATATCATCCGGTATTCTTCCGGTGAGTTGATGGGCACGCCGCCGCCATTGGGCCTATCTTCCCAGTCTTCGCCAAAATTAGATTGGGTTAATTGAGAACTTCCGATTGATAAAACATCCAGGTAGTTCGTATCCGCTAAATATTTTGCCCACGAGACGAATTCTTTGACGGAGTCCAGCCTATCAACAGAAGAAGAATAAGGCCCCACATGGGCGCGTATCAGCGGAAAGAAAGGCGTCTTCATATTAAAATCAATTCTCTTTTCAACCGTATCCCTAAAAGTGCCAAAGCCTTCATATCTGGAACGGTCCACCGGCTTAAACTGGTTATAATGTCCGGCGTTGATGATGTCTTTGCCGAAGGCCATGCGTTGGTCATCATACAAGCTGCTCTCGATCATGTCTTTTGGTATTTTCTCTTCAGGGATGTCCATTTTTATTAATGTTTCGCGTATGTTTTCACCACTTTTAAACGTTCTGACGAAGCCTCTGTGTTCTCTTTCAATCGCCAGACATGATCCTGGGAGCCCGCCAAAGAAAACGGATTTAATAGTCCCTCCTTGGTGATAAAACATATTACTTTTTTCGAGTTCATACATAAAGCGGCCTACCATGTTGACAGCTTCATCCTGGTCCAGCCTATAGCTGAGGCCGATACGATTAATTCCATTGCTGCGAAGCCAATCTAATACCACCCGGCGATTGACCTCGTATCTAAAATCATTCATTGCCTCTTCAATAGCTTCTTCAGCGATCATTACGGTATATCCACAGGAACGCAGTAGCTCAGCAACCGTATTAATGCCTAATGTATGCGCGTCAAGGGAAGGTTTGATAAAAGCGAATATATCTGTATCTAATACAAACATTGTAGTCCTTCCTTAATTTAATCATAAAATTTATTTGGGGCGGTCACGGCATGCTGGCTTACCTTAGGACAACATATAAATAAAATTAATTTTACCTCAAAGTTGGAGTAAAATCAACGATAGAAGAAATTGGTAGGATCAGATAGGCATAGCTCCTTTAGCGGAATGTCAACGCTTTAGGGGCATTTTATATGGATTTTTTGTTCTCCATAACATCTACAAATCTTTCTGGTATCATTCAGGCAACTGCGAAAAGAGGATGAGCTATGGAATCCAGTGCAAAAATGAAAAAAATACGTATAGGCGGCATGACCTGTGTAAACTGTCAAAACAAGATTGAAAAAAAACTGCGCAATACCGCTGGCGTCCAAAAAGCGGCAGTGAGCTACAACACGGGAACTGCGGTAGTCACCTATGATGCAGATATCATTTCAATCAAAGATATTATTGCAGTTATTGGCAAGCTGGGGTATGAGGTGATAACAGACCGCCAGCGCCAGACGTCAAATACGAGCCGAGCCATCGGTCTGCTGATTATTATTGCAGCTCTTTATGTACTGACGGAGCAATTTGGCATTTTGAATTTGCTTGCGCCGAGCCGGCTGGCAGAGACAAACATGGAATACGGAATGCTATTTGTAATCGGTCTGGTTACCTCTGTTCACTGTGTGGCGATGTGCGGAGGAATCAACCTTTCGCAGTGTATTCCTAAGGAAGAAACAAAAGAAAGTGAAAGCCGTTTCTCCACCCTTAGGCCTGCTTTTTTATACAATTTTGGGCGGGTAATCTCTTACACAGCCGTCGGCTTTGTTGTGGGAGGTCTTGGTTCAGCCATTACTTTTTCCAATGCCGCGCAAGGCATTCTGAAACTGATTGCCGGTGTGTTTATGATCATTATGGGCATCAACATGCTCGACATATTCCCGTGGCTGAGAAGGCTGATCCCGGGAATGCCCGGGCGAATTGCCCGAAAGATTGACACGGAAAAATCAAAGAGCAACAGCCCTTTGATTGTCGGCCTGCTCAACGGTTTTATGCCATGCGGCCCTTTGCAGGCTATGCAAATTTATGCTCTTTCTACTGGGAACCCATTTACCGGAGCATTGTCCATGCTGCTGTTCAGCTTGGGAACAGTGCCGTTGATGTTCGGACTTGGAGCCCTTAGTTCTGCAATCGGCAAGCGGTTCACACAGAAAGTTATGACAGTGGGCGCAGTGCTGGTTGTGGTACTTGGTCTTTCCATGTTCTCGCAGGGCTGGAGTTTATCCGGGTTTTACGCCGGAGGGGCGCCTAATTCGCAAAATGGGTCTGTGAATTCTAACATCGTCCTGAAAGACGGAATCCAGGTCGTCAACAGTACCCTTGGGTCAGGGCGGTATCCCGCAATCACTGTTCAGTCCGGGACACCGGTGAAATGGATCATCGATGCGCCGCAAGGCAGTATCAACGGCTGCAACAATCGAATTTTCATCAAAGAATACGGCATTGAATACTCTTTCAAAACCGGGGAAAATGTCATTGAGTTCACGCCGAATCAGATAGGGACGTTTCCCTATAGCTGTTGGATGGGAATGATCCGCAGCAGCATCACCGTTGTAGAACCGGGAACGGCAATTGAGACGCCATCCATAAACGACGCTCCCCAGACTCCTGGCTTTGATGCACAGCCTGAGCCGAGGCCCGCCAATGTCCCTCTTATATACCCGCCTGAGTTCTTCAATGGCGCGGGCGGCGGTGCAGGCTGCCACTGACCGGAAGCACCATTCATCGAAAGGAGTCCAGTATGGAATTTTTGCAAAATCATTGGCATTGTATTTTACCCGCAGCCGGGATCTTAATCGGCCTGCTTTTTATGGGCCGCGACAAGCCGCAGGATAAGAGCAACCCCAAAAGCCACACAGATGCTACAGAAAACACTCAAAATTACGATGAGGAATAAAAACCATCCCTATCATATTTCCCCAAAACGAAAGGAGCTGTCTCAAATTGGTTTTTGAAAAAATCAATTTGAGACAGCTCCTTTCAAGGATTTTCGGAATGAGTCGGAGCAGATACTCCCTAACTGGAAAGGTTCATACTAATCAGGAGAGACTACCATGGAGCAGTTCACTTCGATTCCCTGATCCTTCAGGTAATCCGCCCCCCAGTCATACATGGCCGAGAGAATCGGTTTGATGCTCCGGCCCAAATCGGTCAGGGAGTACTCAACCTTGGGCGGAACCACAGGGTACACGGTCCGTGTCACCAGGTTATTCGTCTCCAGCTCGCGGAGCTGCTGGGTCAGCATTTTAGACGTGGCTTGGGAAATCAGTTTATGGAGCTCTCCGAACCGCAAGGTCGTATCAGTCAAGTGCCACAAGATTAGTGATTTATATTTTCCGCCAATTAAATCCAGTGTGGTATCGACAGGGCAGTGAGATTCAGTATGGTTGCAATGCATGACAGGTCCTCCTTATAGTATCTTTTTGTATACTACGTTACAATAAAGTATGTACTTGCAATTAAGTTTGTTACCGCTATAATGATAACACAGGGGTCCGGAAAGGTCAAGGGGAGCCATGGTGGGCACACCAATAAGAATTTCGACCAATTTAGAAAAGGAGAAAATATATGAAAAATCAGGTTTTGAGCATACGGGGTATGACCTGTGCCGCCTGCGCTCAGCGGATCGAGAAAACGGTACGCAAGCTTTCCGGCATTGTACAGGCTAACGTAAACCTTGCCAGCGAAAAGCTTTTTGTGGAGTACGACAGTGACGTGATTCAGCTTCCCGCCATCAAGGAGGCGGTGGTTAAAATCGGCTACGAGGTAGCCGAAAAAACTGACAGTAAAAATGTGACCATCCCTATTGGCGGTATGACCTGCGCCGCTTGTGCGCAACGGGTGGAGAAAGCCATCAAAAAGCTGGAGGGCGTAGAAAGCGCGTCGGTGAATTTTGCCACCGAAAAGGCCACCGTCGCCTATCAGCCGGAGCAGATACGGCTCTCGGTCATTCGGGAGGCCATCGGGAAGGCGGGCTATCAGGCTCTTGAAATCGACAGGGTTGATGCCGCTGATGAAGACAGGGAGAGAAAACAGAAGGAAATTCGCAGGCTTTGGACAAAGTTCACCATCGCTGCCCTGTTTGGCCTGCCGCTTTTGTACATTGCCATGGCGCCGATGCTTACCTTTGTGCAGCTTCCCTTTCCCAAAGCCCTTGATCCGATGAACTACCCGCTGATCTATTCTCTGCTGCAGCTCCTGCTGGTCCTTCCCATCATCGGCGTGGGATATAAGTTCTACACCATTGGGTTTAAGGCCCTTTGGCAGCGCAGCCCCAACATGGATTCACTCATTGCCATCGGTACGTCCGCTGCTGTCGTTTATAGCGTGTACAATGTGTTCCAGATTGCGGGCGGTAATTTTATGGCAGTGGATGCGCTCTACTTCGAATCCGCCGGCGTCATCATCGCGTTGATTCTTCTCGGCAAAACCCTGGAAGCGGTCTCCAAAGGAAAAACCAGCGAGGCTATTAAGAAGCTGATGGGGCTGGCGCCTAAGACGGCCATTGTGATACAGGGCGGAGAGGAAAAGGAAATTCCTATCGATGAGGTTGAAATCGGCGATATCATCGTAGTCAGGCCCGGCGCAAAGATCCCGGTGGACGGCACGGTGCTGGACGGACACACCTCTATTGACGAATCCATGCTGACCGGCGAAAGTATGCCGGTGGATAAAAAAGCGGGAGATGCGGTCTACGCCGCCTCCCTGAATACAACCGGCTCCATTCAGTTCAAAGCGGAAAAAGTCGGCGGTGACACGGCTCTGGCGCAGATCATCAAGCTGGTGGAGGACGCCCAGGGCTCTAAGGCTCCCATTGCTGCCATGGCGGACATTGTGTCCGGCTACTTTGTGCCAATCGTATGCGTGATCGCGGTAGTGTCGGGCATCGCCTGGTACTTCGCAAGCCTGTATTTCCCGGCCACCCTTCCTCATGGCGTTTCCTCGCTCACCTTTGCGCTGACCGTCTTCATCTCGGTACTGGTAATCGCCTGCCCCTGCGCCCTTGGTCTGGCCACTCCCACCGCAATTATGGTCGGAACCGGCAAGGGCGCCGAAAATGGCATTCTTATTAAGGGCGGCGAGGCTCTGGAGACAACCCACAAAGTCCAGACCATTGTGTTTGACAAGACCGGAACCATTACCGAGGGCAAGCCCACCGTCACCGATGTGCTCACCGTACAGAATGTGGCGCCGGATACCCTGCTGCAGATTACAGCATCTGCGGAAAAAGGCTCCGAACATCCTCTGGGGCAAGCCATTGTGCAGGGGGCTTTGGAAAAAGGTTTGGAGCTGCAAAAGGTGAACGACTTTGAATCCATCACCGGGCGGGGCATCGAAGCCGTCATTGATGGCCGGAGGATTCTGGCAGGCAACCGAAAACTCATGGACGAGAGAGGCATTTCTCTTTCGGGGCTGGAAACCGACTCCGACCGGTTGGCGGAGGAGGGCAAAACCCCCATGTATGTTGCTATTGACAATAGCTTGGCGGGAATCATCGCTGTGGCTGATACGGTGAAGCCCAGCAGCCGCGCCGCCATAGAGAGCTTGCACAGGATGGGGTTGGAAGTTGCCATGATCACCGGCGACAATAAGAAAACCGCCGCCGCTATCGCAAAGCAGGTGGGCATTGACCGGGTACTGGCGGAGGTGTTGCCCCAGGACAAATCCAACGAGGTCAAAAAGCTGCAGAGCGAGGGCCGCAAGGTCGCCATGGTAGGTGACGGCATCAACGACGCCCCCGCCCTGGCCCAGGCCGATATAGGGATCGCCATCGGCTCCGGCACCGATGTGGCCATGGAATCGGCGGACATCGTGTTAATGCGCAGCGATTTGATGGACGTTCCTACGGCAATTGAGCTCAGCAAAAAAACGATCCGCAATATCAAGCAGAATCTGTTTTGGGCCTTCGGGTACAATACCATTGGGATTCCCATTGCGGCGGGGGTGCTGCACATCTTTGGCGGACCTCTTCTCAATCCCATGTTTGCCGCCGCCGCTATGAGCTTGAGCTCGGTTTCCGTATTGACCAATGCACTGCGCTTGAAACAATTCAGACCATCTCACAAGGAAGGAAAGGTGGCATAAGGATGAATAAAACAAAAAAGATAATGCTGCCGGTTATGGCCGCGGCTCTGGTGCTCTTCACTACCGCCTGCTCACAGCTTGATGTGGTCGGCAAGGAATCAGCCAAATCCTTTGACGCAGTACTGGCGGCTGCCCCCGGACTGGTGGAGGCAGACGAGGCCAATGCCGGTTGGACGTTCCGGGCCCCTGACGGAACCGTACGGTTTATCTGGAGTGGAGACTGGAGCAAAAGTTCGCAGGATGTGCTGCTGGAGTTGGATGCGCAGCCGTTCCTTGATGCGGGGCTTGATCCTGAAAAGCTGCCGGACCAGTTTTCGTACAACGGAGAACTGTTGACTGTGGGGATAGATCTGGGCGACAATGCCTTAGGCGCCACGGCTCTGGCAGCCTATGAGCAGATTGTTGAACTGAAACGGGAGCATATAGGATACCATATGGCGATGGATCACTACGGCGTCAATTTTGGCGATGGCAATATGTTCGAGTGGGCCAAGGACGTGGGAACCAACGATAAAGATATCGTGTTTGTCCTGGAACCAAAACCGTTCATTGATGCGGGAGTAAGGCCTGATGAGGTGGACGGATGGCTGTTCGCCAAGGTGGAAACCATGGATGACAAAGGAAAAACCGTTGAAGTGGATAAGCTGCTTAAGCCCTTTGACCTGCAATAAAGAAATGGAGGATGTTAAGATGGAAACAACCGTACTCAAAGTAGAAGGAATGTCCTGTGAGCATTGCGTAAAAGCAGTCACAAACGCGGTGGGCGTGCTGCCCGGCGTGTCCAACGTTTCGGTGGATTTGAAAGGCAAGACGGTGACCGTACAATACGACCCCGCCAAGACTAACCTTGATAAGATTCACTTTGAGATTGAGGACCAGGGATATGAAGTGATCGCCTGAAGAGGCCCCTCGGAGAAAACGGGAACCGCAATTCTATGCGGTTTCCGTTTTCTCGCATCGATCCAGACTAATTCATGGAACAGATTCTATATCTGTATCTGTAAGGCAGGTAGCATATATGGCGAAGAACAACAAAAACATTTTGGTGGTGGATGATGAGCCGAAAATTCTCGAGGCTATATCCTCTTTTTTGAAAAGCAAAGACTTTGAGGTTTACACGGCTGAAAACGGCCGCCAGGCTTTGGAGATTTTTGACCGGATAAACGTGGCGTTGATTGTTCTGGATCTCATGATGCCCGGTCTTTCCGGCGAAGAAGTTTGCCTTGCCATACGGAAAAAGTCCCGGGTCCCCATTGTGATGCTCACGGCAAAAGTTAATGAGAATGACCAGTTGGCAGGGCTTGGACTTGGAGCGGACGATTATATTACAAAGCCATTTAGCTTGAAGGTCCTGCACGCACGGATTGAGACCGTGCTGCGCAGAGCCGCCAGCGACTTGATTCCGTTGACGGTAAAGAATTCCTGGAATGACGGCGACCTGTCTGTTGATTTTGATAGGAATGTGATCAAAAAAAAGGGGCAGGTTGTCAACCTAACGCCCAACGAACTGAAACTATTATCCGCGCTAATTAAATACCCCGGCAAGGTTTTCACACGCTCTGAGCTGATCGCCCTTGCCTTGGGTGATGAATTTGATGGGTATGACCGGACGATAGACAGCCACATCAAGAATCTGCGGCAAAAGATAGAGGACGATCCCCGTTCGCCGGTGTATCTTCTCACCATCCATGGCTTAGGGTATAAATTTGGGGGTGAACAAAATGCGGGGACTTAGAACGCAGATATCACTAACCATGATGCTTATTATACTCTTTACTGTTGCTGTCATTAGTTTATTGTCAAATGTGATTATCAATAAAGAATTTGAGAAATACATTGCGGAACAGCAGAAAACGAAAGCTGACGATATCGTTTCAAATTTCAATAACCAATATAACGGGTTGACAGGGAAATGGAACATTGAATATATCCACGGCGCAGGTATGTATGCATTATTTGATGGTTATATCGTCAAGGTATATGACCGTAACGGCCAGGTTGTTTGGGATGCGGAAAACCATGATATGTCTATGTGCCTCCATGTGATGACGGAAATATCTGCACGAATGGAAAAAAGACGCCCCAATATACAGGGAGCATTTACTGTGCATAATTACGAGCTCACTCAAAACGGACGAAAAACAGGTTCTATGGCCATCAGTTATTACGGGCCTTATTTTTTAAGTGAAAGCGACTTTCGTTTTTTAAGCACACTCAACGTGATCCTCGTTGCCATAGGGCTTATCTCCCTCTTCCTGTCCCTGGTCATCAGCAGCGCTTTGGCAAAGCGTATAGCCCGTCCAATTATCAAAACTGCATATATCGCAAAACAGATCTCTGAGGGCAATTACTCCATACGCTTTGAAGGCAAAACAAGGTCAAAGGAATTGGACGAGCTGGCCGCCGCAATAAACGACCTCTCCGGCAGGCTTGCCGAACAGGAAAACATGAGAAAGCAGCTTACGGCAGACGTCGCCCACGAGCTGCGCACCCCCCTGGCTACTGTTGCTTCCCATTTGGAGGTCATGATTGAAGGCGTATGGAAGCCCACCACCGAACGGCTGCAGAGCTGCTATGATGAGATCGGCAGGATTTCCGGGCTGGTTGCGGATTTGGAACGGCTGGAAAAGATGGAGAACGACAACCTTATCCTCGACAAAACGCAGGTTGACCTCATGGACATCGTCCACACCGTCAGCGACAGCTTTGCAATCGATGTGGCAAAGAAAAACCTGACCCTTGTAATAGAAGGCACTTCATCTCTCGTCTGGGCTGACCATGATAAGCTGTGTCAGGTGATGGTAAACCTGCTTTCCAACGCAGTGAAATATACAGGAGAACATGGGAATATCCGAATTTCGGTAAAAGATTGCGCTACAAGCGGCGTATTGATTGTAGAGGACGACGGAATCGGCATTCCGGAGCAGGAGCTCCCTCTTATTTTTGAGCGTTTTTACCGCACAGATAAATCACGAAACCGGGAATCTGGCGGAGCCGGGATTGGGCTTGCTATTGTAAAATCCATTGTGGCAGCACATGGCGGGACGGTAAAGGCGGAGAGCGAACAAGGAAGCCGCTTTGTTATAACATTGCCGAAATCCTAAGGGAAGCTTGGTCATATGCCGTTAACCGCCTTCAATGCCCGGGCCAGATCTGCGATAATATCCCCTTATATATACAGCATAAAAGATTGGCTGTGACCATGGCTTTGCGTATAATCCACCAATTCCTGCAAGGTGATGTTGGACAGACAATGCTCAACCGCCTTGTCTAAGGGCGTAAGGACAAGTTCGGAAAGTGCTCCGGCAATAATCGGCGTCTGCTCTAGCGGGTCGTTCTGCGCAGTTTCAAACAGGGCGTTTTCTGCAGATTTTAATACATCCAAGGCGGTGATTTCGGAAGAAGCCCTTGCCAGCTGATATCCGCCCTTCGGGCCCTTCACAGCAGTAATCAAGCCGCCTTTTTTCAAGGCGGTGGCCACCTGCTCCAGAAACACCTTAGATATACCCAGCGCTTCCGATATGCTGATGACAGGTACAGGTACAGGTTCTGCCGTATTTCTATTGGCAATTTGTATCAGCGCCGCTAGTGAATAACGTCCTTTGGCGGATATTCTCATTGGATTTCCTCCTTAAACTCTTCCTTTAGCTGCTTCAACGCTTGTCTTAAGACAGATCTTGGACAGGCAATGTTGACCCTTTGGAAGCCATCGCCTTCGATACCGAACATGGTACCGCCGTCCAGCCACAGGCCTGCACCTTCCGTAATGCGGCGGTCAAGCTCGGCCTGAGGCAGCTCATAGGCCGAAAAATCCAGCCACAGGAGATAGGTTCCCTCAGGCTCGACCAATTTGATTTTCGGCAACTCGTCCCGCAGAAACTCCTTGGTATATCGAATACTCTCCTGCAGGTATTCCTTGAGTGCATCAAGCCAAGGCGCGCCCTTTTGATAGACGCTTTTGCAGCCGGACAGCCCCACGGCATTCAGCTGACCGTACCCAGTTTTTCTGAACTCACTTCTTAGTTCTTTGCGCATCTCAGCGTTGCGAACGAAGATATGTGAGACCTGCAGACCGGCAAGATTGAACGTCTTGGACGGCGCTGCACATACAATGGCATCCTCATCCAGAAGACCGTAGCAGGTGTGCTCATGGCCCTGCCAAACAAAGTCGCAGTGAATCTCGTCTGACACCACCAGTATACCGTGCCGCTTACAGATATCCCGGATTCGCTTAAGCTCCTCCCGCGTCCACACCCGCCCCACCGGGTTGTGCGGGCTGCACAGAAGAAACAGCTTGACCCACCGTTGGGCGGCCAGGCGCTCGAAGCCCTCGAAATCCATTGCATAACGCCCATTGTTGTATACGAGGGGATTGGCGGCAACCTGTCTATTGTTGTCGCGGATCATATGAAAATGCGGCCTCATATTCTCGTATGTACAATGATATCGAAATCCCATATCGAATAATACTTTCTTGGTATTTTCAATATGTGCACCTAGCTGTCCTTTTTTATGACTGTCGCTTCCAATCGTGATAATCTCACCGCCTAATTTTTTATATAAAGTAAGTATATCTTTGGATGGTGTCATATCCGTAAGTCCATATCTGTAGGATGACGTATTTACTTCTATTCCTTTTCCATCACGAATGACAATTTTTAAAATTTCATTAACTATGTCTGAAATCTTTTCAAACGGATATGTGCCATTTTTATCATATCTTATAATAATATCTAAATGTCCCAAAACACTATAATTTTTATATTGTTTTACAATTTCCAGCAGCTCTTGATAATATTTTTCGTTATATTCTTTCTGGCTCTTTCCTTTCTGAAAATCCTGTGTCCATAATTCCAAGTTATCTATTTGATGCACAGATAGAATAATAAAATCAAATGGATATTTCACAAAGAGCTTTTCATATTGAGAAATTGTATGCACCTGTACTCCAAACTCCATTCCCTTTTTTATAGCAATCAAGTCACCATATAAATATTGTAATTCCTTAATCGTCTCAAAATATTCTGGATAATACACATTTGCCATAGGCATACCATCGCGATATTGAATTTCTTTCTTATCATTCCAGTCCAGCTTAACTCCATAATCTACATGATCCGTAAAACATATTTCTTCCATTTTTATTTGTATTGCATCTTTTACAACCTCTTCCATTTCATAAACAGAATCATCGCTAAATTCTGTGTGAACATGATAATCAGCAAACATTTTCTTCATCCCTTCAAGCAGTTTTTTTTACCAGCAATTCATGCATCATCACCATTAATAAAAGAATGATTAGCAAATATACCGGCAGCAAAACAATATTTATATGCTTTGCAATTAAGCCGAATAGCGGCGGCATCACACAGGTTCCCACATATGCACTTGCCATCTGAACCCCGATGATTGCCTGTGACTTATCCGCACCAAAACGGGACGGAGTGGAGTGAATAATACATGGGTAGATTGGCGCACATCCAAAACCAAAGAAAAACAAGCCGACCAAAGATATTACTTCATTTAACGGCAGTAACATCATAATAATACCAGCCGCAATGATTCCCTGCCCCAGACGAATCATTTGTAAATCGCTTAATTTCATACTTATAAATCCACTTAATACCCTCCCAATGGTAATACCAATAAAAAACATACTTGCAAAACCAGCCGCTGTCTCAATTGAAAATCCTTTGATCAGGGTAAGATAACTGCTTGCCCATAAGCCGGTCGTCTGTTCCAAAGCACAGTAGCAAAAGAAACAAAGCATTACTTCTTTTGCTCCAGAAATCTGAATTACCTCTTTCAAAGGCAATGCTTTTCCCGCTAAAATATCATTCTCTTCTGCCGTCCCTTTTTGGTTCTTCCATAACGGCAGGCTAAAAAACAAAACTACTGCAAAAGCAATCTGTAAAAAGGAAATATACTGATAACCTGCATTCCAATTCTGACCATGCTTCAAGGCATATCCCATCATATAAGGCCCAATAGTTGCGCCGATTCCCCACATACAATGAAGCCAACTCATATGTCTGCTTGCATAGTGAAGTGCTACATAATTATTCAAGGATGCATCAACACTACCTGCTCCAAGTCCGTAAGGAACTGCCCAGAAACAAAGCAAACCAAATGAGTGTGAACTGGAAAAGCCAAATAAAGCAACTGCCGTCATAGTAATGCTGATGGTCGTTATCTTTCCGGTTCCAAATTTACGGGTAAGTTTATCACTCTGTAAACTTGAAACAACGGTTCCGATTGCAATAATCATAGAAATGACGCCTATGTATGAAATCGGCACCCCAAATTCCATATACATGGATGGCCATGCCGAACCCAATAAGGAATCGGGCAATCCAAGACTAATAAATGCAATATAGATAATTACTAACAGTAATTGAAACATATTGATCTCCTTCTCTTTTTTGTGATATAATAATATCATCATTCAACGAACTTTTATATAATATTTCACTCGAAATTATATAATAAAATCGTCAAAGAGAAGGTATCTTGTATGAGCATAGCAAAATGTAATGTAACAGTGAATTCTTCCGGTGAAGAAGTTCAAAAGCATGGAACGTCAGAATTCCCGATTGCTTTTTATGAGGAAAACTTATCAAGCTATTCTATTCCCTGGCACTGGCACGAAGATTTTGAGATTATATGGGTAATCTCAGGATCGATAAAAGTATCTGTTAATAGCACAGAACATATCCTAAACAAAAATCAAGGGATATTTATCAATGCAGGCTTTCTTCATTCCATTCATGCAACAAACGATGGCGAATACGTTTTAAGATCCATTGTTTTTCATCCAAGGCTAATCGGAAGCATAGATAGTATATACTGGCAAAATTATATTGAGCCGATTATCCAGAATAAAAATCTGCCATACATTTTATTAGACCCATTCATTAACTGGCAGGACAAAATACTCGCTTACTCGATTTCTGTATGGAACAGACTTTATAACACTGAAAATGGTTTTGAAATATATGTCAGGAACGAATTATCGCAATTGATTCTAATTGTGCTAACAAATCATTCCATATGTGAAGCAAAACCCAGCATTCGAAATCTTCGAAATGCCGATCGAATAAAAACCATGCTTCAATACATTCAGATGCATTTTTCAGAAACCATAACCATCTCTACTTTAGCAAGGGTAGCGCTGATCAGTGAAAGCGAAGTTCTGCGCTGTTTTCACCGTACAATCCATTCCACACCGAATCAGTACCTGAAACAATATCGAATCCAAAAAGCATGTCAAATGTTAATCGATACAGATATGACTTCTATCGATATTGCCTTTCAATGCGGATTTCAAAGCAGCAGCTACTTTACGAAAACTTTCCGAGAACAGATTGGCTGTACCCCTTTGGAGTACAGAAAAAGGGATCAGCAATGCTAATCCCTCTTTCTAATGTAATGAAAAGTTAGACACGACGACCAACTGATATTCGGCAAAAATATTGAATTTTTCTATTTCGAATCTACATATTAAAATCTTCTGCATCTTTTACGGGGTACCCTTTAGTAATCAGGGCTTTAGCAAAAAGTCCCTGACCAGATATTAGCTTCCCGGTAAATGTTCCATCATATATATTGTTAACTCCGCAAGTTGGACTTCTTGACTGCAAAATAGCCAAATCAATTTTTTCTCCTTCTATTTTTTCTAATGCAAGCGCAACTGCTTTCCTATAATCAGAATCAACATTATTTCCCTTATCATCCATCACTACTTCATCAACAATCTCAGCACATGGTCGGGGAATAGGCATATTGGCTAACATTTCAGGACAAATACTGAGAACCTCTTTTCCTTTTAGATATTCAATCACAGCTTCATTGCGATTGTTTCTTCCATTATATTTACAATTACATCCTAGTACACATGCACTTACTAATACTTTCATACTCAACAACTCCTATGGAAGACTTTTACCTTAATCTATATATTTCTCATACATCACCGTTTCGCTTATTTCTTTGCGTTGGGCAATATGACGCTCTGGACTTAAAAAGCCTTTTTCTGGATACCCCATTAAGAGTAAAGCTGTCGGTTCTATGTACTCTGGTAAATGAAATTCATTGCTTATAATTGCGGGATCAAACAAACCAACCATTACGCTTCCAATATTTAATTCTCTTGCTGCCAACATCAGGTGGTCACAGACAATACCTATATCCAAATCGCCAGAACATTTTTGATCAAATGGCCGTATTAATTCATCCCGTCGATCCCGACACACGATAAAAACACACTTAGAACCAAACGTTTGATAAGCCTTTTTAATTTTTAAAATGTTTTCTTCACTTTGAACAACAATAATCCTTTGTGGTTGTTTATTACAGGCTGTAGGGGCGACACGTCCAGCCGATAAAATCTGATTTAAGTCATCTTTTGGAATCTGTGCTCCCGTAAAGCCGCGTGTTGTGCAGCGTTGTTTTGCCAGTGTTAAAAAATCCATTATTCTTCCTCCTATATACGAATGATTATTCACATTATTATTATAGTACCCGCATTGATAGATGTCAACAAAATGCGAATAATGATTCACATTTTGTTGACCTGATTTAAAGTTCCAAGTATAATAAAAAAGAGGTGATATTATGAATGATGTAAGAGAACCCATTCAAAAACGTTCTATTGAAACAAAGAAAAAAATACTAGATGCCGGGTTTGCCCTTTTTTGCGAAAAAGGATATTATAAAACCAATACAATTGAGATTGCCAAACGTGCTGGTATCTCAACAGGAGCGCTATATAGTTACTTTAAAGATAAGAAACAAATATACATTGCTGCTTTTCACGATTATCTTGAAAATATTTCAGGCCATTTACTTGAAAAATTAAGTTTGCAACAACCTTTTTCACTAGCTAGTTTTGTCGAAAATTGGATCTGTTATTATATTGACTTATATGCCGATACCAGTCACGCTCTGGCTCAGTTAAGAATGATGATATCAGAAGATACTGATATCAATCGTCATTTTTCCAATTTTGAAAATGAATATTTTTTAAAAATTAAAGAGCTATTAAATAAAAATGGCATAACGCAAGATGACTTATTTGAAAAAGTTTACACTTGCTGCATTTTAATTGATGCTCTTAGACAGGAAAAATCTGCATTTTCACACAACGGCTTAGACTTCAATATTTTTAAAGACCAAGTAACCAAAACTGTCATTGTATTATTGTCAAGTTGATTTTTTATTAAGGGCTAATAAAATCGCAGAGCAAGTCTATTGAATATTACGGTGCGGCGGAGCCGCCAGACCGGTGTGGCGTGAGCCACCATTCCGGACCGGCGGAGCCACCAGAAAAGTCTTATTTGTCTTGCAGCAGATCAAGGCCATAGACTTCTCGC
>JBCFAO010000056.1:0-22745 GCA_038562165.1 Clostridiales bacterium | reverse complement strand
AACTAGCATTCCTCTTGCCTTGTTATCTGACTGGGCTTGTTTGCCTTGCTCTTTTTTGCTCTCGCCTCTCCTCTTATTTTCTTTTCACCTTCCTATTGACAATTCTTAGCTGGACTTATTTTCCTTTGCCTGTATTTAAAATCTGGCCAACTGTTTCAGGCCAAATTTAATCAAGCCTTCCACATCCAGGTCGCCTATTTCCTTGCCTGCAAAGACTTTCATCACTTCGCTGCGGGAATAGCCCAAGGCTTCCAAGGCTTCAATAGCCTGGCCGATTATTCCCTCGGCATCGCCGGCGGCCACCGCCGCCAGTTCGCTGCCTTCGTACTCCGGCAGCATTTCCTTGCTCAATTTGTCTTTCAGCTCCAAAATCAGGCGTTGGGCCGTCTTTTTGCCGATGCCGGCAACGCTGGTCAAGGCCGCCAAATCCCCCATGATTATGGCTTTCTTTAGCGTGACGATAGGGTAAGCCGACAGCGTAGTCAGGGCCAGCTTCGGCCCCACACCGGAAACCTGAATCAGCAGTTCAAAGAAAGCCCGTTCCTCTTTAGTGGCAAAACCGTATAAGCTGATATCATCCTCCCGCACCTGGAGGTTGGTATATACCAGAGCCTTGCTTCCTGCCGGCGGCAGGCTGGACAAGGTTTGATTGGAAACCAGCAGGCTATAGCCGATGCTGCCGGTTTTGACCACCAGCCGCTGCAACTCTTTGGTCACAATCTCGCCCTCAATAAACTCAAACATGCAAACTCTCCCTTATCTGCTTTTCATCCGGCGAACAGGGTCCGCATCAGCCTTTGCTGCTGCGCCAGCTGCTCTTTCCCCCGAACTGGCAATAGCAAATGGCAATGGCCAAAGCATCCGCCGCATCATCGGGTTTGGGTACTTCCTGCAGCCCCAATATACGCTGAATCATGTACTGCACCTGCTGCTTTTCCGCCCGGCCATAACCCACCACTGCCTGCTTGACCTGCAAAGGCGTGTATTCGCCTACCGGTATGCCCCGCAGGCTGGCAGCCAATAAGGCCACGCCCCGGGCCTGACCTACGGTAATGGCCGTAGTCACATTGCGATTAAAAAACAGCTCCTCCACCGCCATCACATCCGGCCGGTACTCATCCAAAAGCCCGTTGATCCCATGAAAAAGCTTTTTTAGCCGGTCTTCCGTCTTCTCCTCTTTATCTGTCCGTAAGACCCCGTAAGTCAAAGGTTTATGCTTACTATTCTGATAGCTTACCACACCGTAGCCCATAATGGCAGTGCCGGGATCTATGCCCAAAACGATCATCGCTTCTCCTTTTTGAAGCCGGTTATGCAGGTCAGGCCAGCTTCTCGGCAATCTCATCAGGCACGTCGAAATTCGTAAAGGTGTTTTGCACGTCGTCGTGATCCTCCAGCGCCTCCATCATCCTTAGCACGTATTTGGCCTGCTCCAAATCCGTCACTACTACGGAGTTTTCCGGTACCATGGTCACTTCGCCGTCGCTGAACACCAGGCCGGCGGCCTCCATACCTTCTTTAACCGCCTGGAAAGCCTCGGGAGGCGTAGTGATCTCAATGGTGTCTTCTTCTTCCTGCAGATCATCGGCCCCCAGCTCCAAAGCCAGAAGCATCAGATCGTCCGCACTCTGCTTGCAGTCTTCTTTATCAATAGTCAGGACGCCTTTTTCTTTAAACATCCAGCCGACGCAGCCCGTCTCCCCCATATTGCCGCCATTTTTCGAAAAAATATGGCGGATTTCACCGGCGGTCCGGTTGCGGTTGTCCGTCATGGCCTTAACCATCACGGCGGTGCCGCCGGGACCGTAGCCCTCATAGGTCAGCTCTTCATAATTGGCCCCGTCCATGCCGCCGGCGCCTTTTTCAATAGCTCTCTTAATATTATCATTGGGCATATTGGCTGCTTTCGCTTTTGCTATAGCTATCTTTAAGCGGAAATTGGCCTCGGGATTGCCGCCGCCGGCTCTGGCCGCTACGATGATTTCCCTGCCCAGCTTGGTAAACATCACGCCTTTTACCGCATCTTGTTTGCCTTTGCGATGTTTAATATTGGCCCATTTTGAATGACCTGACATATTGTTTCCTCCCTCAAGTATACCTGCAATTCATTTTTTCATCTTTATATTATACTTCACCGGATTATCTTCTGCAAGGCGCATGCAAGCCAAAGCATTGGCAGGCAAAAACAGGACATACTACAGAAAAGAGCAAATCAGCCTGCCCGCTTTTCTGCGCTGCCGCCGACTTGCCCTTTCCTAGTTGAGAGGTTCGGTCCCTTACTCAGATTCTATTTGCTCACGTTCTTCTCAAAGTGCTGCCAAGCTAGCTGTCCAGGCTATCGATGACATTTTGCAGGTCATCCCGGTTTTGAAACTGCCAGCTGCCGCTGCGTACCTTTTCCTGATAAGCCTCCGGCAAAGAATTTACTTTAATGGTTGTGGAAAGAGTCCGCTGGCCCAACTTGCCGCTGCCGGCAGGACCCTGGTAAACCTCGATATTGCCCTTGTCTCCTTCTTCAAAATGCCAGTATCCGGTATGCTCCGGACAAAAGCCTTCTTTCGTCCGCCAAATTCGCAGCTCGGCTCCGCCGTCTTCCCATTGCACCTGCCAGCCCTCGGCGCTGCTATATAATAAGGAAATCTCTTCGCTGCCCTTGCCGTTTAATGCTTGCCGGGGCGCTCCCGTTAAAGGCCGCCTGTCGGCGCAGGCAAAGCCGCTTTGCCGGCAAAAACTGTAGCTTTCCTGTATATCTACAATGGTGCCTTCTTCCACCACCGCCGGCTTTATCGGAACGCCGGCCTGGGTCTCTTCCCGGTAGTAAGGCAAGGGCGGGCCCAATTGGTTTGTATAGGCGGCAAAGCCAAAGCTAAGTAGAAAAAGGCCGCAAAAAAACAGAGTTAGCCTTAAATATCGTTTCATGATTCCACCCCATATTTAAAAAGAATTATTAATAGGGTGGACAATTTTAACATTTTTTATACCTAAAACATTGCATTATACAGAGAACTGTGTATAATTAATATCTACCAATTCAATATGAAAAGAGAATTATCCAGAAACGAGGTCCTTTATGAGTGCAAGCAGTAATGGCTGCCCCTGCAGCAGCAAAACAAACCGTAAGGAAATCGAGCCTTTACATTTATCGGCCTTTACCCCTGCGGATTTAGAGAAATATTCTTCTGCCGTTAGCCTGTCGGACATGGAAGTCTTTATTTTCCCCGACCTGATTATTGCTCTGGCTTTAGCCAATATCATGTCCCCTATGATCTGGTCCTGGCGGGAGGATCCTTGGTTTGAAGGCATGGAAAAGCTTTCCCCCTACCGCAAAGTGCTGCGGGTAAAGCAGTTCATCATCGACCGCTTTGCGTTCAACCTGGACCTGGATACCTGGGGTCTTACCACCAAAGAAAAAGAATTAGCCAGATTCAGCTCTTTTGTGGATGAGAAAGCCTTGTCCCAAAGCAATGCCCTTTTTGGTTATGAAGGGGATAAATATTATTTCGATATCGATATCCGCCGCCATTTTGGCCTGGACAAATACCATTCCAATGTGATTCCCTATTGGAAAACAGAGACTTTGGAGGCCATGGCTGCCTTTTACCGCAAGGAAGGCCATGACAGAGGCGCCGGCGAATGTGTTTCCTTCTCGGTGCTTTATTATGCTGCTCTCTATGTCTTAGCCGGCATTCCTTTGGAAGACATGTACATGATGGCCACCCCTCTCCACTCTCAAAACTTCATTGACATGAAGGACGGGGTTTTGACCAACAACCGGCGGCTGGTGACGAAAGCTATGTGGTGCAACGGCACGGAGCTTTCGGCCAAAGCCCGGCGGGCTCTGGAAAACGAGCAGGTCACCATCGTTTGCACCAATGAGGGTTACGTTCATACCCTTTATCCCGAAGCCACCCTGCCGCCGAATCGTTATGACCATTTTTGCAAGCAGATTACCAGCTTCCTGGATTCTCCGCTCAATCAAGACCTGCTGGTCAATTTTCTGCGGCAAGCTCCCCAATGGCAGGAGAAGTTTCAATTTCGCCTGAATCTGGAAAGCGGCCATTATTATGCCGCTGCCGAAGCCGTGTACGCTTTGGAACCCGGCAGCAATTATACGGCCAATGAAGCCACATTAAACAAGCTGGCCCTCTTGCTGCCTCCGGAGGCGCTATCTGAGGAGCCTTTAGCAAACCGGGTTCTGTTGCGCAAGGATCTGGAGGCCATTTATGAAGAAGCACCGGAGCTCTTGCGCCAGGAGTTTTTAGCTTTCTGCCGGATTACCCCTCGTTTGCCCGGCAACGAAAAAATCTGGCTGTCCCAGCCTGCCCTGGATCTGCGGGACCTGGGCAGCCGCCAGGAAGTTGTCGATTACCTGCAATCCATGCGGGGCGTTTCCCCCGTAGCCGACCTGGCCTTTATGGCTTACCGGGATATGGAGTTAGCTCCCTGGGAGCCTTTTCTCAAAGCAGCCTTGGAGCGCAACCCCGTATGTCTGGAAGCCGGCCGCCGCCGCTCGCCTATGGCTTTGTATGAAATTCTCCGCAAATTTGATCATGATTCCATCTATGACGGTTCCCGGCTGGCTCAGCCCGACGAGGTCTGGAATTTCAAAACCGGCGACGGTCTGGAAAAAGCCATTTGCCTGTGGGCCTTGATGAATGAGCGCTATCCCCAATCCGACTGGTCTTTGGAGATTCGGGATCAAAATGCCTGTTTATCTTGCGCTACTCACAGCTATTGTTTCCCTACCCAAAAGGGCTACGAAGGCCTGCGCCTTGTGTACGCCTTGAAACAGGGCTAGTACTCTGTGACAACTTTTAGTGGACACAAAGCACTAGTTATCCTTATTTCCCTCGTCCTTCCTGCCGTGATGGTGATCCCAAAGCATTGGTTCAGGTATGTGACGATAGCTTTCCAGCCAACGGTCAAAACCGTTGGTTTTTTTTATTTGCTTTATCTGCTTGCTATGGTCTTTCTCCCAGCGGTGGATAAGTTTCTCCAGGACTTCCACAGATAAAAGATCATTGATTAATATAGACATCAGCACGCCGAAGCCCGTATCGATCATGCGGTTGATGGCATAACTGACGTATTCGTTTTCCGGCGTATTCAGCATAACAATAAAAAAGACCACAGCGCCGGCCTGGATGCTGCCGGGGACATGGAAAAGCTGGCAAAGAAAAATCAGCAGAGTGACGCCCGCCAGCAAAAACAGAGGCAGAGGCAGATGAAAAGGAATGCTTAGGCTGGCCTGCGTATGGTGAAGATAAAAAAGGAGCATGCCGAGAAAGCCGCCGATGACCGTGCCGATCAGGCGGTTACCCCCGGTATACAAGGACCGCTGCAGGTTGCTGTCCATGCCAAAGACTGCGCCGATGCAGGCAAAGGTAGCATTCCTGTCCCCCAATTCATAAATGAGGGCGCAAAGGGTAGCCGATATACCCGTCTTGATATTCCGCATGCCAATGCGGGGAAACTGTGATTCTGTTGTCAAAGGTACCGCTCCTTGAATTAAAACTTGATTCCTGTCCGTTTAAGCATTTTACCATAAATCTTGATTAACTCCGGCTCACCGGAACGGGCCGGCACTTCTGCTAAAGGCACCCAAGCCACACCGCTGTTTTCTTCCCGGCATACGGACAAGGCTTCATGTTCAGAGGCCTGTAAAACGTAAGCGGCGTTAAGATGGAGATGGGCGCTGACGTATCGGTCTTTTTTCACATGGCCATAGACGGGAATGATGTCCAAAGAAGCCATTGCCGGCAGCAATAGACAAACTTGTCCCACCCCGGTCTCTTCCGCCGCCTCTTTGAGGGCGATGGCCGCCAGATCCTCATCACCGTCGGCATGGCCGCCGGTCCAGGTCCAGGTACGGTAAATATTATGGTGAACCATTAGTATTTTATCGCAGTTTTCGTTGAGAATCAAACCGGAGCTGGTCAAATGGCAGACCAGATTTTCCCTGGTCAGGATGTCCGGATAACGGAGGCAAAGCTGCAAAATCAGTTCTTTGTCCGCCTCCTCCTGAAGGCAACCGGCCTGAAATTCCTTAATCTGTCTTACATAAGTCCTGTCCAAATTCTACGCCTTCTTTCACGTTCATTCTATCTTTGATCATCATAAGCCGCCGCCGGTCAGATCAAGCTGCGCTGCCGCCACAAACCCTGCCGCCAGCGCCAAAGATAAATTGCTGCCCGAAAGACCTCGTCAAAGGCCATAACGCTCCAAATGCCTACAAGGCCATAGCCGGCCTTTACTCCAAAGAGGTAGCAGCCGGTGACTTCCACAATCCAAACACAAAGAATACCGGAGACAACGGGAAAACGAATATCACCGGCAGCCTGCAGGGAGCGAACCATCACCATATTGACAGCCCGGCCGGCTTCCAAGGGAATATCGATGAGCATAATCTTTCTGCCTAAAGCAATAACCTGAGGATCCTTCGTAAATAAACCGAAAAGCTGTTCCGATAAGAGAAACATAATCACCGACATGGTGCAAGAGATCATGACGGCAAGGGCTGCCGTTTTGGTAACCTGCTTGTCCACCCGGTCCTTTTCACCGGCCCCGATCAGATAACCTACTAAGATCTGGGAGGATTGAGCCAAAGCCAGCGAATATAAAAAGGATAAATTGGCAAACATCTTACTATAAATACCAGCAGCTACCACCGGTGTGCCGAAGGTATTGATCATGCGCAGAATGCAAACCTGAGCAGTAGTATAGGATAAGGAATCACCACCTGCCGGCAGGCCGATGGACAGGAGCCTCTTTTCCTGGCCCCAGGGAAAGGGATTAAGATAAGCAGCGGATATCCCGAGCTGCCGGCGGCGGCGTAAAAGCCAAATAAACAGGAGGATTCCTGCAAAGCGGGCAAAATTGCTGGAATAAGCCACACCGCTGAGGCCTAAAGCCGGCAGCGGCCCAAAGCCATGAATCAGCAGGGCATTGCCGGTAATATTCAGCACATTCATCACAGCGGAGATGCCTAAGGCTTCCTTCAGCCAGCCATTACTGCGAAATATGGCGGAAAAGGTCATGAATACCGCTGGCAAAACCAGGCAGCTTCCCACAATATCCATGTATTTGCAGGCCTCGTCAAAAGCATCCGCCGGCACCTGCATCCAAGTGAAAATCCGGCTTTTGGCAGCCACTAAAATGACGCCGATCAAAAGGCCCAGGATCATATTGGTCAGCAAAGCCAGACTGGCCACTTGATTCATCTTTTCCTGCCGGCCGGCCCCTTTGTATTGGGAAAACAAAATAACGGTAGCGGTGTTGACTACGCCAAAAGATAAGAGCAGCACATTGAGAACCTGATTGCTGTTGCCAATAGCGGCCACCGCGGTTTGGGAGTAGCGGCTGATCATAAACTGGTCGGCATTGCCAACCAGCATTTGTAAAACCAATTCAAAAAAAATCGGCCATGTCATCTCTAACAGGCCTCGTTCCACCTTAGGTTTTATACCTCTTCCCCCGTTCCCGCAGCTTTTTGCCGGCCATTTCTTACATCATTATATGATGAAAACCGGTGGTTGTACATATGAGGGAACAAATAATCAAGGATTTTCGTCTAATATTAAGATTACTGTCCGAAAGAAGCCGGCGGCATTGAAAACAAGCCGCTGCCGGGGGACAAATAGACCTCCGGCACCTTGCCCACTATGACGGAATCGGCTATGGGCAGCCTCAGGCTCGCCTTTTCTTTATGAGGCATAAAAGGCAGTACAATCTGTATATCCGTTTGTATATCCATATATATGGTATGCTTGACCTGATTGATGCCGGCTTGCTGGAAGCTGTCCTCTACTTTTATATCCACAACACCCATAGGTTTCACCGGGATTTTCAAAACCGGGCCGTAATTAGCCAGCAAGTAAATCCCCGTGGCCTGGCCCAGGGGCACTTCAATGGTCTTCTGCTCCAGATCCGCCAAGTGCTCTTTAATGGCCGCGGCGCTGGCCGTCACCAGCCGCCCCAAAGCCACGCTGTCCACCTTGAGATAAATCAACTGGCTGCTTTCG
This sequence comes from Clostridiales bacterium, assembly GCA_038562165.1. GTDB lineage: Bacteria > Bacillota > Peptococcia > DRI-13 > UBA5745 > WRMS01. The sequence continues at coordinate 14,724 of JBCFAO010000056.1, read as the reverse complement.
TCTTGGCGATAGATGACCAGGTCCTGATAACCGATCTCCGGCATTATCTCCTGATACATGGTTTTATAAATGATTTCCGTGGCCATCTGATGAGCGGTCAGACTGGCTATATCCATTACCGCCGGCTTAATCCTGTTGTCCACAAAAGCAATGCAATAAAAAACCAGCCATAGGGCTAAAACCAAAGCGGCATAGCGGATTATTCGACCGCGGCTTTTCGCACCGCCCGGTCCTTTATCCTGTCCCTCTGTTTTGTTCTTCCCTATTGCCCCAGGCTTCCATGAGGACCGCCGCAGAGGCGGACCTGCCGGCGGCCGCCTCAGCCGCCAGCTACCCCGGAATTGCAGCTTTTTCCTTCTCAGCATGGACTCTCCTTCTCTTTACTCTATAGCCATTTGAATATTTTGTGATATAATAGCTTAGTAGTTAGCATTTTATTATACGGATTCCTATGGTTTCCGTGTATATCCCACTAAGGAGGAATATGTTATGGCAGCGAGCAAAGGCAAAGGCCGCCGCAAACCAGTTAAAATCGCCGGCCGGATACTTTCGCTGATTTTCTTTACTTGCGTTATTCTTGGTTTTGTGGCCGCCGGTTTGGTAGGCGGTTACGTCTACAACGTAATTAATTCTATGCCGGATATGGACCTTACAGTACTTTCCGGCGAACTGACCACTTATGTTTATGACCGCAACAACGAGCAGATCGGCGTTTTCCATTCCGAAAAGGACCGGGTTCCTTTAGAGCCTACGGAAATCCCTTTACGAATGAAACAGGCCATTGTGGCTATTGAAGACCAGCGCTTTTTCCATCACAAGGGCGTAGACCCCATCCGTATTTTGGGGGCTGCCCGGGCCAATCTTCTTTCCGGCAGCAGGGGCCAGGGAGCCAGCACCATTACCATGCAGGTGGCCCGCTTAGTCATTCTCGATGTAAGCAATACGGACAAAAGCTATGACCGCAAAATTCAGGAAGCCTATATCGCCATGAAGCTTGAGAAAGTCTACTCCAAGGAGCAGATTCTGGCTTTCTACTTAAATAACGTTTACTATGGCCAGCGGGCTTATAGCTGCGCCACTGCCGCCCAAAACTATTTTGATAAAGATATTCATGACCTGAGCATCGGCGAATATGCCTTCCTGGCCGGCGTTGTCAACGGCCCCGGCGTATTTGATCCCTTCAAAAATATGGAGAAGGCCAAAAACCGCCAGGCCATCGTTCTTAATGAAATGGTAAAAATGGGCTATATCAGCGAAGAGGAATCCAAGGCCGCCAAGGAGGCTCCGCTAAACGTAGTCAAAGCCACCAGCAGCGTGGAAGACCGGGATTTTGCCAACCAATCCTTCCTGGACTATACGTTCAATGAAGCCTGCACTATTCTGGGCATTGACCAGTCCAACGCCATCCGCATGTATACCGGCGGTTACCGTATTTACACCACTCTGGACACGGTTACCCAAGCCAAAGCTGAAGAGATTTATGCCAACGATGAGAAGTTCCCCAAAGTCAAAGGCGAGGGCAAAATCATCCAATCGGCTATGGTAGTAACCAATGTGAAAAACGGCGAGATTCTGATGATGATCGGCGGCAGAAACATCAACGAGGTCCGGGGCTTCAACCGGGCCGCCGACGCCCTGCGCCAGCCCGGCTCTTCCTTTAAGCCTGTGGTGGTCTACGGTCCGGCTTTGGAGATGGGCTGGAATCCCGGCAACGTCCTGGACGATTATCCCGACGGCTTCATGGTCCAAGAAAAGAAGTTCGTCAACAGCGACAATACCTATCGGGGCCTGGTAACCTTGCGGGCCGCCGTCCAAAGTTCTCTTAACACTATCGCCGTCAAGCTCATCGAGCAAATCGGCGTAGAAAACGGTATTGCCTTCGCCAAAAATCTGGGCATTAGCAGCCTGGTGGAATCCGGCAGCTACAATGACTTAGGCCCTGCCGTTGCCTTAGGCGGCGTCACCAAAGGCGTCTCTCCTCTGGAGCTGACCGCGGCTTTTGCCACCTTCTCCAATGGGGGCGTTTACAATAAGCCCTTTGCCATCCGCCGTATCGAAGATCACAAAGGCAACGTACTTTATGAACATACTTTAGAAAGCCATGTGGCCATGTCTCCTCAGACGGCCTACCTGATGACGGATATGCTGGTTTCCGCTGTATCCAGCGGTACCGGTACCAGAGCCCGGCTGGACCGGCCCACTGCCGGCAAAACCGGTACCACCTCTCTCAACGTAGACGCCTGGTTTGCCGGCTTTAGTCCCGATCTGGCCGCCGCCGTCTGGATGGGCTATGATATCTCCGAGAAAATGCCCGGCGTCTTTGGCGGCACCTACTGCGCCCCCGTCTGGAAGGAAATCATGACAGTAGCCCACCGGGATCTGCCGGTGACTAATTTCCCCGTACCGGAAAATATCAGGACCGTCACTATTGACGCCAAATCCGGCCTGCTGCCTTCGGAGCTGACGCCAAAAGAGTTTACGATTTCCGAGAAATTCAATGGTAATTACGTTCCCACCGAGGAATCAAATGTATGGGTACAAGCCCCCGTTTGCGCCGACAGCGGTCTCTTGCTGACGGACAATTGCCCTCATACGGAGCTGAAGACCTTCTTGCGCCGTCAGGTACCTTGGGTGGGTGATATAGCTCCCCAGGATGCGGCCCTGGAAGTGCCTACGGAGTACTGCAATATTCACGGTCCCGGCGGCTATATCGATAATCCCGGCGACGGCTCCACCCCCCTCCGCCTCTACAGCCATGTGGACAGGGGCGATGAGAGCACTAACGTAAGCCTTTCCTGGTATGCTGCTAAAGCCGACTCCAATACTACTTTCCATATTTACCGGGCTACGGAGCCCCGCACCCCTGTCAATGCCGCCACCAGGATCGCCGTGCTCAACAGCACCAGCGCCACCTATACGGATACCTTTAAGCCCACAGATTACGGTACCTATTACTATTACATGCAGGCTATTGACAAAACCAACGGCGACGTTCTGGGCTCTTCTCCGGAAACCAAAGCCGTCATCGGCGAATCACCTTTCGGCAATTCCCAGACCTCTCTCCGCCTGGAGGGTGCTTTGATTCCTTACGGCTCCAAATACGCCGTCCAGCTTCTGTGGAACGAGATCAATCCCGGCAACCAAGCCGTTTACCAGATCTATCGTTCCGAGGATCCCAATTTTGAAATCGGCGCCTCCACCCTGCTGACTGCCGCCGGTGGCCTGGAGACCAATTCCTATACGGACACCTCCGTGGAAAGCGGCAAGACCTATTACTACCGGGTAGCCGGTATGGATATGACCCTCAATACGCCGATATCCCCTTCCAGCCGGCTCTATGCCACGGTTCCTTGATTTTAGAAAGAAGCAGATTGCTTTAAGCTAAGTAAAAAAGGACAGCATCAGGATAATTCCTGGATGCTGTCCTTTTCTTTTTGATGCTCAATTGCTCATCATATAATTCGGGCTCCACTGGTCATAATAGCTTTTGTCCTGGCGCCTAGGCAACCGTGAAATTAAAATAAGTATTCGGGTATGGTTCGTTTCTTAATACATAGTGCCACCATTCGAAGCGATATGATTTAAACCCACTGTTTTCCATGATAGAACACAGGCGCCTGCGATTTTGCGTCTCCATTTCTAAAATCCCTTTTGCCTCATGGTGCGAACGCTCGTCCATAAAGTCGAAACCGCTTCCCATAGGGACAAGAATCCCTGTATCCAAGTGATAAAGCGTAAGATCGATTGCACTGCCACGGCTGTGGCTTGATTGCGACGCCACATATCCCTTTGTAACCATCTCAGCCCGCTCAATATTCGGATAGTATTTTTCTTTAGTGAGGTTGTCTTCCGCTTGATTTGCCCAACGCATGAAACAATCTACCGCACGTTTAGGCCGATATCCGTCCCATAACAGCAAACCATACCCAAGAGAGCCTGCTTGCTTCTGCGCCTCCAGCAGCCCATGGGCTAAGGCATGTGTTCCCACTATACGGTTAACCTCATATCCGTCTACTGGTTTCCCTGTGAAATTGTCCCACGTGGCATATTTTGCATCCCAGCGAACCCCCCGCAATATCTCGTCTAAATAAATAAAGCCTTTTTCCATACTTATTACTTCTTTAAGGCTAATGCGATCAGCCGGTCAATCAGTTCGGACAGCGATATGCCCGCAGCAGCCATCATACGGGGATACCGGCTATATGAGGTGAATCCGGGCAAGGTATTGACCTCGTTGAGTACAATGCCACCGTCCTCCTGTAAGAACATATCAACACGGGAAAGGCCTTTACAGCCGAGGGCCCCATATATTTTTTTTGCCCTTTCCTGTATCCGCCTGCGTTCCTCTGCAGGCAGGTCTGCGGGAACAGTTATAACTGCGTTTTCAGAGCCTTTTTCCGGCTGATCTTCCTGATGAATACGAAAGATACCGTGCCGCAGCCTAATTTGGTCTACCTCGCCAACAACCAGCTCAGAACCATTTCCCAATACGGCGCAACCCACCTCGCAGCCTAAAATTGCCTGCTCAATTAAGACTTTGCTGTCATACTGCTTTGCTGCTTCAACCGCAGCAGCCAACTCATCAGCCTTTTCCACTTTTGTCACGCCAAAGGACGAACCCGACCGTGCCGGTTTCACAAAAACAGGATAGATCAACCCATCAGCCATAGGTTTGTCAACATCGCTGATAATCCGGAAAGCAGGAGTATCTATACCGGCGTTTTTCGCAACGATATATGCCAGTGATTTGTCCATGCAGATTGCGGAACTTGGAATGTCACAGCCCACATAAGGAATACCGGATAGTTCAAGTAGACCTTGTATTTGGCCATCTTCCCCCGACTTGCCATGCAGAACGGGGAAAGCCACATCAATGGGTCTGATTTTATATTCATAGCCTTTCATTAGAAGCAATCCGTGGGTTTTCTTATCCGGAAAAATTGCGGCCAAGCTGCAATCGCTATTTTCCCATTCTACACAAGGCTTTGCGCAGATTTTCCAAGTGCCGGATTTTGTAATTCCATTGTAAATCGGCTCGTATTTTTCAATATCAATATTTGCGGAAATTTCTATTGCGGATTTCACTGACACGTCATGCTCCTCTGAACAACCGCCAAACAGGACTGCAACCTTTAATCTATCCATGGTTCAAGCTCCTTTCAAAATTCAAACAGTTCCTAATTGTTTTTAAAACGGTATCATACAGCGCCCCTTCGGTATAGTAAGCCGTATGCGGTGTAATTATCACATTCGGCATACCTTGAAGTTTCAGTAAGAATTGATTATCCATTGGTTTGTCGGTACAGTCAAAATAGAAGAGTCCTTCCTCTCCCTCCAATACATCCAATGCGGCCCCGCCTAGTTTTCCGTTTTCCAAGGCTTTAATAAGCGTATCGGTATCGATAAGGGCGCCGCGCCCTGTATTGACAATAAACGCTCCTTGCTTCATTTTTTTTATTTGTTCCCGTCCGATGATATGGTGCGTATCCGCACCCAGGGGCAGATGAAGCGTAACGATATCACTGTTGTGCAGCAAGGCATCAAGGGAAACATAGTCTGCCGCTATTTTCTGGCTGCGGTCATAAGCCAGCACATGACATCCAAATCCTCCCAGCCGGTTAATAACCGCTTTGCCTATGCCACCGGTTCCCAGCACACCCACGGTCATATCCCGCAATTCTTTTCCCCGGGTGCTGTCCAACCTGAAATCATATTTTTCCACGGAACGCACAATAGACTTTGCGTTGCGTATCGCCATCAACATCAGCATCAGGGTATAATCGGCAACACCGTCCGGCGAATATGCCACATTACCAACAGTGATGCCCATTCTCCTGGCGGCATTTATATCTATGTGATTGCAGCCGATGCTGCGGGTGGAAATATACTTTACTCCCGCATTCTTCAACGCGGCAATAGTGGATTCGGAGACCCGGGACTTGTGTCCCACGCTGATACATTGATTATCGGTGACTAACTTCGCATTGGCTTCTGATACGGCGTCGCTTGTAATAGTAGGCACGACACCAAAGCGGGGCGACAGCCTGCGAAACACATCCGCCTCGTCCTGGCCACATCCGTAAATTGTAACTCCGGATTTTTCCATAGTTTAAATTTATCCTTTCTTTTTGAATCACTGTGAAAATCGCTTCCGAAGAAGCGGGAGGCTAAAGAAGGGCACGCACAATCTCTTCAGTATGCATGCCGCGAGAGCCTTTGACCAGGACCGTGTCACCAGGAGACAAAATGGATTTCAGCTCCGCTACGGCCTGATCGTTATTGTCAAAAAGGCGGCAGTCGATCCCGGACCGGAGGGAGCGGGCGCCCTCGGCCATAACCTTCGCCTCGGGACCGACGGTAAGTAAAATATCGACTCCACTTTCCGCGGCACAGACGCCGACTTCAAAATGTGCTTGCCGGGAATACTCCCCAAGTTCGAGCATATCCGCTAATATGGCTATTCTGCGGCGGGCCAAGAACCCCGCAAGGACGCTCAGGATGCTTTTGGCTGCATCGGGACTGGAGTTGTAGGAATCGTCGATGACGGTAACCTCGCCTACATGGTAAATCTGCTGGCGCATGGCCAGGGGCCGGTAATCCCTGAGCGCAGCGGCAGCCCAAGCCAAGGGCACACCCAACCGCTCCGCCACGGCAAGAGCGGCGAGTGCATCCAGAGCAAGGTGCATGCCAAGTACTGGCAGGGTTACATCGACGCACTCTCCCTTTGAAGAAATACAGCGGAAAACGGAGGCTTCCTTTTGAACCTTAATCCCCTCTGCGCGAAAATCGCACCAAGGCGCCGTGCCGAAAAAGATCGTCTCATAGGGCAGCTTCCCGCGGAGACCGGCGAGCAGAGGGTCGTCCCCATTTAAAAACAGCACAGAATCCTGTGTAAACCGGTCGGTGATGTGCAGTTTCTCCCGCAAGATGTTTTCCTGGGTTTTAAGCTGGCCGATGTGGGCAATGCCGATGTTGGTAATAACAGCGTACTTAGGTCCGGCGACCCATGCAAGGCGTGCCATTTCGCCGAATTCGCTTATTCCCATCTCCACCGCTGCAGCTTCGTGTTCCTTGGAAAACTCGAACATAGTTAGCGGCAGTCCAATCTCGCTATTGCGATTTCCCCTCGTCTTCATTACGTTGTATCTTGCAGAAAGGGTAAGCGCAGTCATTTCTTTCGTCGTCGTCTTCCCAACGCTTCCCGTGATTCCAACGACAGGGATGGGAAAGCTCTTCTTATAAGCGGCGGCAATGCGTTGGAGTGCTGTCTGAGTCGAATCCACCGCGATCCAGGCTTCTTTCGCCTCCATCCCAGTATGCTCCTGCGTCAGCGCCGCCACTGCACCGGAGGCGAATACGGTGGGCAGAAAGCTGTGGGCGTTCGTCCTTTTTCCCTTGAGAGGGACAAACAGGGAACCGGCGACCACCTCCCGGCTGTCGGTAACCACCGACGTTACTATCGTATCCGGATTACCGCAGAGCAATTTTCCGCCACAAGCGGCGGTGATTTTACGTACCGTCAGCTCCATCGTAATAAAAACCTCGTCACACTTTTTTTGTACATTCAGTTTCCTCCCTTAAAAAAGAAATTTGCCTATGCTGCGGTTACTATTATGGCAAGGCAATCTGTATTCTCCCTGTAGCCAATCTGTAATTTATCTGTAGCAATAAAAATAAAAAGACCGGCAGAGACAACCCTGCCGGTCGAAGTAATAAATTTTCCTAATTTGTTTTGTCGAGATATTCTTCAAGGCAAATGCCGTTTATCTGTGGTAAATTCATCCAAAACAAAACGCCATCCGGAGTGTTCTCTAACGTAAAGGCTATGTTCATGGCCTCAAGTGTTTTGTGCACAATGGTCAGCCCCAAGCCGCTTCGTCCGCTTTTTCTGCTGCGTGCCTGGTCAATGCGGTAAAATGGGTCGAACAGTTTTGGCAAAACAGCATCGTCAATCCTCGCTCCCGTATTCAATACGCAAAGACGAAATTGTTCCCCTGCCGGTTCGCTCCATATCCGGACCTCCCCGCCTTTAGGCGTATTCTGTATGGCGTTCAATATGATGTTGGAGAGTACCGTTTTCAGCATTTTCGGATCGGCAAGGATGGTTTGTCCGTCTGAAATATCCAGAACAACACGCTGTTCATTTACTTTGGCAAGTGTCTGAACATCAGATAGAATACAGGAAATAGTATTTTTCATTTCCAATCTTTCAGCCACCGGCACAATTTTCCCATCGTTTAGGCTGACAATCTCCAATATCTCGGATATGGTCTTGCTTTGCCTATCCATCATCTTAATGCATTCGCGCAGATACTTAGGATGATCGTTGTAGTCGCCCACATTTTCAATCATACCCTCCAACAGAACGCTTGTTGCTGCGATAGGCGTTTTTAGCTCATGGGAAGCTGCTGAAAAGAAATACCGCTGCGTTTCTTCCAACTCACGCACACGCAAGATTTCATCTTCTAATTGGGCTATGGTTTCTTTCAGTTTTTCGTACATGAAATAAATGTCATGGGCTAAGATACCAAGCTCGTCTTTACGTTCTGCCGGCGGCGGGACTTCTTCGAGATTTGCCATTTTCCCGGCGCTATTTACAAGCTGCCTGATTGGTTTAGTTATTCGCCTCGCAAAAACGTATGCGCAAAAAAGGCTGAGCGCAAGCATTACGGCTAACACAGCAAGTATCCTAATCGCTAAATCACGGTAGAGAGATTCCAACCCCGTCCTGCTTTGAGCAATAATGGAGAAGCCCGTATCCATATCCTTATGTACGACAAAGAAAAAATCGCCTCTAAAATTGTCTGATGTATCAGCGTTTTCTGTGGCATATATGGGATCGTTGTTATTATCCACAACGAGGAACTCAAAGGACTGGTTGTTTTCATGAAAACGTTGTGCCACCGCAGCAATATCATTGTTATTGCTTGTCTGAATCCGTCGTACCAAGGGTTCATAAGAAGCTACTATTTGCCGGCTCTGTAATGTTCTATAGAGCGACATAAATTGCCTCGAAAACAGTACCGCCATCACGCTAATAAGCAGCAATATGGCAATTACCGTGTAAGTAAATACCTTAATGAAAATCCCATGTTTCTTCATTCGGATTTCCTCTCCAAGCGGTAGCCCACGCCGCGAACTGTCTTAATAATATTCTCCGGCAGCTTCGCCCGCAGATTTTTGATGTGGGTATGCACGGTACCACCGTCGCCATCAAAGTCATATCCCCACACGCGGGATAATATGATTTCGTGAGATAGCGTTCGGCCTTTGCTCTGAACCAGCAGCAAAAGAAGTTCAAATTCTCTACGTGTCAACGGCAGTTCCTCACCGGCATAGCTTGCCCCAAAATCCTCGGGCAGGAGTATCAAATTACCATAGCGGACTTCTTTTGCCAGCACACCGCTGCGCCGGAGCAGGGCCTCCACCCGTTTGACCAAAAGTTGAATTTTGAACGGCTTCGTCACATAGTCATCCGCTTCCGCGTCAAAGGCCATAATCTGATTTTCGTCATCAGAAAGCGCGGTCATCATCAGCACGGGCGTATTATTCAGCTTGCGAAATTCCCGCAAAAGTTCATGACCGCTCATACCGGGCAGCATAATGTCAAGAATGACCAGTTGATAGATATTTTCGTAAAACCTGGTGTATGCTTCATCGCCATTCATGCAGGCATCAACTTCATATCCCGCCTCAGATAAAAAAATTTTGACCGTATTGCAGATATGCTCATCGTCCTCGACAAGCAAAATTCGTATCGGCATAAAGAGCATCCTCCATTGTAGAAAAATAACACAGCAACCTGTAGTTTACCTGTAGTTGATTCTATTTTCTCTACAGAGTATTCGTTTAAACAAATTAAATCAAGATGCTCAAAAAAAAAACGGCAATATCTCCCGGAATTTTTCCGGAAAGATACTGCCGATAAATTTTTTGCAGGCTGGCTGCCTGTTCTGAAATGACCTCTTCCCATCACTATACATCTGCCGCTACTGCCTTGCCGCCGCCTCCCCTATGGCAGCCTTCATCTCCTGCACATATTGCCGCAGAAAAGGCCCGGCCTTCTCACCATGGGCAGCTACTATATTTACCAAAGCGCTGCCCACAATTACCCCGTCGGCAAATGCAGCTACTGCCCGGGCTTGCTGGGGATTGCTGATGCCAAAACCCACGGCCACCGGCACTTGGGTTTCTTTTTTGATGCTTTCCACCAATTCTCCAATGCTGCCGTCCAAATTGCTGCGAACTCCCGTGACCCCCATGGAAGAGACGGTATAGATAAACCCCCGGGCCTGCTCCACAATTTGTTTGATCCGGTCTTTGGAGGTAGGTGCAATCATGGAAATAAGCGTTATACCGTACCGGCTTGCAGCCTCCTCCACCTCCTGCCGCTCTTCGTAAGGCAGATCGGGGATAATGATGCCGTCCAACCCGCATTCCCGGCAGCGGCTAAAGAAACGCTCATAGCCATAGCGAAAAACCGGGTTCAGATAAGTCATGAACAAAAGCGGCGTTTGGGTTTTCAGCCGCAGGGAAGCCACCATATCAAAGAGTTTGTCTACGTTGGCCCCATTATCCAGAGCACGCAGGTTGGCTTCCTGGATGACAGGACCTTCTGCTATGGGATCGGAAAAGGGAATGCCGATCTCAATGATGTCGGCGCCGCCGGCGATCATCTCCAAAATAAACTCTTCCGTTTTGGCCACCGATGGATCTCCTCCGGTGATAAAGCCGATAAAAGGCCTGTTAGCCTCGAAAGCCTTGGCAATTCTATTCATAGATATTCCTCCCTTTATACCGGGCAATAGCCGCCACGTCTTTATCACCCCTGCCCGACAGGCAGATCACAACACTGTCTTGGGCCGTGAATTCATTGGCCATTTTCATGAGCTGGGCCACGGCATGGGCGCTTTCAATGGCGCAAATGATTCCTTCCGTCCGGGCCAGGTATTCAAAAGCCCGGACAGCCTCTTCGTCGGTGACGGGCCGGTATTCGCCCCGGCCGCTATCGTAGAGGTGGGCATGCTCGGGACCAATGCCCGGATAATCTAATCCCGCTGAGATAGAATAGACTGGGGCAATTTGACCGTACTCATCCTGGCAGAAATAGGACTTCATACCGTGGAAGACCCCCAGGCTGCCTTTGGCAATGGTGGCGGCATGCTTCTCCGTCTCAATGCCTTGGCCCGCAGCCTCACAGCCAATCAGCCTCACTCCCTCATCCTGGATGAAGGGATAAAACATACCCATGGCATTGCTGCCGCCGCCTACACAAGCCAGCACAGCGGCGGGAAGACCGCCGGTTTCTTTCAATATCTGGGCTTTGGTTTCGCTGCCGATGACGCTTTGAAAATCCCGAACCATCGTCGGAAAAGGATGAGGCCCCATCACCGACCCCAGCACATAAAGGGTATCATCCACCCGCCGGGTCCACTCCCGCATGGTTTCGTTCACCGCATCCTTCAATGTCATGGTGCCCGTTGTTACCGGTACTACCGTGGCTCCTAAAAGCTCCATACGGTAAACGTTGAGCAACTGGCGCTCCACATCTTCCTTGCCCATAAAGATAACGCATTCAAGACCCAGGAGAGCGGCGGCCGTAGCGGTAGCTACCCCGTGCTGGCCGGCCCCGGTTTCGGCAATCACCCGGGTTTTACCCATGCGCTTTGCTAAAAGCACCTGGCCCAGCACATTGTTGATTTTATGAGAGCCGGTATGGTTCAAATCCTCCCGCTTCAGGTAGATTTGAGGGCCGCCTAAATCTGCCGACATCTTTTTGGCATAGTACAAAAGGGAGGGCCGGCCTGCATATTCGGCCAGCAGCCTATTTAACTCCTGCCGGAATTCCGCATCCTCCATTGCTTGCGTATAAGCCCGTTCCAGCTTCAGCAGCTCGTTCATTAGCGTCTCAGGGACATATTGGCCGCCATGGACGCCGAAGCGTCCTTTTTTTATGGGTTGATCCATAGTTTTCCACTCCTTTTCGGCAGCGATTTTGCTCCATATAGAAATGCGCTGACCTTTTCTTTGTCTTTCCGGCCCGGTCCGGCTTCCACGCCGCTAAGCACATCTACCGCACTGGGCGGCAAATCAGTGGGAATAATCTCGTGGAGGTTTTGAGCAGTCAGTCCTCCCGCCAGTATCACCGGCAGGCTGCCGGCCCCGGCAATAGCCCGGTAAATCGCCTGATCCACAACCAGGCCGCTGCCCCCTGGCCGCTTTGCAGTGCCGGAATCCACCAGCAGGGCCGCTACACTGGTTTGGCTAATCAGCCGGGCCGCTTCAACGGGATCGGTGATCTCAAAAAGCAGCCGTCCCTCTGGCCCTACCCGCAGGGCTTTAATCACAGCGATATGCTCAGGAGCAAGGGCCTTGGCAATATAAGCAGTCTCCTCCAGTGTCTCTTCAAAGTGTAATTGCACCATTTGAGGCCGCACTTGCTTGGCCCTGGCGATAATCTCCTCCGGTTTGCCGCCGGTAACCATACAGGCCGTTACGTTGGCAGGGATAACCTGGCGCAAATCTTTGGCCTGCTCTGCTGTCAGGTTCCAGGGAACAGGCAAGGGGTATTCCACAACCAGGCCCAGGGCCTGGGCTCCCAGATGGGAACAAGTGAGGATATCCTCTTCATTGGTCATGCCGCAGATCTTCACCGGCATCATGACAGAATCACCTGCAATTCTCTATATTTAGCGCCGATATCCGCTGCCTGCAAAAGAGCGGTGCCGACCAAAACCGCATCGGCGCCGGCTGCCCCGGCCATTTGCACATCCTCCCGGTCACTGATGGCGCTTTCGCTGATCACCAAAGCCGGCCTTTTGACCTGAGGCGCCAGTATACCGGTGTTGGTCACTGTACCATCATCTTTTTCCAGCCGCAAAATATCTCTGTTGTTGATTCCCACCAGTTTGGGGGCTAACCGATTGGCAATCTCCAGTTCGGTGGCATTGTGGACCTCCACCAGGGCATCCAGCCCACAGGAGCCGCATTTGGCAAACAAGCGGGCCAGAGTTTCCTCATCAAGCATTGAGACGATGAGCAATACTGCTGCTGCCCCGGCTGCTGCCGTCTCCTCGATATCCTGTTCCGTTTTGATAAAATCCTTGCGCAGGAGAGGCAGTCCCGTGGCGGCGGCCTCCTTTAACATTGTCAGAGTGCCCTCAAAATGCCGGGGTTCTGTTACCACCGATAGAACAGGCGCACCGGCGCTCTGCAAGGCTTCGGCAAGCTCCCGGAGTTCCCTGCCTTTGAACAAATCTCCCTCCTTGGGAGATTTGCTCTTCAGGTCAGGGATTACCGTTAAAAAGCCGGCAGCTTTTCTTTTTTCAAGCTCACTGCTAAACCTCATGCCGGCTCCTTCTCCCTTTTCTTTCCGGCATACATGTTGGAAGTCTCGGATAGCTGCTGCAATTTAGCCCGGGCCTTGCCGCTGTCAATCAGGCCGGCAGCCATAATCAGGCCCTCGGCAATACTCTCAGCAAGACCACCTACATACAGGGCTCCCGCTGCATTCAGCAAAATGGAGTCACGGCGGGGACCTTTGTCGATGCCGGCAAATACCTGGCGGATAGTATGGGCATTTTCCGCAGGCGTACCCGTTGCAATATCGGCAATGGTACAGCGGCTTAGGCCGAATTGTTCGGGGGTGATTTCATAACGGGTTATTTCGCCGTCCCTCAGCTCATGGATAAGAGTCGGACCCAGCAGAGAAATTTCATCCAAACCGTCGGCACCGTGAACAAAGAGCCCCCGCCGGTAGCCCAGATTACGGGCCACCTGGCTTACGGTTTCTAGCAGCTCCGGCTTATATACGCCCATGAGATGCAGCTTTGCTCCTGCCGGATTGATTAGCGGCCCGATAATGGTATAAAAAATAGTCTTAATGCCCAGCTCCGTCTCCGGCGGCAGTACTTTGCCCATGACGGGATGAAACAGAGGTGCATACAAAAAGGCGATGCCGATGTCCTCCATCATTTTAGAAGCGTCGGCGGGATCAAGGTTAATGGCCACATCCAGAGCCTCCAACACGTCGGCGCTGCCGGAAAGACTGGAGATGGAACGGCTGCCGTGCTTAGCTACCGGGATACCTGCCGCCGCCGCTACAATAGCTACGGCAGTGGAGATATTGAAAGTGGACAAGCCGCCGCCGGTGCCGCAGGTATCCATGAGATCGCCGGGCACGTTGGGAGAAAGCTGGATACAATTGTCCCGCATGGCTTGGGCAATAGCCGACACTTCCGCCAGGGTGGGACCTTTCATCATTAAGGCCACCTGGAAGCCGGCAATCTGCACCGGACTGATTTTATCTTCATTAATAGCCCTGATCAAGCCGGAAATTTCCTCACTGGTCAGCTCCATTTGCTTTGTCAATTTGCTCAATATATTGGTAATCATAGTTTTCATCCTTTCAGCAGATTATGTTTGCATTAGAATATTGTGTTTATGTTTACGGGGTTGTGGGTTATAGAGGTACGGCCGCCATCGTCTCTGCTCCAATTCCAATTGAATCCCTCCTTCGCTGCAATCGAGTAGGAGGCTGCCCATTAGTCGGGCAGCCGACCTCTCACACCACCGTACGTGCCGTTCGGCATACGGCGGTTCAATAACTTGAGTGCAGCGCCTCATATCTCTTGGCTATGTCGTCATAGCCCATGGATAGGAGGCGTTCGTTTATCAGTGATGTAGACAGAATCCAACTGCCGGCAACTCGCCAGTAGCCCAGAC
>JBCFAO010000055.1:0-25170 GCA_038562165.1 Clostridiales bacterium | reverse complement strand
AATTCCCGCATATTCGGATAGCTGAAGCTGGGTTCCATTCCTTAGCATCAATTCCACTTTCTTTCCTACTGATTGATTACCAAAATTATACCATGAATTCTATGACTTTTTCAGTGCCCTCGAACAAAGCTGCAATTTTGAGCAAAAGTTGTTCCTCAACAGGCCAATCACCCCCCGCCGGTGGGGTAAGTTGGCTCATGGGTTTGTCCTCTGCGCCCCCTTCTTTCCCCCTCCGCCGGTATGCCCGGTCGGGCGGCTTTTTGCTATTTTTCTATTATTTTTTCATTTATAACTTTTCTGCCAATTCTCACTAAATCAGGAATAGATGAATTGAATAACAATATTATTATAATTTTATGCATTAAGAGCTGACCGTTGACATATGGGCTTTTCCTTAATATAATGGCTGTATACGTGTAGAAGTAAATTTTTGGTTGGGTTGGGTTTGTTATTTATTTCACAACAATTAAAGGTGAGAATAACTATTATTAAGGAGGTTTCCATGAGTAAAAAAATGACGATCGATGGCAATACCGCAGCAGCACATGTAGCGTATGCTTTCAGTGACGTAGCGGCGATATTCCCCATCACCCCTTCTTCCCCTATGGCTGAGTCCGTAGATGAATGGGCAGCCAAAGGTGTCGAAAACCTTTTCGGCCAGCAGGTCAACGTAGTAGAAATGCAGTCTGAGGCCGGTGCCGCCGGCGCCGTTCACGGCTCTTTGGCCGCCGGTGCCTTTACCAGCACCTTCACTGCTTCTCAGGGTCTTTTGCTGATGATCCCCAATATGTACAAAATCAGCGGCGAACTGACTCCTTGCGTATTCCACGTATCCGCCAGAGCCTTAGCCGCTCATGCTCTGTCCATCTTTGGCGACCATGCCGACGTTATGGCTTGCCGTCAGACCGGCTTTGCCCTCTTGGCATCCAACTCCGTTCAGGAGGCTATGGACCTGGCTTTGGTTGCTCATCTCAGCACCCTGCGGTCCAAAGTTCCTTTCCTTCATTTCTTTGACGGTTTCCGCACTTCTCACGAAGTACAGAAAATCGACGCTATCGAGTACAGCGAGATCGCTCCCTTAGTGGACCAGGAAACCATCAAGGAATTCCGGGCCCGTGCCCTCAATCCTGAGCATCCCCATCAGCAGGGTACTGCTCAGAACCCCGACATCTATTTCCAGAACCGGGAAGCTGCCAACAAATTCTACGATGCGGTACCCGCCATCGTCGAAGAAGAGATGGCCAAAGTCAGCAAACTCACCGGCCGCAGCTACAAGCTCTTTGATTATGTAGGCGCCGCCGATGCCGAAAACATCATCGTTATGATGGGTTCCGGTGCTGAGGCTGCCGAGGAAACCGTAGAATACATCAATAGCCGGGGCGGCAAAGTCGGTCTGTTGAAAGTCCGTCTCTATCGTCCTTTCTCCCTCAAGCATTTTGGCGATGCTATTCCTAAATCCGTCAAGACCATCACCGTTTTGGACCGGACCAAAGAACCCGGCTCCATCGGCGAACCCCTCTATACCGATGTTTGCTCCGCCCTCAAAGAACTGGGCCGGGAATCCATCCAGGTGCTGGGCGGCCGCTACGGCTTAGGCTCCAAAGAGTTCAACCCCACCATGGTCAAAACCATTTACGAAAACATGGATGGCGCCAAGAAAAACCACTTCACCGTAGGTATCGAAGACGACGTTACCATGACAAACCTGCCTAAAGGCGAGAAGATCGACGCTTCCGCCGCCGGCGCTATCAGCTGCAAGTTCTACGGCTTAGGCTCCGACGGTACCGTAGGCGCCAACAAAAACTCCATTAAGATCATCGGCGATCACACCGACATGTATGCCCAGGCTTACTTCGCCTATGACTCCAAGAAATCCGGCGGTATTACCATCAGCCATCTGCGCTTTGGTAAATCCCCCATCCGTTCCACCTACCTCATCGACTCCGCAGACTTTATTGCCTGCCACAATCCTTCTTACGTTACCCGTTACGACATGGTTTCCGACTTGAAGGAAGGCGGCGTATTCCTGCTCAACAGCTCCTGGACTGCCGAGGAGATGGAAACCCATCTGCCCGCTTCCATGAAACAGGCTTTAGCGAAGAAAAAGGCTAAATTCTACAATGTAGACGCCATCAAAATCGCCGGCGAAGTTGGCATGGGCAAAAGGATCAACACCGTTATGCAGGCTGCCTTCTTTAAGCTGGCCAACGTAATTCCTTATGCGGACGCCGAGAAGTACATGAAGGAAGCCGCTAAGAAATCCTATGGCAACAAGGGCGACAAGATCGTTAACATGAACTACGCCGCCATCGACAACGCCATTGCCGGCATCGAGGAGATCAAGGTTCCTGCTGAATGGGCCACTGCCACCACCGGTGCGGAGCCCGTCAAGATCAAGGCTACCGAATACTTCGATACCTTTGTGGCCCCCATCCTGGCTCAGGAAGGCGATAAGCTGCCTGTTTCCGCTTTTGATCCCGCAGGTATTGTGCCTACTTCCACCACCAAATACGAAAAACGCTGCATTGCCGTGGATATTCCCGAGTGGATTCCCGAAAACTGCATCCAGTGCAATCAGTGCTCCCTGGTTTGCCCCCACGCCGTTATCCGTCCTTTCCTGATCGAGGATGGCGTGGAATGCCCCGATGGCTTCGTGACCAAGAAAGCTGTCGGTAAAGAGCTGGCCGGCTACCAATACCGTATCCAGATCAGCCCCATGGACTGCACCGGCTGCGGCTCCTGCGCCCAGACCTGTCCTGCCAAGGAAAAGGCCCTGGTGATGAAGCCCGCCGCCGAGCAGATCGAAGCCCAGACCGGCAACTGGGAATTTGCCATTGCTCAGCCCGTTGCTGACGTTGATGTCAACGTGGCTACCGTTAAGGGCAGCCAGTTCAAACAGCCTCTCTTCGAGTTCTCCGGCGCTTGCGCAGGCTGCGGCGAGACGCCTTACGTCAAGCTGGTGACCCAGCTCTACGGCGACAGGATGATCCTGGCCAACGCCACCGGCTGTTCCTCCATTTACGGCGGTTCCGCCCCCACTTGCCCCTACACCGTCAATGCGGAAGGCCACGGTCCTGCCTGGGCCAACAGCCTCTTCGAGGACAACGCCGAGTTCGGTTTGGGTATGGCTTTAGCTACCAAGCAGCGCCGGGCCAAACTGGCCGATCTGGTCAGCAAGCTGGCGGAAACTAATGCCGATGCTAAGCCCCTCTGCGACGCCTGGCTGGCCGGCATGGACGATGCCAAAGCTTCCAAAGCTGCCGGCAAAGATCTGCTGGCCTTCGTCAAAGGCTGCAGCTCCCCCAACAAAGACCTCTGCCAAGAGATTGCCGGCATGGCTGACCTGATGACCAAGAAGTCTCAGTGGATCATCGGCGGCGACGGCTGGGCTTACGATATCGGTTACGGCGGCTTAGACCATGTACTGGCTTCCGGCGAAGACATCAACATCCTGGTTGTTGACACCGAAGTTTACTCCAACACCGGCGGTCAGGCTTCCAAAGCTACGCCTACCGGCTCCATCGCCAAATTTGCCGCTGCCGGCAAACGGGTCCGCAAAAAGGATCTGGGCATGATGGCCATGAGCTATGGTTACGTTTATGTAGCTACCGTAGCCATGGGCGCCAACCAGGCTCAGTTGCTGAAAGCCATCACCGAAGCTGAAGCTTATCCCGGCCCCTCCCTGGTTATTGCTTATGCTCCTTGTATCAACCACGGCATCGACATGGCAAAAACCCAGGCTGAAGAGAAAAAGGCTGTGGATACCGGCTACTGGCAGCTCTACCGTTACAATCCCACTCTTGCTGACGAAGGCAAAAACCCCTTCATTTTGGACAGCAAAGAGCCTACTCTGGACTACAAGTCCTTCCTGGAAGGCGAAGTTCGTTATTCTTCCTTGAAGAAACAGTATCCGGAAGTGGCAGAAAAGCTCTTTGATCAATCTGCTGCCGATGCTAAAGCTCGTCTGGCCAACTACAAGAGAATGGCTGCCCAGCAATAGCCTATCGGTTGCCGATCATAAGCAACGCATAAGAAAAGATCCCTCCTTCGCCGTTATGGCGTTGGAGGGATCTTTTCTTATGCGGCCTAGGCCTGCAAGCTAGCTTCTTATAAAATCACTGTAAGTCCTTAAGGTATTCCTGGAGTTTGCGGGCTTGATGGCCCTCGTTTTCGGCATAATCGGCAAAAAAAGCACTAAGCTCTTCATCCTCAATTTTATCCGAATAAAGCATATAATCCCTGACTCTTTCCTGGGCTTCCAACAGAGCCTTTTTCAAATAATCTTCCGTGTTGTATTCCAACTTTCTCGCCTCCTCAATGCTGTTTGCTTTAGTGTTCGCTGATTTCCAACGAATATACACAATTACAGCCTTATGCAGACAAAGACAAGCAGGCGGCTGCCTATTTTAGTAAATAGCCGGCCTGCCTTCTCGGCGGGTCTCAGTTGAATATTGACGGGTGTCTATGATCTTTAATTTTTTTTCAAATAAAGGCAGGCCTCCAAAACGGCTCCGCCCAGACAGCGGGCCTTATCGGAAATGGTGTAGCAATCCACTTCATGAGCCGGCCGGGGATCAACGTCGGCGCATTTCAGCCCCTTGGGTACCTGGAGCCCTTCGGCAATCAATCCCCGCAGCGTGCCTTTTAGCGGCGAGGTCACGATGATTCTTTTATCGGGATCATCGGGAAAGGCCAGATCTTCCAAATAAAACAGAGGCTCACCTTTATCCACTTGCCGGCCGATCTGGCTCAGATGGCGGACAATACCGGCAGCCGGCGTATGAACTACCCGCTCTGCTGTTTTGCCCCCCAGTTCCCCCGGCATTCCCGTATTGGCCAAAGGCTCTCCCTCGGTAATCAAGCGGCCCAGGCTGTGGCCCCGCATAGTTTCAATGACTGCATCCACATCTTTAGGTGCGGAAAAACCGGGACCTAAAGCTATGGTCAAGGGCGCCATATGACGATAGGTGCCTAAATTCTTTTTGGCAATAATAGCGTCAATCAGCACGTCAGGCTTGATTTCCGCCAATGCGCTGGCCCTGGGGTCTGCCAGTATCGGTATTTCGCCTTTTTGCCACAGGGCGTGCCGCTCCGCCGGGGATTTGATCCGCCGGGCCGTCATATCTTCCACCTGATAAATGCCTTCTGCTATAGCGGTACTGAGGGCTACTGTCCGCCGGATGGTGGTAGGCGACGGCGTCTCCAGAATAATTAGCTGGAAGCCGCTGCGCCATAATTTTTGGGCCACACCGGTGGCCAGATCGCCGCCCCCCCGCAACACTGCCGTCATCTTTTTGTAATATTTATCGCACATAGCAGTTCTCCCTTTTAGCGATTTAACCCTTTGTCAGCTTATATCAACTGCCGTCAATTACAGCAATTGCTCCTTCTTTTGCCACAAAATATGACCTTCATTACGCTGAACGCTGCCGGCTGCCACCAGTGACAACTCCTGTAAGAAATCCGGCCTTAAAGCAGCCAGAAGACTACGGGCTTGATTCTGACTCAGCGAATTCTCCACTTGATTGATATAAAGAATCTTACGGCCCCTGCCGGCCTTCAGCAATCCCAAAGGATGCATGATAGCGGCGGCAACATGCTCCAAGGTCAGAGTTTCCCCGGGCTGGCTGCCGCTGATTTCACAAAACAAAGGCAACCGGTGTATGATTGCCTCATTAATTTTCTGGCCCAAAGGCCAAAGGGTGACGACGCCAATGGTGCAGGTAGTTGCCTGAGGCACCACTGGCTCTTGCTCCGCCCAGCCTTTTAGCGGCAAATTGCGGGAGCCGTCCCCTTCGATGAAGGTATAATCAAAATAAGGCAGAGCTGCCTCAAAAACCTCCGGCAGTAAAATCCCCAGCTTCCCTTCCGTACCTGGAATTTCATCGGCGGCCAAGGTGATCCCCGGACCAAAAGACGCCTGCAGCAGATCTTTATTATTGCGGAACTCCTCATACTGCCCAGGATCAGGCCGCCGGATCTTGGTGGTGGTGGTGACGAAAACCTTGCTTTGCCTATAGGCCTCCGCCAAAAGCCACATCAGGGAGGTCTTGCCGCCGCTGCCTACGATCGTGACGACTTCCCTTTTCGAGAATTGAAAAATATCCGTAAGTCGGGTCATAGCAGTCCTTTCCCCGTAAGTGCTTATTGCGCCATGGAAAAAACCAGTTTGGTCAGGCCACAGCTTTGGCAGGCGGCAGCTTTGACAGAACACAGTTTTGGCAGAACATAGTTTTGGCAGAACACAGTTTTGGCAGAACATAGTTTTGGCAGAACACAGTTTTGCCAGGTCCAGGTCAGCTCAAATTAATCAGCCGCCGGCCTTGAGCCATGGTGGTGGTAATGGCATACATATTGGTGATATTACCGATAGCCAATTTATCGGTGAGGCTATAATAATTGAGGCAAGCGCCGCAACTATTGATATTGACGCCTTTATCCGCCAGTGTACGGAGATCCGCCAAGGTGCCGGCCCCTTCCACAGCCAGTTTGACGCCGCTGTTGAAAAATAAGAGATATTCCGGCGGCACATCCAGTTCCGTCAGCGAATAGATAAAGGCTTTCATCAGGGAACGGCCCAATTCATCCTCACCCCGGCCCATGCAGTCACTGCCGATGGCTACCACCAGCCCCTTGCCCTCTTCGTCCAGCAATTGCCGGGCTGCCTCCAGCATTGCCTCCGTCCCGTCCCAGGAGCAGTCGGCACCGCCAGAGCTGCCGGCTCCGATAGCCCCGGTCACCGCGGAGTCCTTGGTTCCGCTGCCAGCCGCCTTAGCAGCCGGCCCGGCGGGTGCAGTGATAACAACTTCTATATTATCCTGGCCCTCTCCTGCCGCCGGCCCATAGCTGAAACCGCAGCCCATACCCTCAGCCATTTTTTGAAGGTTTTGCCGGGCCACATCATTATCCACGATAATCCGAACCTGCTCTCCGGGAGCCGCCTGGCGCAGCGCTTTTTTTGCTTCGATTACCGGTATGGGGCAAGGTTTGCCAACTACATTAATCATTGATCTCCCTCCACATTTGCGTTCTAAGTATTTTCGGATAGCCCTAAACTAAAATCACGGGAACACCCGCGCCCTCAGCTTTCTTTGGATAGCGGGTTGAGGCCGAAGGCCCATCTTCCCTGGCCACTACCTGGCCGATAATCCTGGCCTGGGGATCATCCCGGCAAATGGCGTCACAAAGGGCTTGGGCCTTGCCGGCCGGCACACTGATCAGCAACCCGCCGGAGGTCTGAGGGTCAAAAAGAATCTCTTTCATTGCCGGGGAAATACCCTCCAGAATAAACTTGTCTCCAAAGTAATTGAAATTACGCTGGCCGGCAGCAGTGGCATAATAATTAGCGGCAAAGTCATAGGCTCCCGGCAAAAGCGGCAGAGAATCCGTATCAATAACCAGGGTATGGTTTTTGCCTGCCATTTCCATACCGTGCACCAATAAGCCAAAGCCCGTAATATCGGTACAGGCGCTGACGGGAAAGTCTTGCATTTTTTCCGCCGCATAGCGGTTCAACCGGGTCATGGAAGCCAGAGCCGCTCCATAAATCTCAGGTTCAGCCAAGCCCACCCGGGCGGCTGACGTCACCAACCCTACTCCTAATGGTTTAGTGAGAATCAGGCAATCCCCTTCCCGGCAGCCATCATTGCGTAAAATCTTTTGAGGATGAACCCGGCCGGTGACAGCTAAGCCATATTTTGGTTCATGGTCGTAGATGGAGTGACCGCCGGCAATAACCGCCCCTCCCTCTCTGGCTTTGGCCGCTCCTCCGGCCAGAATATCTTTCAGTATGCCTTTGTCCATCTTTTGAGGAAAGCATACTAAATTTAAGGCAAAAAGCGGCTCAGCCCCCATGGCATAAATATCACTCAGGGCATTAGTGGCGGCAATCTGGCCGAATTGGTATGGATCATCGATCATCGGTGAAAAAAAATCCACAGTAGATACCAAGGCTAAATCCGGCGCAATTTGATACACTGCAGCATCGTCGGCCGATTCAAAGCCCACCAGCAGCTTCGGGTCCATCATGCCCCCGAAGCCGGGCACATCCTTCAGCAGCTCGGCCAATTCACCGGGGCCTATTTTAGCACCACAGCCTCCCGAGGTGCACTCCGATAAAAATCCCATGGTTTTCCCCTTTACCTGTTAAATCCTTTTATTCGTTATGAATATTTATCATAACGACAAATTTACCTTATCACCAGGCCCGGCCTTTGTCAACGGTATTCTGCGTCCAACCGTTTATTGCTCCGCAATGACGGTCCTCTTCTGTAGTGGCATTGAACACAGCTGCAGGCAGTGACACATGTGGCACATGGCGTAAGGGGTATTTGCGGCGGTTAACTCAGGCAACTGCTCAAAAATGCAGGTTTGTCACCGTTTCCTTAAGCTAACTGAGCAAAATTGCAGGTTTGTCACCGTTTCCTTAAGCTAACTGAGCAAAATTGCAGGTTTGTCACCGTTTTCTTAAGCTAACTGCTCAAAAATGCAGATTTGTCACCGTTTTCTTAAGCTAACTGAGCAAAAATGCAGGTTTAAAGTGTCCGAAACATCACCTTTGTAGTCTGGCCACCCTCTTTTTTTCTATATTTAGTGTTGCTTTCGGTTCAAGAACACCATTGCAAAGGAGCAACACACTTTAAACTTAAAATTTTGCGTAAAAACGGCCCGGACAGCAGACACAAACTTGAAATTTTGCACAGTTAGCTATGCCAAATAGAGACAAACCTGCAATTTTGCTCATAATGCCTTGAGCCGACGCAGGCATTTGCGGAACAGACGGCGACTCCGCTCTGTCTCCCTTCCAATCAATGGGCTTTTCCGGTCCCAAACCTGGCCGGCCTTGCATACTACTCCTTTGACCTACTCCTTTGGACCTATTCCTTGGACAAAAAGGGCCGCCATTCCTTGGTTTTATTATTGCTTCAAACCAATTGCGGCAACCCTTTAGCTTTACTTTATAAAAGGACAATCCTCTTTTCCGACTTAGAACTTTATTGTAGCAGAAATACCGGCTTTATATACGTTTTCCTTGGGATTTTCCTTAAAAACGATCTGTACCGAATCCGGCTGTACGCCGACGATTTCCACTACATCCTCCGTGATTTTCTTCGCCAAAGCGTCCTGAATATCTTTCGATCTGGGAAACCACTCCACATAAATTCTTGGCATACTGTCAGCCTCCTTTTGTGTGCTTCGCTTATATTACAGCGATTCATTCCTATTATATATGTATAGTAAATTTTAAGCAATCATCAGATTATCCTTTAGCAGAGCTAATTCCGGCGTATAGAAAGGCCAAGCTAATTGCAGTGGGACTTAGGACCCATAGGCATCCCGAATTATTAGCTATCCTTCTTCAATATTTGTCGGCATTTGCCGAGCAGGCGTAGTCCAATATGCTTAGTCCAACATCCTTTGTCCAACATGCTTTGTCCGGCAGACTTTTTCCGGCAGACGTAGCCCAACATGCTTTGTCCGGCAGACTTTTTCCGGCAGACGTAGTCCAACATGCTTTGTCCGGCAGACTTTGCCCGGCAGACATAGTCCAGCATACTTTGCCCCGCAGACGCAGTCCAACATGCTTTGTCCGGCAGACTTTTTCCGGCAGACGTAGTCCAACATCCTTTGTCCAGCATACTTTGCCCCGCAGACATAGTCCAGCATACTTTGCCCCGCAGACATAGTCCAGCATACTTTGCCCCGCAGACGCAGTCCAACATGCTTTGTCCGGCAGACTTTGCCCGGCAGACATAGTCCAATATGCTTTACCCGGCAGACGTAGTCCAACATCCTTTGTCCAATATGCTTTGCCCCGCAGACATAGTCCAGCATACTTTGCCCCGCAGGCGTAGTCCAATATGCTTAGTCCAACATCCTTTGTCCAACATGCTTTGTCCGGCAGACTTTTTCCGGCAGACGTAGTCCAACATGCTTTGTCCGGCAGACTTTGCCCGGCAGACATAGTCCAGCATACTTTGCCCCGCAGACGCAGTCCAACATCCTTTGTCCGGCATACTTTTTCCGGCAGACTTTGCCCGGCAGACATAGTCCAATATGCTTTACCCGGCAGGCGTAGTCCAATATGCTTAGTCCAGCATACTTTGCCGGGCAGACATAGTCCAGTAAGCAGCGCACCCGGATTGGCTTGGCCGCCTCAGTTGGCCCGGCCTTCCGATTTACCAGCGGCTCAACAAAAAGATCATGGCTGCCAAAAGGCCGATGCCAAAAAGCAGCAAGCTATAGGATAAACTGCTGTTGATGCCCCGCCAGGTGTCGTATTCCTCCTTGCGTTCTTTAGGAATGGAGCTGAAGGTAAAATCCTGATGCCGGTCCACCTTGCGGCTGACGGCCTCATGGTAGGCGGCGGCAACCTTATCTACCGCCGAAAATAGGCGGCGGATTAACTGGTCTCCCTGAGTAATCACATCGTCGATGCCCCTTTGGGTAATGCCGTAGATCAAGCGGCCTGCCGTCAGCCCCGCCGTCAAAAACAGGGCCAGTCCGCCGCCGAAGCTCAAGGCAGCAAGGTGATGGACTTTGCCGGCCAGAATGATGCCCGCTGATATCGCTGCCGCCAGCATTACATCAAAGCCTTTTTCCGCCGCTATATAAATACCCTTAGCCAGCAAAAAACCCAGACCGGGCAAAACTTTTGTAAACAAAGGCTGGTACAGCCCTCCATTTAAATCCAGCCATTGAGGCCAGCGGTTAAGGTAGCCCCTCTGGCCGCCGCCGGCCTTTTCCTTGTCCTTGCTCTTGCCCTTCTTGCGGCGGGGACCCTTGCTATTGTGTGTGCCCGCCTCTCCGCCTGCCCCGGCGGCAGCGCCATCAGCCCCGGCTGCCGGCTGCCGCCCCATCAGCACTTTGCGGACAAAGAAGCAATACACCAGCAGGCCGATAAAAATAGAATACACAGCGCCCTGAAGATTAATCCAGGCAAAATAATGGACGGCATGATCGGGGCTGTGTCCGTGCATAAAGCTTTGGGCCAGGTCGGCCAAGGGGTTCATGGTATGGTAAGGAAAAAGACCCAGCACCGGCAGCACCAAGGCTGAGGCCAGCAAAGCCGCATTGCTCTTCCGCCGCAAATAATGGCGGTCGAAGGCGTCGAATTCCTCCTGATGAACCTCGTTGGTTTCCCAGAATAAAGCAAAGTAAATCTTCAATATATAGGCGATGGTAAAGCCGCCGGTAAGCAGGAACAGCCATTCCACCCCTTGATAGAACAAGGTGCTTTGGCCCATTCCCTCCAGCAGGTGAATATATTCGACAATGCTTTCGTGGAGCAGGGTTTTGCTGATATAGCCGCTGCTTAAAGGAATACCCATGATGCTCAGGGCCCCCATCAAAAAGGTAAAATGCAGAATCGGCTTGCCCCGGCCAAAGCCCCGGATCTTGTTGAGGTTTAGCTCATGAATATTGATGTTGATGGCGCCGGCTACCAGGAAAAGAGCCAGCTTGATCAAAGAATGGTTGACCATGTGCAGGAAGGTACCTCTGACGGCCAAGGCGTTATGATGGCCCAATAGGCCCTGCATACCCGTACCTACCAGAATAAAACCGATCTGGGATACGGAAGAGCAGGCCAAAATCCTTTTCAAGTCCATGGTGAAAAGACCCAGCACCGCCCCCAGCACCATGGTGATCGTGCCCAATACCAGGATCAAAAAGCCCCAATTGCCGTCGTGATAAAACAAATTGGTTGTGACGGCTAAAATACCCAAAACGCCGGTTTTCGTCAGCACCCCGGAAAGCAAGGCGCTGGCTGGGGCCGGCGCTACAGGATGGGCTTCCGGCAGCCAAATATGCAAGGGAAACATGCCGGCTTTAGCGCCGAAGCCCGCAAGCAGCAGAATACCCGGCAGAAAGAGGCTGCTCTTATCCGTCATGGCGCTGGCCAGGGTGAAGAGTTCATCAAAATTCAAAGTTCCCATAAGGTTAGACAGCATCTGAATACCCAGAAGCATAACCAGACCGCAGCCCAAAGCCACAAAAATATAGAGCTTTGCCGCCGCTATAGCCGGCGGCTTTTCGTTGTTGATTACCATGACCAAAGAAGTGAAGGACATCATCTCAAAGAAGAGAAAAGTAGTAGTCAGGTCAGCGGCCAGAAAAACGCCGATGGTAAAAGACAGGGTCAAAAGGGTGAAAAAATGATAGCGGTTTCTGTTGCGGTAGTGATGAAAATACTCCCGGGAAAACACTAAGGTAGTCAGCCACATAAAGGAAGTGATGACACAATAAATACCCCGGAGGCCGTCGCTTTTTAGGGACAGGCCCAAGCCGCCAAAGGATTCCCAGCGGAAAAACGCAGGCTCGCCGCCGGACTCAACCAAGACAAATAAAGCAAGGGCCAGCTCTAAAAAAGCAACCAGCATAGAAAAATAATCCCGGTGCCTCTTATTGCTGCGGCCCAGCCAAAAAGCCAGCAGGGCGCCGGCCAGTGGCCACAGTATTAATATTAATAAAGACAGATTGCCTGCCATGCCATCCTCCTCATTATCTTAAGCCTTGACTGACCAAAGTAATCCATTCCAATAATGGCCGGCTGGCCACCCCGATCAGGATGGTCATGAAAGCCAGCACCTTTAAAGGAATAGCCATGCTGGCTCCCGGATCTTTAGGTATAAACTCCCCTTCTAAAAAGGGCTCTGCTGTTTTTGGGAAATAGGCGGCCCTGATCACGTCAAACAAATAGGCCGCCGTCAGCAGCATGGACAGGATAAAAACCGCAATTCCGCCCAAAGCCAAGGCGCCGCCGCCCTGGGCCAAGGCTGTCAGCAACTGCAGTTTTGCCACAAAGCCGGCAGTGGGCGGTAAGCCCATCAAGGACAAAGCCCCTATGGTAAAGGCGGCAAAAGTCACGGGCATATAGCGGCCTAAACCCTCCAGCTCCCGGACGTCGTAACGGTGAGCCATAATATTGACAGCGCCGCAGCAATAAAAGAGCAATATCTTGATGAAGCCGTGGGCAACCATATAAATCATGGCCGCCGCCATGCCCTCCGGCGTCATCAGCGTAACGCCAAAAAGTATATAGGAAAGCTGGCTGACAGTGGAATAGGCCAGCCGCCGCTTAAAATGACTGGTATACCAGGCCCGGGCGGAACCGTACAAAATGGTGACCAGGGTTAAGGCCATTACCGCCTGCTGAGCCCAGGTTCCCCAAAGCAATTCCGTACCAAAAATATAGTAAGTCAGCCGCATGGTGGCAAAAGCCCCGGCCTTAACCACCGCCACCGCATGGAGCAAAGCCGTTACGGTAGTCGGAGCCACCGTAGCCGATGGCAGCCAGCCGTGGAAGGGAAACATTGCG
Organism: Clostridiales bacterium; assembly: GCA_038562165.1. Classification (GTDB taxonomy): domain Bacteria; phylum Bacillota; class Peptococcia; order DRI-13; family UBA5745; genus WRMS01. The sequence goes on along the minus strand of JBCFAO010000055.1, from coordinate 11,852 downwards.
GCTTTAACGCTTAAACCGATAAAGCCTAACGTAAAGACCTGCAGCAGCAACCCGCCGTGATCAGCCATGATATCGGCGGCAAATACGCCCCCCAGATGAAAATCCAAGGTTTCGCCGAAGCTGGCAATAAATACGAGACAAATAAATACTGCGGTTGCGCCGCCAATGGAGTAGGCAATATATTTTCGGCCGGCGGCAAAGGCCTGCTGGTTCATCGAGTGGATTACCAAGGGCAGGGTCACCAGGGTCAGCATTTCGTAAAACAAATACATGGTCAGAAAATTGGCGGCATAAGAAATGGCCAGGGTGACGCCATAAGTAACCGTATAAAAAGCATAAAACCTTTTCTCATTGCCTTCATGCTCCATATATTCAAAGGCATAAACCGTAGCCAAAGGCCAAAGAATGGCTACCATAGAGCTGAAAAGCCGCCCCAGCCCATCCACTTTGAAAGCAATGGCCATCTTGGAGCCAAAGCCCACGAAGGTTATGCCTTCATCAGGCCCCCAAAAATTGACGGCAAAAGCAAAAAACGAAGTAATCAGCACAATATAGAAAACGTAAATATTACGCTTTCGTTCATCATCAAAATTGATAAAAGCCATACTGCCGCCGCAAATAATCGGGATCAAAATAGGCAGGATCAGCATCAAATTGGAATTCAAAGGCGCTACACCCCCATCACGCCGCCGGCCATGGCCGAGATAAAGGCCACCAGGCGGGAAGGCAAGCCGGCCTGAAAAAGAGCAAAGGCGGCGAAAACGATTAAAGGTCCTTTCATCTGCCAGCCAGGATCCAGATTGGTCAAATTGGCATAGTCATAATCGGCGCCGGGAAAAAAGGCGTCGATGATAATGGGCAGCAGATAGCCGGCAGTAAGGAAAGCGCTGATCAGCAGCACTACCGGCCCCAGCCAGGAAAAAATACCGATATCCGCTTTAAGCGCGCCTTCTATCAGGTGCCACTTGCTGAGAAAACCGCCCAAAGGGGGAATGCCGATAAGAGAAAGAGCGGACAGGGTAAAACACCACATAACCACCGGCATTTTTTTGCCGATGCCTTTTAATTCTTCCACATGATGAAAATGGGTCTGATGTATGATGGCGCCTACGCAAAGGAAAAGGACCAGTTTGGCAAAGGCATGGGATACCATCTGCAATAAAGCGCCGGTAAAACCCGTAGGCTCAAAAACAGCCAGGCCAAACAAGATATAGGAAAGCTGGCTGACGCTGGAATAGGCCAGCCGCTTCTTCAGCAACGGCTCCCGAAAGGCCAGCATTGATCCTAAAAACACCGTCAGCAAAGTAATGGCCAGCCATAAATTATGCAGCCAGGTGCCTTGGAGATGAGCCGGGCCCACCATGTAATAAATCACCCGAATAATCCCCAGTACACCGGCCTTGGTGATCAAAGCCGACAGCACGGCGCTGATGGGAGCCGGCGCCGCCGGATGGGCAATAGGCAGCCAGGCCTGCAAAGGAAACATACCGGCCTTACAGCCGAAGCCGAACAAAATCAGCAGCACGGCAATGGTAAGATAGGATTTCTTTTCTAAAGCCGCCGGGTCCAGAATGCCGCCGGAGCTGAATAGCGCAATATCCCCCAAACCGTTTAATAAGGCTATGCCGATCAACACCAGGGTAGCTCCAAATATGGAGTAAATCAAAAAAGTGATGGCGGCTTTCATGGGTTCTTCCGTCATGTCATGGCAAATCAAAGGGAAAGCCAAAAAGGTCATTAATTCGTAAAATAAATAGAAGGTAATAATATTGCCGGCCAGTCCCAGGCCCATTAAAGACCCTAAAACCGCAAGCAAAAAAGCATAATAACGGCTCTCAAAACGGTTATGAGCGATATAGCTGTGGGAATACAAAGTAACCCCCAGCCAAAGGAAGGAAGCCAAAAGCAAATACAGTACCGATAATCCGTCCACCCGCAGCAGGATAGGCATATTTTCGGTTATCTTAAAAAGAATCAGTGACTGCCCCTGCAGATGCCGTGCTAAATAATAGGCTATCAGAAGATTGCAGAGGGTGACGCCCATGGTATAAAACAGCTTGCGATTCTTGTCCTCTAGCTTTAAAAAAGGCAGCAGCAACGCTGACCCGAAGGGCAGCAAAGGGGATAAAGCCAGTATCATTGTGTCGTTGATCAATCAGCACCTCCTATAACCTTTTCTACTGAGGCGTTATAGCATCAATAGCCCTTGCTCCAAAGCCTTGATCACCGGCTCGTAGAACATACCTAATATAAAATTCAACAGGATAAAAGCAACCATGGCTTTTTTGTAGTTGCGGGAATTGGCGGACTTCCTGTGACGATGGGGGGAATTCTCGTCGTTGCCGAGATAAAGGGTCACCAGTACCGGCAGATAGTACATAGCGTTCAGCACAGTGCTGAGGGCCAGCACAATCAAGGTAGCCAGCATTTTGTCGGGGTTTTGAAAAGAGCCCTGAACAAAGTAAAACTTCGAGACAAAACCGGAAAACATGGGTATGCCGATCATCGACAATGCGCCGACGGTAAAAGCTATACCGGCTAAAATATTGCGACGGCCGGCTCCTTGCATATTGAAAATATTTTTGCTGTGGCCGGATACATCCATCAAACCGTCGGCAGCCAAAAAAAGCAAAGGCTTTGTAATAGCGTGGGCCAGAATATGAAAGCAGGCCGCCACCATGCCAATAGCTGTGCTGAGACCGATGCCCATAAAAATATATCCCACTTGAGCCACCGAAGAATAGGCCAGCATGCGTTTCAAATTTTTCTCCCTGACCGCAAAAATACTGCCCATAATCATGCCTAAAAGGCCAAAGACGAAGAGCAGGTCCGCCACCCTTAAATCATGGGCAAAAGACAGGCCGAAGACCCGGTAGAAAATCTTCAATAAAAGGATGATATAGCCCTTCAGGACCACACCGGACAAAATAGCGCTGGAAGCCGCCGTGGCCGAGCCATGTGCGGCAGGCAGCCAGGTATGGAAAGGAAAAAGGGCGCTTTTAATGGCCAGGCCGATGGCCAGAAAAAGCATAATCACCATACAGGGCATAGCATAATCGCCGGAAGCGGCCAGCTCGGTCATACTGCCCAGCAAGTCGTTCATCAGCAGATGGCCGGTGATGGCATAAAGCAAAGAAATGGCAATAAGAATCAGGCCGGAACCCAGAAGGCTCATGATCAGATAGCGGATGGTGGCGGTGACGGTTTCTCCCGTATCCTTGGCCGCCACAATGCCGCAGGCAGCCAGGGTATTGATTTCTACGAAAACATAAGCCGTAAAAATATCATTGGTATATACTAAGGCCAGCAAAGAACAAGTCAGCAAGCTGCAAAGCAAATAATACAGCCCCTGCCGGGCAGGGGCAATATCCGCCACTACCCGCTCCCGGCCTGCCACCAGCGATAGAATCATCACCACCGTAAACGTAAGAGCCATTAACGCTTCAAAGAGGCCGGCCTGGAGCTCATTGCCCCAGGGAGCAGGAAAATGGCCCATGGAAAAGGTGAAGCTGGTTCCCGTCTGCCAAAGATAAGCAAATAACAGGGCGGATAAAAGAGCCACTGCCGTCAGCGTCCCCAGGCAAATCCTGGCCGCCTTGTCCTTGCCGGTCAACAGGGAAATCACGCCGGCCAATATGGTCATCATGATGCTGATAAAAGGGATATTATGGGCAAAAGCCAATCAGTCGTGCTCCCCTCGGGTCAAATATAAAATCTCATCCAAATGGAGAGTTCCGTATCTTTCATACAAGCGCAGCACCAAAGCCAGAGCAAAAGCCGTGACGCTGACGGATACCACAATGCCCGTAAGAACCAGGGCGCTGGGTACCGGATTAATATAAAGGGAAGGATCGTTGGCCCCTTCCACCAATATAGGCGCCATTCTGCCGGCAATGTAGCCTTTGGCCGCCAAAAACAAAAAGATTGCCGTGTCCATGATATTGAAGCCGATGATCTTCTTCATTAGATTTTGATGAAAAAGCAAAGTGCTGAATCCTATGGAAAACAGAATCACCGCCGCTATTTCCACATAATTCGTAAACAAATGGAATTCCATCATAAGCCCCCCCGGTTAAACAGGCAGAAGGCGCCGTAGACTACGCAGGCCACCACTATGCCTACCGTGATATTGAGGGGCAGGATTAGTCCGCCGCTGAATATGCTGCCGGGAAAACCCAAAGGGATGACGGAAGGCAGGTGGTTGCCGCCAGTAAAAAAAGAATATCCCTTGACTACGCTATAAAATAAAAGGGCAGCCGTGATGAAGCGGAGAAAATTTTTCTCATTGATAAAGCCCCGGGCTTTTTCCAAACCGTAAGCTATGTTATACAAAACGAGGGTAGCCCCCAATATAGCGCCGCCGGCAAAGCCGCCGCCGGCGGACAAATGGCCGTTGACGATGATGTATATACTGAATACCAGCAAACAAGGGATAAGCATACCGGCAACCGAGCGAAAGATTTGATCTTTTTCCGGTTCAAATTTGCTGCGCTCCCGGTAGCGGCGGTTGAATACGCCGGTCTCATCCTTAAGCAGCATCAGCACTGCAACAAGAGCGGTAAAGAGCACCAGGGTCTCTCCCAGAGTATCGAAGGCCCGGTAATCAAGAATTACTGCCGCCACAATATTGACGGCCCCCGTCTCTTCCAGGCCCTTTTCGATGTAGCGTCCAATCACTTCATTTTCTGCGGGATTGCCTGCTTTGCCGAAGGCCGGCAGATTAAATACGGTTAACAACAATACGGCGGTCATGGCCAGGCTGACTAAAAAAGCGGTTACCATGTACATTTTGCGGAAGCGCCGTAAAAGCCTGATTTCCACAGGATTTAACTCCATTATTTGCCCTTGCCCCCCTTCTTGCCTGTTTGCATGGCATTGATCCGTTTTAAAGCCAGGAAGAACAAGATGCTGGTAATCCCTGCGCCTACGGCGGCCTCGGTAACGGCCAGGTCCGGCGCTTGCAAAAACACCCAGACCACGGACATGACCAGCGAATAGCTCATAAAAATAATGATGGCCTGCCAAAGCTGGCGGGTCAAGGCTACAGCCACAGCGCAAACGATAAGAAAAATTAAAAGGAGCCCTTCAAAAATGATCATTGGCCGGCCCCTCCTTCCTTGCGGTCGCGGATAACCTCGCATTCATGCTCCAGCTCGGCAGCAGTCTGGAACTCCACCCTGGTGACCAGATGACTGGCTACCGGGTTGGTAAACCAGAGGAAGATAATGATGAGTATCAGCTTAAAAGCAGCAAAGCTGAAGCCCTCCAGCACAGCTAAGCCCGACAAAAACAGCATAGCCCCTAAAGTATCGCATTTGGCGGCTACATGGATTCTATTCAATACGTAGCGAAAGCGAAAAATACCCAAGGTGGCCACGGCCAATACAAAGAGGCCGGCTCCCATCAATAAGGCAGCCAATACCGTTCTGATCATAAAGTCCCTCCGCTGCCGGAGCCATTGAGGCTGCCGGTTTCCTCGCCCCCATCCGCCACCAGGGAAGTGCCAGGGTCTGGGGCAGACTTTTTGCGGTTGTAAGCCGTCATATAGGTTTTTGAAAGCACCACCACCGCCAAAAAGCTAATCAAAGCATAAATCAGGCAGACATCCAGCAAATAAGGCTCTTTCAAAAACAGGGACAGGGCGGCAATCAGCAAAATCGTTTTTGTCCCGATCATATTGACGGCCACTACCCGGTCGGTAAATTTAGGCCCCAAAATACCCCGCAGCAAACAAAAGCCCAGGGTAATACTTAAAAAAATCAAAGAAAACAACAGAAGATGCCGGCTGGCAGCAGATAAAAGGCCCATCAGTCTTCATCCTCCAATTCTCTGGCTAATTTCACAAATATAGAATTCTCCGCACTTTTAGCCATTTCCGCCGTCAGCCCGTGAACGCTGTATCCCTTGTCCGTCATGATTCCGGTAATAGTGCCCGGGGTCAGCGTAATGGAATTGGCCAAAAGCACCCGGGCGAAGGTTGATTTCACCGGCGGCTGAAAATGAATGATGCAGGGGCTGATCTCTATTTTGGGGGATAAGACCAACCTGATTACCTGTATATTGGCCAGAATCATCTCCCAAATCAGCACCAGCATATACCGGATCAATTTGACCGCTCTTTTCAGCATGATTCTGTCTTTTTGCCAGTAATAGCCCATATGTTTGCGGCAAAAAAGACAAACCAAAAAAGCGACCACTATACCGCTGACGACTACGTCACTGGTCACCCTGCCATTTAACAATATCCATAATAAAAACAAAATCAGGGGCATAGACACCTCGGTTCCCTATTTGATGGCAACTATTTTACATTCTACAAGAAACAAATAAAATCCTGCAAGGCTTTTTATTTTTTTGTCCGATTTTTCACATGATTGACGGGATCTTAGTGTCTGTCAACAATTTTCTGCGCAGCCGATAGTCCGGCATCACCTTGTCCATCACTTCGTGGAAGCTTTGAGAGTGGTTGGGCACTACAAAATGAGCCAATTCATGGACAACAACGTACTCCAGGCAGGCTAAAGGAACCTGGGCCAGCATAGCGTTTAAGGTAATGATTCCTTTTTTATGATGGCAGCTGCCCCAGCGGCTTTTCATCAGCCGTACCCTGATCTGGGGCATCGGCACCTGCCAGGACTGGAAGCAAGGCAGCCAGCGGCGGCAAACTTCTTCAAAAAGCGGCAGACATGCCTGGGCCCGGGCTTTTCTTTCCTTGGCCGTAAGCCCGTTCCAAGCCTCCCCGGGGTCAGGGTTATCCTTTTGGCTTTCCGCTTGCTGTTTTTGTTTCAGCCAGACCCGGGCCAGCCAGGCGGCTTTTTCCCGGACGAAGGCGTCGGCTCTGGCTGCCGGCAGCCGCAAGGGCAGTGATACGCTGACTTCCCCCTGGCGGTTAACCCGCAGATTGATGCTTTTGACCGCCTTCCAGCTAAGGGTGTATTCCACAGGACCTGTAGGCAATTCCAGCCGCCGCTGCTCCTGTTTGATCTTTTTTTGACCGGTCATTTCCTGCTCCCATCGTCTTTCTATTGTTCACCTAATGTTCATTATATATTTACTCCGGTTTCATTGACAAATAATATTATAGCTTATATTATTTATATTATATAATGAATATTGCGGATAATTGTTTTGCAGATACTTGTTTTTAGAATGGATACGGAGGTGCTTTTTGGTGAATATTGCAGAGTATCAAGGAACCTTACTGCATTTGCTGGGTCAGATCAATCAGAATATGGCTGGTATTTTTCCTTGCTTCTACTCGATTTATGATTTAACCCCTGCCCAGGCCAAACCCTTGGCCATCTTGCGGCAGGAAGGAGATATGACGCTGGGCGATTTAAGCCGTCATCTGATGATGGCCGGCGGCAATCTTTCACCTTTATGCAAAAAGCTGGAGAGCCTGGGCTATCTGACCAGAAACCGCTGCCGGGAGGATGAGCGCAGCGTTGTCATCACATTAACGGAAAAAGGCAACTCCCTTTTAATTAAGATTGAAGAAGACATGTCTGCCCTTTGCCAGGCCGCCTTCACTCAGCAGACTGAGGAAGACTTAGCTTCCATTATTACCGGGCTAACGAAGCTCAACGCTTTGCTTACGGGCCTTAAAGATAATTTAAATAAAGGAGCGCAACACAATGAAACATGAGAAACCTTCTAAGCCTCTGCTGTATTATTACGGCATTGCCATGCTGATCTGGCTTTTGCTTAATCTCTTTGTTTTCCCCCTGTTTAACAAGCCGGCGGTGGAAAATGTAGCTTATACCACTTTTGTCAATATGCTGTACCAAAAACAGGTGTCGGAAGTGGAAGTCACCTCTACGCAAATCGCCTTTCGTTCCAATATTGAGCAAGACGGCAAGACTTACGTCACCGTGCCCATGAACGATCCCGGCCTGGTGGACCGGCTGGTGGCCTCCGGCGCCGAATCCAAACAAATCCTGCCGAAGCAGATGTCCCCTTTGGTGAGCTGGGTGCTGACCCTGGCCATTTTTATTGTTATGGGCCAAGTCCTTTCCCGTTATATGATGAAGAAAATGGGAGGCGGAACCGGTAATTTTATGTCTTTCGGCAAGAGCAACGCCAGAGTCTATGTGCCTGCTCAAACGGGCAAAACCTTTGCCGATGTGGCAGGACAAGATGAAGCCAAAGAGGCTCTGCAGGAAATCGTGGATTTCCTCCATGAGCCCGGCAAATACACAAAAATCGGGGCTACTTTGCCCAAGGGAGCTTTGCTGGTAGGCCCTCCCGGCACCGGTAAAACCCTGCTGGCTCAGGCTGCCGCCGGTGAGGCTAACGTGCCCTTCTTCTCCATTTCCGGCTCGGAATTTGTAGAAATGTTTGTCGGTATGGGCGCCGCCAAGGTGCGGGACCTTTTCAAGCAAGCCAATGAAAAAGCTCCCTGTATTGTATTTATCGACGAAATCGACACCATCGGCAAGCGCCGGGATAATATGTCCGGCCTCGGCGGCAACGACGAAAGAGAACAGACCCTAAACCAGCTGCTGACGGAAATGGACGGTTTTGACGGCAAAAAAGGCGTGGTCATTCTGGCGGCCACCAACCGGCCGGATTCCCTGGATAAAGCTTTGCTGCGGCCCGGCCGTTTTGACCGGCGGGTACCGGTGGAACTGCCGGATCTGGCCGGCCGGGAAGCTATTCTTCACGTCCATGCCAAAAAAATCAATCTGGCTTCCAACGTGAATTTTAACGCTATCGCCCGGGCCACTGCCGGCGCTTCCGGCGCCGACCTGGCCAACATGATCAATGAAGCTGCTCTGCGGGCGGTGCGCCTGCACCGGGACCAGGTGGAGCAATCCGACCTGGAGGAAGCCGTGGAAACGGTATTAGCCGGCTATCAGCGCAAAAACGCCGTGGTGTCGCCTAAAGAAAAGCAGATCGTAGCTTACCACGAAATCGGCCATGCCCTGGTAGCCGCCAAGCAAAAGGATTCGGCGCCGGTGACTAAGATCACCATCATCCCCCGGACCTCCGGGGCCCTGGGCTATACCATGCAGGTAGCGGAGGAAGAAAGCCGGCTGATGAGCAAAGAAGAAGCCTTCAACCGGATCGCCACCCTTACCGGCGGCCGGGCGGCGGAAGAGCTGATTTTCGGCTCCGTCACCTCCGGCGCCTCCAACGACATTGAACAGGCCACCAAGCTGGCCCGGGCCATGGTCACCCGTTTCGGCATGAGCGATACCTTTGATATGATGGCTCTGGAAACCGTCACCAATCAATATTTGGGCGGCGATACGGCCTTGGCCTGTTCGGAAACCACCGCTTCCCAGGTAGACCAGGAGGTCCTGGCTATCATCAAAAAAGCCCACGCCAAGGCCTTAGGTATTCTGAAGGACCATGCCGCCAAGCTTAACGAACTGGCCCAATACCTTTTGGACAAGGAAACCTTGACTGGCGAAGAATTTATGGCTATATTAAATGAAAAGGAGGAGGATAAGGAATGAGCGATATCAGGGCCAGCCAACCTATCCCCATGAGGGTGTCTAAGCTGATGGCGGAGATGCACTATTTCATGGCCAAGGAAATGATTGAGCGTTTGGGGGAGAAAGAAGGCACTGAGGCAGTATTGTCTGCCATCAATAAAATGGCGGCTTCCCGGGTGGAAGCCATGCATAAAGACGCCGAGGAGCAGGGTATTGAGCCTTGGGGCAAAGCTAATTATATGAAGATTAAGGATTTTGCCACTCCTGACTGGAAGCGGGATGAAAAGGGGATTGTTACTTATTGCCCCATGCAGGAAACCTGGGCCCAATACGGTGAGGAAGGCTTGAAAATCGGTGCTTTGTATTGCGCCATTGATTACCCTCTGTATGAAGGCTTCGGCATGAAGCTGGACCGGCCGGAGTGCCTTACCACCCCGGGGCAGCACCGCTGCGTTTTCAACTACACCATGATGGATAAAGAAGATTCCCATGAAGTAAAATAGGGGGAATTTTCTCAGAAGAAGCCAAAGAGGAAAAATAAGGCGTTTTACGATCAGCGTCAAATGAAGGAGTTTCGGTAGAAGTCAGGGTCAGCAAGCCTGATCCTCCGGAGCTCCTTCTTTAATTGTCCTCATGTATGCAGGGAAGTATACAAAAAAGCGGGAAAAAAGTCTTTTCTTTGCCCTGTTAAAGGGGTATTATAGGAGTAATATTCTTGTTAGGAATTAGGAGGCATCAGGTAATGGATATCCGCGTTATTGAAAATATCAATCCTAAGGCAAAGCCCGATGAAAGCAATCTGGGCTTTGGTGAATATTTCACAGACCATATGTTTATTATGGATTATGCCACAGGCAAAGGCTGGCATGACGCCCGTATCGTGCCTTACGGCCCTGTCAGCATGGATCCCTCCGCTATGGTATTGCACTATGCCGTGGAAATTTTTGAAGGCATGAAGGCTTATACTTGTTCCGACGGCAAAGTCCGGATGTTCCGGCCCTATGCCAATGCCCAGAGAATGAACCGTTCGGGCCAACGTTTTTGTATGCCCGTTATTCCCGAAGAGGATTTCGTGGAAGCCATCTGCCGCCTGATCAAGCAGGATCAATCCTGGGTTCCCCAGGCAGAGGGCACCTCTTTATATATCCGCCCTTTTATGTATTCCGATCAGTCCAATGTAGGCGTAAGAATGCCCGATTATTTTAAGTTTATGGTGATTCTGTCCCCCGTCGGAGCTTATTATAAAGAAGGATTAAACCCCGTCAGCATTTATGTGGAAGACGAATATGTGCGGGCGGCTAAAGGCGGCACCGGTTACACCAAATGCGGCGGCAATTACGCCGCTTCCCTGATCGCCCAAAAGAAAGCCAAGGATCTGGGCTATACCCAGGTGCTGTGGCTGGACGGCGCCGAGCGCAAGTATATTGAAGAAGTGGGCACCATGAACGTTATGTTCAAAATCAAAGGTGAAATCGTAGCTCCCGAATTGGGGGACAGCGTTTTACCCGGCATCACCCGGGACAGCGCCATACAGCTTTTACAGTCCTGGGGCTACAAAGTGACGGAGCGCAAAATCGCCATTGAAGAGCTTTTGGCCGCCGCCCAATCCGGCGATCTGGAGGAGGCCTTCGGTACCGGCACCGCCGCCGTCATCTCGCCTATCGGCTTGTTTAATATTCACGGCGAGAAACTTCAGGTCGGAGACGGCAAAATCGGCCCAGTGGCCCAAAAGCTTTACGATACCCTTACCGGTATCCAATGGGGCAAGCTGCCCGATCCCTTCGGCTGGACTTACGAGATCAAATAAGTTTTTTTAACTCCAGAAAAACAAAAGAGCATTTTCTGCTGCCAATCACATCTTTGTGCTTGGCAGTTGCCTTTATGTATAGAAAAAATAATAAAAGGAGTTAAACCTAAAATATCTGGAAGAACCGCTCCACAGCACAAAACTATCTTTTGCCTCAGAGGAACGCCTGCAAAAACATCTGGGGCTCATCAAGGGAGGCGTTAGCCCCTTTGGCCTTTTAAATGACAAGGAGCAAACCGTTGAGTTTTATTTGGATGAAAAGCTTCTTGCCCATCAGGTTATCGGGGTTCATCCTAATGATAACACGGCCACGGTATTTATCTCCTCCGAAAACCTGCTCCAATTCGTCAGAGCCACCGGACATGAGGTGCATTCCATCCGTTTCCCGGAATAAAGATACAAAAAAGCAGGGGACGTAACCTATCCCGGTATCGTTACACCCCTGCTTTATTAATAAAGCTTGCCCGAATTTAACAGCCCTAAAACTTCAAACCTGCTAATAATAGTCAAGCCCTTTTTAGCTGTTTTTGAAAGAAAAAAAGGGAGCTAAGTATTGACATTTTGGGACATAACAAAGTAGAGTGGTTAGAAAGGGAAATTTTCAA
>JBCFAO010000083.1:0-2976 GCA_038562165.1 Clostridiales bacterium | reverse complement strand
GCTTTTTCTGCCGTCTATTCTTTTTCCCGCTGACTTCTCTTTGGTGACAGAACTAATTCTATCCCCACCTCATTTTGCAGCCTAATTTATTTTTTCTCCTACAACAACTTGACACCGACGGATGCGATAGGTGCATTGACAGCGATTAGTCTGGGCAAAAAGACGCCTGCTTTTTCTGCCGTCTATTCTTTTTCCCGCTGACTTCTCTTTGGTGACAGAACTAATTCTATCCCCACCTCATTTTGCAGCCTAATTTATTTTTTCTCCTACAACAACTTGACACCGACCGGATAAATAGAGATTTTTGACAGGTTACCTCAGGTATGGTAATATGAATATAAGTATATAAACGGGAGGGATATAAATGGCTGAAGATAAGGTTAAAGCTGAGGATAAAAAGATAGTCTCTGATAGCGGTGATGATTTTCAATTTGAAGATGCCGTCTGTTCCGCTGAGTTTGCCGAAGGCTGCAAAGTCCCGGAAGATGACGAGAAGGAAGAAAAATAATCCAGGTTTAAAGAAGAGTAGATAAATCAAGGAGCTGCGGGCTGCAGCTCCTTTTTGATGCGTTTCTATGGGTATTTATTTATGCCTTAAGAGGCGTTATAATGATTAACGGTGGCCAGCCTGTAATATGCCGTTTGTCGTGGAGAATTCATTAGTTTAGCGGGAAATGAGTTGAGGGGTACGTGATAAAATATTATAGGCGAATTTTCCATAAAATTTTAAATAGTTTATCTTTAAATATGGACTTTAAAAATAGTGATGAGTTTATAAAGAAGTATACCATCATCAGTCTGCAGCGGGCAAAATTATTTAAATGGGTGACATTTTTTGTATGCCTCTTTAGTTTTATTCTGGACCTGGTTTTAAATAAGGATGGCAGCATTGACCTGCTTTACCGGCAAGTCCTTATATTCGTGCACCTTATAGGTCTTATCTTGTCTCTGGTTTATATCATTCTTTACCGTGTTCTTGAAAAATCGCAAAAATATCGATTTTCCTGGATTACCAAGGCGGTCATTATCTCTGATGTTTTTTTGACATTGCTGGCCGGCGCCATTTTATCCATAAATAGTCAGAGATTTACAGGCAATATTGATGCGTACATAATGGTAGTTTTTGTGGTTGCCATGGTGGCCCCCATGTATCCTAAATGGGTATTTGGAGTATATGCTATTGTTCATACCATTTTTCTGACGGCCCTTTCTTTTCACTGCCACAACAATACGGTTTTTATTAAACAAGCAAATGCAACATCTATTGTGTTAGGAGCATTGGTGGTATTTATAATGTTTTATAAATATCATATTAAACACTTTTTGAATGAAGAGCGGCTCAAAGAGGATAAAGGAACCTTTCTTAAATTATTTGAAATAAATCCTTTCCCGCTGATCATATGCAATTTTCAGGATGGTAAAATCCGTTATGCAAATCAACGGGCAATATTATTTTATGATATGAAAAAAGAGAAGTTGGCTACCCTTAACCATAAAGATATTTATAAGAATGAGTCTGATGTAAATATAATAGGTGAACTTTTGAAAACAAATAAAGCGGTAAATAATTATATCGTAGAACAAAAAACCTTCTCGGGAGTGGTTAAGCGTCTGATCGTAAACTATGAGCTTATCGATTATTTCGGCGAGCAGTCAATTTTAATGGGTGTTGCGGACATTGCGGAAATCAAGAGAATAGAGCAGGAATTGACTATGCACGCCAATGTTGATTGTCTGACCAGTGTTTTTAACAGAAGATCAGGAATGGAGCTTGTAAAAAAGAAGTATGAGAGAGCCAAGCAAGAGAAAGAGGGTTTTACTCTTTGCTTTATTGATATAGATAATTTAAAAACAGTAAACGACAAATTTGGGCATTTAGAAGGAGATGCGTTTATTATTGAGGTTTGCAAAGTAATAAAGGAAGAGATCAGATCCAAAGGTTTTATTTTCCGCTATGGCGGCGATGAATTCATGATATTGTTCGACAGTGATGAGGACGCCGAGATTAACAATGTTTGCCGCAAAATTGCCCAGCGGTTTGAGGCTTTAAATAAGAATAATTTTAAGCCTTATTTGATAAACGCAAGCATAGGCACATTTTCTTATAAACCGGAGATGGATTTGAGCCTGGAGCAAATCATTGAAATAGTAGACAGGGATATGTACCACAACAAACGGAGAAAAATAGACAGGAAAGAGAAAGTGCAATTAAAGTATTCAGATGAAATAACATAACCAGCCAATGGCCCCGGCTAGTAAGGTCAGTGCAATAGGGCTAATATTGCAGCAAATATGCAGTATAAAGGCAGCAATCAATATTGCCAAGGACAGAAAATTAAAATGTGCGTTTTGCCAATCAAAAAGATTGGCCATGTCGAACGCAGTAGACATCATAATCGATATGGCTACTGCAAAAATAAGCCCCACCGAAGCAGCTTTGACACTGGTTAAGGCTGCTTTTAAATATGCATTATTGTTGATCCTTTCTTCATATTGCATGAAAGCCGGTACAAAGATCAGGGAGGGAATGCTGACGGCAAAGGTTGAAGCCAGCGCCCCCAAAAAACCGCCATAAACTTGTCCCACATACGTTGCGGAGTTAATGGCAATAGGGCCGGGTATCAAGACATCTAAAGCGTTCAAATCAGCAAATTGGCTGACTGTCATACCAAATTTGGAGGCTTCTTCAAAAATTAAGGACAGCATCGCATAACCGCCGCCAAATCCTAAAAAGCCTATTTTTAAAAAGGTAGAGAATATTTGCAATATCATTTTTTATCCTTTCCGGTATAAATCAACACTCCGGCAAGTGCGGATAAGACGATCAAAGCCGGCGCCCCAACAAGATTAAGCAATGAATATTACGGTGCGGCGGAGCCGCCAGACCGGTGTGGCGTGAGCCACCATTCCGGACCGGCGGAGCCACCAGAAAAGTCTTATTTGTCTTGCAGCAGATCAAGGCCATAGACTTCTCGC
>JBCFAO010000054.1:0-27589 GCA_038562165.1 Clostridiales bacterium | reverse complement strand
TCGGTGTGGGTGTTTTTGTCCGGGGGTTTTTCGGGGGCTTTTTTTGAAGCGGTAACTTCGTATTCGCCTGAAGATGTTTGCCAAACAGTACTAAAGAGCGGACTTAGGGGGCGGGGCGGCGGCGGCTTTCCTACCGGATTAAAATGGAAAGCTGCGATAGAAACGGAAGCAGATCAGAAATATTTGATCTGCAATGCAGATGAAGGGGACCCGGGGGCATTTATGGACCGGGCCGTGATTGAAGGTGACCCATACAGACTTTTGGAAGGAATGGCTATCGCCGCTTACGCTATCGGAGCAACTAAGGCTTATGTATATATCCGGGCGGAATATCCTCTGGCAATTGAACGGCTGGAGCATGCCATCTCCGAGGTGAAACGGGCCGGGCTCATTGGAGAAGACATCTTAAACAGCGGATTTAATTTTAACATATTAATCAAAAAGGGTGCCGGGGCATTTGTCTGCGGAGAGGAGACTGCTCTGATTCACAGTATTGAAGGAAGACGGGGGATGCCTCGTCCCCGTCCGCCATATCCTGCAGTCAAAGGACTTTTTGGCAAGCCGACAATTATTAACAATGTGGAAACACTGGCCAACCTGCCGCTTCTGGTAAAAAAAGGCGCCGACTGGTTTGCCAAAGCAGGAACGGGAAGCAGTAAAGGAACAAAGGTATTCGCAATTTCCGGAAAGGTTAATCGAACCGGCTTAATTGAAGTGGTGATGGGGACCACCATTAAGGAAATTGTTTTTGCCATCGGCGGCGGCATCCCGGAAGGGAGAAAATATAAGGCTGTCCAAATCGGAGGCCCTTCCGGCGGCTGTATTCCTTTTTCTCAGATCGATACACAAGTAGACTACGAAAAATTAAAACAGGTAGGGGCCATGATGGGTTCCGGCGGTCTGGTGGTTATGGACGAGAAAACCTGTATGGTGGATGTGGCTAAATTCTTTATGGATTTTATTCAAAGGGAAAGCTGCGGAAAATGCATTCCTTGCCGGGAGGGAACAAAAAGGATGCTGGAGGTACTGGAAAGCATCACCAGGGGGCGGGATAAAGAAACGGATATCCAGACACTGGAACGCTTTCGAGGGATTATCCATCTTAATCACCTGGCTGAAGTAATCAAAGAAACCAGCCTGTGCGGCCTGGGGCAGACAGCTCCTAATCCGGTGCTTAGTACTCTGCGCTGGTTTAAAGATGAGTATGAAGCACATATTTACGACCGATGTTGTCCTGCAGGTGTCTGCCGTGATTTGCTGGAGTACAAGATTGACGCCGCTAAGTGTATCGGCTGCACGAAGTGCGCTAAGAATTGTCCTCAAGAGGCAATTATGGGCGTTAAGAAAAGTCCTCATTACATTGTATCCCACAAATGTATTAAATGCGGCGTCTGTGTGGAGAAATGTCCCGTCAATGCAGTGACGGTCAACTAAGGGGGTGAAATTATGATAAAGATTGAAGTAAACAACAGGCTGATTGATGCTATGGAAAACGAAACTATTCTCTCTGCCCTGAAAAGGGAAGGGATTACCGTGCCCACCCTTTGTCATGTAGAGGGACTGCTCCCCAGCGGGGCCTGCCGGATGTGCGTGGTGGAATTGGAAAACACGGGCCGTTTGATACCCAGCTGTTCTTTTCCTGTGCAGGAGGGGATGAGGATTAAGACCCACAGTCCTAAAGCGATTGATGCCCGGAGAACAATTGTGGAGCTTCTTCTGGCAGATCACCCTGATGATTGTCTCTACTGTGCCAGAAACGGTTGTTGCGAGCTGCAGAAACTTGCCGAGAATCTGGGGGTGCGTGTCCGGCGCTATACCGGATCAAGAGTTGATTACCATGTGGACCTGTCCAGTCCCGCAATTATACGGACCCAGGAAAAATGCATTCTCTGTGGAAAATGTGTCCGCATTTGCGAAGAAATTCAAGGGGTATCCGCCATTGATTTTGCAAAACGGGGTAGTTCTGCTATTATTGCCACGGCATTTAATGAGTCCTTGAATGTTTCCAGCTGTGTCTCCTGCGGACAATGTACGGCAGTCTGTCCTACCGGAGCATTGGTGGAGCATAGTCAAATCGAAGAGGTGGTCAGTGCTCTTAATGATCCGGAAAAAATCGTGGTTATCCAGCATGCTCCGGCAGTTTCCGTATCTTTAGCGGAAGAATTTGGACTAAAGCCGGGTACAGACGTGCAGGGAATTATGACGGCAGCTTTGAGAAAGATGGGATTTGACCGGGTTTTTGATACGGCATTTTCTGCAGATGTAACGATTATGGAAGAAGCAAGCGAATTGATCGAAAGAATTAAATCCGGCGGACCACTGCCTCTCATTACCAGCTGCAGTCCTGCTTGGGTAAAATTTGCAGAGACTTTTTACCCTGGCTTTTTACCGAATATATCTACCTGTAAAAGTCCTCAACAGATGCTGGGGGCTATCATCAAGAGTTACTGGGTGGAAAAAGAAAAAATTGATCCGGCAAAAGTATTCAGTGTGGCAGTAATGCCATGTACGGCCAAGAAGTTTGAGGCCACGCGCCCGGAACTGGCTGATGCCGGGTATGCTGAGATTGATGCTGTTCTCACTACCCGGGAATTAGCTAAGATGATCCGTAGGTATGGAATTGAGTTTGCCGGCTTGGAACCGGAAGTAAATGACTTGCCTTTTGGCACCAGAAGCTCTGCCGCCAAGCTGTTTGCCGGATCCGGCGGTGTGATGGAGGCCGCCCTAAGGACGGCATCAAATCTGCTTACCGGCACGGATCTAAAGCAAGTGAAAATAAAGCCGGCCCGGGGCCTGGAAGGCATAAAGGAATTTAAATTCAAAATCGGGGACTTGGAACTAGGTTGTGTGGTCTTAAGCGGATTAAAAAATGCCCGAATAATTTTAGACCAGATGAAAGCAGGACGTGATGATATTCATTTTATTGAGATTATGTCCTGTCCGGGTGGCTGTATTAACGGAGGGGGACAGCCTATTGGAGTTAATAAAGAAAATGTTGCAGCCCGGCTTCAGGCGTTGTATAAAATAGATATGGGAGAATATACGAGAATGAGCCACCAGAACCCGGCGGTCCAAGATCTTTACCGGGATTATCTGGGAAAACCAAATTCGCATAAAGCTCATGAGTTGCTTCATACCCATTATGAAGAAAGAGATATTTTATTGAAATAAGGAGCATAGGCAGGATGATAGAAAATAACGGGCAGCCCCTGGTCTTCACAATAAAAGAAAAGTGCCGCCGCTGCTATACCTGCGTCCGGGAGTGTCCGGCCAAAGCTATTCGTATTGTGGGAGGTCAGGCGGAGATAATTCCGGACCGCTGTATCGCCTGCGGGAACTGTGTGGTGGTCTGTTCTCAAAATGCCAAACAGTATCAGAGAAGCGGGGACCGGGTGTGGGAACTCCTTCATGATGGGGGGAAAACAGTCGCACTTCTGGCCCCCAGCTTTCCTGCCGAGTTTACCGAATACGCTTCACATCGAATCCTAATCGGCATGCTTCGCACATTGGGCTTTTACAAAGTCACTCAGGTAGCCTTCGGGGCGGATCTGGTAGCGCGGAAATATCATGAACTAATAAAGAAGGAAAATCAGTATTACATTACCTCCAGTTGCCCGGCTGTTGTTTCCTACATCGAAAAGTACTGTCCCAACCTGGTTTCGTCTATTATGCCTGTGGTTTCTCCGATGGTAGCTATGGCCATGGCTGTCCGGGAAGGGTATGGTGCATCCGTCAGAAAGGTTTTTATTGGACCATGCATTGCTAAAAAGTGGGAGGCACAACGGGAAGAATTTCATGGGTTGATTGATGCCGTGCTTACCTTTGAGGAACTCCGTGAGCTTTTTCATCTTAAAGGAATTTCCCCTGATAGGATTACGCCCTCGGATTTTGACCCGCCGGAGGCAGGAGAAGGGGTTCTTTTCCCTATTTTTCAGGGGCTGGTGCGGTCAAGCGACCTAAACAAAGATTCCTGGGCAGAAAAAATTATTTCTGCCCAGGGGAGGATTGACTTTCCGGAGGCTCTTAGAGAATTGGAATCAGGCTTTTTAACAGACCGGCACCTGGACCTGCTTTGCTGCCAGGGATGCATTATGGGGCCTGGCATGTCTAAGAAAGGAAAACGCTTTATCCGGGGAGAGCAGGTAGAAAAATATGCTGAGGAGAAGAGAATAACGAATCATAGGGACTCTTCGAATAGAGAGGCAGAAAAGTTTTATCAACTCGATCTTAAACGAAGTTTTTCCCCAAAAGATCGGCGTATTTCTTGCCCCACTCCCTCAGAGGTTGCAAGAGTCCTTCAAAAAATGGGCAAAAACAGGCCGGAAGATGAATTGGACTGCGGAGCCTGCGGCTATGATACCTGCCGGGAACATGCAGAGGCGGTATTAACCGGCCTTGCCGAAGATGAAATGTGCCTTCCTTTTACGATCGAAAAGCTGCACCGTTCGGTCATGGAATTGGCCAGCAAGGAAGAAGCATTGCAGCAGTCGGAAAAGCTTGCTACCATGGGGCAGCTTTCCGCAGGAATTGCCCACGAAGTAAACAATCCTCTTGGGGTTGTGCTCCTTTATACGCATCTTCTTTTGGAAAGCTCTGATCCGGATTCCCAATGGTATGCCGACTTAAAAATGATTGCGGACCAAGCGGACAGATGCAAGAATATTATTTCCGGGTTGCTTAATTTTGCCAGAAAAAATGAAGTCCAGTTAAGGAGTACAGATATTAATGAGTTTATCGACAATGTTTTAAGGAATATTATTTCCGGAGAAATTACTATAAAGCATGTGTCGGGACTTAAGGAACCAATGGCAGATATTGACTCCGGACAATTGACCCAGGTACTGACAAATATTATTAATAATGCTCTTGATGTCAGCAGTCCGGGTGATGTGATTACGGTGGCCAGCAGCGGAAATGAACAAGAGGTAAGAATTGCCGTTAGTGACCAGGGCCCCGGGCTTCCCAAAGAGCATCTGGCCCACATATTTGAACCTTTCTTTACTACGAAACCCATCGGGCGGGGAACAGGTCTCGGTCTTTCCGTAAGCTATGGGATTGTTAAGATGCACCAGGGAAAAATACTGGTGGAATCAAATGCCGACCCCGCTCAGGGAGAAACAGGTACGGTTTTTACCGTGGTACTGCCCAGGAAAGAAATAAATGCCTGAGAGCAAAGGAGCGAGAAGTATGGGAAATAATAATAAAACAATTTTAATTGTCGATGATGACCCGGACTTTTTGGAGCAAACAGTTTTTGTTTTACAACAGGCGGGGTATGAAACAGTTTCCGCGGAAGGAGAGAAAGAGGCTGAGACTCTTCTGGAGAATATGCATCCCGATTTAGCCATTGTTGATTTAATGATGGAAAACCAGGATAGCGGTTTTGTCTTAAGTTATCATTTAAAGAAGAAGTATCCTGAAACCCCGGTGATTATTGCCACTTCTGTCACAGCGGAAACAGGGATTCATTTTGATGCCAAAACTCTGGCGGAAAAGGAGTGGGTTCAAGCGGATGCCGTGTTGGATAAAGGTATTCGCTACGAGCAGCTTCTCGGTGAAATAAAGAGACTTCTTGGAGCATAGGCCGATGCAGAAACTCAAGGTGTTAATTGTTGATGATGAACTAGGAATTCGGGAAGGTACCAGACGGGTTCTGGAAGACTTTGTTTTCTCTCTTTCTTATGTCGGAGAAGAATATGGTTTTCTTTTGTTTACTGCTGCGTCCGGAGAAGAGGCACTGGCCTTGATGAGGGAAAGGGAATTTGATATTGTTCTTTTGGATAACAAGCTCCCCGGGATACAGGGAGCAGATATTCTGGAGTTTCTCCAAATGGAAAAGCGGGACACCCTGGCCTTAATGATGACTGCCTATGCATCGGTGGAAACCGCTGTAGCTGCTACCAAACGGGGTGCTTATGACTTTATTGTCAAGCCCTTTACTCCGGATGAGATGAAAAGCGCTCTGCATAAGGCGGGTAAGCACTTGATTCTTGCCCGCCTGGCCTCAAAACTTACGGCAGAAAAAAATAAGATTCGTTTTGAGCTTATTTCGCTGGTAGCCCATGAACTAAAGGCTCCTATTGATGCTGTAACCGGTTACTTGCGTCTTATGAACGAAAAAACTGCCGGAGCGAAAATTGAGGATTATCAGCATATGATTGAAAGGTCGTTAGCCCGGATGGAAGGTATGAAGAAACTGATCTTTGACCTTTTAGACCTGACAAGAATTGAATCAGGCGCAACAAGAAGATCTCTGAAACAGGTTGACCTGAAAGAAGCTGCCCGTATGGCCATAGAAAATATGAGAAATAAAGCCGGGGAAAAAAGGGTAAAAATTGAACTGAATGCCCCGGGCCTGTTTTATTTTCGGGCAGACTGGATGGAAATGGAAATGCTTTTCAATAACCTTGTTTCCAATGCGGTCAAATATAATATTGAACAGGGAAAGGTAGATGTTTCCCTGGAAGATATCGATGATTCGACCGTGATCAAGGTAAGGGATACCGGAATTGGCATGACCGGAGATGAAACAAAGATAATATTTAATGAGTTTACCAGGATAAAGAACGAAAAAACACACCATATTCCCGGAAGCGGGATGGGCCTTTCTATTGTCAAAAAAATAGTTGACTTATATAATGGAAGTATTAAAGCAGAAAGTTTCACCGGGGAGGGAACCGTATTTACCGTGATACTTCCCAAAGAGAGAATGGAGAGTACAGGAGACAAAAATGAGCCTCATTTCGGGAAAAATAATTGAAAGACTGAGCAGATATCGAAGCGTGCTGCAGGATTGCCTTAATCACGACAGAGAAACGATTTACTCTCATGAATTGGCCGCCATGGTACACGCAACTTCCGCCCAAGTCCGGCAGGATATTATGAAAATAGGTTATAACGGAACTCCCAGCAAGGGATATGTGATCAAGGATCTGATCGGCTCCATCACCCAGGTGCTGGATGAGGACGGAGGGACAAAGATTGCCTTGGTAGGTGCGGGAAATCTGGGGAAGGCAATTATCAGTTACTTCAAAGGGAAGCGGCCTAAGCTTTCTATTAAAGCAGTGTTTGATATTGACGGGGAGAAAATCGGACGGATGATTTCCGGTGTACGCTGTTATCATTTGAGTGAAGCCAGAGAAATCATCAAAGAGTCTGGTATTTCTGTGGCGATTATTGCCTGCCCCGGGGAATCAATAGATGAGGTAAAAGACATCCTTATCCGGGCGAGAATAAGGTCCATCCTCAACTGTTCCTCCACTCCCATAAAAGCCCCGCCTAATGTATACGTTGAAGAAATGGATATTACTGCTGCTTTGGAGAAGGCTGTATATTATGCTAAACAAAGCAACCAGATGAAGCAATTTTAGAACCTAAAATATCGCACCCGAATGGGTGCGTTTCGTTATTTTACCGATATTTTTAATCTACTTATTGACAAACAAAAAGAATTGAGTTAATATAACGCTGTTATATTAATGGGGAGAAAAGAAATATTCTATCTTGCCGCCGAAACAACGGTTTTTTGTTTCCGTTAAGTGACATATTGACTAAAAATATAAATTCAGTTGAATAGCGCATTGACCTCTGCTTCTGTCATTTCGGCCAGCCGTTCAATACTGCCGTTGGTATTCCTGACTACCTTCAAAGATAAGCCGTTTTTAAGCGCAAGGCTGCTGTAATCTACAAAAGTTGTGTACCCTTCATCATAAAGATAATGGATGGGTTTGTCTTTATACATCCAGACTTTTGCTTCCTTATCATAGGAAACTCCATGATTAGTATAAGCATTAAGAGAATTATTCACATAGTTCGGGTCTCCGGCCTCACTCGCAACAGAGCCAGTGGTTAGATTGTTTCCGTCTAAACTCTCTTGAGCTGCACCAGTTACACCGTTTGTATTCTTATTTGGGTTGCCTGCTTCAACAGCAACGAAATTAGTGTTGGCGGAAATAGTACCACCATTTTCCTGAACGCCGGTAAAGTCTTTGGAAGCCTGATTTTTTGCTGTCCGCTGGTCGTATTCTTGTTGGGTCACAGGCTCTATGCCTATCAGTTCATAATCTGCATTGCGAACACCGCGTAAATCAATATCGCCGTCCATATAACTAAATGAGTTGTACATGCCGTTTTCATTCAGCTTATCAGCGAAATATCTCACCAGTTGACCGTTGCAAAAAAATCTGTCTTTTTCTTGGTTATAGGTCAATCCATACTTGGAGTAAACCGAATACTGCTTTGCTATTTCTTCTTCGTGCTCCTGCTCCTGCTTTGCAATCTCCTCATCAGAAAGTGAGGTATTGCTTTCAAATGCTCCGATGGGTTTCTTATCAGCTTCAGATGCAACGGCATTGGTAGCAAATACAGTCACCGTACCAACGACTAAGGTAAACGCAAGGAATATTCCCAACAGGGAAGTTTTCTTAATCTTCATAATCGACACGATCCTTTCTTCAATAGCGTTTTTACTGAAATTGTTGACAAGAGGGGTAAGGCGGCTTTTCTTTTCCTCCAGCCCGATCAGGGTCAAGGCATAAGCCGATTTTATCGTTTCCCCGAATGTCCGTACCACCGTTTCATCACAGGACAGTTCAATGTCTCGGTTTGCCAGCGCAAACATCACCCACGCGAAAGGGTTAAACCACCCTTGTGTCAAGTAAGTTGCAACAATTTTTTTTAAGAACCTGCCGCCCTCTACTAAACCGCAGAGAGGCGGCACATAGCTATAACGACATTTCCGAGGTATTTGGCCTCGGTGTTTTTGTTTTTTGAGATATATACTCGTCGTTCTCACCGCCGTACCCCCGGCCGTTTTCCTGTTCAGCCCTTTCTTCCTGCTCCCGGATGACATGGCCCATCTGCTTGACAAATTCCACGACGCTGCGCGTCTGCGGTATATAGGGTCTGCCGATGTCTATGGGAATAACCTCTATACCATGCCGCGCTATCGCCTCAATCCACATATTTAGCTTTTCCATATCTCTTCCGAAACAGGACACGCTATCCAACAGGATAGCGTCCAGCATACCATCAGCCGCGTCGAGTTTCATTTGAAGTAAGGCCGGGCGTTCAAAGTCCAGCCCACTGTACCCCATATCCGTGTAAACCTTACTTACATTATACCCGCGCTCTTTGGCAAACTGCAACACCTGTTCCTTTTGTCGGTCTGCGGCGGCCTGTTTAGCCGTCCCCACGCGGATATAGATGTCCGTCCTTGCTTTCTTATCGCTCATGATGCGTTTCTCCTTTTATTTGGGAGCCTATCGGCCCACACAATTTCAATATCTTTCTCTCCGTGGACGAGAATATGGTCGATCAGCGCGTCCACAATCACTCTGTCCAGCTTTTCAACGGATTGCATTGTCTGGAACCGGATAATGTTTTCCTGTATGGCGTCCTCGCCATCGTCAACAGCGGCGCGCTGTTCCCGCAGCCGTTCCATCTCTGTCCGCTTGCCGGCGATAGTCTCGTTGACGATTGCTTTCTTCTTCATGAAAACGTCCTGCGTCATATCCCCGGCAACCAACGCCATATAATGCTTGGTGATGGATTCCTCCAGCAGCTTGACGGCTTTTTCCTCGTCCCGCAGCCGCCTGTCGATCTGCCCGGCCCTTGCCGTAAACTGCCGGGCCGCAGCCAGCCGGATTTCCTCCTGTTCCACCAGCAGGGCGGTGTGCTGCCGGATGGACGCAAACACGACGGCCTCAATCGCCTCCTGAGGGACTTTCACGTCGGGGCAGTTGTAATGAGCGGTGAATTGGCCGGTAGTACAGTAAAACTTGGGGTTATACTTGCCGGAGCGCCGCATGGTACGTCCACAAACCGGGCACTTCACTTTCTTGAAAAAGATGTGGTCAGCCGATACATTGACCGGTTTTTCGCGCAGAGCGTCGTGTGCGGCCTTGAAGTCTGCTTCCGACACAATGAAAGGATTGGCACCGGGCACGATAATCCATTCCTCTTTGGGCCGCTTCACGGTATCGCCCCTCTTGCCGGGCATCCTCACTTTTGTCATGCAGTTGATAGCCGTCCCCATGTACCGCTCGTCGTTCAAAATGCGGAGAACCGAACCGCAGTCCCAATAAGCGTATTCCGGGTCAATAACCTGCCAGCATCCTTTGACGCGATACCCTTTGCTCTCCTTGTACCGGCCGGGCGTGAGAACATCTTGGGCGTTGAGGATGCGGGCAATCTCCGTGGTGTTTTTGCCGTCGATGGCAAGGGAGAAAATCAAACGCACAATATCCGCGGCTTCTTCGTCAACCACCCATTTGTTTTTCTCAACATCAGACTTTTTGTAGCCGTAGATCGCCCATCTTCCGAGCGATTCGCCGCGCTTCATCTTGATGCGCTTGCTGCTTATAGCCTTTTGCGCCAAATCCTTGCCGTACCACTCATTTGCAAAATTGGTGAAAGCCAGCTCCAGGTTTGAGATTGGATGCTTAAAGCTATCATATCGGTTGTTAATGGCGATGAAGCGAACCCGCAGCGTCACCAGCACGTTCATGAGAAGATCGTCCACATCCAGCATGTTCCGGCCTATGCGGGATAAATCCTTGACGATAATGCAGTCTACGGCTCCGCTTTGCACATCCCGCATCAGGCGTTGGTACTCCATGCGGTCGGAATGGCGGCCGCCGATGCCGTCGTCCACATAGTCCACGATGCGCGCGCCCGCAAATTCCTCTAAGCCTCCGATATAATCCCCGATCATGTCCCGCTGATTTTTGATGCTGTTGCTCTCATCGTCCGGGTTGTCCTCAAAGGACAGCCGCAAATAACGTGCGATTACATACTCCGATACCATGACCGGAGCGAAAGGGGCCATGACCCGTGCATTAGCCAACATTCGCCATAGCCCCCCTTTCAGAAACGAGGCGTTCCAGCTCAGCGAAGCCGTCCCGGAAAGCTAGCTCTACACTGATTTCCCTGCACATGGGTGTGATTTCAATGCGCTTTACCAGCGCGGCAACGATGCCCCGGTCTAAGCGGTCGAAGTCCGCGAACCTTCGGCAAGCCATGAGGCACTCATTTTTACGGATGTCGTCCAGACCGCACCGGTCAAGCTCCTGCCGGTTGTGTTCCAGCGCGGCCTCCGCCGCGTTTCGGTCGCTCTCGAATTTTGTCCGCGCAAGCTCAAACTCCCTTGTGTCTAATACGTCGAAAAGATGGTCGATGTAGGCGCTGGACAGCAAATCCTCGGCTTGCACCAATGCCTGTTCCAGCCTGCGCCGTTCCGTTAAGAACATGGTGCGGTTTGCTGTAAAGGTTTCCGACCGGGAGACCTGATCCAACAGGGAACCCATATCCAGGCAAGTGTCGATTCGCGTCCGAAGCTCGGTATAGATGATCTTTTCCATCGCTTCCAGCGGAAAGCGCGCGATTTTTCCTTTACCAAGAGCGTGCCGCAGTTCAGCATGACAATTCGTGCAGTAGTAGTCGAATTTGTCGGCGACGGTTTTCCGTCGCTGAATGCTGCGAACAGCCGCTCTCCCGCAACAGGAGCAAAAGACCTTCCCGGCAAAAATGTTTTCCTCAAAGTGGTTGCCGTGCTTTTTGTAGCGTTCCGACGCCTCGGCCAATAACTGCTGTACAGTGTCAAATGACGCACGGTCTACAATGGCCGGATGGTTGTTCGGATGGATTATCCATTCTTCACGCGGTTTTCGATGGTTTTTCCCATCGCGCACCTCAGTTTTCCCCAACGCCAAATTGCCAATATAGACCTCGTTTTGCAGTATTTCGCGCCGGATGGTGGTGCCGTCCCACGGCCTCCATACCGCATACTTATCATTTTTTGAGAGGCCCAGGTTATAGTAGTGGTTGCATGGCGAGGGGATCTTATTGCGGTTCATGCAGCAAGTGATTTCATGGATGCTTTTACCCTCCGCCCGCATGTTGAACATCAGGCGAACAATCTCCGCCCCCTGCGGCTCAATCACAAGCTTCCGGGCGGCCCCTTTTCCTTCATACACATACCCATAAGGCGGTTTATTTCCTATGGGTTCTCCGCGCCGTTGCTTAGAGGCATAGGCCGAGCGGACTTGTTTGCCGGTGTTGCGGCTGTACATATGGTTGACGAGGTTCTTAAACAGGATGATGAGCCGCTTTCTACGGGCATCCTCATCGGCGCTGTCATAGTAATCGTTAATTGAAATGAACCGCACATCGTACTGTACAAAGGTCTTGAACAAAAGCTCACCGACCTCGATGTAGTCCCTGCCCAGCCTGGATAAATCCTTGACCACCACGCAGCGGACTTCTCCCGACACAATGCCCGCCACCATTTTGATGTAGTCCGGCCGGTCGAACCGGGTGCCGGAATAGCCGTCGTCCCGGAACGCGCCGCGCAGCACAAGATCGGGCTTTGTGGCGATATATTCAGTAGCAAGCGCAATCTGATTGTCAACGGAATCCGCGTTCTTTTCCTGATCGCTGGATATGCGGCCATAAATCCATGTGTCTATAAGGACGGGGGAAGGCTGTTCGATAACTTGAGGGTTCCATCTGCTTTTTCTTGCCATTTAGCCCGCCTCCCTTACTGTCTCAAGGTCGGCCGGAGCGGCAGCAAGCGGCGCAACGTCGCTGTAACGCAGATGCACGTCAATATGCTCGCTGTCGTGTACCACGATAGCCCGGACAAGGCTGACCACAGCCTCCCGGTTCAGTTCGGTGAGATTTTGATATTTCTTGAAGCGTTCCACCAAGTCCCTGCCGAGCGTACCGTCCCGCAGGCCCGCCAGCTCCCGTTCCAGGGCGGCGATGGCGGCCTCGGCGATTTCGACCTGCTGCTTGAATGTGGCCTTGAACATACGGTGTTCGCTCTCAGTGATGACCTTGCTGACATAGTGCTCATAAGCCCGCACCAGAAATGTGTTGTTTTGCTCGATTATCTGCCGGTTGTGCCGGATCATGTCCTCAATGGCCTGCTGTTTGCGGGAAAGAAGAGTTCCGGGGCCGAAGTCGTCGGCGACCTCCGCCGCCGATACCAGCCCGCCGATCTGCGCCCGCAGGGTGTGCAGCAAGAAGCCGTGGAGGATGTTGGCGCTCACATTGTTGTACTTGCACAGGGATTTGTCCTGCTTGTGGGTGGAGCAGTTGAAATAAATATACTCCTTGCCGCCTTTTTTGACCGTCCGCATGTTCATCGGGCGCTGGCAGGACCCGCACAGGATGATGCCGGAGAACATATGAATTTGTTCGGCACCCACCGGCGTCCGGGTATCTCGCGCCATCAGTTCCCCCACAAGGGAAAACTCAGCATCGTCAACAATGGGTACATGGCGCTTTTCCTTAACCGACCATTGCTCACGCGGAACGGCAATACACTTGTTTTTCACGCGGTAGCTTAATTTCTTTCGCTTGCCCTGTTCCAATGTGCCGATGTATACGGGATTGGTGAGGATGCGCTTGATCGCGTTGACCGACCATTTCGGGATGTCCTTCACGGCAAAGGGCGTGCAGTATTTCAGGCCCAGCGCCTTCTTGTGGGCGGCGGGCGGCAGAATACCCTTGCTGTTCAGCATGTCGGCAATCTGCTGCTCGTTGTAACCCTGGATTTTCATGCCGAAAATGAACCTGACCACATCGGCGGCGTAATCGTCGGGAATGAGCTGCTTGTCTTTGGTTTTGAGATACCCATAGACGGCAAAGTTTACCACCAGCTCCCCGTTATCCCGTTTCACCTTGAGATGGGAGCTGGTTTTGACGGATATATCCTCCAAAGTGGCTTCATTGCAGATGTTTTTGAAGGACGCCATCAGCTTATCGCTGTCGTCCGCCGTCAGGCTATCGTAATTGTCGTTCACAGATATAAAACGGACGCCCTTCGAGGCGAAATACCGTTCAATGTACTTGCCGGTTTCAATGTGATCGCGGCCCAAACGGGAAAAATCCTTTACTATGACGCAGTTAATCAGCCCGGCTTCGATGTGGCGTATCATTTCCTTGAACCGTTCACGGTCAAAATGTGCGCCGGAAACGCCATCATCGTCCAGGATTCTGTGTACCTGTATGTCGGGATGCCTGCTCAAAAAGTCAAGGATTAAGTCCCGCTGATTTTTGATGCTGTTGCTTTCATCCTTCTTGTCTTTATCTTCTATGGACAGCCGAAGATAACCGTCGGCAATCCATACCGTCGTTTCCTGCATACTGTTCGCTCCTTCATATGGATTAACCAATAAATCCCGCGAAATGAAGGAACAGACTATATTCTCTTGTTGCCCTGTTATATGATAGCGCACTTCATTTCCACGGGCAACGATGCGGCTGGCTGCTCACGAAAGGGCGCTGCCCGCGTGTGAGAGCAAATACTGTTTCAGCCGATCTTCCAGCGATGCCTCAGTGTCCGCAAAGGAAACCCGGACAATAATGTCACCGTAACGATAGCAGTATGGGTTCTTGATCTGCACCAGATAGGACTTGACACGTTCCTCTTTGGGGAGCGACAGGTCTATCTTCACGTCCCGGATGTCTGCAAGCTCCGCGAGGTTCACATGTTCCGGGGGCTGTATATTCAAGCTGTCCAGCATATCTTTCATGGCGGGGTTCCTCCTTCCCTCAAAACATATTCCCAGGTTGGGAATATGTCCGCTTATTACGGGGGAGCCGGACTACCCGAAGTAGCCCGGCTCCTTTTTTTCCTGTATAAACCGCTCCACGGCGGCAATATCGCTGGTCACCGGGCAGTCCGGAAGGGCGTCCAGCACCCGTGTCCGATAAGGCCCGCCCTCCCGAACGCGGGAATCCAGCAGCGCCACCACGCCGGTGTCGGTCTCGGTGCGGATGAGCCGTCCAAAACCCTGTTTAAGCTTGATGAGCATTTCCGGCACCACAACACTGTTTTTATACTGCTCCATGGTGTCATACAGGGTCTGCTCATACTCGCTGACCGGATCGGGCACCGCGAAGGGCAGCTTGACGATAATCAGCAGGGAAAGCATGTCGCCGGGGAGGTCGATCCCCTCCCAAAGCGCGCCGCTGGCAAACAGAACACCGTTGCCGCTTTTGCGGAACCGCTCAATGGCGGCAACGCCGCCCCTGTCCAGACGGAACAGCGGATAGGCAAGCTCCTGGGCTTCCAGCAGGGCAAAAACCTGATCCATAGCCCGGTAGGAAGTAAACAGCAGCGCCGCGTGACCGTGAGCCGCTTCAATCAGCTGTCCCGCTTCCTCGGCTACGGCGGCAAGGTATTCTTTATCCCGAAGGTCGGGAAAGGGAACGGACTCGCTGAGATACAAAAGCACATTCTCCCGGTAGCAAAAGGGAGAGGGCTTGCTGGTCTTTGTCAGATTCCGCACCCGGTCAAGCCCCATCTTGCGTTCGATATGGGTAAAGCTCCCGGCAGCCGACAGCGTGCCCGAGGTCAGGATCACCGGAATGCTTCCGCTCCAAAGGTCTTTGTAGAGCAGATCGCTCAGCTGCTTTGGAATGGCGCACAGAAGAGTTTCCAGAGAATTTCTTTCCTCCGGGGATAACTCCCCGTTTGGCTGCTCCAGCCAGTAGACGAGGCTTTCATAATTCTCCAGGATGCCCGCCTGCTCCCGGATGCGGGAAAGGGCGAAGCGTGCTTGGGCGCAGCTTCCGTGATATCTTGCAAGGAGCAGCTGTTCCGACAGCAAAGTGGAAAGCTCACTGCCGATGCGCCGGATATTGCGCAGGTGCCTGGCCGCTGTTTCATCCAAAAGCGTCGGAACCCGTTCCGCTTCTTCGTCCCCGCTGCCAGTGGGGATACGCTCTGTCAGGAGCCGGAACAAACGCCGGTTCTGTCCGCCCAGCTTCACCGCCAGCTCCCGCACCGTCTGGCCGCTAACGCCTTTCCGGTAAGTAAAGCAGCTGATATCCTCCACCATTCGGGGAATGGCAAGGCTGCTAAGCTCCACGCCGTACATCTGTCTGGCCGCTTCCAAAAACTTGTGAGCCTCATCAAGGATGACCGCCTGATAATGAGGAATGAGAGGACGCTGCCCTTTGGAACGGCGCAGGACATCGGCCAGAAAATAGTTGTGGTTGCAGACCTGAAAATCATGTTCGCCGGACTGGACATAGCATATATGGGCCATGTACTTGCAGCCGTCGTAATAAGGGCAGTGGTCGTCACAGCGTCCTGATACGCAGATCCGCCGTTTGATATAGGGTGTCAGCCCTTCCGTGTTGGCCAGATCAATGGAAGCTATGCCCTGTAGCAATGGAGCCAGACGCTTTTGCGTCCGCTCGTCCGTATCCCGGTAAAAGGTCCGCAGGTTCCGTTCGCAGACATAATGCTCCCGGCCTTTTCTGAGGACACAGGATAAAGGCGTCCGAATAATGCCGTGAGCCATCAGAATACGGGATATCTCAGGAATATAGTCCCTGACAATGGCGTTCTGGAGCGCAATGCTGGCGGTAGAAATCACTACGGGCATATAGGCGCTGGCGGCGTAGCTCTGGTCGGGATAATAGCCCCGGAGCCAGAAGTCGTTGACGCGCCCCCGCTTGGCAAGGGCGGCGGCGATCAGATAGGCATGGGTCTTGCCGGTGCCCACCTCCGCCTCGGACAGGGAAATATCCCGGTGCCCGATAGCATCCAGAATGTGGGCGGCAAGCTCCACCTGCTTTTCCCGGATGCCATAGCCGTGTTCCGGCAGAATGGTTTCAAAAATGTGGTTCTGAATTCCCGCAAGGCTGTCCCGGAGCAGGTTTTCTCCGGGCGGCATGTCGATTTCATACCGGCCCTTGCCCGCCACGGGCGACAGGCGGATGCGTTCCGCCATGGTCGCCACGCCGGAAAGGGTCAGGGGGCTGGTACGGCGGTGAATGGCCGCCATACGCCCTGTTTGTAGATTGAGTGCTTTATAGCCATAGCCCTTGGCGGTTTCGCATTCCAGCAAAACGCAGCCATAGGCGGTAAAAAGAGCCGCTTCTCCGTATTTTTGCAAAATCCCCGGAGGGATTTCGCGGCTGACCTCATGAATGGCCTTGTACTGCATGGGTTTCCCTCCTTTTTGCTGACGGCAGAGTGGTGCGGCAAAGCAAGATGGCCGCTTTGCCGCAATAGCTCCGCCGTCAGGCAGATGATTCGTGTTCCTCATAATTTCGTATCCTATTTGGCCTCGCTTCCCGGATACAGGGGGTAATGTCAAGCCGCAGAGTAAAACTCTGCGCATGAAAGCTCCCTCCGGCCTATCCCAGCCGGAGCGATGCTTTCCCAGCTACTTGCCTTTTCGCTGGCCCTAAATGGGAAGTATCATTATGGCTCCTGTGCCTTTTGTCTGCCGGCCTTTCGAGGCGCTAAAAGGGCGGGCGCTCCCGCACGGACATACCCCGTCTCTGCAAAACTGCCTCGCAGAACGGGAAATGACCGGCGATCCTGGCGCACGGCACGGAAGGTAATGTACCTGACATCCCGGTATGACCGGTGAAGCGCACCGGTGTTTGTCAAGGAACAGGCGAAAGGCGAAAAGAACCTTTCACCTAATGTCAAAAAAGGAGGGGGGTGTTAACCCTGTTTAAAAAAATTTTTAAGTTTTTCTTTGGCAAGGGCAATGGATTTATGTACAGCCACATGGCTGACCAATTCCTTTACCGCGATCTGCCGTGTTGACAGTCCTTGAATGAAATGCAGAAGAAATCTGCGCCTTTGTGTTTCGGTCAGCTGCCCGCTGTCCAGAAGCTGCCGGGCGGCTTTCAGCGCCTTGTTTTCTCGGCATTATGTATCAGCACGGTATCAGGGGGCGGTACGGAAAGCGGTTCGGTTTCCTCAAGCCCGTTTATAGGCACATCCAGACGGCTTGTCCGATGTTCGTGTACGACCTGCCGGTGATAGATTTCATCCGACAGGTCTTTCAGTTCCTGAAAATCCTCCGTCGTCTTGCCGGGGTTCTCCGCCAGGTAGTCCTCTAAAGTGATCTCCAAACGGACACAGTCGGCAAATTTATATACAATACCCTCACTATACTTGTTGAGGGCATAATCGCTGTCTTTGTAATTTTTCATGTTCCTTTCCTCCGAACTTTGAATTTTTGTAAAATCCAAAGCCCGGAGGCGGGGAACGGCAATGTAAAATCGTGTTTGCCTGATTGAGAGATAAATTGTAAAAGTATGTAAATGCCGGTCGGGGTTTACATTTTCTTATCGAATAAAAAAAGTCAGTAGATTGCCAATGGCAAAATACTGACTTTTTTACAATCTGAATATGAAATTGTATGTAAAGAAAATGGTAAATATAAAGTCCGCCGTCTTTATTTCCACCTCATATCAAAACAAGAAGTTTTCATAGAAGCACCCCTTTCGCCATAGCGCATAGCAAAATCAAAGTATCTGGATGCCATATATTCCGTTAAAAACCGTAAGAAATGACAAAGGCGTACCCCCAGTTTGGAGAGGGCACGCCCTGCGCAGTTTTTGGCAGCCAGACTATCATAGCGCCCTAAGACACCTTAGACCCTCGGCTTTGCGTCCCCGGTTTTAACCGGGTTTGCCCATAGCTCTATTGATTTGTTGTTTCTGTTACTTTTCCGGCACTCGAAGTACATCGCCGGGGTAAATGATAGAAAACCGGCTCTTGTTATTCAGCCGTTCCAACTCGGACATTGTGCATCCCAGCTTGTGTGCAATGAGCCAGAAGCTGTCGCCCTTTTGTACGATGTAGGTTGTATAGCGGAGATTTTTGGGCACATCCGCCGTCACGCCGTACTGGTCAAAGGTATAGGCCCCACCATCAATGTCCTGCTTGCCGGTGAGGGGCTTGCCATCCTTGAAGTACATCCATTTGCCGGAATCGTTCATGGTCCAGCCCTGCGCCGTGTCGCTGGAAATTGCCAGCTCCACAAAGCGGCGCAGTACAGCAGACACCTCGGCTCTTGTGGCTGTACCCTGCGGGTCAAAGAGATTGCCGTTTTTGCCGCTGATAACCCCTGCCATCTGCATCTGCTTCACGGCTTCTTTGGCGTAGGCACTGATCTTGCCATTGTCAGCGAAGATGTTTTCGACATGAACTTTCGGTAGAGTATAACCGGTGGTCTTGGCATAGTTGCTCATAATGACCGCCATCTGCTCACGGGTGATGGACTGATCCGGGGCAAACTTTCCATTGCCAATCCCGTTTACAATGTTATTTTTGCTTGCCCACTCAATGTAGCCCATATAGTAGGCGTCGCTTTTCACATCGCTGAAGCTGCTCTTTGCGTAGCCGCTTACATCGGCGCTTGCCAACCGTCCGAGGACGGTGACGAACATTCCTCTCGTCATAGCGGCATTCGGACTGAACTTGGTTTCAGAAGTGCCGCTAAACAATCCACGGCTTACCACAAACTCAATATCTTCCTTTGCCCAATGGCCTGCAATGTCCTTAAATGCCGTATTGGTCTGCATATAGCCGATGCCGTAGGTGGAAAAATGATTGGTGCTGAAACGCAGTACCTTTTTCACACTGTCATAGACCGAGTTTATCAGCCAATGCACCTTGCCCTTGCTGTCCACATACACAGCCT
This sequence comes from Clostridiales bacterium, assembly GCA_038562165.1. Lineage (GTDB taxonomy): Bacteria > Bacillota > Peptococcia > DRI-13 > UBA5745 > WRMS01. Next base: position 8,120 of record JBCFAO010000054.1, on the reverse strand, counting down.
GCACATTCCCGGCCTTTTCATTTGCACCGAGGGTATAGGGAATAGTTACCGATACGCTGCCTGCGCCGAAGCTGCTGACCGTCTTACCGTTGCCGTAGTTTACCTTGAGGTCAAATACCGGGCGGCTACCGATGGCTTTTTTCGCATCACCGGTCAGTTTACCGCTGTCCCCACGGGTGGCTGTGATGTTGACATCCGATTTTGCCTGCTTGTTGATTTCCTGCACCGTTGTCAAATCCATACCAATTCTGATGTCGGGGTTATCTACCACCACAATGGTGTTGACAATTTTCTTCTCAATGATAGTGTCCTGCACGGCCTTAGGCAGGTTGACCGTAACATTGGACCCGGTTTTGCTTCCGGTATCCACATGGAGCACCACCGTGATGCCGTTTTGCTCCGTGCCATTTTTCTTGGCCTCAGCCAATGCCTTGTCAAAGGCGTCAGTCACAGTTTTGCCAGTGATGTTCACTATGACATTGCCCTTACTGTCCACAGTGCCGGAAACCTTGATTTCCCCCTGCGTGGGTGAATTCGGCTTATCCGGTGCGGGTGGGGTGACGATTACAGGGCTGCTGTTGTCGTTTGAGGAGCTTCCGCCGCCACTTCCAGAGCCACCGCCGCCGCTGTAAGTCCAATGGGCATAGTAGATCACATTTGCACTGACGGTTGTGCTTGCAGATATTTGAGTTCCGCCGCTTGCCGCCGTATACCAGCCGTCAAAGCTGTAACTGCCAGAACGTGTCGGTGTCGGGAGCGTTCCTACCGCTGTGCCGGATGTAACCGAGCGTGAAGTTTCACTGACCATGCCTCCATTCGGGTTGAAAGTGACAGTGTAGTTGCCTACTGCGTTTACGGTGATGGAAACTGTTGCCGTTGCGGTGCGTCCGCCGTCATAAGTGACGGTGAGGGTGGCGGTATGTATGCCCACCGCAAGACCCGTTGCAGCCCTTATTTGCCATGAGTTGATGCTGCTGTTGGCAGCAACAAAGGATTGGCCAGAATGTATCGAAAACACGGATGGGCGGTCAGTTGTCACATTGTTAATAGTCGCCTGCGCATCACCGCTGTTGGTGATGACGACAGATTTGTAGTTGGACGACATATAACCTACGGTAACGGCGTCAAGGGTGATATCGGTGGCGGAAAGGCTGGGCATGGGTGCGCCGATTACTATACCAAATGCCGCAGATGTTGTGCCGTCGAGCGTCAGCGCAAGTGTGTCGGTCGTTCCCGCCGCTACCGTGTCCGCAACAGTCAGGGTCAGCGTACCGCTGTTGCCTGAAATTGTCACGTTGCCGCTGTTTCCGACGGTTACGCCAGCCGGCAGATTTGCAACGCTCACGGCGTATGTTCCGTTGGGGATATTCGCCGTCGTCACGGTATAGGTTAAGCTTCCCGCCGTTCCTGCAACCACTGTGCCGCTTTGTGAGCCGACAGATACGGTTTGTATAGGTACATTATTTACAGTCAGGGTGAATGAAGCGATCCCCGGAGCATACTCACCCAGAACCATGGCTGCATTTGCCGTAATAGTTGTGGTTCCCGCACCGACAATTACCACTGCGCCGGTTGTGGGATTCACGGCGGCAACGCTCGTATTGCTGCTTGAATAGCTTACTGCACCAGTGCCAACGCTGTGGGTGAGTACGTTTGTGAATATAGGATCTCCCACTGTTTTTGTGACTGTACTTTCCGCGAAAGAGAGTGTTTGCTCCGCACCGCTGACGATTGTCACCACGCACTCCCCTGTCTTGGGTGTTGTAACATAGCCTACTGTGGTTGCGGTAAAGCTCCAATACACTGTGACGACGCTGCCGGTAACTAACGAGCGCAAGCCGCTGTCCGTGACCGCCTTTGTGCGTCCGCTGTCTGAATACCATGTCAGCGTGCCGTTTACCGCTCCTGCGTTTGCTGTGGGAAGGGCGGATAATCCCGAGCCCCGTATCACGCTCTTGGCGGAATCCACCGTAACGCTGTAATCCTTTGCGGCGACGGCAGAAGTAGCAGAGCTGGTGACCGTGCCTTTATAACCGTTATTTTCATTTCCGGTTACGATAAGAGTGATTATTTTGCCAATATCGGCAGCTTTGACCTCATAGGTCGCACCAGTACCGACTATCAAGCTGTCCGCTCTCCACACGTAGGAAACGGCTGCGCCGCTTGGATTGATTGTTGCGGACAGCGTGTCTCCGAATGTGGGTGCGGTGTTGTCAATGGCTACAGAGGTCAACTCTGTTCGTGTGTCCTCGATTGTCAGCGCAAGCGTGGGGCTTGTACCACCGCTCATATCAAAGGTGATTGTTGTCAGGCCTATGGGCAAGTTTTTCAAGTATTGATACTTGAAGTGGTAAAGGTTTTCGTCGACCGAATAGTCCTGGATTTTGCTAAGGGGCGTTTCTCCGTTCTTCACCGCTGTCAGAGTGTAGGTTTCACTCGTAAGTGTTATGTCAAACCCATCACGCCCGTTCACCTTTGGATTCAAGTCAAAGGTCACCGAGGTCGGGGAGATGCTTGCATTGACAGACGCAACCGTGGTCGTAATCGCCGCACTTGCCACAGCGGCTCCCGCTTCATAGCCCGCCTTTGTCGCAGTCCGCGCCCAGACGTAATAGGTTGTGCTTGGCAAAAGGCCACTAAATGATGTAGCCGCTTGCCAACCGCTGCCCGGTGCGGTCGAATTGCTTGTGCTGATTGCATATTCAATAGTCTGTCCGCCGGGGTTCGAGCTTGCCACAGCCGCATTGACGGTTATTTGGTTGTGCGACTTAGTGGCGTCAGTTGCGGGGGTCGTGATAGCCGCGCCAGAAGCGTTGGCCATAAACATCAGATATTTGTAGCTTTCGATGTTTGCCGGGGCATAGGTAACCGGCGAGCTGCCGTCATAATTGGCGCTGGCCTTACCGTAATACGCGCTGCCGTAACCATCCAGATTGGGGGCGTGGCTCATGGCGCGGCCGCCAGAAACTGTATTACCAGCCTGTGCCGTCACCGCAGCGCCCGATGAGATTGCAATATTCTTGCCATTAGGAATGCTAATCGCTATGCAGTAAGCCGAGCTGTTCCCCTTTTCTGCGCTGGCTGATACCGTTCCGCCGGAAATTAAGATATCTCCATTATTCGCCTCCAAAGCTCTGTTATACATGTTTGCATTTCTGGAGGTAGCGGTAACATTACTGTTGGTGATGTTGATATCCCCTTGCATAATCCGCACACCATAGCTGTTATATCCAATGCCACTGGCAACCGTCAGCGTTGCGTTTTTGACAGTGAGACCGCCGGTGCCCTTGCCAAATACGCCAAAACTAACGCCGTTTCCGCCTGTCACATCTCCCCCGCGTGCGGTCATCGTTGTGCCATCACCGATGCTTAGGGCACCGTTAACATACAAACCGAAGCTGTCGCAACTGGATTTGTCCATTGTCGCACCAAGCGCTTCAAGGGTTCCGCTGCCTGTGATGGTTAAAGCTCCGCCGCAATACAGGCCATAGCTCTCGTCCCTATCACCATCTTGAGAACCGCCTGTCAGGCTGTTATTGCCAGTCAAGACAACGTTTAGCTTCTCTTTCGCATAGACGGCGGCATGGGCTTTAGCGTCAACAACGGTTGTGGAGCTCCATTGATACTGACTTTCTGCGCCAATCTCCGCACCGTTCAGGGTGAGGGTGCTGCTGTCCGAGTCATAGGTAATGGTTCCTGTAATGCCTGTACCAGTGATGCCGCCCTTGTTTGTGCTGGTCACCTGCACACCGCCCACCCACACGTCATAGTTTGTAACGGTGGCAGGCTCAACCTTAATATATTTATAGGTTGCGAGATTCGCCGCATTATACGTAGCCGCACCATCTCCGTTTTTATTGGCTCCCGCAGTAACGGTGCATCCCTCATAACCCGAAGTCGTTAAGCTGCCGTTCAGCGCCTTCGTATCACTTTTGACTGTCATCGTGCCGCCTGTGACGGTTACCGCACCGGCTATGCCCACCTGAGAGCCATTTGCAGTTAGCTTGCCACCGGAGATTGTGACGGGGCCTTCTGCTGCATTTGTGTGTAATCCCGTTTTTCCGCTTGCAGTTACCTCGCCATCGTTAATCGTGAAACTGTTGGTTGCTATCATTCCATAAGAATTAGGTGCAGAGGTGTTCGCTGACGATTCTACTCCTTCATTGGAAATCATTATATCGCCATTGGAGGCTATGGCGATGGAGGTCTGGGTTGCTGCTACGCTGGCAGCCGTAACCCTTCCGCCTTCAATTGCGATATTTCCTGCACTGTATATGCCGATGCTAAAATTTCCTGTGCCGCCGCTGACATACAGACTGCCGCTGCCGGAAAGGTTCAGTGTGCCACCAGTATAGATGCCAATGCTGGCGATGCCGGTCTGGTTTTTGCCTATGACAGTGTTGCTTCCCACCATCTCAATCTTCAGAGCAGTATCGGCGTAAATGCCGTAATAGGCGGTAGTACTACTGTCAATCCATGTCCCATCATGCGCTGCGTTGATGGTCGCATTGTCAAGAGTAAGGGTGTTGTTTGCAGGATCATAGGTGACGGTTGCATCATCACCATCTGCTATACCAAACACATCCCCTTTGTTCTCACTGGTCACCTGCACACCGCCCACCCATATATTATAGGTTGTGACTGACAGGGGAGCGACCATTCCGCGTCCCATTATCGCCGCACCCACCGTTACGGTAAGCTCCGGCAATTTGGCGCTGACTGTGTAACCCTCTATGACCGGCGTAAAGACATAAACGTCCTCGGTGTTTGGGTCGTAGTCAGGCGAATCCCATGTCACCGGAATATCCCCTGTGGTTTCTTCCCATTCGGGTTCTGTTGCCGTTGTGGGGGTTGCCGTTTTCGGGCTGCCGGAATCCTGCACGGCATCCTCCCCGATAGATACGGCTGTCCGTACCGTGGCGGTCAATGTTTCGGGCAATTCCAAATCTTCAATGGATGTTCCGAGTGATACCGCTTTTTCTGTTTCTGCAAGCGGCGCAAAACTGATAATTTCTCCGCTCCCGCCAATGGTTGTATGGATTTCTTCCGCCATTGCCGATACCGGCAGCATGGTCACAATCATGCACAGCGCAAGAAACATACTTAATAGTCGTTTGTTCATAAGGTCTGTTCCTCCTTGATTTGTAAACTTGCGTTTCCTTGTTCCAAAAGTTTCTGTAGCCTATCGGCTTCTTCCTCAGTGGCAGGGCGAATATGGGCTTTCTCGCAGGAAGGGCATTCCTTTACCGCTCCCACCCGGCAGAATAAAAAGCCGCAGTCCTCGCAGGCGTAGGTCATGTCATGCCCCCCTTCCGCATAGACAGGTTGATTTTCTTCAAATCCCAAGGAGTTGCTTTTTCTTTGCCTTAAACTCCTGCTGGGAAATCACGCCGTCCTCCATGAGCGCCTTGTATTTCTTGATTTCTTCGATGGCGTCGGCAGGCGGAGCCATGTTGGTGTGTAACGCCCCCATTCCCATCATACCGGGGCCAATAGATTGCTCGGCTGCGTCGGGAAAGGCCACTGTCCTGAGTGCAGCCACCAGCTTTTCAAGTTCTTCTATGCTTTGCTGATAGGAGCGAAGGTAGTTGTTCACATCCGGGAGGTTGTTATCAAATCTGGGGCCGTCCATATCACATTTGAGCACTGTCCAGTAGGGGTGGCCGAAATGCAGCTCCACGTTAAACGCCTGAAAGGGTTCAGGAACGTCAAAATACTGCATTGGTACGGAGTTGTTTGCCTTGCCGTCGTCCAGCCTGTCAAGGGTTCGTGCCGTCCGCTTGCTCGCTGCCACCTGTGCGATTTGCGGCGCCATCGCCATTGCCCGCTTGGTTACGGTGCTGGCATAACGGCGGATACCTGCCGCTGAACCCTCAAACAGAGGGGTGCTGTCCTCCCGGATGGTAAAGGATTTCAACTGGCTGCCTTCAAACACGGTTTTATCCGGGTTTTTGCTCATACAGAACAGCTTGTTCTGGTAATCAAAGATGATTTTGGTATCCCAAAGGCCGAAGTCAATCCGCTCAGAAACCATGAACTGGTCTTTCAGTATTTGGTTTTGATTGTAGAATGTCAGATACTCCCGAAAGCCCTGCATTGTCAGATTGCTTTCCTTGTCGGCATCCATATCAATCTTGTTATAACAGTCGTTACAAATATATTCGCCCTCAATTTTCGATGGCAGAAGCAGTGGAATCTTGCCGCCGCAGATGGGGCAAGGGGGTTTTTTAGAAAATAGACCCATCATCATTTCCTCCATTTGTTCTCATTATCTTGTTCCTCCGCCCGAACCGCCGCCGATAGAGCCGCCGCCTCCGCCAAGGGAAGCAAATCCGCCGCCTCCGCCGCTGCGCTTTTCCTGCTCACGCTGTTCCTCAGCTTTCTTCATATTGCTGTAAAGCAGGTAGTGGTAGGAATAGGCGGCCGCCATGCTCCCGCTATAATCGGTCAGCTCGGCAGAAATTTGCGGGTATAGTGCTTTCATCTGCTGCGCCACCTGATCGGCGATGCCGAACAGCATGGCATAGGTCAGCAGCTCCCGCCAAATCGGCATTTCCTTGATGCCGCGCTCGGCAACCAGTGAAAAATCCGTCAGATACCGTTTCAGCCCCATCAGCTCGCCCAGCTCCTGTTCACCGGCTGGCGTCAGGTCGGTGAGCCTTACCGGCATATTCCACCGTTTCAGGCAGTGCTTTTGGTTCAGATAGGCTCTGCCCGCGCTGTCGCATTTTTGTATGTAGGTACGCAGCAGCTTGTCGTTTTGGCTTGCAAAGCGTTCCAGCTCCTTTTCCTGCAAGATGTCATCCGAACCGGCTGCGCTTTCGAGCACCGTGTAAAGATATTCGTCATATTCATTCATGCTATCATGGCTGCTGCCCATGAGCCGCAGGCTTACGGTTTCTTTGGTTTTGCCCATAAACCCGACTTCATGCGTTTCCGCCGGGGACAGGCAGCCAAGCTGGATTAACCTCAGCATTCCTGTGGAGAGAATCGCGCCGTCCTCACACACATCAAACAACCGCCCCAGCGCATAGGTGGCGCTCAGATTGCCGCCGTTGGGAAGTTCCCTGAAATACCCGAACCGCTCTGCGAATTGGTTCAGTTTTTTCTGACTGACCTTTTTACTGCGACGGAGAAAAAAAGCAATAAGTGCAATGGGAGTTCCTATTAAAATAACCATTCCAAGGAGCATTTCAAAGACAGTTGCTTCTTCCTGTTCCGCATTGGGATAATCATAATCGCTGCCCTCAAAGGCGCTTTCTTTTACCTTTTCAAAGCTGCCCGGTTCTTGCCGTGAGGGGGACAGGATTCCTTTCTCCAAAGAAAACAGTACCGTTACATGGTTTTCGGGGTAGATCGAACCTTCCGTGTAGGCAAGAATGGCACCGTCCGAAAATTCCACCTGTCCGTCATAGCCAAAACCCCATATGTCGGCATTTTTCTCGGTGATGGGTGTGCCGTCCGCCAGCCGGATTTCCACCTTCACATCGGTGGGGATGGTGTTCATTCCATCATTTACAAATCGGAAATTGACCCCGTCCCTGTCGCTATAAGCACCTATCACGTTATCCAGCTTATATTCAATGGCATAACGGTTTTGTCCGTAATTACTGATGCCGAAGCAGATTTCATATCCTCTGTCGGTATCATGGATGCCGCATCTTCTCGCCTTTTCTTCAAAGCTCCAATCAATATTCCACTCCGGTACGGTTTCATAAGCACCGTTTTGGTCGGAGACCGTAAGCTGGCTGATAGTCAGATAATCGGGTGCGTTCATGGGAATATAGCTTTCTGTGCCCTCGTTAAAATCTCCCTCCCATACCTGTGTAACGTACATGGAACCGTCCTCGTAAATGACAGCCTGAATATCCATGGTATTGACCTGATTTGCCGCAAAAGCCGGTAGAGGAAGGGAAAACAATAAGGCAAAGCATAGAATCAGTCCGCTTACTTTTTTGCGCATCGGGCACCTCATTTCATGCTTGGCATATCCGTCTTATCAGCCTGCTCCACAAGATATTCTCTTTGCCCAAAGCCCAGCATCCCGGCAATGGCAGAGACCGGGAACATTCGGATTTCACGGTTTAATTTGGTCACGCTGTCGTTGTAAATCAGGCGGC
>JBCFAO010000053.1:0-27763 GCA_038562165.1 Clostridiales bacterium | reverse complement strand
ATCATTCTCAAAAGCCAAGGTTGCATGATGGGTCTGTAAGTAATTATGGACAAAAAGCTGTATCCAATGTCACACTACGTTTTTTAAATTTGTGTCTTGACAAGGGGGACACTATATTCTTCATCTGCATTTACCTACAGTAAAATATTTATTTTCCTTTATTCGACTAATGCAAAGCAGATTTCATCTATAAGCTATTGCATTTTAACCCAAATCTACGCCGCTACGATGCTTGAATAGCCATTTATTAAACAGTATAATAAAATCATATTTACTCTCACTATTTTCTAAGGGAGGGTGCCTATGCTTAAGCTGGAAGAATATATCTATAAACGTAAAAAAGAAGATGGAATAAATGAATTGGATGTTGACAAGAGATCGGAAAATACTTGTATTTGCGTTAACTATATATTTGAGTATTTCAATAATTACTTAGAGTCAACAGCAGCGGATAAGCAAACCGTATTGCACGAAGAGAAAATTGATAAATACCTAAAGATCATAAAGGATTACGATCCAGATATTCAAAAATGGCTGATTTTGATGTACTCATCTTACGGAAAACATATGCATCGAAATCTTGGCAACTATATTACAGACACGTATTTTCTTCTCTATGACTCAGAAGCCGAATTTCGTGCATTATCTTACGATATATATCCTAAGGCTATTAAAAAGTTCCGATTCCTAGATAACCAATCTGAGCAAGTATTTCTATTCATTAAAGACTATCATCGTATTCGAAGCCTATTCTCACCATATTCTGAATTTCATGTTTGTGAAAGTATTGACGAATGGATTACTGACACATATCAAAAATATGGCGTTAACTTATATAAATTCTGCAGTGAATGGATTGAATATTATTCAGATAATCCTGATATATGGCCAGTTACCCACAAGAAAAAAAGTCAATACTATGATAAATATATCAATGAGAAGAATACCAGATATTCAAGCCTTATCTGGGATTATGATTATAAACAAAAAAATAATTTGTTTAACTTAGATTCCCTCTATAGAAATATGCCTAAAAAGAGCTTCACGCGAAATCGTAAGCAGCACTTTGAGACATTGCTGCTCTATTGTTGGCTGGATTGGATAGAGACAGATGAAGAGTATTGGCATACTTATCTGCAGACTGTTCTGCCAAGCTTATAAAATAAATTCTAATGCCGGCATAGCTCTCTAACTCCCACAACCCGGCTTTACGGTCCAAGGTAAGCCGCAATATTCAATCTTGAAGGGAAATAAAATGCAACAAAGAACAAAAGAAATCACCCAATATTTCAGAAGTGCCGTGGCAGCACAGTCTAACGCAGGTATCGATTTCAAAGATAGCTATTACATCATCAGCCCAGAAGAACTTACTTCAGAAAATTTCTCCGGCAGAATGCAATAAAATTTTCACGGATGCCAATAAAAGCGCTGCTGAGGAAGAAAGTGAAGCTAAGCAAAAGAATCATATCAATGTGATTATCTGCGCTAAAGCCATCAAGACTATTTATGCAGCAGCGGAGCAGATACAGGATGAAATTCCTGAATTGACAGGGATCTATTATATTCCGGCCAGTCTTAATGAGGAGGGCTTCCTATCATTTGCTGCCGCTGAGAAAAAGCTGCCCTGGTTTCCCCGGGAGTATTTGCTGCCCATGGTTGAGCCTAAGTTAGCTATAGGCGATGCTGATGCTGTTGACCGTTTTATAAGCGGTCATGTGGACCGGATAGAAAAAATTAAGAGTTGGTCTGACTACGTCAGATTCTTTAGAGAATATTATGAAGCGGTAGCCGAATCCTCCTTTATGGAGAAAACCGTTCGCAACATGGAAGGAAACGAACCGGAATTTGAGCTGGAAGAGAATATGTATATCTTCCTGGATAATACGGTTTACTCCACCTTTCATATCATGAATTTATATAATCATTTACAGGTGGACAACCAGCCCAAAGCCCTTTATGATAATTTCTTGTCAATCCAGGAAACGGAGATAAAGCCCCTTGCCGCCAATGATGTAATCCAAATGCAAGACCACTGCGGTCAGATGAATGGTGAATATCCCCTGTCCCCCTCCCAAAGGGAAGCGGTTAACCATTTCAACGTTATCGAGGACGGTGATGTTCTGGCGGTAAACGGGCCGCCGGGCACGGGAAAAACCACCTTGCTGCAAACGATAGTGGCCGATATGTATGTAAAAAGAGCAATAGAAAAGGACAAGGCCCCTCTTATTGTGGCCTCTTCGACAAACAATCAGGCAGTGACCAATATCATTGCTTCTTTCGGTAATATCAAGGGAGTAGGTATTGCCAATCTGGAAGAGAGATGGATTGAAGGAGTAAACAGCTTTGCCACTTATTTTCCCTCCACCTCGAAAGTAAAAGAAGCGAAAAGCAAAGGTTACCAGTACACCAACCAAAAAGGCGAGTTTTTTGTTGGCGATGTTGAGGACCAGGAGAATATCGAGAAATCCCAAGCAAAGCTGTTAAGGTGTTGCAATAAATTTTTCTCCAGCCGGTACGAGAATATAGCCGCCTGTCAGGACAGGCTTCATCAAGAGCTTTTGTTCCTGGAAGAGAGCAAGAAACAATTGCTTTTGCTTGCTGAGGAAGTCACCCAATATGATTTGCGTGGCCAGACCTTTGGCCAGCGATTGGAAAACCTGCTTGCGGAAATTGAAGGAAAGCAAGAAGAGATTGCTTTTATACGCCAAAGAATCCTGGATTGGCAAGGCTGCTATAAAAGGATCCCCTTCTATGTTAAATGGCTGAAATTTATCAAAACCTTTGCCGGAAAAATCGCAACAGAATTCCGGCTATTTATTGATCATTCGGAGCAGGGCTTCTTGAATGAATATATGACTATTGACGAAATCAAAGAAAAATACAGCATCAGGCATGCCCGGTGCAACCAAGTAATTGCTGAGCTTAAACAAGAAAAGACGGTCCTTGAGAATATAAAAAACCGTTATGATAAAGGGCTGGCGGAGCTGCGGCAGCATAATATTGAGTTGCACGAAGAAAAGGAAGAAAGATACAGGCTTGATCTTGACTATGTCAACGGCTTGCTGGACAAAAAACACAGATATGTGCAGTTTTGGCTGGCCGTTCATTATTATGAATGCAGGTGGGCAAGGGGAGAGGATGAATTAACGGAAAAACAAAAAGGCAAAAATTTTATTAATGTGCTGGAAAAATTCTATAACCGTCTCAGCATGATAACTCCTTGCCTCGTTATGACCTTCTATATGCTGCCCAGGCAGTTCCTGGCTTTCAGCGAGCAGAAGAATGTTTTCCTTTTTAATCACATCGATCTGCTCATTGTGGATGAAGGGGGGCAGGTATCGCCGGAAATCGCAGCAGGAGCTTTTTCCTTGGCTAAGAAAGCCATAGTAGTAGGGGATATTCATCAGATAGAAACGGTTTGGAGCGTTAATAAAGCCTTGGATAAGGCCCTGGCGTTAGCCAATGGGGCAATCCAATCGTTAGACGAATTTGAACTGCTGGAACAAACCGGATTAAACAGCTCCGACTCCAGTGTCATGAAGGTGGCCGCCAAGTGCTGCCGATATGAAAAATTCGGTGAAAAGGGTCTATTCCTTAGCGAGCACCGGCGCTGCTATGATGAAATTATTGACTACTGCAACAAACTGGTTTATAAGGGAAATCTTCAGCCCCTGAGAGGCAGAGGTAAGGGAAGTGCGGGTTTAGCCATAAAACACTGGCCCCAGATGGGCTTCAGGCAAATTGATACGGAATCCTCTACCAGGGAAGGCAGCAGCAGAGCTAATCGTAGAGAAGCGGAGCAGATCGCAGAATGGTTGAAGAATAATTTCAAGATTATTGCCGGCGCCTATCCGAAAGAGCCCAAGGAGAATTTAGTGGGCATTATCACCCCGTTTAAAGCTCAGGTTCAATGCATAAAGGCTGAGTTGAAAAAGCAGCTGCCGCCGGAAGAGCATTCCAAAATAAGTGTGGGTACGGTCCATACCTTTCAGGGAGCGGAAAGAAAAATCATTATTCTCTCTACAGTGTACGGCAAGGAGGACGGATGCTATTTCATTGACGCCAACAAAAGCCTGATGAATGTTGCGTTGTCCCGGGACAAAGATAATTTTTTCCTGTTCGGCGATATCCATTGCCTGAAAGACACGGCGGGAAGTGCCAGCGGATTGTTGAAGCAATGCGTTGGTGTAAATCCGATAGAATAATTAGTGGAAAATAACGCCGGTGAGCAATAAAGAATAATGAGGGAGTTGAGATGAATGAAGCCGGGAAGAAACCAGCCTTGCCCCTGCGGCAGCGGGAAAAAGTACAAGAAATGCTGTTATCTGAAAGGATTAGATAGGGCTGCTGAGACTGCAGCGCAGCTCCAGGCCCTTGAGGAGTTGGAGGAACTGGAAGAAAATACTTCGACACATGAATTAATGATAATAAATGCGATAAATAAAATGCGCAGAATCTCATTGGATAAGAAATCCCATATCAAAGAGTATGACAAAGCGAGAAAACTGCATGGTGAAATTGTGGATTCTATGGTTCAATATTATGAAAGCGGTAAATTCGGGCAAAAACAGACCATCGATTATATTGCCGCTCACAACCATAAAAAGAAGCTGGATTTCAAGCAGCTTCATTTGCTGCAAAGCGAGTTTGATTTAGAGACCCGTGTGGGGGTGCAAAGCCTTTATGACCTCTTAGTATATAAAGTGGCTCCGCATATGAATTGCATCACAGAGGACTTTATTCAAAACCATCGCTACCGGAGGGTTGATAAATTGGAGTTTCTGCAGAGTATGCTGGACTCAAAGCTGGGGTTGTTTGAGGTTGTCGGGGTAGATTTTAAAGAAGCCTACGCCTATCTAAAAGAAGTATTTAGCGGTGCTGAATATAAAATCACGGATATTGGTTTGAGCGGCAGTGGTGAAAGTTTTGCTGAGGTTTACCTTTACACAAGGATTATCCAATATAAAAGTGTTTGCTTTGGTACCGGACTGAATTTTATTTTTGCGAAAGACGATAGTTTTATAAAGAATTATATCAGTAGGTATAAAAAAAATTACGCGCCGGAAGAGGAGCTTCATAGATTTATAGAGCTGTACAATCATTATTCGCAACATCCGGAATACGAATAAAAGAGTAAATTTGTATATTCTTCGTGGGGTAATACCTCCTTGAGCACGGATGACTAAACCCTGCAGAGGATAATGGCCAGGGACATGGCGGAATACATGATGAATTGGCAGGACGAAAAACATGGACACTGAAGTAATTGCAACAACTGCAATCAAAGAGCGCCTCGCCTTTTGTGACGGTCTCCAATCCTATATTAACGAGCGGGATAAAGAGCCGCTCTGGGATGGGCATATTTATGTGTTCCCCAAAGGCGCCAACAGCAAAGAAAAACTAATTGGCCGGGTACCCGTTCAGGTAAAAGGAAAGAAAAAGGTTGTTAGTAAAAAGACGACTAATCTTAGCTACAGCGTGGAAGTAATCGCTCTTCAAAAATACCTGCAAGACGGAGGTATAATTTATTTCGTCGTTACATTTGAAGAGAATAGAGCTAAAACTATTTTTTATAAAACCCTGCTCCCCTTTGATTTGCAAAGAGCTATTGCAAATGCTGGGAATAAAAAGCAAAGGAAAATTAATCTTCAGAGATTACCGGAGGAGGATGACTCTATCCGCCAACTGTTCATATCCTTTCTCCAAGATAAAAAACGGCAGGCAACCCAGATCGTCTGGTCTGAAGAACAAGCAGCAATGGCTCTTAAAGATGGAGGCTCACTTAAGTTTCACATCCTTCCAAAGACCCAGCCCAAAAACTATTACGATGTGATGAAGGAAGCAACGACGCAGGATTTCTATGTGTACATTGAAACAAAAGATGGCGTGGAATTTCCATTTGCAAAAATTGAGAATAGAGTTTCTGCTGCCGCTGTGATGAAAATGGATATGCCCGTATATGTCAATGGGGAAAAGTTCTACGATAACATTTCTTGCGGCTATGAGAATGGAAGGGCTTACCTATATATCGGACAAGTCCTGAAACTGCCCTTTGCAGCAGCAGGAGAAACCGTCCAAAAACATAACTTTAAGTTTTCACTTAAAGGCACACTCAACAGCCGAATTGCCGACAGCAATTTTATCATTGCCTTATCGGAATACAAATGCGTGCGGCTTGGTACAGACAGTACAGACGTAATATTTAATATCAATGTGGACAATCCGAAAGATATATTAAATCTGAAAGGTATCAATGACGCCCTTAAGAAAAGTAAAGCTGCCCTTGAGTATTTTGGAGTGCATACTGATTTGGATATGAGCAATCTATCGACAGAGGATAATCACTCCATTGACGCTCTTATCCGAGCGGCGTCCGGGGAACCTCTCAAATTCGAAGAAAAAGGCCTGCCCCGCTTATTTTACTATAACAAAAGGATCGGGAATCTAGTTATCCGGATCCTTGCCAAGCAAGAAGAAAATAGCGATGCGTATCGTCTTTCTAATGCTTTTTCAGACAAAGCCCATGGTCTATACGAATTTAAGAAGGAAGACGGTGAAAAAGTTATTATTGATCCGTGGTCCTTGTTCTTGTATATGAAGGCTGACGATTTTTTGTGTTCAAACGTGAATTATGCCACAATATTAAATTCGATAAAAGCTATGGATAGCAGAGGGAAAGAGATTGAAATTAGAGATCCTGTGACAGAAAAAAGTATTAGTGTGAATTCTATGTTGCTGGAAGTTATCAACGCATACGATTCGCAAGTTAAAAAAAGTGACGAATTATTACGATTCGCCCTTGATATAGCTGAGATAATTGAAAGTAACACAGCAGTGACTATTATCAACAAATATCAAGTAATCCGGCGTATGCGTAACTTAACGTCTGATGAAATTGCAGACTTGGTGGCTTTGCGCCGCAAGCACTGCGACGATAAACTAATAAGATGCGCTATTTCAATTTTATTAAGCGAAGAAGATGAGGCTAAAAGACAGCTAAACGAATTGTCTGAAGAGGAAAAAAAGGGAATAACTGATTATCCGATTTATCGATTACTATCACGAGCTGGCTGCTTTGCTTTTGCTGGAGGATGTGAAGCATGAGCGGCTGCCAAGAAGCTCCAGCCTCCAGTCGCTCCAGCCTTCATATCGTCTATGTATCGCTTCTTCTGTCAGCATCTGAAAAATATTCGCTTGATCAGTCAGGCTTAAGCCATTATTCTCAGTCACTTCACGGATGAGAGCCAGGCTTTCTTCAATTTCCCCGCCGACTACTCCGTTGGAGTCATCTGCACTCTCCAGCAGGTTCACCATTTCCAAAAGATCCCTTAGTCTTCACTTTCTCTTCTTCCTTTCGTCACATTAGAATGATAGGATCATAACAGAAGGACAGAGAATTAAAAACAATTGAGGAGTGATACTATGGTTTACGAGACCAACAATACAAATTACCCGGGCCCGAATCAGGAAAGGGCGGTTTCCCATAAGCCTTCATTTATTGTCCTTGTAATAATACTGGCTCTTTTGCTCTCTCTGGGTACGGCAGCCATATATGCAGCGGCAGGCCTAACCCTCTCCACAACTTCCCAGACCGGCAGCGGGGGAGTAACCTATGTCGTAGAAAAAGCCGCTGACAGCGTGGTGGAAATCAGCACGGAATACAAACGGGTTGATACCTACGCCTCTCAGTTTGTGACCGAAGGCGCCGGCAGCGGCGTTGTCCTCACCGCCGACGGTTATATGGCGACTTGCTACCATGTTATTGAGGGGGCGGATACGATCAATGTCACGCTGAGCAACGGCAATAAATACAGTGCACAGATTATCGGCTATGATAAGGATACAGACCTGGCACTTCTCAAAATTGAAGCCTCCGGACTCACTGCCGCCACCTTGGCAGATTCCGATGAGATTAAGGTGGGACAAATGGCTGTGGCCATTGGCAATCCTCTTGGGGAGCTGGGCGGAACCGTCACCGAGGGGATTATCAGCGCCAAGGGGCGGGAGATCACTATTGACGGCCAAACAATGACTTTGCTTCAAACCTCGGCGGCAGTTAACTCCGGTAATTCAGGCGGAGGCCTCTTTGATTCTAACGGGAATCTTGTAGGTGTTGTGAATGCAAAAGGCTCGGGAACGGACATTGAAGGATTGGCCTTTGCCATACCCTCCGCAACGGTGATAGAGGTAATCCGGGAGCTGGCCGAGAATGGCTACGTAAGCGGCAGGCCTTATTTGGGCATCAGTGTAATCGACATCACCAGCCCAATGATGGCTATGCGGTATCGTGTGAACAGCCTGGGCGTATACGTTACGGAGGTCACTTTAGAGAACGGTTTGCAGGTGGGTGACCGCATCATCAATATGGATGGAGGAGAGGTTGCTTCCTCAAGTGATGTTTCGAGTATTATCAAATCCCAGCAGGTGGGCGATGTTATCGAAATAGTTGTTGAGCGTAACGGCGGGCAGGTTACCTTGAAGGTTGCCGTGGCCGAAAAGAACAACCTGCAGTAATCGTTTATCAAAGCTGGAAACCATCGTCTGGTAAACGTAGAGAAAAGAGGCTGTCTCAATTAGTTTTGAAAAACCAATTTGAGATAGCCCCTCGTTTTGCAGCCCCTCTTCTCTTACCCCTTACATCTAACCGCTTATTTTTTGAGAGGTCAGATCATGATAAAAAATGCTAAACTCAGGGTCAACTACGCCAATCCCCATATAGCGGGCCTTGTAATCCTTGACCAGTTTAAAGTAGATCCCGCTTAAAGAAATAACACAGATAATATTCAGGGTAGTCGGTACGGCGCATAGGAAGTCGGTGAGCAGCCAGACGGCTCCCGTGGGCAGGCCGTTCATCGTTGTATAGATGATGGTAATCAAACCCGGCAGGGGATAAATTAACCGGAAGACCGTAATGATTTGATTCTTTAGCTTAATGTTTTTATTAAGGGCATGACGAAGAAGTACGTCATAGTACATGAACCAGCCGGTTTGTGTGGTAATACCAAAGAGTAGAATGGCGATGGCCACGAATTTGCTGCCCAGGCTGCCATACAACGTACCGAAAGCCGAAACGGATAAGGCGGCTCCCTGCACGCCGGAGGACCAGACGCCGCTGAGGATGATGGCCAGGGACATAACGGTGCAAACCACCATTGTATCGATAAATACTTCAAACATACCCCATAACCCCTGGCGCACAGGGTGCTCCACATGGGCCTGGGAGTGAACCATTGTGGAAGAGCCTTGGCCTGCCTCATTACTGAAAACAGAACGGGCAATTCCGTTTTGGATTGCTTTGGCAGCGGCTGCGCCGGTAAAGCCGCCTACGGCAGCCGTGCCGGAAAAGGCGCTTTTGAAAACCAGGGCCAGGGCGCTGGGGATATTGGCAATATTAACAATAATGATGCCGAGAGCCGCTGCCACAAAGAACACGATCATCAGCGGAACAATTTTTCCGGCAAATTCTACGACCCGTTTGCCGCCGCCCCAGACAATGATCCAGACAGCAATACTATAAACGATGCCGAAAGGAATAATGGGCAAGTCAAATGCTGATACAAACCCTTCGGCAATGGTATAGGCCTGGACGCCGGAGAAAAAGTTGCTGGCAAAGCCCACGCCAAAGACAACGGCAAGGACGGTGGCAATCTTCGCTAGTTTGCCGGGCAGCAACCGGCCGATGCCTTTTTGTATATAGTAAGTGGGGCCGCCGTAAGGCTCGCCTTTTTCATCAACACTCCTGTAGTATACCGCCAGAGTGACCTCAGCGCTTTTAAGGGCCATACCCAAAAGGCGGCAACCCATAACCAAAATAAAGCTCCGGGGCCGCCTATGGCAATTGCCGTTGCAACACCTCCGATATTGCCTACTCCCACGGCACCTCCAATTGCCGTGGCCACTGCATTAAAAGCGCTGACATGACCGGAGCCTACTTCTTTTTCCTCTTTCTTAAAAAGGGAGCCCAGGGTTTTCCCCATAAAATAGTTGAAATGTCTGAATTGAAAAAAGCTGGTGCCGATGGTAAAGAGAGCCCCCGAACCAAGTACCAGAACAATTAAAGGCGTGCCCCATAAAAAACCAACTGCTTTTTCCAGAAATATTACAATACTCACAATATTGCCTCCTTACTTTTAAGTTACTGATTAGGGCAAATTGGCTATTTGTTCTTTGGTTCTGTCATGAGGTGGATTACCTATAATTTTTGGAAAGCCTGATCAAAGTCCTCCAGCAGATCTTCAATATCCTCACAGCCCACAGAGAGGCGGATCAAGTTGCCGTCATGTTGTTTGGGATGGATTAAGGTTTGCACATCTCCTAAGCTGGTAGCAATGGGAGGAATGCTTACGCTGTCAACAAAGTTTGCCATTGCTTCATAACCGCCTTTCAAATGGAAGGAGATCATACCGCCAAAGCCCTTAGGAAGCATCTTTTTGGCAAGCTGGTGCTGGGGATGGCTTTCCAGCCCCGGATACAAAACGTATTCCACCTCGGGCCTGGCCTCCAGGTATTTGGCAATGGCCAGGGCATTCTCCGACTGGGCCCTAAGGCGCAGATGCAGCGTATGCACACCCCGGAGAGCCAGCCAGGCGTTGAAGGGGCTAATATGAGTACCCAAATTGTCATTATAATAACGGACCGAATCCATCATCTCTTTGGAACCGGCAACTGTGCCGCACAGTGCGTCGCCATGGCCCACAATATACTTAGTGCCGGAATGGAGAACCATATCGGCGCCGAACTCTATTGGCCGCAAAAGGTAGGGTGAGAGGAAGGTGTTATCTACAATGACTTTAACATTGTTCTGATGGGCAATCCGGCAGATTTCGGACAGGTCTGCCAATTCCAGGCGGGGATTGGACAACTGCTCAAGATAAATTACTTTGGTATTGGGGCGAAGGTGTTTTTCAATATCGGCTCCGTCAATAATGTTGACTTTAGTTACCTCAATACCCTTGGAAGGCAATATATCATCCAGGGAAGTTCTGGTACAGATAAAAATATCGCTTGAAGCAATACAATGATCGCCGGCATTAAGATTGCTCAGCAGCGACAGGTTAACTGCCGCCATGCCGCAGGCGGTAATTACGGCGTCTTCGGCCTCTTCCAGAGAAGTAATTTTTCTTTCCAAGGCCATGGTGGTAGGGTTGGTGGTTCGGCTGTAGAGGCAGGCGCCGGGCTGCCAGCTCATGGCGTCAACAATACCGGCTTCAAATTCCCGGGTAGAATCAAAGGCATAAGTTGATGACAGATAAATCGGCGTGTTCAAAGCCTTCGTAGCAGGGTCCGGGGCCTCCCCGGCCTTGATTGAACGGGTTCCGAATTTCATTTGACCGTATTTCTCCATACCAATTCCTCCTTAGGTCTAGTGAATGCATAACGTATTTATCCAAGTTTTCAATATTATCCCTCCGGAGGATAAAAACTGAAGTGAATTTAAAATAGCATATATAACAACAATTGTAACACTGTTTATTTCGGTATATAATACAGTATAAATACTGTGGTTGGAGGCGTGCCGAGGATGAACTTTACGACCATGGAATACTTTATGGCAGTGGCCGCTAAGCGAAATATTACAAAAGCCGCCGAGGAACTGCATATAACCCAGCAAACCCTGAGCGCTCATATTGCCACCCTTGAAAAGGAGCTGGCCTGTCAATTGTTTGTCCGCAGCAACCCTTTGGAGCTTACCTATGCCGGGGAGGTGTTCTTAAGGCATGCCACAGGTATTTGGGAAAGCTATCAGTCCATGTGGAATGAATTTAATGACCTTACGAATAACCAAAGGGGCAAGCTGCTGGTTGGCGTTGATTATGCGAGGAGCCATGCCATCATGCCCAGGATTATTGAGGCGTTTCAATCGGAATATCCCAATATTGAAGTGCGTCTATCGGAAGGCAGCGACAGGTCTTTACACAGCAGCTTGATGAATAAGGATATTGATCTGGCCGTTGCCCGCTTTTCGGAATATACTCCCGGTATTGAGTTGCGTGATTTTTACCGGGAAGAAATTGTCATGCTGATGCCCGCCCATTTTTTAGGGGAAAAGAAAGAGGTGGGCCTTTATCTGAAGGATTTATCCGAATTTGTTCATCATCCTTTTGTTCTTGGCAGTCCCCATAGTATTGCAGGGCAGATCGGCAGAAATATGATCATGAAAACGGGCTTTCAACCCATTGTTAAGGCCCAGTCCGATAATTTGGAAACTCTGCTTTCACTCTGCACCAGAGGTATCGGCATCTGCTTTTGCCCTAAAAGCTTAGTCCATGCCTCTTTAACAAAAGATCAACTGCAGCAGATGCTGATGTATCATTTTGATGAAGAGTCCAATTATCCGCTGCGCTTTGGTTTCCGCAAGACTTCCTACCAGTGGAAGATGATTTCTGAGTTCATCCGCATTGCTTTGAAGGAAAAAGGCTTTGCTTTGCATTAAATATAAGCCGGCTGCACTGCTGCACGCAGTACCGTGTTTTATGTTCACAAAAACTCCACGGAATGCCATTTGATAACCGGCTCTTTCAGTGATACAATATAAAAGTTAAGGTCTGTCCAGTCAGAAGACCTGAACCTGTATATTGTCAACTGTCACGCAGCCGGTTTTTTGTATAGGCTGAATGCTATCTTCAGCCATTCCTTATCAACCGGAAACATCCCTTATACAACAAATTTCAGCCGGTTATAATCCCGTATCAGTATCACACTCAAAAGAAAGCAGGTGCAACCAATGGCCCTAGGCTTCTTGAAAAGCATATTTGACGGCAACGCCAAAGAAATCCGCCGCCTGGAAAAAACCGTGGCGGCTATCAACAATTTAGAATCGCAAATGACAGCCCTTAAAGACGAGGCCCTCCGCGGCAAAACCCTGGAATTTCGCCGCCGCCTCAACAACGGCGAGACTCTGGACCAATTGCTGCCGGAGGCTTTTGCCGTAGTCCGGGAGGCTTCCCGCCGGGTCCTGGGCATGCGCCATTTCGACGTCCAGCTCCTGGGCGGCATGGTCCTCCACCGGGGCAATATCGCCGAGATGCGTACCGGTGAAGGTAAAACCCTGGTGGCTACGCTGCCTTCCTACCTCAATGCCCTGGAGGGCAAGGGCGTCCACGTCATTACCGTCAACGACTATCTGGCCAAGCGCGACGCCGAATGGATGGGCCAGATTCACAATTTCCTGGGCCTGAAGGTAGGCGTCATTGTTCACGGACTGGACAACGAAGAGCGCCGCCAGGCCTATGCCGCCGACATTACTTATGGTACCAACAACGAGTTTGGTTTCGACTATTTGCGGGACAACATGGTTTTCCAGGCTGCCCAGATGGTACAGCGTCCCTTGAATTACGCCATTGTGGACGAGGTGGACTCCATCCTTATCGACGAGGCCAGGACTCCTTTGATTATTTCCGGACAGGGGGACGCCCCCAAGCCCATGTACCGCCAGATGGCGGAGATGATCCAGCGGCTGAAGCCGGAGCAGGACTTCACCGTAGACGAAAAAGCCAAGCGTTCCGTCCTTACCGACGACGGCGTGGCTAAGATGGAACGTTTGCTGGGGATTACCAACCTTTACGATCCGGAAAATGCCGAGGTGGCCCACCACGTCAACCAGGCCCTCCATGCCCGCACCCTGATGAAACGGGACGTGGATTATGTGGTGAAGGACGGCCAGATTATCATCGTCGATGAGTTCACCGGCCGCCTGATGTTTGGCCGCCGTTACAACGAAGGTCTCCATCAGGCTATTGAAGCCAAGGAAGGGGTTCAGGTGGAAAAAGAGTCTCAGACTCTGGCCTCCATCACCTTCCAGAATTATTTCCGCATGTACAACAAACTGGCCGGCATGACCGGTACCGCCATGACGGAAGCCGAGGAATTTCACAAGATTTATAAATTAAATGTGGTTACTATTCCCACCAATAAAGAAATGATCCGCAAGGATATGCCCGATGTGATTTACCGTACCGAACACGGCAAATTCTGTGCGGTGGTTGAGGATATTATTGAGCGCCACAAAACCGGCCAGCCGGTGCTGGTGGGTACTATCTCCATCGAAAAATCCGAGTTGCTCAGCCAGATGCTGGGCCAGCAAGGCATTCCCCATAAAGTGCTGAACGCCAAGTTCCATGAGCTGGAGGCTGCCATCGTGGCTCAGGCCGGCCGCTTGGGTGCGGTGACGGTGTCCACCAATATGGCAGGCCGCGGTACCGACATTATTCTGGGGGGCAATCCGGAGTTTATTGTCCGGGCCAAAATGACGGAAGAAGGCTTCCCGCCGGAGGTGGTGGAGGTAGCTGCCAGCCACAGCCTGATTGCCGACGAGGAGCAAGAATATCAAGAGGCCCGCCGCTATTTCCAGGAGCAAATGGCCCGGGTCAAAAAAGAAACGGATATTGAGCATGAGGCTGTGGTAGCCGCCGGAGGCCTGCATATTATCGGTACGGAGCGCCATGAGAGCCGCCGTATTGACAATCAGCTCCGGGGCCGGGCCGGCCGCCAGGGAGACATGGGTTCCAGCCAGTTCTATATTTCCATGGAAGACGACCTGATGCGCCTCTTCGGCGGCGAAAACCTCATAGGTATCATGGATAAGCTGGGCATGGACGACGAGATTCCTATTGAAAACAGTATGGTCTCCAGAGCCCTGGAAACCGCCCAGCGCCGGGTGGAGTCCAGGAACTTTGACATTCGCAAAAACGTTCTGGAATACGATAATGTAATGAACGAGCAGCGCCGGGTGATCTACGAGCAGCGCCGCCGGGTCTTGGAAAATGAAGAATTGCGCACTACGGTGCTGGGTATGGTAGAGGATGTGGTCAACCGCACGGTGGACCGCTTCGCCGGCGGCCAGCGCTATGTGGAGGAATGGGATATCCAGGGCCTGCTGGATTATGCTTATACCCATTTTCTGCCTTCCCGCCGCCTGAGCAAAGATCAGTTGGATCAGGGCCAGATGGATCCCCAGGAAGCCCGGGAGCTGCTGCTGAAGCTGGCCTTGGAGGATTATGAAACCAAGGAGAAGCTGATGGGCTCCGAAATGATGCGGGATCTGGAGCGGCTGGTGACCCTGCGGATTGTAGACGAAAAATGGATGGAGCATCTGGACGCTATGGATCAGATGCGCCAGGGCATTGGCCTGCGGGCTATCGGCCAGCGGGATCCCCTGGTGGAATACAAGCATGAAGCCTTTGATATGTTCGGGGCTATGATTGCCGACATCCAGGAGGAAATCGTCCGCACCATGTACTTTGCCCAGCTGGTGGAGCGGCCCAGGGAGCGGCGCAACCTGGTGGAGCAGCACAACAGCTTTTCGGCCATCGGCGATTCTGCCGCCGGCGGGGCGGCAGGAGCAGGGGGCCCCGGCGAGATGGCGGGAGCCAAGAAGCAGCCTATTGTCAGCAATAAGGTGGGCCGCAATGACCTTTGCCCCTGCGGCAGCGGCAAAAAATATAAAAAATGCTGCGGCAAAGACGCTTAAGGGATTTAATGCGGCAGCATTTGCTGCAGCGGCAACCAAGGCGGCGGCAGCGGTGAGCACAGGCATTTGCTGCAGCGGCAGTGAGCAAAAAACGAAGTAGTGCATGGATATTGCCGGGAGATATGCAGACTTTTGATTGGATATGCGGATATATAGACTGACTATGCTAAATTATGTATAGATCTACTTTCGTTTAATGCACTACCTCGTTTTTTGAGCAAGTAGTCTCTTTTGAGCAGTTAGCATCTTTCAGCCCTGCCGGAAATCGGTGTCGCTAGTTGGATTGCCATTAATATTTAATTTTTTATACAAATTGGATACAGTAAAGCTGTAGAGTAGAAATAGGAGGGAAAACCATGACTGCGGAAATCAGACGGGATCTGGAAAGCAGCAAAAAACAAATCACTGATCTTAGGAGGTCTCTTTGACGTTGCCGGCAAAGAGGCTGTAGTGGCAGACTTGGAAGCAAAAATGAGCGCACCCGATTTTTGGAACGATATGGAGAGCGCCCAGAAGACGGCCCAAAAGCTGGCCCCTTTAAAGAAGACCCTGGAGGGCATAAAGGCTCTGGAGACTTTGTGGCAGGACGCCCAGGCCGCTTATGAGCTCAGCGAAGAGGATGCCGATTATTTGGAGGAATGCTCCGGCCTTCTGGAGGAACTGACGGCCAAACTGGACCAAATGGAGATTCAGGTGTTGTTTTCCGACGCTTATGATAATGGTAATGCCATCATCTCTCTTCATCCCGGAGCCGGCGGCACCGAGTCCCAGGACTGGACGGAAATGCTGCTGCGCATGTATGTGCGTTGGGGAGAGCGGCAGGGCTTTAGCGTAGAGACCTTGGATTATCTGCCCGGCGATGAGGCCGGCGTCAAAAGCGTCACCTTGCTGATCAAAGGCGATAAAGCCTATGGCTATTTGAAGGCCGAAAAAGGCATTCACCGGCTGGTGCGAATCTCTCCTTTTGACTCTTCGGGGCGCAGGCATACTTCCTTTGCGGCAGTGGATGTGCTGCCGGAGCTGGATGACGGCAGTGAAAACGACATCGTTCTCAATCCCGACGAGCTGAAAGTGGATACCTACCGCAGCGGCGGCGCCGGCGGCCAGCACGTCAATAAGACGGACTCGGCGGTGCGGATTACCCATATTCCCACGGGCATCGTGGTTCAGTGCCAAAGCGAGCGCTCCCAGATTTCCAACCGGGCTTCGGCTGAGCGGATTTTAAAAGCCAAGCTGCTGGATTTAAAACGCCAGGAGCAGGAGCAGGCTTTGGCCAGCCTCCGGGGGGACCAGCAGGATATCGGCTGGGGCAGTCAGATTCGCTCTTACGTTTTTCATCCTTACAGCATGGTGAAGGATCACCGGACCAAGTTTGAGACGGGCAATGTCCAAGCGGTCATGGACGGCGATATCACCGGCTTTATGGAAGCCTGGCTGAAGGCCAGAGCCGCCGGAGTCAATCTGGCGGCGGAAAGCGAAGACCTGTAAAACTACAGCAAAGATTACGGCGTTATAATAGCAAAGAGCATAAAGGGGGAATCGGCCTTGGCGGCAGCAGAAAAAAACATACAATGGACCGGCCCGGTGGGGCAGGAGGAATTGTCCGATATTGCCCGGCAGATCAGGCAAGATAGTATTGATATGGTATGGCACGGCAAATCCGGTCATCCCGGCGGTTCGCTGTCGGGTGCGGATATCCTGGCCTGTCTCTATTTTAAAGAAATGCGCATCGATCCCAGCCGGCCCCAGTGGCTTGACCGGGATCGGTTTGTCCTGTCCAAAGGACATGCTTCTCCTTTGCTTTACAGCGCCCTGGCCCGCCGGGGCTACTTTGATCCGGCTATGCTGCCTACTTTCCGGCAGTTGGGCAGTCCTTTGCAGGGCCATCCCCATTACGGTTCCCTCCCGGGGGTGGAAACCAGCACCGGCTCCCTGGGTCAGGGGGGCAGCGCCGCCGTAGGCATGGCCTTGGCCGGCAAACTGGACGGCAAGGATTACCGGGTCTATACCCTGTGGGGCGACGGCGAGCTGGATGAAGGGCTGGTTTGGGAAGCGGCCATGGCTGCCGGCCATTATGGACTGGACAATCTTACGGGTATCGTGGATTGGAACGGCTTGCAAATCGATGGCGACATTACCGAGGTAATGAACCCGGAGCCCATCGACGCCAAGTTTGCCGCTTTCGGCTGGCATGTGGAGCTGGTGGACGGCCATGATATTGCGGCAATCTGCCGGGCTCTGGAGAAGGTAAAAACCATCAAAGGCAAGCCCAGCCTGCTTTTATGCAAGACCGTCAAAGGCAAAGGCGTGTCCTTCATGGAGGGACAGGCCGGCTGGCACGGCAAGGCTCCCGACGAAAACCAATGGCGTCAGGCCATGGCGGAATTAGGGGGTCAAGCGGAGCTGCAAAGTGCGGAGACCCGCCGGGCCTTGATTGAGGCCTGGAATCAACAGCATGGCGGCCATACCGTTCATACGGCCCGGGAGGCTTATGAGGCTGCTGCGGCCGTTGACGCCGCCGCTGGTACTGCCGCTGCCGTGGCAAGCCTGTTTGCCGGCCTCATCTACGCCAAAGAGGGCAAGGTTGAGCAAGGCCCCGCTACCCGGGAAGCCTACGGTAAAACCCTGGCGGCTTTGGCTGGGGAAATGCCTGAGCTGGTGGTGCTGGATGCGGATCTTTCTAAATCCACCATGACAGCCGATTTCAAAAGCGTGGCGCCGGAGCGCTTCATTAATGCCGGTATTGCCGAGACCAACATGGCCTGTATGGCCGGGGGCTTGGCCACCTGCGGCAAAACCGTGTTTTTCAGCACCTTTGCCGTCTTTGCCGCCGGCCGGGCTTATGAGCAGATTCTCACCACCATTTGCAGCTCCGGCCTCAATGTAAAAATTGCCGCCACTCACGCCGGACTCACCGTCGGCGAAGACGGCATGTCTCATCAAATGCTGATGGATATTGCCCTGATGCGCTCCATACCGGGCTTGCAGGTGCTGGTGCCGGCAGATGCCGCCGAAACCCGGGCTATTGTCCGTTATGCCGCCCATTGCCAGGGTCCCGTCTATATCCGGCTGGGCCGGGCTAAATCTTCCGTTATTTTCAGCGATGGGATGACTTATGAGCCCGGTAAAATTCAAGTATTGCGGCAGGGCGGCGATGTTACCCTGGCGGCTTGCGGCATCATGACGGCAGTAGCTTTGGAAGCGGCAGCGGATTTGGCTAACGAAGGCATCAGTGCCCGGGTCCTCAATGTATCCAGCATCAAGCCTCTGGACCGGGACACCTTGATTCAGGCTGCCCGGGAAACGGGCTGTGTAGTTGCCTGCGAAGAGCATTCCGTGCTGGGGGGCTTAGGCGGCGCTGTTGCCGAAGTCTTGGCTGAGGCTTGCCCGGTGCCCGTATTGCGGCTGGGCGTCCATGACCAGTTTGGCCAATCCGGCCAGCCCGGCCAGTTGCTGCAGCTTTACGGCTTAGACAAAGAAAATGTGGCGGCTATGGCCAAAGCAGCCATGGCCAGGAAACAATGTTAAAACGCCGGCACCCCCAAGTGTGCAAAAATTGAGGTTATGCTGGATGTTAGCACTGGCTAATATTAGAAAAACCGAAAAAGTTAGCGAATCAGGTCTAGAAACTGAGGCGTAACCGAAAAATTTATAGTTGTGTAGCTGAAAGGGCATAGGGAATCGCACACAACCTCGATTTTTGCACAGCCGGAGGCCGGAATCAGCACACAACCTGGTTTTTTGAGCAATTAGCCACAGCTTTCAAGAGAACTTCCTGCAACAGGCAACTTATCTATGCTTTTATTGCAGAACCACAACCAGAATCCACAACAGACTGGAAAGAATACCTGGCGTACTGTCTGGCTGGCCATTTGGTTGCTGCTTGCGCAGTAATGCTGAAGATCAACCAGGCAATGCCCTTACCCTAAGGAGGGATTTACAGCGGTGATCCAATTTTTTAATGTGAGCAAAGTATATGCAGGTGAAGTTAAAGTTACAGCTTTGGAAGACGTCAACCTGACCATAGAAAAGGGGGAGTTTATCTTTTTGGTAGGCCCCTCCGGCGCCGGCAAATCCACCTTGACCAAATTGATCATTCGGGAAGAGATTGCCACCAACGGTCAAGTCATGGTGGACGGCAAAAGCCTGGCCAGAATGAAGCAGCGGGAAATTCCCTATTACCGGCGCAATATCGGTTTCGTCTTTCAGGATTTCCGGCTGCTGATGACCAGAACCGTTTATGAAAACGTGGCCTTCGCCGCCGAATCCGTAGAAATGACCAGAACCCAGATCCGCCAGCGGGTACCCATGGTTTTGGAAATGATGGGTTTGGACCAGAAGCGCAACGCCTTTCCTCAGCAGCTTTCCGGCGGCCAGCAGCAAAGGCTGGGCATTGCCCGGGCCATGGTCAATAACCCCACGATGATTATCGCCGACGAACCTACCGGCAACCTGGATCCTGAAACCTCCAGCGAAATTATGCAGATTTTTCAGGCCATCAACCGCCGGGGCACCACCGTGATGATTGCCACCCATGACAAGGCCATGGTGGATAAGCTGCGGCAGCGGGTAATCCAGTTGCGGGGCGGCTTTGTGGTCAGGGATCAGAAGAACGGGGGTTATGCGGAATGAAGGTAAGCAGCGTAGGCTATGTGGTCCGGGACGGTTTTCGCAACGTCTGGCGCAACAAGGTCATGAGCGTGGCCTCCATTTCCACGGTAGCAATCAGTTTATTTTTGCTGGGCGTAGTCTGGCTCTTTATTTCCAACGTCAACCATATGGTGACGAAGGTGGAATCGGAGCTGGAGATCAACGCCTACATCGATAAAACCTATACCCGGGATCAGGGGGTGGAGCTGATGAATCAAATCAGCCAGCTGCCCGGTATATCCCTGGTCAGCTATGTGACGAAAGAAGACGCTCTCCATATTTTGCAAGGCCGTTTTGGCCCCGACGCCAACCTGGCGGAAACCGTGGGCGAATACAATCCTTTGCCGGATATGATCAGAGTCAAGGCCAGCCGTCCCGAACTGGTGCCGGATCTGGCGAAAAAGCTGGAAAATACCATAGGCATCGAAACCGTTCGCTACGGCCAAGGCACTGTGGAAAAACTGCTGCAGACTGCCGATTGGGTGGAACGGGCCGGTTTTGTAGGCTTGATCGGCATCAGTGTGGCTGCTGTGTTCCTGATTTCCACGTCTATCCGGCTGACGGTTTATTCCCGCCGGGAGGAAATCACCATCATGCGGCTGGTGGGAGCTACCAACTGGTACATTCGCTGGCCCTTTCTGGTGGAAGGTATATTTATCGGTCTTTTCGGCTCTTTGCTGGCCTGCGCTATACTTTATTTCGGCTATTTGCAATTGGCTAAATACTTGACCTTAAATTTGACCTTTATCCCCCTTTTGACAGACCGGCAGGTTCTCCTTACCATGGGAGGCAATATCCTGGCCTATGGCAGCGGCCTGGGCCTGATCGGCAGCTTCCTCAGCGTTTTCCGGTATTTGCGGGTCTGAGGGAACTCAAACAGATTGGTGATAAGGAGGTTTTTAAGAATATCATGCAGTATCTCACCAAAGGTAAGAATGAGAGTCAGCACTTGGGGCAGCCTATAGGCCATTTCCTGGCCCGCCGGTTTTTGTCGCTGCTGCTGGTGTGTTTTATGGGCCTGGCTTTGCTGCCTCTCCAGAGCCTGGCGGCAGAGCCTAAGGAAATGACCCAGGAGGATAAAGACGCCATCGCCCGGGCGGAGCAGCAAATGGCGGACATCGCTAAACAGGCGGATGAAGTGGCCAAGGAGCAGCGCCGCATTGCCGCCGAGCAAAAGACAGTGACGGGGGAAATGACCCGGATCTCCATCCAAATTGAGGATTTGGAAAAAGATATTACTGATCTGGAAGGGCAAATTACTGAAAAAGAAAAAGAAATTGATGTTTTGACTGAGGGTATCGAGATAAAGACGGCGGAGGTGGGCGAGCGCAACGAATATCTGGATCAGCGGCTGAACCAGATTTATGTGGACGGCGATTTGAGCTTGCTGGATGTGCTTTTTGAGTCCACCAGCCTGACGGATTTCCTGACCCGCTACGATCTCATGGAAAAAGTGGTGGAAAATGACGCCAGCCTGCTGGCGGCCTTACGCCAGGCTAAGGCGGAGCTGGAAGAGCAGAAGCAAGCTCTGGAAACGGCAAAAATAGTTCTTGAGGAAAGAAAATCTGTTTTGGATTTGAAAAATTCTGAGCTGAAGCAGCAATGGGCCAAGCAGAATCAAATGTCCCAGGAGCTGGCCCAGGATATGGCCCTCAATGAGGCCGCCGAAGACGAGCTGAACGACTTGTCGAAGAAGCTGGAAAAATTCATCGCCGATATCCAGGCCAAGTACCCGTCGGAATATATGGGCAGCGGCACCTTGGGCTGGCCGGTGCCGGGCCATACCAGAGTCAGCTCTCCTTATGGCATGAGGTTTCATCCCATTCATAAGAAAAATAAAATGCATACCGGTATTGATATTCCCGCTCCTTCCGGCACTCCGGCAGTGGCCTCCGATACCGGCAAGGTGATCATGGCCACCACTTACGGCGGCTTCGGCAAAACCGTCATTCTCGATCATGGCGGCGGCGTGGCTACCCAATATTCTCATTTGGTATCCATTAACGTAACCATGGGCCAGATCGTTGCCAAAGGCGAAAAGGTGGGAGGCGTGGGTACTACCGGCGTATCTACCGGCAACCATTTGCATTACCAGATTATGATCAACGGCAAGACCGTGGATCCCCTCGATAAAAACGGCAAATATTTCGTCAGCCCGAAATAGGGGGTTAAGCGATTAAGGCATACCCAGTAATTACGTATTTTCGGCGCCCTTAAGAGGGAGAATGAACTGCAGGTTTACGGCATAAACTGAAAGGCGGATGATCTGCAGCCCTTGGGTGCTTGCGGGGAACCAATCCTAAGGAATGGAAGTGGGTAATTTGAGGAAATGGGCAAAAAGCCTGGCCGGCCTGGGCTTAACCTTTTGCGTGCTGGTAACCTTGACCCTCGGCACTATGTTTATCATGCACCCCCGGGAGTGGACGGATTTTGTCCAGGTGCTCTTCCTGGTCAAGCAGGATTTCCGGGAGCCTATGGACACCGGCAAAATGCTGGACGGGGCCATAGCCGGCCTGGCGGTTGCCACCGAGGACAAATATACCTACTATCTGACGCCGGAGCGCAATAAAAAGGTAGCCATGTCCGCTCAGGGCCTGACGGGGGCCATCGGCGTAACCGTCAATAGCGTCAAGGAAGAAGAGGACCGGCTGGTAATCCGGGAGGTACGGGCCGACTCCGGCGCCGCTGCCGCCGGACTGCGGGTGGATGACGCTATCTTGCAGATCGACGACACCCCGGTAAAAGACTTGACGGTGGACGAAGCCATTGCCATGGTCCGGGGGGAACCGGAAACCTACGTCCGGCTGCTGATTGCCAGAAAGGGCGAGGAGAATAAGGAGTATAGCATCAAGCGCACCAACACCATAACGGTGGATACGGTCCAGGCCGGTTTCCTGAAAGATGAATATATGCCCGGCCATAAAATTGCTTACATGCTCATCGACTATTTTGCCCGCAATTCCGGAGAGATGTTCAACGAATTACTGGATGAATTGCTGGAAGAAGGAGCGGAAGGCCTCATCGTCGATTTGCGCTACAATGGGGGCGGCGACGTGGGGGCTACGGTGCAAATTGCCGGCCGGCTTCTGCCTGACGGCGAGGTTATGAAACTAGCTATGCGGGACGCCGAGCAGCGGTTTACCATTCAAGGCGCCAACCCAATCGATATTCCCTACATTATCCTGGTCAACGGCGGCAGCGCCAGCGCTTCGGAGATTTTGGCCGGGGCCATTCAGGACCGGGAGGGCGGTGTGTTGGTAGGTACCCGTACTTACGGCAAGGGCTCTGTCCAAAGCGTATATACCCTGCTTAGCGGCAGCGGTCTGCGGGTTACGGAAGGGCGTTATTACTTGCCCAGCGGCCGCTCCATCGACGGCGAAGGCATTATGCCGGATTATCTTGTGGAAAATGACCCGGTTCTGGAAGAGGACCGCCAGCTGCAAAAGGCCCTCTCCTTATTGAAGGATGTTTTTGAGGGCAAGGAAACGCTGGATACGCTGCTGGCCAATTCCCCCTTGAAGCAGGGGCTGCTGGGGGAGGATACGGCGGCGGTAACGAAGTAAGGCGCCGGGATTGAGCAAGGCGTCGGGATTGAGTTGGAAGATAACCCAAAGCCAGATCAAAGTGCTCAAAAAACAAAGTAGTAGCTCAAGCAAATAGTTCTGAATCGGCGTTAAGGATATTTAGAAGGGCTAAGATTTTCAATTAAGAAGGGCGGGGTTAGGCGGATGGTTGGAGCTGCGGCGGTCTGGCCGGCTTTTGGAAAGTTATTTTTCCAGGCTTATATGGAGGCCTTGCTGGATTGGCCCTACGCTATATTGGTAGCAGCCCTGCTGATGATTCATTGGAAAATATACAAGGAGCCGGTACAAGCCGGGCTCCTTTCTTTTTTTGTTTTGTTGTTGTCTTTGCCGGCGGGCCTTTTAGGCAGTTTGCTTTTGGTGCTGGCGGGCATCCGGGCCGAGGCCCTTCCGGCAGCGAATATGCTGGTTCTGACTATAGTGCTGGGGCTGGTGCGGCCCCGCTTCATCTGTCTGGCCTATTCCGGCAGTCTCCTTTGTTTCAGCAGCCTGCTCTTTGGCTGGCCGGCCTTAGAGGTGCCCCAGGTCATGGGGCTGGTAGCCATTCTCCATCTGGTGGAAAGCGCGTTGGTGGCCTTAAGCGGCAGCCGGGGAGGCCGGCCGGTTTTGACGCCGGGGGCCGCCGGCGCTGGGGCCTGGCGGAAGCATTATGACTTGTTCCGTCTCTGGCCTTTGCCGATGGTGGCTATTACTGCCGCCTTTATCCCCCAAGGCCAGATGCCGCCTGGACTAACTGAAATGCCGGACTGGTGGCCTCTGCTGGACTCCGGAGCTAAAGCGCTGAGCTTGCAGGCCCAGGCCCAGGGCCGCAGCCTGATTTTTGCCCTCAGCCCTTTCGTCGCCATGCTGGGCTATAGTCAGCGTTTCACTTCGGAACGGGTATATTTTGGCAAAGGCCGCCGGACTCAAGACAAGGCAAAGTCCTCCGACAAAGGAGCCTGTACTCCTGCGGCAAAGGGCGGAATACAGGCGATGGCAAGGGGCACGGGGAGGGGCACGGGAAAGGGCGCCGGAAAGGGCTCGGGAAGGAGAGCGGCGGCCCAGTCAAGGGCTAAGCGAGAAGCCGGGACTGAAGCAGCCGTAAATAAAGGCTTGCGGCATTCGTCTTTCAAGCTATTGGCCTACAGTCTGATCCTTTTCAGCTTTTCCTGGCTGGCAGCCCGCCAACCGGCGGCAGCTCCGGGCCAAAGTCTGCGGTATTGGCTGCAATACTTGCCCCCTTTATGGGGACTTCTGGGCCATGAGTGGATTGCCGGCAGCTTTGGAAGTAAACAATAGGAACAACCGGTAAACCGGTAATGAGTTGACAATGAATCCAAAAACAGATATACTTCAATTAAAATATAGTATGAAATCATACTATATTAAGGGGCTGTGTTTCATGCAGGATTTGCGTCAACTTTCGCGGGATTTAAACTCCATTTATAAAGAAACCAATGCAATATACAATAATCTTGCAAAAAAGAGTGGCTTGTCCGATGGCGCTTTTTGGCTGCTGTATTCCCTCTGCGAAGCAAACGGACGATGCACGCAAAAGGAAATCAGCGATCAATGGGCCATGAATAAACAGACTGTTAATTCAGCCCTGAAAGGGCTGGAAAAGAGCGGCTATATTGCGTTGACCGCATCTGAAACCGATAAACGAAGCAAGTACATTACGCTCACCAATAAGGGGGCTCAGTTTGCCCAGGAGAATATCGACATCGTTTTTCAATTAGAGCAGCTTGCTTTTCAAAAGTTAAGCGATGCGGAACGGGTTATTATGATTGAGATCAATCGAAGATATCAGGAACTGCTGCGGGTAGAGGTTGAACAGTATTATAAAAAATGAATAATCCTGATCATCGGAGGGTGTTCCATCGCAATGGATATGCCGGATAAGATGCTGAGTGCGCTCAGGTATCTTATCCGGTATTTTTATTGAGAAAGCAAATATAACAACAACCCAGAAGGAGAGGAAAGAAATGAATAAGATCGCCTATTACGATCAGGAAATTATCACAGGAATTGCTCAAAGAAGCGGCTTGGCGGAGGCGTATGTAAACAGCATTGTGGATAAATGCCGTGATAAAAAATATCGCTTCACCTATAGCCGATCTGCTTAAAGCGATGTTCCATGTTCAAAACGGTAACTAAATTATGACGAGGATAATGTGAACACACCATGGACTATAAAGTTTTGTATGAAAAAACACCGCCCGCTAAGCTGATCGCTATTGTTGCGATACCGGGCGTTATCAGTATGCTTGTATCGGCTCTGTATCAGATCATCGACGGAGCGATTGTTGGGAGAATATTGGGCGCTGCCGCTTTTGCAGCGGTGAACCTTGTTATGCCGCTTGTTGTCATCAACTTTGCGATAGCGGATCTGATTGGCGTCGGTTCCTCGGTGCCAATTGCAATCAAGCTCGGGGAGAAAGACGAAGAGGCAGCGAGCAATATTTTTTCAAGCGCCTGCCTGTTGATCATTGTGCTCGGCGCCGTTCTTGGTGCCGTTCTTTTCCTTTCAGCCGAACACCTTGTTCGCTTTATGGGAGCGGACGAGGAAATCGTAACCATGTCTGCGCAATATTTACGCATTTACGCCGCTTGCTCTCCATTTATAACTATTATGTTTGCAGTGGATAACTACCTGCGTATCTGCGGAAAGGTACGCTACAGTATGTTTCTCAATATACTGTTGTCCGTCATCAGCGCAGCATTGGAAATCGTGTTTTTGCTGGTCTTTCGTATGAATGTTGCAGGAGCATCCCTTTCAACATGTATTGGTATGGTCATCTGCGCTATCCTTGCATTTATACCGTTTCTGCGCGGTAAAGTGCAGCTTCGCTTTACAAAACCCCGATTGGATCGCAGGGTTCTGGTGAGCATTTTTACAAATGGTGCGCCTACTTTTCTCAATAATATCTCAGGCCAAATTACATCCATCATCATCAATATATTTCTTCTGCGCCTGGGTGGAGTCATGGCGGTATCAGCTTACGGCGTGCTGATGTATGCCGACGCCTTGGTGCTGCCCATCCTTTATGGCCTTTGCGACTCTTTGCAGCCCGCAGTTGGATACAATTATGGATCAAAAAATTACAGCCGCATCAGGACGATCGAACGCATATGCTTCAGCATTTGCGGCGTACTGTCAATCATGATGTTCGCCATCATGCTTCTGCTGAAGGAATCCATCGTAGGTATTTTTATAAAAACAGAGGATACGGCACTGGCTGCCTTGGCAGCGCATGCATTGTCTCTTTTTGCCTTTGCGTATCTGACCCGTTGGTTTTCTCTGGCTACGCAGAGTTACCTGTCGGCGATTGGCAAGGCCGGTTATGCCACGATCATTTCTCTTTCCATAGCGTTTGTTTTTCCGGTCATCATCCTATTTTCACTCGGTTTTCTCGGATTAAATGGGCTTTGGCTCAACTTGCCTGTTACGTGTGCGATGGGGGCAATATTGGCAATTGTCCTTCTGAAAGCCCATAACAGAAAAGAACCGGAAATCAGTGCGTCATGATGTTACTTCTATTGCTATTTCTATAATGTAGTTTTCCGGATTTCCGGCAGCCATGGAATTGAGGAGTTCATATTCATATCATTTAGTTTGGAAAAGAGCGGTGAACCCATGGGGCTTTTGCTGGGGAGCATCCCCGCCTGTACAAAAATTGCGGCTGTGGGTAAACTGACTGATGCAAGTGTACAAAAATTGCGGCTGTATGTGAAATGCAGGGTAAATATTCCCTCGCAACCGAAGAAATTGTACAAAATCGGCTTGGTTTGGAGGGCACTGAAAAAGTCGCTTCCCATCTAGCCGTGTGTACAAAAAACGAGATATTATGTGTATTTGCCTCAGCTAACTACCCGAAATTTCAAGTTTTGCCGCACCGAGCACCATCTTTTTCCTGTATTTAGTGTCTTGGGCAGGTTAAAACGCCTATTTTAACAGAGAGCACCACATAATACTTCAAACCTGCTAATAATAGTCAAGCCCTTTTTAGCTGTTTTTGAAAGAAAAAAAGGGAGCTAAGTATTGACATTTTGGGACATAACAAAGTAGAGTGGTTAGAAAGGG
>JBCFAO010000052.1:0-27946 GCA_038562165.1 Clostridiales bacterium | reverse complement strand
TACATTGTTTATCCTATCCGTGAAATTTTACCTTACAATCTGTCTGGCGTCTACAGGAAGCCATCAAGCAACTTGTTAACCTGCATAGCCGAAGAGGCTATGACATTATTATACTAGGAGGGGTAATGATGAAGGAAAGGCAGGGAATAAAGGGGGACCATACAGGCAGTTTGACTGTAGAGGCGCTGTTGATTTTGCCCTTGATTTTCTTATTGCTGGCTTTGTTTGTCCGCTGGGGCTTTATTTTACAAAATGATTTGGCGGAGGAGGCAAAAAGATATGAAGCAGGGGCCTATGGGGAAAACAATGCCGGCGGGCCGGCCTTTTTAAAAAGCGGGCCGCCGGCCAGAAGGATCAGGGATGCTGATTTGCTGATTGATTTGGGATATAGCATAAAGGAGAGTCTGCCTTCATGGTTTCATTCGGGAGAGAAGAGATAAAAAAATACCGTTCCTTCATTGATGAAGACACGGCGGCGATTACCGTATATTTTTTACTTGCAGGCTCTGCCTTGATTCTTTTGCTGCTAGCTCTGTTTAATTTTGGCCGTTTTCTGATGGCAAGGCAACAGGCGGCCACGGCTTTGGAAGCCTCGGCAGCTTCCGTACTGTCCCATTATCAAACTGATCTGGTTCGGGAAATGGGCTTGTTTGCCTTAGATACCCGGGATGCAGCCGGCCTGCAGGCAGCAGGTAAAACCTATTTCACAGCTAATCTGGGTGAGCCGGGAGCAATCAATAGCCAAAAATGCCTGATTTATGCCCTAAGCTTTCCCGAAGAAAGCCGCTTAAACCAGGAGGAAATATTGACTATTCAGGCTGTGGACAGCCAGAGAATAGAAGGCTGGTTTAAAGCTGGCCAGGATATACTGAACTTTTTGGGTCTAACAGATTGGCAAAGTCTTCTTAAATCCTGGCTATCCTCCGGAACGGGGGAAGAAGCTTTAGACCATTCCGGCCTTGAAGACTGGGCAGATTGGCACGAGGATGAAAATGGGCAAGCCACAGGAACAGAACAGGAAGGGGGCGGGTCCGCCGCCGTAAGGCTCTGGCATTTTTTCCTGCCCTGGCCCATCCACAGTGGCTTTGCCAATGTAGAGCTGCCGGAAGGTATTGGAAATCAGGCCGGCTCGAACGAACAGAGGAAAAAGCAATTGGAGGAGCTGGCCGCTTTTGGTCAAGGCTTTTCCTCCCTTTTCGGTAGCAAGATAGATGATGAGGCGAACCAGACGGCGGAACTCCCGCCCGGCGCCTTGGAAAAAATAAAAATCTTCCTGGCGGGGTTTCAGGATAGTTTGTCGGGTGTTTTGGCAAAAGGCAAAGACAAGCTGCTTTTTACTGAGTACTTACTGCAGGAGTTGGATTATGCCACCAATAAGCCGGCAATGGAGCGCTATTTTTCCCGCTGTGAAGCGGAATATGTTTTATGGGGATACGGCAATAGCTGGGACAACCTGCGCTATACCGCCCTGCAGCTTTTCCTGCTGCGCTCGGGCTTTCACTTGCTTGCGTCTGTGATAAATATGGAAGCAGTGGATGAGGTCACTTTAGCTAAAGAAGCTTTGCAAGCGCTGGTTAAAGGCGGGCTTGATGTGGAAAAACTCTTTAACGGAGAAAGAATTCCGGCTTTTCCCGGACAAACCAAGTTAACCATGTCTTATAAAGACCATTTAAGGCTTTTCCTGATTTGCCAAAAGGGAACAAGCCAAAAGCAGGCTTTGCAGCGGCTGATTCAAGCTAACCTATGGTTCTGGCAGGCAAGGAACACTTCCGGAAGCGGACAAGGCTTAACGGGACAAATGAGGGCGGCAGAGTTTGGCCTTAGCCGTTATGCTGCGGAAGTGAGGGTGATTGCAGAGACGAAGCTTTCCTTATGGCCTTTCGGGGCCACGCTAATCAGGCGGGAAGGGGTGATGGGCTATGACCGGCCCTTTGCTTTGGTTTCGTAAAAAGGAAGATAAGCCAGAATTACTAAGAAATCAGCAGGGCAGCCTGGCAGTGGAAGGAATGCTTACCTTGCCCTTTTTGCTTTTGGTTTTGTTCTTATGCATTGCCTTGATCTACACTGTCCGGGGGGCCTTGATCCTCGATAACGCCTTAGCCGCCACCTGCCGGGAGCTGGCAGAAAGCAGCTACCTTTTGCAGCAGGCTACGGGCTTGGGAATAGATGAGAAAACCCTGGGGAATCTGGCCGCCGCCGGGATAAGCCGTCTTTGGGCCAACCGCTGCTTGAATAAATATTTAAGTGAATATCCGGAAATTGAACAGGCTGTTGAGTGGAGGCAGGCCAGGGGGCCGTTTTTCGCCGCTGAAAGAGCCGGCGGGGTTGCAGGGGTGGGGACGGGGGGAGAAAATGATAGTGAGGATGATGTAATCCTGGTTTTATGTTTTACTCCGGCTAAGCTTAACGGCATTACCGCAATACTGCCGGAGTCCTGGGAAATTATATTTACCAAGCGGCAAAGGGCTTGGCTGACCGGCCGCAGCCTTTTGCCGGAGCGGGGGCTGGAGCAGGCTGCAGGGCGAAAAGAACAGGGACCCTTGGTATATATAACCCGTTGGGGGATAAGATACCATACAGGAAATTGCCGGTATTTAGTGAAAAGCAAGATCCCCGCTTATTTGAACCGTTTAGCTTCGGCCTATGGTCCTTGCCAGGTTTGCCGGCCTCCTTCCCGGCCTCCGGAGTATTTGCCAGAGGCCGGTTAAGACCGCCTTTTTGACCGGGTAGCTGCAGAGTTTTCTGTAGAGCTTTCCAGAAAACTGTTGAAAAGGGATGCAGACAAACAATAGATAATCTGATAAAATAGAAAAAAGTTATCATCAGCGGAGGAGGATACAGCGTGGCGGAGCATTTGGAGAGGCCCAAACTGGTTGTTGACTTTAATAGTTCCAAGCCTTTGGGTGAGGTTGTCTATGAAGCTTTAAGAGAGGCAATTATTAGAAACCAGTTTAAACCCGGTGAAAGGCTGATGGAAACTGAGCTGGCCGATGAGATGGAAGTCAGCCGTACACCGGTGCGGGAGGCCGTTCGCAAGCTGGAGGCAGAGGGCTACGTTGTTATGATCCCCCGCAAAGGGACTTATGTTGCTTCTTTATCCATTCAAGACGTCAATGACGTTTTTGAAATTCGGGCAGCCCTGGAGGGCATGGCGGCTTCCCAGGCAGCGGTCAGGGCTTCGGAGGAAGAGATTGCCGCTATTAAAAAATGCATTGAGGCAGAAGCGGTTTTATGGGAAAGCGCTGATTTGGAAAAAACCGTAGAGTCGGATATTCAGTTTCATTCTTTGCTCTACCGGGCCTCTAAAAATAAGAAAATCGAAAGCCTGATCAACGATTTGCGGGAGCAAACCCAGCGGCTGCGCTCCAGCACTTTGTCCACACCGGGCCGGTTAAAATTTGCCTTGGACGAGCACAGACAAATTCTGGCGGCTATAGAGGCCAGGGATCCCCAAGGGGCTCAAGAGGCGGCCTTAGCCCATATTGAGCGCTCCCGGGAGGTTATGTTGGGTTTGTTGCGTTACCAAGCATAATGATTTTATTTTCCAGCGATTGCCGGGTTCAAATGCCTGATCAAAATCCATTCTAATTGGATTTTAATCAGGCATCAGTATTACAGGCCCGGTTCTTTTTGTTGTATTTTGTTAAAAAATATTAAGATTTAATTCATGGAAAAATGGCGATAAGCCTGTTATGATTATATAAATGTGATTTTATAGAAATATACTGGGAGAGATATGATGAAAGGTAAAAAGACTATTGCATTGATTCAGGCTGTGTTGATGTGGGTGACACTGCTGAGCGGAGTTTGGCTCGGTGGCTGCAGCGCTTTGGCCCAGCCTCAGGTGAAAGAGCCGGTAACCGGCCCTGTCATTGACGGTGCCGAAGCCTACCATGTCATCGTAGCCGGCGGTGAGCCGGAAGGAGTTGCGGCGGCCTTGGCGGCAGCCAGAAACGGCATGAAAACTATTTTGGTAGAAAAAGGCGATGCCCTGGGCGGTTTGATGACCTTGGGCATGCTGAATTTCCTGGATATGAATCATGGACCAAAAAATGAGCTTTTGACCAGGGGGATTTTCGAAGAATTTTATAAAGCCCTGGGCAATGCTTTTGATGTGGAAGAGGCCAAAGCCTGGTTTCTGCAGAAATGTGAGGCCGAACCTAATCTTACTGTACTGCTTGATACGGAGATATTGGAACCGGTTATGGAAGGCGGGACCATTGCCGGCCTGAAGATCAAAAGAGAAGGCCGGGAAGAGATTTTGCGCAGTCTGGCGGTAATCGATGCTACCGTCGATGCCGATGTGGCTGCCGCTGCCGGCGTACCTTATACGGTAGGCGGCGAGGATTACGGCGCCCACGGCACTTTGCAGGGAGTGACTCTGGTTTTTGAGGTCTCCGGTGTAGATTGGGCTGGCGTGGCCAGGCACTTGAAAAACGACGGCTATGAGGGCTCCGGTTCCGATGCGGTATCAGCCTGGGGCTATGGTCCGGAAGCCATGAAATACCAGCCTGTGGATGAAAACATGCGGTTTAGAGGGCCCAATATTGCCCGGCAAAAAGACGGCAATGTTTTGTTAAATGCCCTGCTGATTTTCGGGGTGGATGCTCTGGACCCCGACTCCCTGGCCGAAGGTATTGCCAGGGGCCGGGCGGAGATACCTCATATCATTGAATTTATGAGAGAGAATTTCCCCGGCTTTGAAAATGCCGCTTTTGTAGATACGGCTTCCCGTCTTTATGTAAGAGAAACCCGTCATATTCAAGGGGAGTACCGGCTTACCATCACCGATATGCTGGAAAACCGGGATCATTGGGACAGGATTGGCCACGGCAGTTATCCTGTGGACGTGCAGCCTACCAGCCCTTCCAACTACGGCAATATTATCGGCGTTCCCGATATTTATAGCGTACCTTTTCGCTGCCTTGTACCCCTTGAAATCGACCAGCTTTTAGTGGCTGGCCGCAGTGCCTCATATGACTCTCTGCCCCATGGCAGTGCCCGGGTCATTCCCGTAGGCATGGTGGCTGGTGAAGCTTGCGGCACGGCGGCGGCCTATGCAGTGGAGCACGAAGTGACTTTCCGCCAGATGTCTCAAGATCCCGAAGCCATCAAGTGGCTGCAGGATCAGCTGAAGAAGCAAGGCGCCTATTTGACGGAATATACCCCGCCCCGGATGGCAGTGATGGATCACTGGGCCTATCCCGGAGTGGTGGTGATGCGGGAGCTGGGCCTGACCGAAGGCGGTTATAACAACGATTACCGTCTGGATGAGACCTTACCCAACCGCTGGCCCTTACAGAACAAGCTCAATAAGTTGATGTCTCTCGTCCATGAGCGGACGGCAGACAGAGGCCAGGAGCAAATCCCGGCTTGGCAAATCAG
Organism: Clostridiales bacterium; assembly: GCA_038562165.1. Lineage (GTDB taxonomy): Bacteria > Bacillota > Peptococcia > DRI-13 > UBA5745 > WRMS01. The sequence continues at coordinate 22,561 of JBCFAO010000052.1, read as the reverse complement.
CTTGCCCGGTGATGAGATTACCGTGGGCCAGCTTTATCTTGCGGCAGCTCAGGCTGCTTCTTTAGGAGATAGAAGCGGCGCCGGCGGCGGGGCAGACGGAGAAGAGCCAGAAGCCCGTATTTTTACCGATGAAGCAGAGGCAAAAGAATATCTGATTGCCAAAGGTATATTAACGGCTGAAATGCTGGAGCATTTTCCCGATGAGGCGGCTATCGCCAACTACGGACAATTGTTGAGCATATTAGGCGCTTTATATACAACTTTGATGGCTTAAAGGTATAAAGTGTGAAAGAATGAAGGAGGCAGCAGGATGTATATCAGCACCAGAGGAAATTATTCGCCGGTAACGGCTTCAAAAGCGATCTACCTGGGTATGGTGCCCCCCGGCGGCTTATTTGTGCCGGAAAAGGTGCCTAAGCTCAGTCTGGACGAAATCAAAGCCATGGAGGATTTGCCTTACCCGGCTTTAGCCGAAAAAATATTGGGCTATTACCTGGATGACTATACGCCTGAAGAGATCAAAGAATCCACCCAAGCCGCTTATGGCCAAAACTTTTTTCATGAGGATATTGCGCCCTTAACCTTATTGGAGGATATGGGGGGCATATTGGAGCTTTGGCACGGCCCCACGGCGGCTTTTAAAGATATGGCTTTGCAGCTTACCCCCCGCCTTTTATCCCAGGCCATCAAGAAGAGTGACGATAATCAGGAATTGCTGATTCTGGTGGCCACCTCCGGTGATACCGGCAAGGCGGCCCTGGAGGGTTTTAAAGATGTGCCCGGCATTCATATTGCCTGCTTTTTTCCTGATCAGGGAGTCAGCAAAGTACAGGAACTGCAGATGCGGACCACTGACGGTAAAAATACTTACGTTATTGCCGTGGAGGGCAATTTTGACGATTGCCAAAACGGCGTTAAGGAGATTTTCGGCGACGCGGCTTTTAATGCGGAGCTGGCAAAGAAGGGCTGGCAATTGTCCTCGGCCAACTCCATCAATTGGGGCCGTCTTTGCCCCCAGATCGTTTATTATTTCTATGCCTATTTATCCCTGACCCAGGCCGGTTGTCTGGAAATGGGCCAGCCTGTTCACTTCGTAGTGCCTACAGGCAATTTCGGCAATATCCTCTCGGCCTGGTATGCTAAGGAAATGGGTCTGCCTATAGGCAAGCTGATTTGTGCCTCCAATGAGAATAAAGTACTCACTGATTTTTTTGCCACAGGCCATTATGACCGGCGGCGGACATTTTATAAAACCAGCAGCCCCTCCATGGATATTTTGATTTCCAGCAATCTGGAGCGCTTCCTTTTTGAGATGAATGGGCACAATGCCGAAGCTATTGCCGGATATATGAGGGATCTGCAGGAAAAGGGCAGCTTTACTATAGAGGAAGATCTGCTGCAAAAGATGCAGGATCTGATCTGGGCCGGCAGTGCCGGTCAAGAGGAGGCGGCGGCAGAAATCCGCCGGGTTTATGAGAAATATCACTACTTGATGGATACCCATACGGCTGTGGGATCGGTGGTTTACGGACGCTATGCCGAAGAAAGGGAAGATGAGACGCTGGCAGTAATGGACGCCACCGCCAGCCCCTTCAAATTTTCGAAAAGCGTCATGGCAGCTTTGGGTGATGAGGAAGCACCCGAAGACGTGGATGAACTGCTGATTTTGGATGCTTTGGCGGCCTATACCGGCAACCCCGCTCATCCGGCTTTGGCTGGATTGGATAAACGTCCGGTGCTGCATTCAAAATGCGTGACTCAAAAAGAGATGAAAAGTGTAGTGGAGGCCATTGTTCAAGGAACTTTTTCTCCCTCCTCATCGTCTAAATAAAGAAGGACATCTGCGTACTAGGCAGCTTAGGATAGCAGATTGAATCCGAAGGAATCAGGAAGGAGGCAGGAAATGGCGCCTTTGATTGAAATAAAAGGCCTGACAAAGAAATACCGCATTGGCCGGGAAGTAATTACGGCGGTAAACGATGTCGGCCTTAGTATAGAAGCCGGTGAATTCGTCTGTATTTTGGGACCTTCCGGCTGTGGCAAAACCACATTTCTCCATTTGGTAGCCGGTCTGGACCGGCCCACTAAGGGCGATATTTTTGTTAAAGGGCTCTGTATTAATAAAATTAAAGAAAAAGATATGGCTTTATTCCGGCGGCGCTTTATGGCCTTCATTTTTCAGGCCTATAATCTGGTACCCACGCTGACGGCTATTGAGAATGTCAGTATGCCCTTGATGTTCGACGGCATGGTAAAATTCAAACGGGATAAAATGGCTAAAGAATTGCTGACTCAAATTGGTCTTGGCAAGCGGCTGCGCAATAAGCCTTCGGAGATGAGCGGCGGTCAGCAGCAGCGGGTCAGTATTGCCAGGGCCTTGATCAACAATCCGAAGGTTCTTTATGCCGACGAACCCACCGGCAACCTGGACAGCAAAACCACCAAGGAAATCATGGATATTCTGGTGAGCCGGGTCAGGCAAAAGGGCGTTACTTTAGTCATGGTTACCCATAATAAAGAATTGACGGAAGATGCCGACAAGGTTATTTATATGCTGGACGGCCGTATTCAAAAAATCGTGGATCAGCGCAATAATACGGTTCAAGAATTCATCCATGAAGAAGCTGAAGCTCCTCCGGCAGCGGAAAGTCCGGAGAAAATTGCTGTAGAAGCTATAAATGAAGGTCGCATAGCGGCAGAAGGAGCGGTTTAATGAAAATCGGAAAGTCAAAGTTTAAGGGAGCAGTCAGTATTCTGGTAGTTATGCTTTTGCTGATGGGCGCCTTGCCAGCCTATGGCAGCGGATTGATCACTATTGAGAACTCTATCCTGCCTGTATTGTCTTTGGAGATATCCCGGCAGGATCCGGCGGTGATCGGCGAAGAATTCACTATCGTTTATTTGGTTAAGAATATTAGCGATAAACCGGCTTTTAATATTAATTATAACTTTAATATAGTAGGTTCTGACGACCTTTATCCTTTCACCTTGACGAAGCCGGAGCCCATCACTCAGCTTGATCCCGGCGCCAGCGCCACCATGTCGGTGAAGTTCACCGTGGACAAAGATGCCAGGGAAAAGACTTACCGGATCAATGGCCAGGTCAACGCCCAGGACGCCGGCATGGCTACCACCGTGAACTACTCGGCCATCAGCGATGTTCCCATCAGCTTTACTACCGTTAAGCCCAATTTGACGGTGACGGAATTGAAGATCCTCGAAGAAAACCCGGATACCCTGGAGGGCTTCACTGTGCGGCTGACCCTGAAAAATGGCAGTGTAATTTATGATCTCCGCAATATTCTCGTACAGTTGGAGGGCGGCGATAACTTCGAAATCATGGATATTACCAACAAGAAAGAAATCTCCAAGATATCCGCCAATCAGGCCAGCACCATCGATTTCAAAATCCGTTCAAAAGAAGGCCGTACCACCAATACGGTAACCATGACTACATCTTATAATTATACAAACGGTTCTGTGGAGGATAAGAAAGAAGAGCTTTTTATCCCGATCAAGGAAGACGTATCCACCAACGGCAAAAAGCCTCAGGTTATTATTAAGCGTTACACCTTGTCTAAGGATCAGGTGCTGGCCGGCGACAAAATCGACTTGACCCTGGCCATCGAAAACACCAACAGCCGTCCGGTGAAAAACGTGCTGATCAACTTCGGTGTGGAAAGCACTACTTCCGAGGGAGGAGGCTCCAGCAGCAGCACGGTTTTTGCTCCTGTAGGCTCCAGTAATACCTTCCATGTGGATCAAATCAAGGGCAAATCCACGATTACGAATACCATTACCTTTGCCGTAGACCCGGGCGCTTCCGCCAAGACTTACATCGTACCGGTAACCATTACTTATGAGGACGAAAAAGGTCTGTACGATAATTTGTCCATTAAAGATAACGTCAATATTCCCGTAACCCAGCAGGCTAAGATGAGCGTCACCTCCATGACGTTGCCTACCAACGCCAACGTAGGCATGCCTACGCCGGTAATGGCAGAGTTTGTCAACTCCGGCAAGGTGGATCTGGTAGATTTCACCGTTAAGCTGGAAGGCGATTTCGAGACCATGGACGCTACCGTCTATCTGGCAAAGCTCTCCATCGGTTCTACCAACTCCTATACCGGTATGCTGATCGCTTCGGAAGAAGGGGAGAAGGAAGGTAAGCTGATCGTATCTTACCTGGACAACAACAACCAGGAAGTTGTTGAGGAATATCCCTTTGCCGTTATGGTTACGGCCATGGAGGATATGGGTCCTATGGATCCCGATATGTTCCCCCCCGGCGGTGAGGGTATGCCGGAAGACGAAGGCAATGCCGTAGTCAATTTCCTGAAAAACAATTGGTTCAGCGTAGTTTTAGCCCTGGCTGTAGCCGGTCAGTTGATCTACATCGTCCGCATCAAGAAGAAGGCGAAAGAGGAATTTTTCGATGAATAATGTAGACGTCCTCCGCATGGCATATGGCAACCTTTTCCGGCGGAAGATGCGGGCTATTCTTACCATCGTTGGCGTGTTTATCGGTACCATGGCCATCGTGGTGATGATGTCTTTGGGTATCGGTCTGAAAGAATCCACCACCAAGCAGATGGAAAGCTGGGGTGATCTGAATATGATCACCGTCAACCAGGGCCGTAGCTGGGATCCGGAGACAGGGGAGTATAAAGGCGACGAGCAGCGTCTGAATGACGATGCTGTGGCCCTGTTTAAAAGCCAGCCGGGAGTTGTTTCCGTCATGCCCTCTATTCAGGTCAACGGTCAAGCTAAGTACGGCAAAAAAGAAGGCTGGCTGAATCTTTACGGCGTGGAGCCGGAGATTTTTAACCAGATGACTTACGAGATTGCCGAGGGCCGGACCTTGAGGGACACGGACGTTAATAGCGTTCTCGTAGGCTGGCAGGTGATCAATCAGTTTTGGGATCCTGAAGATACCGGCGGAGGCCGGCGAATGATGATAGGTCCCGGGGGCGCAGAACAAGCTAATTCCACAGAGATGCTGAACCAGGTGGTCTATGTTACCATCAATAATAACTATAATTATGAAATGTCGAAAAAACAGCCTCTTACCGTAGTGGGCGTTTTGGAAGGGGAATTTAAGGATCACGCTTACAGCGCTTATGCCCCTATCAGCACATTAAAAAAATGGCGGGATTTTGTTAACGACAAGTCCTATATGACCGAAGAGCAGCGCCAGCAGCAGGAACAGTGGGAAAGGGAAATGAAGGAGCGGGGAGAGACCAGCATGACCCGGGACCCCAAGGACTATGACCAGATTCTCATTCGCTGCAAGGATGTTAAAGAGGCCAGGGTTGTAGCCAGCACTTTGCGGGATATCGGCTACAATCTTTGGACGGTAGCCGACTACATGGAAAATGTGGAGAATCAGGCTTTGATTATCCAGGCTGTTTTGGGCGGTATCGGCGGTATTACTCTGTTGGTAGCCTCCATCGGTATTGCTAATACCATGATCATGGCTATTTATGAGAGAACGAGAGAAATCGGGGTAATGAAGGTCATCGGGGCCACCGGCGCTGACGTCATGAAGATGTTCCTGATGGAAGCCGGCCTTATCGGTGTTTGCGGCGGCGTCCTGGGGCTTATTTGCAGCCTGGGGGCTTCCAAGCTCATCAACTACCTATCCGGTGATTACTTCGGTACTACGATGGACGGTATGCAGCTAAATATCTCTGTGATTCCGCCCTATCTGATGATTTTTTCTCTGATTTTTGCTTTCTGTATCGGTATCATAGCCGGCTTCTATCCTGCCCGCCGGGCTTCCAAACTGAGTCCTATTTTGGCTATTCGCAACGAATAGGGAAAGGATTTGCCAGGGGATAGTTAGCGGCCTGTACTATTAATCACAATAAAAAGTTGGGTTCTGTCCGCTGACCGGGCAGAACCCAACTTTTTTTTCAATCATTGTCAATAGGGTCTAAAATATGGTACTATTTGTCTGCGGCCAAAATACCGCCGCTGGCATAGTCTTCCTTTTTCAGCTCTTCGATCATGACGACGATGGCTTCCTCTTTGGCATTGATGGTTTCCGAAACGGCTTGGGTGACTTTTTTGACCAGGGCTCTTTTTTGATCCAGGCTGCGGCCTTCAAACATTTTGACGATAACGGTAGGCATGTTGATTCCTCCTTAGTAATTTGTGACTCCTAAAAGTTGTTGCAGGGTATTAGATGATTTTTTCTTTAGTATAGCGGGCAATCTAAATGGGGTCAACAAATATAGCAAAACATGGCGGGACATAAATATAAATAAAGCGGGTGGTATTCATGGCGGAAATCAGAAAATCGGCGGCTCTTTCCTTGCCGAAACATATATTGGACGTCTTCATGATGTTTGATGAGGCGGAGCTGCCGGCCTGGCTGGTTGGCGGCTGTCTGCGGGATATTTTTCTGGAAAGGACTCCTTCTGATTGGGACTTTGCCACACCCTGCCCGCCGGAGCTGGTACGGGAGAAGCTGAAGACAGCAGGGTTGACGGTCTGGGATACGGGTCTTAAGCATGGTACGGTGACTTTTCGTTACCAGGGGTTTTCTTATGAAATCACCACTTTTCGGGTTGACGGCCCCTATCTGGATCACCGCCGGCCGGAGTGGGTAGCCTTTACCACCTCTTTGCAGGACGATCTGGCCCGCCGGGATTTTACCGTCAATGCCATGGCTTACAGCCCCCGGGATGGTTTGACCGATCCCTTTGGCGGTTTAAGAGATATGCAGGATAATGTAATTCGGGCGGTGGGTCTGCCCCAGGACCGGCTGGAGGAGGATGCTCTGCGGATTTTACGGGGCATTCGCTTTGCCGGCAGCCTGGATTTTTTTATTGAGGAAAGCTTATTTCAGGCCATGAAGGAAAAAGCCGGCTTATTGCAATGGATCAGTCCGGAGCGGTTGGCGGCGGAGCTGAAAGGCATACTGCTCCTGGCCTCCCCTTATAGGGCTTTGCGGCTGCTGGCCAAAATGGGTATTTGGCCCTATGTGATTCCTGAGCTGGTGGATACCATCGACTTTGACCAGCACAGCAGCCATCATTATCTTGATGTTTATCATCACCTGATCCAGACCGTGGAAAACACGCCGCCAGATTTGGTCCTCAGGCTGGCTGCGCTGCTTCATGATATCGGCAAGCCTGCCGTATTCACCCTCGATGCAAAAGGCAAGGGCCATTTTTATAATCATGAGGCTGTAGGCGCGGAAATGGCCGGCAGGATTCTGGACCGCCTCCGTTTCAGCCACGCCATACGGGATCAGGTGATCCTGCTGATTCTCCATCATATGCTGCATTTGAAGGTGCTGAAAGACGTGACCATCAGGCGGATGATCAGCGGCCTGCCCAAGCCCCGTCAGGAAAATTTAGAGCTGATACTGTTGTTGCAGAAGGCGGATTTGTTGGCCTCCCGCTACACGGAAAAATCTTTAATTGAGTTTGAAGGCTTCGCCCAGCGTTGCCGTCAAGTGCTAACCAGCGGCTGCCCCTTGGATTTAAGCGATTTGACGGTGCGGGGAGAAGAACTGGCCGGCTTAGGGGTGCCGCCGGCAAAAAGAGGCAAGGCTCTTAAAGCTTTATTGGCGGAAGTACTGCGGGAACCCAGCCGGAATCAGCGTCATATCCTGTTGGAAATTGTAGAGCGTTATGCCGGAGGCAAAGAGGCCAATGAATAAACAGGAAAAAAAGGCTGAAAACCGCCGGCCAAAAGAGCGCTACGACGTCCGCTATCCTTTTTGGATACTCTGCATTTTAGCTCCGGTAATGGTGGTGATCTGGCTTTATCTGAAGCTGTTTCATCAAATCCGCATAACGAAGGATCCCCGACTGGAAGAGATCAAGGATGAGCCATGGGTGGTTTTAGGCAACCATGGCTCTTATTTTGATGCTCCCATCATGACCATCGCCTTTTTCCCCAAAAGAATTCATTATGTTATGTCCAATTCTTTTATGGCCACCTGGTGGGGGGCCTTTATTATTAAGGTTTTGCAGCAGATTCCCAAAAGCCAGTTTTTTGTGGAAGCCAAAAGTGTCATCGCCATGAAACGGGCGGTGGCGGCAGGGGCTTCCGTAGGCTTATATCCTGAAGGCCGGATGACGTTGACCGGCCGGCTGGGCTACCTGGCTCCTGCCGTAGGCAAATTGGTGAAATCTTTCGGCATACCGGTAGTGGCTGTCAAGGAAGAGGGGGTCAGCTTAGGGCGGCCTTTGTGGGCAAAGCAAAGCCGCCGGGGCCCTATAGAGGTTCATTGCCGGCTGCTGCTTTCCCGGGAAGAGATCGCCCGGCTTACGGCGGAGGAAGTTTATCAAAGGATTGTCCGAGAGCTTTCTTATAATGACCACCAATGGCAGGCAGAAAAAGGAACCCTTTATAAGTGTTCCAGGCCTGCGGAAGGACTGGAGAACCTTTTGCACCGCTGCCCCGCCTGCCGGCAGGATTTTGCCATGACCTCCCAACGGGAAAGGCTGGTCTGCAAGCATTGCGGTTTTACGGTGCAGTTCAGCGGCCAAAGCCGCCTGCAGCCGGCGGCAGGGTTTTCCTGGCCCGCCCAGGCCCTTGAAAGCATCCCCCTTTGGTATGATTGGCAGGGGGCTTGTCTTAAAGAAAGACTGACGCGGCAAGAAGCAGAAGTGCGGGAGGCAGAAGTGCAGGAGGCAGACCGGGCGATGGACCAGGCAGGAGCAGAGGCGATGCAGGCGGAGGCGATGTTGGTGGAGGCGATGTTGGTGGAGGCGATGCAGGCGGAGGCAGGGCTGCCAAGGCAGGCTGCAGCGGCGGCAATCCGGCCCATCGCTGAGACGGCAGTGGACATCGAGGTTTTGCTGAAAGAGGACTTCCGGCCCCGCCCATGGGGGAGTGGGCTTCTTACGCTAAAACGGGAAGGCCTGATGCTGACTAGTGATGATGAGGAAAGACCCTTGCCTGACAGGGACGGTAATGTTTGCGGCCAGGGTAGCATCAATGGCGCCGCTAATCAAATATTTTTTCCGGCGGGGCTTTTGCCTACCATTACTGGTACACTGGGCAGCCATGTGGACCTGCCCGGTTTGAAGGCCCTATATCGGCTAAACTTTGCCGAACCTGGGCAGCCGGTGTTTTGGATGCAGGCGGTGGAGGCTTTAGCTGAGAAATGATCGAAGCTGCGCGGTACTTCAACCATGGCGTCTTAGGGCGCCGGCGGCTGGGCGGCTCTGGCGGCTCTGGTGGCTCTGGCGACTCTGGCGACTCTGGCGACTCTGGGCGGCTTTGGGGCAGTGACCTCCTGGCAGCTCGGCTCCTGGCTGTGCAAAAAACGAGGTATTGTGTAGTAATTAGGAATCGTTATGATTCTCCGTGCCACTATTTGATTAATTATGTGCATAATTTAGTGCATGCTGCATATATGCACTCGTATTTGCATGAGGTTAATGCACTACCTCGATTTTTGTGCAGTTGAAATCTGGCCGTTGAAATCTGGCAACTGGCCTTTGCACTGGTCTTTTGCACACTTGACAGCAGCGCCGCTGAGAGTATCGCTGCTGTCGCCGCCGCTGTCGCCGCTGCGTCATACGTAAATGTCCCTAATAAACATTTTTTAAGACTGGCTCATAAAAGTATATTGCCGCATAGGATAAAACGCGAAGTAAGGGTAGAGGAGTTGATGATATGCGGCAATATACTGTCCAACAGGGTGATACTTTATTTTCTATAGCAGCCATGTGGGGACTGACGGCGGAGCAACTGGCGGCAGCCAATAACCTTAGCCCAAATGCAGAATTGATGGCCGGACAGATAATTATGGTTCCCGCTGCCGGTGGTAACGGTAACGGGAATGGCAATGGTAATGGTAATGGCAATAATAATCTCAACCGGCGCCCCGGCGGCGGACAGGGCGGCCCCGGCGGCAGACCTCCCGGAGGTGGTGGACCCGGTGGTGGACCCGGCGGCGGCGGTGGACCCGGCGGCGGTGGACCCGGAGGAGGACAGGGCGGCCCCGGACAGCGGCCACCTCAACCCAGACCACCTCAACCCAGACCACCTCAACCCAGACCACCACAGCCCAGGCCACCACAGCCCAGGCCGCCCCAACCGAGGCCGCCTCAACCGAGACCGCCCCAACCCCAGCCGTTACCGCTGCCCATTTATCCGCCCCAGGAATACCACTGCCCCATTTTGCGGCCCGGCAGCCGGGGATCGGTAGTGGTGCTGGTACAGCAGCTGCTACGGGCCAGAGGCTACTACAACGGTCCTGACGACGGCATATTCAATGCCAGGCTGCAGCAATCCTTGCGAAATTTCCAGCAAGACAACGGCATTTATCCTTCCGGTGTAGTTGACGGCCGCACCTGGAACCTTCTGGGCGTATATTGCGGCCAACCGCCTCAGCCTTCGCCCAGCCTGCCGGTAAACAGCGGCATTTCCAACGGCTTGCGCCAGATTCTTTATACAGACCGGAGGGTTTACCGTCCTAATCAATCGGTGCAGATTATGCTTTCGAAAACCAACATCACCAATGCGCCGGTAAATCTCCGCTACAGCTCCAGCCAGCTTGTGGAGATCGTGGTCAGGAACATTTATAATCAAGAAGTCTGGCGGTATTCCCGGCATCACACCTTCAGCTCCTATGGCCGTTTGATTACCATAATGCCCGACGCTACCCAAAGGATCAATGAGCTGTGGAATCTTACCGATGATGCAGGTTATCAGGTTTACAGCGGCATCTACAGCATTACCGCTCATAATCTGGCTACCGGTTTGGAGCTTACGGTACAGGTGGAAGTCAACTGACGCTAAACGAAACAAATTATAAAATACACTGTATATAAAGATGCTGCCGCAAATTGGCTTGAGAAAATCAGGCGAAGAGCGGCGGCTCTTTTAATTTGTGTTATCGACAAAACGCTTTATTTTGACTATACTAATAATCAAATTTCTTTGTTAGAATAATTCTTCGGTTTGAATGCCATGCTGTAAACGATTAAAAAGGGGCGGAGAGAAAACAGTGGCTTGCGACAAAAAAGTATCTAACGCCGTAATCCGGCGTTTGCCGAAATATTACCGGTATCTGTCTACCCTTCAACAGATGGGAATCAGCCGGGTATCCTCAAAAGACTTAAGCCAGCGTCTGGGAATCACTGCTTCCCAGGTGCGGCAGGATTTTTTTCATTTCGGCGGCTTCGGCTTGCAGGGATATGGCTATGATGTAGCCAGCCTGCTGCAGGAGATTGGCTGTATACTGGGGCTTGACCGCACCTACAATATGGTTTTAGTCGGCGCCGGCAATCTGGGTCAGGCTATAGCAAAGCATAGCAGCTTCGAGAAAAGAGGCTTTCAAATTATTGGAGTCTTTGACGCCAATCCTCACCTGATCGGCAAGCAAATTAAAGGAATCGATATTCTGCACTATGATCAGCTTGAAGATTTTGTAAAGCGTCATGCCGTGGATATTGCCGTCATTACTGTGCCGCGGATCTATGCCCAGGATGTGATGCAGCGGGTAGTGGATTTAGGGATAAAGGGTATCTGGAATTTTGCTTCCGTGGAATTGGATGTGCCGGAGGATGTATCTATTGAGAATATCCACCTAAGTGAAAGTCTGATGACACTGGCGTATGAAATGAAACGTAAAAAAGAAAAGTCACCCAAAAAAACAAGATCTCTCAATGAGCAAAAGAAGTCCCAACCCTGACCTGTCCGGCCAAGCCGGCGGGTATAACCGGAGGAGCAGATCAAAAAGGCCTCTCAGCGTAGGATGATACCCCTGTGGTAACATCACCTTGCGCCGGGAGGCCTTCTTGTTTTCCTTTTGGCGGAGATCGTTAAATATTTGACGAAGATGAAGGGGTAAGCATAAAAACCTCAGCAAGTTTTCGACACAAGCTGTCAAATAAAAAACTATGCTTGCATAAGGCGAAAGAGCAATGTACACTACAAAAAAACAGCGGCCGGGTAAGCTGGAGAAACGGCCGGGCAAGCTGAAGCAGCAGCCGGGCAGGCTAAAAAGGCCCGGTAAGCTGAAGGGCAGGGTAGAAAAAGGGTAGGGTAGAAGAAAGAAGGACAGGGTAGGAGGAGAAGGACAGATGCAAGCTGTTGTACAGGAGATTGTCGGACAAATGGGCAATGAAAAGGCGCCTTTACTGCAAGTGCTTTTGGCGGTACAGGATGCCAGCCCCCGGAATTACGTCAGCGAAGAAGCGGTGAGGGCCATCGCCCGGTCGATGAGGGTTTCCCGCTGCCGGGTTTATTCTACGGCTTCTTTCTATACGGAAATTTCTCTTAAGCCAAGGGGCCGGCACCTTATCCGCATATGCGGCAATGCCCCTTGTGAAAATGCGGGGAGAGCAGCCATTATGGATGCTATTCAGAAGGAACTGGGCATTAAGGCGGGAGAGATCACCGCAGACGGATTGATCAGCCTGGAAAAGGTAAGCTGTTTGGGCGCTTGCTACAAATCACCGGCAATCAAGGTGGACCATCAGATCTATGGCAACCTGACGCCTGAAGAGGCTGTAGCCATTATCCGCAGTTTAAGGGAGGAGTTTAGCAATGAGCATAACGGATCGCCAATTGGTATTTAACGTTGAAGGCCGGGAATATGTGGACTTGGATTTGTACCGCAGCCGTGGCGGCTATGAGGCCCTGGAAAAGGTTTTGGCCTGGGATCCCCGGCAGGCTGTTCATATGCTCAAGGAAGCCGGCTTAAAAGGCCGGGGCGGCGCTTCTTTCCCAACAGGGCTGAAAATAGAAATGGTCCGGAACAACCGGGAGAAAGAGCGTTACATTATCATCAATGCCGATGAAGGTGAGCCGGGAACCTTTAAGGACCGTTATATTATGACCCATCTACCCTTTCAATTGCTGGAGGGGGTCACCATAGCGGCTTACCTGGCCGGCGTCTCCCAGGGCATTCTTTATGTACGCCATGAATATGATGAGCCCCGCAGCGTTATGCGGGACAGCATCGCTCAAGCCCAGGCGGCAGGCCTTTTGGGCGACAACATTTTGGGCAGCGGCTTTAGCTTGCATATTGAGTTGTTTTCCGGCGCCGGCAGCTACCTTTGCGGCGAGGAAACCGCCCTTTTATCTTCCATCGAAGGCCGCAAAGGCAGGCCCCAGGTAAAGCCTCCTTACCCTACTCAGCAGGGCTTATGGGGTAAGCCAACCTTGATCAACAACGTGGAGACTTTAAGCAATATCCCGAAAATCATAGAGAAAGGGACTCTTTGGTACCGCAGTCTCGGTACGAATGACAGCCCCGGTACCAAATTGATTTCCCTATCCGGCGATATTCAGTTTCGGGGATTGGTGGAAGTGCCTTTCGGCACCAGCTTCCGGGATATCGTTTACAAATATGGCGGCGGCCCTAAACCCGGCCGTAAAGTTAAGGCAGTGAATATCGGAGGGGCTTCCGGCGTATTGGTGCCGGAAGAAATGCTGGATGTACCGTTGGAATACGGAGCCTGCAGCCGGGCCGGGATTACTATCGGCTCCGGAGCAGTCTTTGTTTTAGACGATACCCGCTCAATTTTAGATAACGTCAGCAACCGTATCAACTTTTTCCTCCATGAAAGCTGCGGCAAGTGTACGCCTTGCCGGGAAGGCTTGCGTCAAGCCCAGATGATTATGGAAAAACTTTTGGAAGGCCGGGCGGTAATGAAAGATGTGGAGAATCTGGAGCGCTACACCAGAGTTATGCAAAATGCCTCCTTCTGCGGCCTGGGCCAAGCGGCAGGTAATAGCGTGATTTCATCCTTGCATTATTACGACCAGGAATACCGCGGTCAGTGTGTGGACGGAGACTGTATATACGGAGAGGAGAGTGCCTGATGTCAACGGTTGAAATCACCATCAATAAAAAAACGGTCAGGGTGCCGGAAAACATCACGATAATGGCGGCGGCCAAACTAAATGGCATTTCTCTGCCCAGCCTCTGCCACCATCCCGATCAGAAGGTCAAAGCCAATTGCCGGGTTTGCGCAGTTGAGGTGGAAGGTTCTAAAAACCTTGTTGCCTCCTGTTCTACAACGGTTTCCGAAGGAATGAAGATTACTACCAATTCTCCCCGGGTGCGGGAAACCGTGCGCACCATAGTGGAGTTGATTCTGGCCGATCATCCCCAGGAATGCTTGACCTGTATCCGCAGCGGCGAATGCGAACTGCGCCAATTAGCTTTCAAATTGGGGATGAAAGAAGTCCAGGGAGTCAAGAGCGTCAAGCGTCTGCCTTTGGATTTATCCACCCCTTCCCTGGTGCGTGACCCCAATAAATGCATTAAATGCGGCCGCTGTGCCGAGGTTTGCCACCATGTTCAGGAGGTGGGGATCCTATATAGCCATAACCGAGGCCTGGATATAGGCGTGACGCCGGAATACGGCAAGGAATTAAAGGATGTGGCCTGCGTTTTATGCGGACAATGCGTATTGGCCTGTCCCGTAGGCGCAATTTATGAAAAGGACGACACCGATAAAGTTTGGGAGGCCCTGGGTAATCCCGATAAACATGTGGTAGTCCAGGTGGCCCCCTCGGTGCGGGTGTCTATTGCCGAAGAGTTTGACCAGCCCTCCGGTTCCATTGCCACCTCCAAGCTGGTGTCAGCTTTACGGTTGCTGGGCTTTGACCGGGTATTTGATACGGATTTTGCTGCGGATCTCACTATTATGGAAGAAGGTCACGAACTGCTGCAGCGGCTGCAGACCGGCGGCGTTTTACCGCTGATCACTTCCTGCAGCCCCGGCTGGATCAAGTATATCGAACATTTTTATCCGGAACTGCTGCCTCACGTATCCAGTTGTAAATCTCCCCAGCAGATGTTTGGAGCCATGGCCAAATCTTATTATGCGCAGATCAGCGGCATTGACCCTAAAGATATCTTTGTGGTTTCGGTGATGCCCTGCACAGCTAAAAAATACGAAGCGGCCAGGCCGGAAATGAAAGATAGCGGCTACCGTGATGTGGATGCGGTGCTGACCACCCGGGAGCTGGGACGGATGTTTAAACATGAAGGCATCGATTTCAACAGCCTGGAAGATGGGGAGTTTGATTCGCCCCTAGGTATTTCCACCGGAGCTGCCGCCATTTTCGGCGTCACCGGCGGCGTTATGGAAGCGGCTTTGCGGACGGTTTATGAAGTCGTTACGGGCCAGACCCTGGAAAAGCTGGAGTTTACAGGAGTTCGGGGTATGGCGGGAGTAAAAGCCTCCAGTGTGAATCTGGGGGGCACAGAGGTTAAAGTAGCGGTGGCCCATGGCCTGGCTCATGCCAAACAGATTATGGAAGCTATTGCTGCCGGAGAGGCCGATTATACGTTTATTGAAGTGATGTGCTGCCCCGGGGGCTGCATCGGCGGCGGCGGCCAGCCTTACGGCACCACCAATGCGGTGCGGGAAAAACGGATCCAGGGCCTGTATGAAGTGGATCAAAAGGCGGAGTTAAGAAAGTCACATGAAAATCCCGCCATTCAAAAGCTCTACGAAGATTATTTGCAGGCGCCTTTAAGCCCCATATCCCATAAGCTTCTGCATACGACTTATACCAACCGCTGCCAGCACGAATTGCAATAACCGCCGGCAGGACGAATAAGTGCACAGAAAGGCTGCACAGAAAGCCTGTACAGGCTGCTGCAGTGCGAGGTGCTTGAAAGGATACATAAAAGGGCACATAGAACGGGTGTGCCAAAGAAAAAAAGAGGGCTGCCAGTTAGGCGAGTGTTCATAAAGATACTTTGTGAACCACCTAAAATGCGGGGTATAAGGCGGACAGTTTCGGCTGTCCGCCTTTTGCTATGCTTTAAATTGCGGCTGGCAGCTCGTCATCTAACATTATTTCATCATCAGTTCCGTAGAATTCTTCCATAGAGGGAATGTCAAATTCCTCTTTGACATCGTTCAGCATCCCAATGTCACGATAGTGAATCCAAATATCCTGCGGAGCGGTACGGGAGTATTTCTCAGCCTTTTCACCCACCACAACTTTTGCAATAAACATCCGAATCAATTCCGGTGTCAGCTCGGTAAGGTCGGTGTACTTTTTCGCCTTTTCAATAAACCTGTCCACGTTGGTGAGGGAATTTTTGAGCTTTTCCATTCTGGTTTCGGATTTTGGTATGCGTTCGCGTAAGACTTTCTGTTCTGCGGTGTACTCATCGGACAAGGTTCGGTAGTGCTCATCCGGTATACGTCCCAGCACATTGTCCTCATAGAGCCGTTTGAAAAGTGCGGTAAGCTCCAAATCCCTTTTTCGCATAGTCTCCAGTTCCTTTTGCAGCGCAGTGATTTCTTTTCTCGTATCAGCCGTGTTTTTGCGGTTGATGCACTCTGCAAACAGCATTTCGTCTTGCCTTGCAAAGTGAGTGACACGCTTCAGGTCATCCAAAATCACCGCCGCAAGCTGGCTTTCCCGGATGTAATGAGCGGAGCAGGTTTCCTTGCCATACTTCTTATAGGTGGAGCAGGCGAAATTGTTTTTGCTCTCGTCCATGGTGTGAGCACGGTGTAGTACCAAAGGCTTTCCACAATCGGCACAGATGACAAGTCCCGAGTACGGATTGGGATTCTCCATGTTTTTTCTCGGACGCTTTTTGTGCATTCGCACCTCGTGAGCAATGTCCCAAACATCCTGAGTAATAATTGCTTCATGGGTGTTTTCGAACCTTAGCCATTCAGATTCCGGGCGGATGATCTGCTTTTTGTTTTTGTAGGATGCGGTGGTGTGCTTCATGCTGACCGTGTGTCCGAGATAGGTTTCATCGTTCAAAATATTGACGATGGAGCTGCCTATCCACCGGTACGGTCTGGTGGTATCCAAATTCGTCAATGCCACTCCGGTTTGATTAAAATAGTAGTTACTTGGATTTACCGCCTGTTCTTCCGTGAGCTGTCTTGCGATTTGCTTGGGGCCCCTACCCTCGGCACACAGCTTGAAAATGTGCTTGACCACTTGGGCGGCTTCTGGATCGGGAACGATCTTTTTGGGATTGCTCTCGTCTTTTTTGTACCCATAGGGTGGTCTTGTTCCAACTCGTTCCCCACGCTCAGCTTGTGCTTTCTTCACCGACCGAATCTTTTTACTGCAGTCCTTTGCGTAAAAATCGTTGAATAAGTTCCGGAACGGAGCAAAGTCGTTATCGCCGTAGAGCGTGTCTACCGCATCATTGATTGCAATAAACCGGACATTGTGGTTGGGAAAGGTGTGCTCCATGAGAAATCCTGTTTGCAGATAATCCCTACCGAGGCGGCTCATGTCTTTGACAATCAGGGTTTCCACCTGTCCACTTTCAATCAGCTCCATGATCTCATTCCACGAAGGGCGGTTGAAGTTTGTTCCACTGAACCCGTCATCGAACAGAAACCGAATATTGCCAAAGCCCTTTTCCTCTGCGTACTTGGTAAGAATCAACCGCTGATTTTGGATGCTGTTGCTCTCGCCCTCCCGGTCATCCTCTTGGCTCAGTCTGCCATACAGTATCGTGTATTTTTCGTTGTTTGCCATCGTTAAAATCCTCCTTCTTGTTGTGGCAAACTGAATACGGTAACCCAAGCATACCGCAACAGGTTCCACAAGTCTACTGGAATCAAACATTTTTAAGCGCTTTTTCGAGGTCGTTTTCAATCACCGAAAGTATCTTTTCTGTAGGAGTAGAGGCGCTTTTTACGGGGAACACGGAATGCACCCGGAACACCCTGTCCTCCACCACCATATCCCGTTCAATGGTATGGGAGGATTCGTCTGTGTAAACAAAGCTGTCTGCAAAGGTACGGTGAGAGGTGCCCTCGCTGTCGCTTTGCCAAATGATATCGGCGGTTTCGTAAGCGCCGAGGATATTGGTTTTCAGATAATGCTGTGCTGCTAATTTCTCGTTTGTCATATCGCTTCTCCTTTACATCTGCATTTCAAAATCGTGTCCGCTGTGGTCATCTTCCTTTTGACCGACCGCTAACTTTCTCTTTTTACCGGTATGCTGCTGCGGTTTTGTGGTGGCATCCTTTAGGGGAACAGGGTTATCCAGCCGTTCCAAAGAGCGTCCCAGCTGAACCACACTGCCGCCAATGCCAACAAGGTCAAGGGAATGATGATCCATAGTGGCGTCCATGTCAGGTGCGGTAGGCGCGGCTTCGGCAGAGAAAAAGATTTCTCTTTCTGATTCCCAGCCGGTGACACCACCTGCTGTATCTGCAACAAACTCTTGCTGATTTGCTCCAGCCGTGCCTGCGAGGGTAGACTGTTCAGTTTGGTTTTGATGCTGTAGAGCTGCTGTTGTAAGGTTTTTTGCTGTTTCTCCAAGTTCTCGATTCCATCCCAAATCAGCCCTTGATTGTAGAACAGGTTGTCCAGCTTCTCCTGTGTCAGAGGACAAGACGGGCTGTTCTGCAATGGCTGCTGGAGAATCGGTTCGACTGGCTGCGAGCCTACGTTCCGCTGCTTCAATTCTTCTAAGCTCAAATTCACGCTCCATCATCTCCTTTAAATAGCGGTTGTCATGGAGCTTGATATCCCGGCAGGACATGGTGTTTGGGCAGGTATAGGTGATATATTTTCTGTTCTCTGTCCATTTTACCGCGTAGCCTTTTCGCTCCATATTCTTGATAAAATCTGCTTTTGTGCCGCTGGTTTTCATAGCAAAATCAATTGCGTTCATCAAGGAAAATTTCCAACTCTGCCCCTTGGCGGCGGCACGGTATTCCCGAGAAGCAAGGCTTTTCGATTTACCGCCTGAGTATGGAGCAAGGGTAGTGAGTCCATATTGCTGACAAATGCGGTCGGAGTATGCCCGAAGCTTCAGTAGTGTTTTTGGGCCTTGGTGCAATTTCTTTCCGGTTTTAAAGCTGACTGAATTAATAATAAAGTGGGAGTGCAGATGCTCATTATCTACGTGAGTGGCGATAATCACTTCAAAATCGGGGTAATTATCCTCCGCAAATTTAACAGCAATCTCATGTGCGGTTTTGGGTGAAATGGTTTCGCCGTCCTTAAAGGCTTGGTCGTAGTGATAAAACATGGTTTGGTCAGCTTTTTTAAAGCTGTTTTTGGTTGCCATGAATTCTTGAAAGGCTGTTTCGGGACAGCAGTCCTTTCCGGAGATTAAGCGGATACAGCCGATCTTATCCGCATCCTCGGAATAGGTTTGGTAGTTGACGGTGTGGTCACAATTGAATTTCTCCGGTTCGATGCACACCTTGAAATCCTGCAAAATATATTCAATTTCATTTCGCATGGAGAAGGCATTTTGCTTTTTACAGGGGATGAAGTTAACCGTTGCCATTACCGATTCACCTCGCAAAGAGCAGACAGCTTTTCATAGATGTCGCTTAGCTGCGCCTTGGTGTCTGCAAGATAAACAGCATCCACTTTTCCCATATTGGCAAGAGTGGTAAGCTGATTAAGATTTCTGCCGATAGCTTTCATCTCGCTGATAAGCTCCTGAATGCCGTCTACTAAAACGATTTCCTTATCGGTTATGGCTCGTTCTAAAAATTCCGTCATGGTAACCCTGCCACGATTGGCTTTTCGTTTCAGGGTTTGATAGGTGCTTTCGCTGATGCGAAAGGCAAAGGGTTTCTTTTTCATTGTCGGTTCTCCTTTCGATTCTGATTGCGCCAACGGCGCTCTATAAAGTGGGGCCTGGGGCTTCTGCCCCGAGCGAGCTGTGTCGGGCGTATAGCCCGACGCTCTGCTCGCCTCACCCAACGGGTGAGAAATCGCAACCGAAGCTCCTACGTTTTATCGAAAACAAGTGCAATCCGAAGTTGTCCGCAACAGTGGCTCAATTTGCTGGTTTACTCGGGTTAGGTGGAGTTATGCCATTCCACCGCCAATCTCGCCACACAGGGGCGAATAGGGGGCAACGGCGGCGAGATCACTGTTCTGTGACGGTGCTGACGGCAAAGACGGTAAATTTGGGGGGCGTGATGCTACCGTCATATCGTCATTGCCGTCATAGCAGAGAGTGAACTCTCGTCGCTCAAAAGTCCTGTTCTCGGAATAATGAATTCTATTTCTACCCAGATACTCCATGTGCTTAATGATTCTCTTCTTCAGAATTGCGGGGCTGCAATCCAGATTCAAGTTTTCTATCAGCTCGGTTGCCGTCCCGGTGAAGCTGCCTGCCGATTTTATAAAATCACAGAGAAGAAAAATTTCATCCGGTATAATCAGCTGCTCCATTTCAATCGGTTCCAGTAGCTCCCATAAAAATTTGTTCTTGTTGAACTCCAAGAACAATTCCCGTCCCTCGATATCTCTACCGGTGCAGATGAGCGTTGCGGTATTTTCCGTTCGCTTGTCTTTTTGCAGTACAAAGTTTGTATCAGCACCACCAGCAATACCGCTGGTGCCCGAAATCATATTGAGCGGATCAGCATCGCCTGTTTTTCTAAGATGATGTACGAGCAAGATAGCAAGATGGTGACGGTCCGAAATTTGCTTCAGTGCATTGATGTCATCATAGTCGGCGGCATAAGGATTCACATTTGCCGACACAGTTTTGCGAACCTTTTGCAGGGTATCAATCACAATCAGTCCTGTGCCAGGGTGCTCTTTGATAAAGCTTTCAATTTGGTTTTCCAGACCATGACCGATGGCATCGCTCATAATCGCAAAGTGCAGTGTCGACGGGGCTTCATCTGTAAGTTCAAACAGCCTGCTTTGGATTCTTGCAAAACTATCTTCTAAACATAGATACAGGACTTCGCTTCGTAGCGTTTCGAATTCCCATATCTTTTCACCCTTTGCCACCTGTAAGCAGATCCACAGTGCCAGCCAGCTCTTGCCGATTTTTGGTGAGCCTGCCAGCACATGCAGTCCTTCGGGCAGCAGACTGCTGACAATGAATTTCAGCGGCACCATAGGTGTGGTCATCAAGGTTTCCGCATCCATGGTTTTTAACTTTCTTGACATTTGTAATTCCTCCTCTTAATTCAATTCGCTTTGAAAAGTGCAATAAATTGAATATTGAAAACTTCTATTCCTTGTGATACCATTGTCTTATATCCAGAAACAGAAATACACAGCGAATCGCAGAAATGCCGTTTTGCAGAAAATCGATTATTTGCGAGAGGAGTGCCTATGGAACAGTACCCGCTGATCAAAGTTTTTGAGGGAAATGATAAGCTGATTTATTCCATGGCTTATGCCTATCCGGACAAAGTGACGCAGTACGCGCAAAAGTTCATTGGGAATGGACTGATTGAATTTGTGGAAATGGATTTCGAGGAATACACAACACTGCTCACCGAAACGAAATCCATTCCGCTCACTATGGAAAATTACCAGACAATCAGGAACAAAATATTTGATGTTGCCGAAACTATTGCGGGCAAGCACCGCTATGTCTATTTCTTCTTGGTGGGCTTGCTGAACAACATTTTGAAAGAACCCATCTATGCCAAAGACGAATTTGAGGCTGCCTTGCTTAGACCTCTTACAACCTGTATAGAGGAATTGGAACACATTTTAGAACTACAGGAGGTATGCACGAAAGCGGTCACCACTTGCTTAGATAGAGAAAGCCACTCGGACAAGGAAATGTCCCAGCGGCTTTGTGAGTTTGTATCGGAGTACCCTGGCTTTGCCGAGGCTGCTGTGAAAATAAAATACGAGCTGCTGCCGAAGAAAAATGGCAAGGTGGATATGGATACGCTTAAGGATATCCATGATTGGAATCTACGGGAAACAGACGAGCTTTTGGAAATCATGCACCAAGATGGCGAGGGTGTCAGTCTGATGCCATACTATCTGTTCGAATATTTAGATGAGATTCTCTATTTTGAGTTTACCGAGATGCTGAAAAACGCACGGTTCGTTAAGCGTTGCAAACTGTGCAGCCGCTATTTTGTGTTGACCGACAAACGTAAGCGTGATTTTTGCGACCGACCTTATAAAGGCAATCGCACCTGCAAGCAGGTTGGAGCAAAGCTGTTTTATGACCAGGGCATGCAGGGAAACGATTATTTGCTGGCTTTCCTGACTGAATACAACAAGGTGTACTCACGCCGTTACCGTGCGGACGGTAAATTGCCGGAAGAGTTTAGCGGCAAGGACATGTCCTCGGAAGAGTATGCCCAATGGGCAAAGCTGGCGCGGCAGGCTCGCAGTGATTACCTTGACGGAAAAATTACGGGCGAAGAAATGCTGGAGAAAATTAAAATGGAATAATAATTTACCAAAGTTTTTAAGGCAATTATTGAGGAATTCTATTCACTAAACAACCAAATACTACATAAAGCTACAATATAGATTGCTTTTATGCCTTGTATGGAGTATCATTATCACATGATTAGTCATATGCCTGTGAAAGAAAGCGAGGTGCTTGCCGTGCCAGAAAACAACATTCAAAACAGATGGATATCCCTGCAAGAAGTCTGCGACTATCTTGGCGTAAAGCGCCATACCATTATGCGATGGATTGATCAGCGTGGTATGCCTGCATCCAAGGTAGGGAAACTCTGGCGTTTCAAAACCGCTGATATAGACGAATGGGTTAAAAAAGGCGGAGCCTCCGATGAGCGGGAGGTTATCAAATGAACGGACTTAAATCTTTCAATGCCCGCAGGCTTTCTGTTGCCGGATTTTCATTTCTCTTTGCCTATAT
>JBCFAO010000082.1:0-3153 GCA_038562165.1 Clostridiales bacterium | reverse complement strand
TTTTTCTGCCGTCTACTCCTTTTCCCGCTGAATGCTCTTTGTTGAAGGCACCATTCTATCTCTACCTCCATTTTGTCGCCCATTTTTATTTCTTCTCCTACAACAACTTGACACGGACAAATTAGCATATATTGGTTGATAAATGTACAATAAAACAGTATAATTTATCGTAGTACAACCCTTAAAACAGAACACAACGAAAGGAGTTTTAACCATGAAGGGAGATCCCAAATTAATTGAGGTTTTGAATTCTTTACTTGCCGACGAATTGACTGCAATCAATCAATACATTGTCCATGCAGAAATGTGCGAGGATTGGGGCTATGGCAAGCTGCATGCAGGTTTTGAAAAGCGGGCTATTGATGAAATGAAGCATGCCGAAAAACTGATTGGCAGAATACTCTTTCTCGGGGGTACGCCTATCGTATCCAATCTGAATGGTATTCATATCGGCAGTGAAGTTCCCAGGCAGGTAGAAAATGACCGGATTGCTGAGGAAGGCGCCATTAAAGCATATAATGATGCTATTGCCCTGGCCGGCGAGCTGCGGGATTATGCTACCCGGGATATTCTGGTACAGATTCTTAACGACGAAGACCGTCACATGGATGAGATTGAAGAATTACAGGATCAGATTGAACAAATGGGCCTGCCCATTTTCTTGACGACTCAGGTGGGTTAAGTCAAGGGCGGCGCCTATTATGGTTAGAGGATAAGGGGATGTCCAAGGTAGCTTAGAAGCTACTGAGGGGCATCCCTCTTTTTGTGTAATCGGGTAGGAGGCTGTCCATAACTTGGCCAGCCAGCCTTTTTGGCTAACAGTTCCTGCTGCCTAGCTTGCAGCGGATTTTCACCGCCGGACCACCCATGCCGGGCCCACGGCAAAAAGCAGAGCTTGGCTTTGGCCGGCTCTGCTTTTTATTTGACTTAAATGTGGACTATATTTTGTAATTGGGGTGGGAATCAGGCAACGGTGTAGATTTTAACATCGGGAGCGGCAGCCAAAAGAGGTTTTAAACTGACAAAAACATCGTTCTGGAACAACTGGCTTTCCAGGTAGGCCTGGACATTTTCAATACTGTCAAATCCATGGAGCACTTGAACATCCTCGGTACGGATCAGCAGTTCTTTTGATACGGCGCCTTTGATTTGGCTCAAAAAAGGCTGGCGGTAATCGGTATAAACCTTTGCGGCAGCGGGACGGTTGGCCTCGTCAATGACCATGGTGATTTCTAAATATGCTTTTGCGCTCATTGTATCTACCTCCAAATATTTTAATAATGGTATACGCTAGGGCAAGAATACCAAAGATACTTGGAGAAATAAATATATTAGCAAATTTATAAGTAACTAATAAATTTCATAGTGAAAGACTCCCGCTTATTGCTGACAGGTTTTGCATGGCGGCAGCTTGCGGTCCAGCTCTTCATTTGTATGCTGCCGTGACCAAATACAGATGCTTTGCAAAATGGGCAAAACCGATCTGCCTTGGGCCGTCAAGGAGTATTCCACCTTGGGCGGTATTTCATTATATTGGGTGCGGTTTATTAAATTGTCTGCGATGAGCTCTTTCAATGCGGCCGCAAGCACCGCGTCAGTAATATTGCCCAGCTCTTTTCTGATTTGGTTGTAGCGCATCACATCACATGAAGATAATACGCAAATGATCCTGGATTTCCACTTGCCCCCAAAAATATCGAGACCGTATTCAAGAGGACAAAGAATTTCTTTTGCGATTTTATATTCGTATTTCATCTTAATACCAACTTTGCTTTTTAAATATAGGACTTTTGCTTACCTTTGCTGATTCTCCTGGCGGTTGAGGAAAGCAGTCATTTTTTTATTTAAACGGTATGTCTTTTTCACTTGCTTAGGCACAGCCTGGGGCTTGTCTATAGTGCCGGCTGCCGGCAAATCCCCTTTGCGCCGGTAATACTCCAGAGCATTTTTCAACAGCTCTTCAGGCAGGCCGATATACTCGGAAAGCTCCCAAGTGGAACGGCAACCGGAAGCCAGGGCTTTTTTCAGCTTCTCCAAAGGGCAAAGGGCCTTGGCTGCCCAGGCGCTGGCCCTGTACTCGCAGCGGCTGCGCAGTTCATAAGGAGCGCTCAACTGATGGAGGGAGCCCGTAAAGTAGTGGCCCAGCTCGTGCCAGAGCAGGCAGGCTTCTTCTTCCTGGCTCTCGATCTGTGACTTGTCCAGGATCAGGGCATAGCCTGAGTCGCTGAGAATAGCGGACTTGGCTACAGTTAAAGGATAATCGATGACCTCGATGCCTTCGGCTTCAGCCGTATAGATAGCTCGTTCATTCAGATTCATCTGGCGATACCTCGTCTACGATAGGCTTTGATTTAAATATAGCAAAACAACTATACGATTGTATGTACAGTAAAAATTCGTGTTTTTTCTTGTTTTTTTAATTCTGATTCTCCTGCTTTCTTTGCTGCCGCAGGGTCTTGACCATATTGAGCAATAATTCTTTGTCAGAGCTGGAAAGCTCCCGTACCTCGCCGGAAAAAGCGATCATAAACTCGTCTTCCGCTAAGGGGGCTTCGGTGCCGGGATAGACGGATTCCGCAGTCCGCCCCAATAAATAATCGGTAGTGACGCCAAAAAGGTCGGCCATCTGAGTCAGCAAATGCAGATCCGGAGTGGTGCGACCTTTTTCCCATTGGCTCACTGCAGTCTGGTGGACATTTAATAGGGCGGCCAGCTCGGCTTGAGACAGACCTTTAGATTGACGCAATGCCTTGATCGGCAGCATAGTGGATCACCTCGCCACTATAATAATAGATATACTCATTTTTGGCAAGGGTTTTTTCAAAAATAAAATAGCTAATCTATTGAAAGCCTGACAGATTAAGGATAATATAATAGTATAACTAATATAAAACGATAAATGGCAATAATATCGCTATTGAACAGTAAAAAGATGCCGCTGCCCAGGCAAGCCAAGAGGCATGAGGCCTAAAGGGCAGGCTTAATGAATGGAGCGATGGAGCCATAAGGTTAAGTCTGATGAATTGCTGAGGGATAAGTTTGAAACACACAACTAAAACGGTGAGAAAAAAGAAGGACACCCCAAATAAACCCTCAGGCGGGTAAAAAAATTTAAGAGAGCCTGTGGGTCAAGAGGTAGTGGCAGGAATAGCT
>JBCFAO010000051.1:0-28276 GCA_038562165.1 Clostridiales bacterium | reverse complement strand
GCGGCTTTTCGTTGTTGATCAGGCCGTCAATCTGATTGTAGTTGCCCTCCAGCGCCATTTCCGCGTTTTTTAAGGGATTGGAGCCGGAGGGATTCCCCGCTGAATGATTCCTTGTGCGTCCGCTCATTTTCGGCCTCCTTTTTCAAATTCCAGCTTGTAATTGACGTATTTGCCCGTATCCTCCAGCACCACCACGGCGCGGTAGGTCTTTCCGGTCTTTGGACTGTACAGCCCGGACATGGAAACGCGCCCCTTTTCCAGCAGTTCGGCGGCGATTTCCTTTGTGAGTTCCTTTTTCGCGGAGACGAAGAACCGGCTATAACGCCAGAGGGCAAAGCCGCAGTCCCGATTTTCACAATAGAAGCTTTTCTTGCCCTCCCGTACCGCAGCGCCGCAGCGGGGGCAGACGCCCACGGGTTCGCCGTGACTTCCCACCGGTGCGGGGAACAGGCGCATAAAATCCAGATTGGGTGCGGAATTATCCTTTACCAGCCCGGCAGTCAGGGCGGTGATCTCACCGATAAATTCCGTATCGGAGAGCCCGCCGCGCTCCACCAGCTTCAGCCGGTGTTCCCATTCGGCGGTGAGCATAGGGGATTTTAAGACCTCCGGCAGGACGGCAATAAGGTTAATGCCTTTTTTCGCGGGCAGAAGCTGCTTGTTCTTCCGCTCCACAAGACCGGTTTTCACCAGCTTTTCTAAAATCCCGGCGCGGGTGGCGGGCGTTCCTAAGCCCTTGCGCTCCGCATCTTCCGGCGTCTCCTCGGAACCGGCTGTTTCCATGGCTTTTAAAAGAGTATCCTCGGTATAGTGCTTGGGCGGTGTGGTAAAGCCCTCCTTTACCGCCGCCCGGACAGCCACAAAGCGCTGCCCCTCGGTTAATTCCGGCAGAGAGGCGGGTTCGCCGTTTTCCTCCGGCTTGCTTTTGAGCGCGGTGCGGTATGCGGCGTCAATGGTTTTCCAGCCACCGTGCAGAACGGTTTTCCCCTTTGCCTCAAAGGAATTTCCCTCACAGCCCACCGTGACCACGGTCTCCGCATAGCGGTGGCGCTCTGCCACGGCGCAGAGCAGGCGGCCGGAAACCAGAAACAGAATGTCCCGTTCGCCGGAGGGCAGAGCCGCAAGATCGGCGTTTCGGATTTCCATGGTGGGAAGAATGGCGTGGTGGTCGCTTACCCTGCTGTTATCCGTTACCAGTCCCGCATCGCAGGTGACAGCCGCCTTGCCGCGAATCCCCGGCACCACAAGCGCCGCCTGATTCACTAAGACAGGAAGCCCCGCCGCCATATCCTCCGTTAAAAACCGGCTGTCGGTGCGGGGGTAGGTCGCCAGCTTCTTTTCATACAGGCTCTGTAGATAATCCAGGGTCTGCTGCGCCGTAAAGCCGAATAACCGGTTCGCCTCCCGCTGGAGGGTGGTGAGGTCATAGAGCCTGGGCGGGGTGGTTTCCTTTTCCTGCCGCTGCACCGATGTCACCACGGCGGGTCTGCCGTCGCAGGCGGCGCGGATCGTCTCAGCCTCCGAACGGTTCTGCTGTCTTTGCCCGGAAACCGTAAAGCCTCCGCAGTCCAGCTCCGGTATATAAAAGGGGGTTTTCACAAAGGCGGCAATTTCCTCTTCGCGCTGTACCAAGAGCGCCAGTGTGGGCGTCATGACGCGCCCGATGTTCAGCGTCTGCCGATACAGCACCGAAAACAGTCTTGTGGCGTTGATTCCCACCAGCCAGTCCGCCTGGGAGCGGCACAGGGCAGCCTGATGGAGCCCGTCGTATTCACCGCCCGGTTTCAGCCCGTCAAAGCCCCTGCGGATGGCGGTATCCTCCATGGAGGATATCCACAGCCGTTTCATGGGTTTGGCGCAGCCCGCCAGATGATAGACGGTGCGGAAAATCAGTTCTCCCTCCCGTCCGGCGTCGCAGGCGTTGACGACCTCCGTCACGTCCTCCCGGCGCATCAGGCCGCGCAGTACGTCAAACTGCTTCCGTTTGTCCTTTCCCACGGCAAACTGCCACTGCTTTGGCAGGATGGGCAGATCCCCGTAACGCCACTTGTCATAGCTCGTATCGTAGGCTTCGGGCCGGGCCAGCCCCGCCAGATGCCCCACACACCAGGACACCAGATATCCGCCGCCCTCCAGATAGCCACTGTTTCGTTCCTTTGCGCCAAGGACGGCGGCAATGGCCTGGCCGACGCTGTTTTTTTCTGCGATAATCAGTTTCAAGAATGATTCCCTCCGTTTCTTTGCATAACAAAAGCGCCGGTGATCTGCTTTGATAGCAAATCACCGGTGCTTTTGATCGGTTTGTTTTCAGTTGGTTTCAGGTTCAGGCGGCGCAGGGCGGCTATTGCCGTTTTCCTGCCGCTTTTGGGTCAGCTTCGGGGAAATATAATGGGTCGCGTAGCTTTTCTCAATGGCTTCGCCGCCGGATTTTGAAAAGTGCAGCCGGACGGAGGGCTTTTGCCCCTTGCGTCCCCAGCGCTTATAAAATGTCCAGGATTCCTTTAAGCCGTTTTTCCGGGCATACGCGCGGATTTCTTTCACGATATAGGAGAGCTTATGGAGATTGGCGCTGCATACCCGTTCCAGATAATCCACCCGCCCGAAACGCCAGTTCTCATAGTCCCCGGCAGAAAGGACACCCACGTCCATCAGCACCTGAACCGGCGTTGCCACGCCGTCCTTTTGCAGCTGCCGGTACATGGACAAATGCACCCTGCCGGCTATTTCCTGTTGGTTCATCTTGGTCACCCTCTCGATAAAAGACAGTATAGCACGGGATGGCCTGCACTTCCAGCACAAACCTTCGCCTCTTTGTTACAGCTGATCTTCCTCCTCCGGGGGATCGTCCGGGTCTCCGAATTCATCCTCCGGCGACAGAAAATCGTCCTGCGTGTCCTCAGAGTCAGGTATATCCGGCTCCGTATCGTATTCTTCGTCATTTTCGTCGTATTCGGGTTCCTCCGCGTCGGCCGCCTGATGCTTTGGCTTATATATCTTAAAATAGTAGCCTGCGCCGCCAGCAATTACCGCCGCCAGCAGTACAAAAATCAGCGTGGAGTCGCCGCCGCTCTGATTTTGCCCGGATGCGGTCTCGCCGGAATCCGGTGAAGCTTCCGGCTCGGAAGCGGATTCCGATGTAGGAACGGCACTTTCGCCGTTCTTTCCGCTGTCCTCCTTTTGGGCAAGGGAAAGCAGATCGTCCTCGGTAACGGCATTCAGAAAGTAGACATTACCGTCCTCCCGCGCGCGGTCTATGATGAGATAGAATATATTTTCATCCGGTGTGGTGATGGTGAAAAACTCCTTGCCTTCCTCATCCGTGACGTTATCCAGCACGGTGCCGGAACCGTCCGGGGTAAAGGCGCTGCTTTGCTCGGGAACGGCGGATTCGTCTGTTTCATCCTCTGTCAGCGAAGCCTTATAGTACGGATTTTCCACTTTCACGGTGCCGGAGCGGTTCCCGGCATAGTCCACTGCATAGGCTGAAACATACTGTCCGGCTCCGGCATAGTTCCACAAGTCCGCCTCCAGCGGCCCTTCGGCAGGGTATGCGGTTTCCTGTCCGTCAATAAAAACGGATTCCACACCGGAATCCTCGTCACTGGCCTCAATCACCAGCGTTTTCTCCGACACTCTGGCGCTGATTACCGGTGCCCTGCTGTCAGCCGGGCCGGACGCATAAGCCGTTACCGGCAGAAAAAACGCGCTCATAAACAACATGAGCGCAAGAAACATCCATCGGTTATTCCTCATGGTCGGCCTCCTTTTCGGTGTGGCGGAAAGGGGCGGGAGCGGCTCCTTTTTGTCCCATTGCGCTGATAAACTGCGCAAATTCCTCCTCGGTCATTCTTTCCTTGCGGAAGATGGCCACAATCTCGGCATTTTCCAGCTCGGTTTTCTGACGCTCCAGCTCCCGGAGCCGGGCCTGCATATCCGCGATCTTATCCTTGGTTTTCGTAATTTCTTCCTTCACTTTCAGCAGTTTGGGGTTCATAGGTTGATATTCCTCCTTCTTGGTGTTAATCACTTTCATCGCCGGGGCTTTCC
The DNA here is from genome assembly GCA_038562165.1 of Clostridiales bacterium. Classification (GTDB taxonomy): domain Bacteria; phylum Bacillota; class Peptococcia; order DRI-13; family UBA5745; genus WRMS01. The sequence goes on along the minus strand of JBCFAO010000051.1, from coordinate 24,229 downwards.
GCGAAGAACAGCGGATTGAGATAGCTCCCGTTTTTTAAGACCTCCAGATGCAGATGCGGCCCCGTGGAGGTGCCGGTGTTGCCGGATTTTGCAATGACCTCGCCCTTTTTGACCTGTTGGCCGACTTCGGCCAGCAGGGTATTACAGTGGGCATACTTGGAAACCAGACCGTCCTTGCCCTCCACCACGATATACCAGCCGTAGCCGTCCGCGTCAAAGGCCGCCTGTGTTACCGTCCCGTCCTGTCCGGACAGAATATCCGTGCCGGTGGGAACGGCAATGTCGATTCCCTTATGGTAATTTTTTTCTCCGGTCACGGGATGGACGCGCCAGCCGTAGCAGCTGGTCACAAGGGGTATCCAGTCAAAATCAAAGGGACTGGCAATGTACTGGCGGTTGCCCCCGGTCTGCATATACAGGTCGTACATTTCCCGTTCTTCCGTATCAAGCTCCGGCATAATGACCCCGGTAAAAGACCTGGAGGTCAGCTTGATATTGAGAATATGCCATTCGTAGGGCACTTCCTCCTCGGATTCCTCGCCGGTTACCGGGTCGGTGTAGGTTTCGGTGCGATAGCGGATTTCCGTTTCCTCCACAAATTCCAGCGTGTACTGTGCGTTAAAGATTCGACGCAGCTCCGATTGAATGGTGGAAAACTGAAAATCCTGATAGGCGGCGGACAGATAGGCCATAAGTTCAAATGGATTGTGGCTGATATCATCCACCTGATAGCGGTACTCATCATATCCGGGGTGATCGTCCTCGGCGCGGTTAATCTGCAGCTGCAAATCGGTTTCCCATTCCGTATAGGCAAGCTCCGCGCCGTCAATGTCCGCATCGTCCGCGGTATAGCTGGACAGGACAATCGAGGACAGCCCGCCCAGCGCCATGTTGGTGCAGGAGGTAAAGAGCGCGGAGAAGGAGAACATCAAAAGCAGCAGCAGGGCAAGAAAGCCCACCGCCATGGGGTGACTGCGCACAAGACTGGCGGCGAGCCGAAGCGCTTTGCCGCCTGCGGCACCGAGCTTTTTGATCCGGTCGGTCAGCCGCGCGGATTCCCGTACCGTTTTCGCGTACTGGCGCTTGATTTTCTGCTTCTGGAGAAAACGGGACAGAGGATTGCTCGCAAGTCTGGGATTTTCCCGCAGCAGCGTTTGATAGGCAAGCTCGGCGTTGTGTTTGGACGAAAGCCGTTCCAGCCTTGCCACGCGGCGGTATGGCGCGGTTTTATGGAACCGGTAAGCGGTGCGGACGCCCCGTTCTGACAGCAACATTCCCTTGTGGGCGGCCTCCGTTCCCACATTTTCCTGTTCGGCCTGGCGGAGCTTGCCCTGGACGGCGCCCAGGACAAAATCCGTAGCGGCACTGGCCGGACAGAGCGGGAGCGGCTCACGCAAATGTTCCCGGCTGGATTTTATCTCCGGTTCAAATCCCAGCTTGCCGGTACGTTTTTTCTTCTTTGGAAGAAGCGTTTGCCGCGCCTTTTCCAGTCGTTTGGCGGTCTGCTCCGATTTTCGCCGGGCTTGCGGCAGCTTCTTTCCGGACGGAGCCTGTTCCTCTGCGGCAAATTGCAGCCTGCCCAGTGAAGCCGTCTGGCCCTGGGGCGGCGCGTTGTGGGTTGACGATGGGTGTTCAGCTTGAGAATGGCTTTCCTTATAAAACTTCTGATAGTAGGCAGTTTTTTTCTGTTTTGCGGCAGCTGAGGTTTTAGGGGTATCGGAAGAATCCGAACTGTCTGTACTCGCTCTGTCCGCAGACTCCGTATTTCCCCGGTGGTTAATTTTGCCCGCTTGTATAGATTGGCCGCGCCGCCCGTGCCGGGAACGCAGGGTATGGGCAAGCCCGGAAACTGCGGCATTGGGTACGGAGCTTTCGGCTGACAGCGGTTCTTCCGTATGTTCCGGTATTCCGGCGCTGTTACCGCCGGGGACAATCTGTACCGGAGGCAGACTGGAAGCCGCCGAAGTGTCCGGCTGCTTTGCTCCTCTGTCAGGAACGCCCTGCACGGGAATCGCCCGGCGCTGTTTATGGGGTTTATCAGATGCGCGGGGGGATGGCTGCGCCCGTTCCGGGGCGTCGCCCGCCCGCAGGCGAAAATCCGCGTCACGCTTGCTGACACGGATTTCCTGACCGGTGGCGGCATTGACCTCCACCAGCCCGTCGCGGGTCATTTTATGAAGGATTTTATCCTTGGCCTGATATTTCTTTTTTCGTGACAAGTTTCAGTCTCACCTCCTGTGGACGGCAGGCCGCACCGCTTGGCATTTACAGGCTGGCCTCCTGTTTTTTTTGCTGGGAAACCGGCGCTTTTTTCGGTGTCTGCGCCGCCTGTTCTTTCAAGTCCTGCAAATTCCGCAGGATGGACGGCTTTTTCTCACGGGCCTTCTCGGTTTTATCCGTCCGTTGGAGCTGAACCCGCTGTTCCAGCTTATCAAGGCTGTTAAGCGCCGACACAGCCTGTTGTTTGATGGCGTCGGAAAAACTGCGGTCCAGACGGTAGGGAGCCTGCATTGCCTTTGCAAGCCTGCCCATGGGCTTTGCCTCCTGCACCGTTTCCTTCCCGAGCGCCGCCCGGCCTATGTTTTTCACATGCTTTCCGGCCTCGTGGTATTCGGTGCTGATACCGGCGATTTTCTTCATGGACTGCTCGTCAAACTGAATGTTCCTGTCCATGCCGTCGCGTATCGCCTGTAAGCCCTGCCGGATATGCAGGAAGGAATCAAGGCCATGAAGCGCCTCGACGCCCTTTTCCCGGAAAGCGGCCACGGCGTTTTTGCAGCCCTCTATGATATCCGCTTTTACGGACTCCAGGCGCGCTCTCGTTTCCGTAATCTTTTCTTCCAGGGCACGGATGGCCTTTTGCATGGCGATCCGCACGGGATGGGATTGCTGATCCCGCAGCTCCGAAAGCTCCCGGCGCATGGCGATCAGCTCGTTTACCGCCGTATCCAGTTGGCGTTCCATGGCCCCCACATAGTTGATGACATTCATAAAATCCTGGTTGCTGACGCGGTTTTCCTTTAAAATAGCCAATAACTCCTTGACATGCTCATTTTCCAGAAGCGCTGCGCTCTGGAGCGTTGCAGTATCACTCATACGCGGGACACACCTCCTTGTTTATCCATTTTTTACCTCATTAAATTTCGTTGTTAAAAGCAAATACAGCTCCGTATCCTTGGGAAAACGGTCGATGAAGGGGATGATGGTGTTGCCGTAAAACAGCAGTCCTTCCCCGGCTCCGGAGTGGGTGACATAGGACAGCTGGTGAGGGGAAATACCCAGCTGCTTTGCGAGAATCTGCCGGTCGCCGCCCGCCTGGTTGAGCATATAGATGAAGTCGGAATTCTCAAAAATATTCTCGATTTCCCGGCTGGCAAGCAGGTCTTTGACATTCTGCGTGAGGGCGGACGGGATGCCGCCCCACTTACGGAAACGCTTCCAGATTTCCACCGAATAGGCCGCTGTCTGTTCCTCCTTCAAAAGCAGATGGAACTCATCCTGGTAGAACCAGGTGGTGCGGTGGGCGGCACGGTTGGCCGTGACACGCCCCCATACCTGATCCTGCAAAATGAGCATCCCCAGCTTTTTCAGCTGCTTGCCCAGCTCCTTGATGTCGTAGCAGACCAGGCGGTTGGTGATATCCACGTTGGTACGGTGGTTGAATACATTCAAAGAACCGGTCACATAGATTTCCAGCGCCGTGGCAAGGCGTTGGGCTTCGGATTCGTTCTGCTTGCGCAGCAGATTGTACAAGTCCTCCAGAATGGGCATCCGCTCCGGTGAGGGGTTGGCGAGGTATTCCCGGTAGACCAGGCGGACACAGCGGTCAATGATGGTTTTTTCCACCGGCTGCAAGCCCTCCTTGCCGCCGACAATCAGCTCACACAGGCTGAGGATGAAGTCCGATTTTAAGGTCAGGGGATCTTCGTCGTCGGAATAGTCCGGGTTGATGTCCATGGGGTTGATAAACTGCGTCGATACCGGCGACAGCTTCACCACCTGGCCCCCCAGCCTGCTCACAAGGGGAAAATACTCGGCCTCGGGATCGGATATGATGATGTCGTCTCCGGTCAGAAGGAACACGTTGACAATTTCCCGCTTGGCGGCAAATGATTTGCCGGAGCCGGGCGTCCCCAAAAACAGGCCGTTGGGGTTCTTGAGCATCTTGCGGTTGGCCAGGATGAGATTGCTGGAAAGGGCGTTCAGCCCGTAGTACAGGGCTTCTCCCCGCTGAAACAGCTCCTGGGTGGTAAAGGGAACGAAAATCGCCACCGACGAGGTGGTAAGTCCACGCTTGATTTCCACATGGTTCAGTCCCAGCGGCAGGCTGCTCATCAGGCCCTGCTCCTGCTGGTAGTCCAGGCGTTTCAGGGCACAGTTGTATTTCTGCGCGATCCCCGCCGCCTGAAAGATGTCGTTTTCCAGCGTCTGCTTCCGATCCGCCGTGTTCAAAACCAGAACGGTGACAAGAAACATCCGCTCATTTCGGCTCTGCAAGTCCTCCAAAAGCGTTTTGGCCTCGTTGCCGTAGGTGGCAAGGTCGGTGGGGATGATATCCATATCGTAGCCGCTTCGCACGGCTTTTTTCTGCTCTTCAATCTTCATTTTTTCCAAGTCGGACAGCTTGCGCTTGATGGTCTTGATGGCTTCCGACTGGTCAATGCTTTGGATATGCAGGTTGACCGTGATGGCGGTATCCAGCTCCAGAAAGTCCGCCAGCAGGCGGTCGGTCAGCTCCGGAGCCAGTATCTGGAGAAAGCTCACGGCTCCGTAATGCTCCCCCATGCGGAAGGTCTTGCCCTCTCTAAAGGTAAAGCTGGTGGGCGAGATAAAGTCCTTGGTGGAAAGCCCGGTGTTCGGAATATCCTTCCATGAAAACCGCAGCTTTTCCTTACCGTTCGGATGGAACTGCCCGTAAAGGGTTTCCAGACGCTCCAGCCCCGTGAGAGGACGGGCCTTGACGCCCATGGTCTTGAAATTGGCGAGAATATCCGCCTCCACCCGTTCCATGCGGGGCTTGGCGGCTTTCAGGCTGTCCGCCTCAATGCCGAAGGTGATGTACTTGGCTTTCACAAGGCCGTTGTTGCCCTTGGCAAGCTGGTTTTTCAGCATATCGGTGTATTCGCGCCGGATGGAGTTGTACTCGTCCTCACGCTCGGGAATGTCAATGGACTGCTGAAATTCTTCCACATTTCCGCGCTGATTGATAAAGGAGAGCTGGACGCTGACAGAGGAGTCAAAATAGTTGAGGAAATCGCAGTAGCTTTCAAAAATCTGCGTCTTATCCTCGTTCTGCGCCAGCTGGTAGGTGATATCCTCAAAAACAATGGTTTTGGTATACAGCCGGTCGGTCACGCGGCAGATGCCGTCCTTGTACATGGCTTTGTAGGGGATGGACTTCTGAGCGGAATCCGGTGCGTCGGCGCGCCCGAAGCATTTTTTCTTTATGGATGCGGCAAAGCCGCCCTGGTTACCGGACGGCTTTGGAGCGGGCTTTTTTGCTGTTGCGGGTTTGGGCTTCTGGCGGCTTTTTTGCGGCGGAAGCTTTTTGTGCCGCGTCTGTTGTTTGGTCTTGGCAGGCAAGGTCTTTTCCCTCCTTTTCGATGATTTCATACAGGTTTCTTGTCCGGTAGGGCCGTCCTTCCGGCCAGAGGCGGGTGCGGAGGATATTGCGCAGTATTTTTTCGGCGGGCTGCCCGTCCTTTTCATACATGGCGAGAAAGAACAGCGGCAGCATCAGCCCGATCATTAAAAGCATCGCGCCCTCATTGCCCAGCGTTTCCCGGCTGAAAAGATAGGCTGGAACGCCGATGGCCGCAGCCGCGCTAAAGCAGATCAGCTGCCGCTTGGTCAGGTTTAAGGCAACCTTGGTTTTGACCTTGGAGAGGTCTTTGGGTACGGGTACAAAAGGCATAAACCACCACCTCCTTCTTTTATAAAATGATGTCGCTTTCTACTTCATTGCCCCACACATCCCAGCCCGCCGTCTTTTGACGGGCAAACAGCTCAACGCGGGGCACGTCTCCCATGAGCGCCACAATGCGGTCACGGGTTTCATCCGGCTTTTTGCTGTGCTGTTCTATGGGCGTGTCGATAATCTGGCACACGTTTTTGGCCACACGCCGGGGATGCCCCCTGGTAGCCAGCAGGCACAGCTCGGCGTTGGCTCTTGTCCAGTAGCCCATGCCTACAAACCAGCCGGGGGATTTTTTATTCCTCTTTACCCAAACGAAAGCCACGCTTTTGTAGGTATATCCCCAGGCACGGATCACCTGAAAGGCTTCCGGCAGGCAGGGGAAGGTAGTCCAAAGAAAAAGTGCGCTGTCCTTGGCTGAAATGTCAGCCACAGGCAGCGCACAGATATCCGGCAGGTGCATGGTGGGGTAATGGCTTTCGGCACTCCGTCCGGAGCCTTTTTTGCTCCAGACCCGGTATTCCCAGGCGGGGTCGGCATAAACCACGGAGTACAAAGGCGGCAGGTTCTTCTCACAGGGCATTTTCTTTGCCCTTGGCAGCTTCCGGCGTTTTCGGCATGGCCGCCGCCCGTTCCGCAGAGGCTTTCGCCCCCTCCCGGAGCTTATCCTTGATGGACGGTTTTTCCGTAAACTCCCGCTGGGCCGCACCGATATTCTGCACCTTCTCCACGGCGGCGGTATAGCCGTCCAGTACGGCGTTTTGAAGCTGCTGGCGGAAATCGGCGGTCACCGGAAAGCAGACATCATGGAATTTTCCTTTGCCGTCCTGGGCGCTGGGCATATTGACAAACAGCCCTTTGTCACCGGCTACAATCTTAATGTTGTCCACCACAAAGCAGTCGGCAATTTTTACGCTGGCAAAGGCCAGCAGGTTGTTCTTTGGGGTAATGGGCCGGACGGTTACGTCCAGCTTGAGGGGTTCGGCTGTTCCGGCAGTTTCCGGTACAGCGCCGGCATTCGTATCACTCATAAGGGTTTCCTTCCTTTCTTCATATTTCATGTAAGGGTTGTCACTCAATCAATGTGCAGCAAAAATTGACTTCGAGAGGCTTCCCGTCTTAAACAGGGAGAAGCACAAAAGCACCGTATAGCCCAGGACGCCCCAAATAGCGGTGTGGATGTTGTCTGAAAATACGGTGCTGTTTAAAAGCACCGCGTAGATAGCGACACAGACCATAATGAGGAAGCCCTGAAACGCGATGGCGAACAGAGATTTTAAATAATTCTGGCCGATAGAGCCCCATTCCCGGTTGACCATGGTGGCAAAAGGGATGGCCGCCACCGAGGTGGTGAGGTAGATTTCCAGCATACGTCCATAGACAATCAGGAAGATGCAGACGGACAATGCTTTCATGCACAGGCTGAGGATTGCGGATTCCATGTACAGCCCCAGCAGCGCATACCACTCCATGGCCTCCAGCTGCGCTTGCAACCCGTCCATGGCGAGAGTTACATTCAGACTGCCGGAGATAATCCCGGCACTGCCGTTTATCGCACTCTGGGCGAGGTCGAACACGGCCATAACGATATCAAAGGTGTGGGTGAGAATATAGGTCGCAACAAAGGTCTTGAAGATCCATTTGAAAAAAATCCAGGTGTCAAAATCGTGCATGTTATTCTTATCAATGATCATCTGAATCAGCTCATAGCACAGCACGAAGGTCAGTATCATCCCGGCAACGGGAAGGATTACGGTGTCCGAAAGAGACTTAATCATGGAGAAAACACCGGAGTTCCAGCCCTCCGGCGTTTGCCCCACCTGGCTTGCAATTTCACCGGCTTTGGTGTTCACTTCCTCGAACATGCCCTGAAAGTTACCGGTGATGCTGCCGATTAAAGCCTCCTTAAACCATTCGCCTATTTTGTCAAGAAGGCTGTTCATAGGCGACCTCCTTAGCTGAACAGGCCGGACAGCAGGGGAATCAGCTGAGTGCCGATGAGAACTACGCCGCCGCCCGCCATGAGCTGCTTCATGCCTTGCGATTTCGCGCCGGGGTTGTCATTTCCATAACCTTCCAAAAGGTTAATGACGCCCCACACGGCGAGACCCGCGCCAAGGGCGATGACAAGGACTTTCAATACGTTAATGGCTTCTGAAAAAAATTCCATAGATTGTACCTCCTTAAATTCGTTATTTGAATGGATGCTATCCAGATATATGACGGAGCTTTTTGCTCCGGCTGGACAAAGAGAATGCCTGCCGATGCGCTACAGGCTGAGAAACAAAAAAATGCCCTTCCCGCGCTGTGCATGGCACAAAACGGAAAGGGCCGTCAGGTGGTTTGTTCCTCCTGCTCCGGTTCAAACTCGTACACCTCATAGGGTTCGTCGGGATTGACCTTGAGCCGGGTGGAGAGGAAGCGTTCGATGGAAAAGGTGTTCTTCGGATTGGAATCGGACAGGTATTTATAGTTTTTATGCTTCGTGATGTCGTACTTATCAGAAAAGAAGGGCCGGACGCCCCGTAGCTGCAAGATGCACTTGGAGCCGTCCATGACCGACAGCTCATCCATCGCCATCAGCTCCCGGCCTACTTTCTGATAGTTCTGGCCGTAGGAGGGGGAGTTCCCTTTGGTGATACTGTTATTGAGCATATGGATGGTTTCCTTGCCGAGGACTTCCGTCAGGTCTTTCAGCGTGGTCTTTTCCTTGCCGCCTAAAAACAGCGCCGTATCGCAGTTGCCCACGATGGTTTCGGCGTTGTCCTTATAAATGGCTTTGAGCTGGCTCTGCGCCTGCAAAATCACGCAGGCCGATATCTCCCGGCTCCTTATGGTGGCAATGAGCTTTTCAAACTTGGGGATCTGCCCGATGTTGGCGAATTCGTCCAAAAGGCACCGCACATGCACCGGCAGCCTGCCGCCGTATTCATTGTCCGCCTTATCACACAGAAGGTTAAACATCTGGCTGTACATGAGAGCCGCAACGAAGGAAAAGCTGTCGTCGGTGTCGGAAATAATGACGAACAGGGCGCTCTTGCGGTCGCCCAGGGTATCCAGCTCCATCTCGTCATAGGCGACCAAATCCCGCATTTCTTTAATGTCAAAGGGGGCGAGCCTGGCTCCGCAGGATATCAGGATGGATTTTGCCGTCTTGCCCGCCGCCAGCTTGTATTTCTTATACTGCCTTACGGCGAAATGCTGCGGAGAACGCTCCTCCAGCGCGTCGAACATGAAATCGACCGCATTTTTAAACGACTCGTCATCCTCCCGCACCTCCATGGCATTGATCATTTCCACCAGCGTATTGAGGTTGCGTTCCTCGTCGGGAGCCTCATAGTGGATGTAGCCGATCAGCGCGCAGTAGAGCAGGGTTTCGGCTTTCACCCAGAAATCTTCCCCGGATTTGCCCTCCCCCTTGGTGTTGACAATTAAAGCCGTAACCAGCTTCAAAATGTCTTTTTCCGAGCGGAGATATGCAAAGGGATTGTAGTGCATGGACTTTTTAAAGTCGATGGTATTGAGGATTTTGATGTGGTAGCCGTTTCGCTGCAAGAGTTTCCCGCACTCCAAAATCAGCGTCCCCTTGGGGTCGGTGATGACGTAGGAGGAATGCAGCTGCATCAGGTTGGGCTTCAGCCAGAACCGGGTTTTCCCGGAGCCGGAGCCGCCGACAATCAGGACATTTTTATTCCGGGCATACTTTGGCTTTTTGGGGCGGCTGTTCATGGTCAGTCCCTCGGTGGCCGTCAAAATGACATTCTGCTCCGGATTTTCATCCATATATGGCTTGATATCGGAAAGAGTCCCCCAGCGGGCGGAGCCGTACTCCATATCCTTGCGCCACTTTTTCGCATTCTTCCTTTTGAAATATACGATCCCATACACGACGGCGGTGCCCGCAAGCCCCGCCAGAAGGTCATGGGGATGAAGGGAGGGCATCGGCCTTGCCATCACAGTGTCCAGCAGACTGATACTGCGAATCACCTGATCGATGGTATCCGTGCCGGGAACCAGCCTCCAGGCTTGCCCCAGCTTATCCGCAAACCAGAACACCGGAAGATACGGCAGATAGGGAAGAACATATTTTTTCAGTTGATCGGTATTCATCGCTCTGGGCCTCCCCGGTCTTTGTGCTTTACGCGGTCAACCGTCAGATTCTTGACCAGTTCCTTAAACCGGTTCAGCTGTGCCAGAACGGAGGGCCTTTCGGTGGTACGTTTCAGCGTTTTTGCGCTAAAGTCCTTAAAGGCGGCGGTCATGGCGTCGGTATCCCGGCCTTTAAAAAACACCAGCCATTTCGTAGGTGTCACGGTCGCGTCCTTTTTCAGCGCAAAATCAATGCCGTATTTCCTGGCATAGGGTTCAAAGCTCTTGATGTTCTGATCGGTGATTTCGATATTGGACAGTCCGGCGTTCTGCCCCGCAAGCTGCTTTAGTGTCTGCTTGCCGTGCGGGGGCGCGTCCCTGGCCTGCTTCATTTTCCGAAGCGCCGCCCGCATTGCCTTTGCCAGAAGCCTGCCGGTCAGCTTTGCGCCGCGCACTGTGAGCGCCACGGTCTTTTCGTTGACTTGTTCCTGCATATCCGTAAACTCCTTTCCTCAAAAATTTCAAGTCCTGTAAACCGGCTGAAAAGAAAACAGCCGCCCTTGGATAGGCGGCGTCAGGCATTTGCGGCATCATCGTCCTCCATCAGAGAAATAACACCGTTTTCTTTCAGCATTTTGTAGAGGAACAGGCGGCCCGCCTGTGTCCAGTAGGTGTGCATGACGCTCCGCTCCTCATTGACCTGATAGGTTCTGGAGCAGGTATAGCCCTTCCCGGCATAAGGCTGATACAAAAGCCAGGTGCTGCCCAGCTTGTATTGAATGCCCAGCTCATGCAAAAGCCGGTTAAAGGATACCGCCGTCATGCCGTAATCCTTGGCAATGACGCTGACCTGCACGGCGTTCCTGCTTTGCAGGATGCGGTCATAATACCGCGCCTTGGGCGTCAGAACCTCAATGCGTTCCCGAAGAACCGTATTTTCCTCCCGCTGCATGAGCAGGCTGTTTAAAAGCTCTGCGGTAAAGGAGGAACTGCGGAGCGCCTTTTCCAGCGTATCCTCCGTAAGGTATGCGCCGTGCCTGCGGATGGAGGGAAGCACCTCCGTGGTGATCCAGCGGCGAAAGGCTTTGGCCTTTGGTTTGTCTGAACGGAGAATGACGGCGTAAAGGCCGCTTTCATTGATCATAGTGGTGAGCTGATTTCTGCCGATGCCGTCGATGACCGGAATTTGATTCCGCTCATCCTCATCCAGCCGCTCGGCGACCTTGTGAGGGCTGTTCAGACCCAATGCGGCGCATACATCTTTCAGTACCCACCACGGCAGACTATTAATCTCCATCACCCGCACCCTGCCGAAGGCTTCATTTTCAAAAATCTGAATGGGATGTTCCATCTGATTTACTCCTTCCTTATATAATGGAAACCGCCGCCCGGTCGGGGCGGCTTCTCTGCTCCCTCAGCGCCCGGATTTCAGCCAGCAGCGCCTCGTTATAGTCCTTGCCTATATGCGGAGGGGAAACAGTGATGCAAAGCGTCCGGTCGCGGAGACCTTCATCCTCATAGACCGCCGCCCGGATTTTCTCCACGGCTTCCAGACCGGTTTTATCCTGATCCAGCCCCAGCACAATATGGCTGACCTTGGAATGCTCTTGTAGAAAGTGCAGCAGTGCCAGGGGGGATACGCCGCTCAAAGAGAGATAATGCAGGCTGTTCCATCCGGCGCTCCGGTACTTTTGCATTGTTGCCATGGAGAGGGCGTCAATGGGAGCCTCGGCTACCATCACGACCTCGCCGGGAGGGGCGGCTGCCGGGAGCAAAAATCCATACCGCTTGTCGCTGCCCTCAATATCCTGCCGGAAGCCGCCCGTGATGGCGCGGACGCAGGCAAAGCGTACCCTTCCTTTTTCATTCCGCTGACCGACAAAGACACAGTTATGGTATTTGCGCCCTTCATAGAGAATTTTGGTCTCCATACATTTCCGGAGGATATCCTGATCAATACCCCGGCTCCGCAGATAGGCAAAAGCGCGGTCGTTGTTGCGGTTTCTGGCTGGCAAGGCAAAGGCTTTCGGCTTTTTGGGCGGCGGAGGCTTGCCGGGGACAGCGGGAAAAGGCCCGGCGCGGGCTTCATAGACAAGCGCCTGAACCGCCTCCGTAAACTCCATACCCCGTACCCGGATCAGGTAATTCAACGCTGTTGTGCCGCCGAAGCCCCGGCTGTGCCAGTGCCATTTCCCATTGGAAACGGTCAGGCTGTCATGATCGCGCAAACGGTATTCATGGCCGGTCTTTTTCAGGTTGTTCGGTTCATGTTCAAGCAGATAGGCAAGAATATCCACCTGCTTGGCTTTTGCAATTTGTTCCTCCGTCACCCATGGCATGGCGGCACCGCTCCTTTCTTTGGAAATTTGGGGGCAAAGCAAAAAACAGGGCGCTCGCCATCATCAGCGAACGCCCTGTTTTTTACTTTGTCCGGTATTCAGTTTAACTGACCGCCTGCTTTCTATGCCAGCTTTCCAAAAGCCCCAAAATGACCTTTTCCATCTGCTTCGGCGTGTAATCTTTGGGGAAATACTGTTTCAAGCGGCTTCCGGTCAGCGTCACTTTGACCGGCTCCTTTTTTTCCTCCGCCAGAATGGAGTCCATGACCGGGAGTGTCAATTCCCCGGACTGGCTGAGCTTTTTCAGCCGCTGCGCCTGGGATGCGGAAGGGGTTGCTTCATATTTTTCCATACATTCCAACAGCCATGACTGTTCCTTTCGGCTCAGCTTATACAGATGGTCTGCCGCAATGGAAAATCCGATTTTATCCGCGTCAACCATATCAAGCAGGACAGGAACCAATTCAGTCAGGTGTACATACCGGTATATTTGGTTCTTGCTCTTGCCGGTCTGTGCCTCTAAGACTTCTACGGACAATGTTCCGGGGTCAATTCCGTCCACCTTGCGTCCGCGGTGGCATAATGCCTCCATCTTCATGCGGAGCGCCCAGGCCAATTCGCTCGGCAGTACCTTCTCCTGCGGCAGATTGGCATTGACCATCAGGATCGTGGCAGTATCATCGTCCATTTCCCGAATGATGGCTGGAATATGTTCCAGTCCGGCCAGTTCACAGGCCCGCACAATCCGCTGACCTGCGACAATTTCATACCCTTCCGCAGCAAGAGGACGGATAAGGCAAGGGAGAACCGGGCCTCCTTCCTTGATGCTTTCTACATTTTCCAGCATGGCTGCATCTTCGCATACCCGGAAAGGGTAGTTTTCAAAGGGATACAATTCGCATAAGGGGATTTCGACAATCTGCTCCCGCTCCGCGTTTATGGAGATCGTGTTGGACTGAAAGATTTCATCATAGCTGACAAGAGCCAGCGCACCGTTGGTTTTAGGCACTTACACGCACCTCCCTAATACGGGGGCCATACGCGGCCAGGAGCTTTTCCGTCAGGTTTTCATAGGCGGCGGCGACCTTGCCGCACGGGTCATGGGCATAGATGCTTTTTCCCAGCTTGGTGATCTCAGAAGCTCGTACCGAACGCGGAATTCTCCCGAATATCGTGAGCTTATCGCCATACGCCGCCGTCAGCGTTTCGATGATTTCCCGTGCGTCGTTCGTGCGCTCATCTACCATTGTCATAAGGATGCCGGTAATGGAAAGGCCCGGATTGATCTGACGGCGCACACGAGCGATGGTTTTGAGAAGCAGTTCCAGTCCCTTTGCGGACAGATATTCCGCCTGAACGGGTATGAGAACGGAATCAGCCGCCGCAAGCGCGTTGATGGCGAGCATCCCCAGCGAGGGCGAGGTATCCACAAGGATAAAGTCATACATCGGCTTTACAACTTCGATGTATTGGCGTAAAATGGTTTCACGGCTCATGGCATTGACAAGCGAGATTTCCACGCCGGAAAGCTCGATGCTGGCAGGCATAAGGTCAACGCCTTCCCCGTGATGGATAATCCCCTCCGATACCGGCAGGGGATTATCCTGTAGTATCCCGCTCATCACATGCGCGAGGGTGACGGGCAGTTCGTCCGGCTTTGGGAAGCCCAGGCTGATTGTGAGCGACGCCTGTGGGTCGTTGTCGATCAGCAGGACTTTTTTGCCCTGCCGGGCAAGGCCAATTCCGAGATTGGCTGCTGTGACCGATTTTCCTACGCCGCCTTTTTGGTTTGACAGCGCGATAATGGTTGCAAACATGGGAATGTGATCTCCTTTCTACGATAAAAATAATAGGGGCAACGCTTAAATCCGCTCATTTGCGGGGATTTATTGGTTGCTCCTATTATTACACATTCCCAATGCACACAAACGGCGGCGGCCAGCAGCAGCTTTGTCAGTGTGTCAAAACGCCGGATATGCACAAACTCATGGGTAAGGATATACCGCAGCCTCGTTTCATCCGTCCAGTCCGTTGTTTTGGGAAGCAACACCACAGGCCGGAGTATGCCATAAGTCAGCGGCGCGGCTATTTTATCAGATTGCCGGATCTCCGCCTTGCGTTTTGTCGGGTGTTCCTGTTGCCAATCCTTCACAAATTTGCTTTTAATCGGCAGTGCCGTCCTATATTCCCTGCGGCAGCGAAGATGTATGACGAGAAAAAACAGGACGCAACCCAACAGACCGGCCAGCCATACCGTCATGATGGGAGACACGGTTACGGCTGCCGTTGCCATATCTGCCAATGATGTGTTATCCGCCTTGCCAGCCACCGTTACAATATCAGGCATAGCCGTTACAAAATAAGGCGTATCTATCCCTGAGCCCTTATCTTTCAGCATGTTCACAAGCGAATAAGCGCTGAACCGCGATGGGATGGAAATGGGGACCAGCAGCCGGCACAATGCCACGCCCCAAAGGACAAGGAATGTCTTTTTAGGCAGCTTGTGAAGTGCCAGCGCACGGATTATCACAATCACAAGGATGAGAACGGCTGCCGAAAAGCTCATTTCCAACACTGCCATAGTCATCACCTCATTCCAGATTCTCAACAAGCTGCTTTAGCCTTTTGATTTCTTCAGGGGATAGGTTTTTTCGTCCCAAAATGGAAGCGACAAGCTGATCGGCAGCACCGTCATACATTTTATTGATAAGCTCCGTGGTTTCCACTTCCCGCGCCTGTTCTATCGTGACCAGGGGATGGCAGACAAAATTGGGATCATACCGTTCGATGGCTCCCTTGTCAATACACTTTTTGATAACCGTATAGGTGGTGGTTTTGCTCCAGCCCACCTGTTTCTTTAGGATTTCCGCAATCCGTTTCGCGGTCGTATCTCCCTCTTTCCAGAGGATATCCATGATTTTTAGTTCCGAATCAAACAGTTTGATTTCCATATGTGTGCTCCTTTCAAACAAAAATTCTATTGCAATAGAACATTGCAAATACATTCTATTTCAATAGAATAGAAATGTCAAGAACATTTTAAGGGATTATTTAAGGCTCTTCTAATACATAAAGCACATATAAAAGGGGGAGCGTAGGCGAGCCTTTTATCTGCCCTAAGCTCCCCTTTTTATATAAGCTTTTTACTAAATCATTAAAAACAGGCAAAGCTGGCGGCAGTTGCCGCCAGCTTGCACTAGCATAATTAGTTGCCGAGAATAATACTGCCGTCGGCATCGCGGGTTATGGAACCCTCGGTTTCGGGATAAGTAATCGTCACTCTGTAACTGCCGTCCTCAAACTCTGTCATCGTGAGTGTCGCGCCGTTTCTGACCTTTTCCAGCTTATCCTCATAATCACTGTGCTCACGTTCCAGCGCCTCTGCCGAATAGGCGCCTTTGTTGACCAGTTCCTGGGGCTCCGCGAGCTTTTGATCCACCCAAGCCCGATATTCTTCATAAGTCATGACTCGGCTTACACCAATACCTTTGTCACCGTCTTCATAGAGCTCAACCGATCTATCGGCTTCACCTGCTTGCCCTAAAGCATCTTCGGCACTGCTTGATACCTTGTCATCCCACAAGGTATCAAGATACTGCTGGGCTTTTTCAAAATCGCCTTTCGTGGGATCAAGTGGAAGATCAAATACCAGGTTGACGCCATCAAAATCGGGATTAGGAGTAACAAGGCCGGTGGCTTCGTCATAATTGTATGCTTTGGTGCTATAAAAATTAGTAGAGCTGACAATCAGCTCAAGTCCCCGGTCGGCAAACATCTCCAGACTGTCGCAGTCGATTAAGCGATACAAGACCCCGTCTACAACACAGGCCGAGTATCCGCCATTCATACTGGCAATGTTATAAAGCCAGGGCTTTTGGCCTTTGATCAACGGAGAGACAAAAAAGGGAACATTATCAAAGTCCTCGTCACTGGGATTAGGCATGGAGCCTTCCTGTTTTGCGATTGCGGCTACGGCGTAGGTTTTTGCAGTATCCACCGTACCGTCCAATTCAGTCAAGCCTTTGCCGGACACAATGCCAAGGAAAGTCACGTCGTAGCCGCTCTGAGACTTTGTTTCATTTACCAGCAAGGCGTTGTCACTGCGGAATGCTTCAGCTAAAACAGGGGATTCCAGTCTGTCCGCCACATCCGAGGGGGAGAGGAAATACCAGGCCGCAAATGCGGTAGTGGTAACAAATACAAGGGCCATGACAGCAGCAATGGCCGCTGCGCTGAAAGAACGTTTTATAGTAGGTTTTCTCAAAATAGGTTCCTCCTTGATCAACTCATATTTTACTTTTTGCACTAAATCCGGGGGAGGGATTTCCGTACTGCGCAAAGCATCTTTAAGCAGCAAATCTACATTATAGTTTTTACTTTTCATAATGAATCGCAACCAATCCTTTCTCAACAAGTTTCCGTGCTTTGAACAATCTGCTTTTAACTGTACCAGTTGGAAGTTTTAGGGCCACAGCAATATCTGATACGCTCATTTCTACGGTATAGTATAGGATAATGGGGATTTTAAATTTATCCGGCAAGGATTTGACCAATTCGCGGACAATGCGGGTTTCTTCCTGCCCCATAAAACTATCTTCCATATGTACGTCGATTGCGCTATTATTATCCAGTGTTTCAATGGGGGCCAGCCTTTTACGGCGGGCATATTTACGCTTCCAACTTTTCCAGATATATAACGAGGTAGAAAAGAGGAAACCTTTTGGATTGTCCGAAGCGCTTAGTTTGGGCAGTTGTTCAAACGCTTTTAAGAACGTTTCTTGAAATAAATCGTCTGCATCCTCTTGGGAATAAGTAAGGCTTCGGCAAAACTTGTAAATCGAATCACTGTACTCATCCACCAGATCCACAAACATATAACGTGGGGGTGTTTGTTTAACTTTTATTGCTGACCATATTTTCAACATTGACCTCCTCTCTAGATCCCGTATACTTGTAAATAGTCACGAGATTTCCAATGGTTCATTTCTTAAAATATTTTTTCTAACCGTCAATACATAAAGCACATATAAAAAGGGCCGCATAGTCTAGCTTTTATCTGCCATAGGCTCCCCCTTTTATATAAGCTTCTTTTTCGAACTAAAGCAAGAAAGCTGGCGGCAATAGCCGCCAGCTTAAAGATAGCGCGTGGTCTGACGCAAGGATGTAAACAGAGGGAACAGAGCTTCCCTGCATTAAACCGGAGTCGACAACTTCATATCGCATATGGTTATTTGCGCACCGTATAGCCAAACGGATTATTGAAATCAATGTGTGCGCATAGTTCTTCAAATCCCTCATATGGATTTAAGCCCTGTGCTCTGCGTTCCTTGAGTAATTTGAGGTGGGCATCCAGTTCAGCTTGAGTGTCACGCCCGCTGCTCTTTGTTATTGTTTATATTTTTCAGGAAGCAGGGTTCATACATACGCCCACGAACAGCAACGTTCCGTTAGAGGTTGTAATGCCGTAGATGAAAGGGCGGTTGAGAATCATTTCCGCTTTATCCTCGGGCGGTGCGGCACCGGCATAGTCGATCTTGGTAAAAGCCGAAGCCTCCACGCCGTTTTCGTCAATGGAAATATGGGTTTCCTGCTTGACTCCGGAGATAAACGCGGGGGCATCGGTCAGACCGGAGAAGTCGGCGCTGTCCAAAGAAAAAGCTGAGGTGACGCCTAATGCTTTCAGCGTATCAACCAGGTCGAAGCTGGAGCCGTATTTGAATTTAGGGACGCTCCAGACAACCTCTCCGTTTTTGCCTTCGCCTTGCGTGAATATTTCCTCCAGCTTTTGCGAGGAGAACAGCAGGTCCGCGACGGCAACGCCTTCATCCGGCAGGATAAATGTCATGCTGCCGCTTGCTTTCAGACCCAACGAAGACCGGGTATACCCGTTACCCTTGCTGAAACTGTGTGACCCGTAAGTCCTATTCATAAAATCGCAGACAACTTCCTGGCCGCCTTCGAGATAGAAGGTATCCTTTTTGGTATTTTCCGTATTAAAGCGGTCAACCCACTGGTCATAAAAGTAAACCGTGTTGAGGATACTCATGATTTGCTCGGCGTTTGTTGTGAATTCGGGGGCAAGGGTGCCGTTGGTGTTCTCCGCGATCCAGCGGCCCATTGCCTTCCCGGTATTCTCGTCGGCAAAATCAACGGTAAAGAGGGAGGCGTAAAAATGCTCGGTAGCGTTTTTGATATAGTTGTCCTTAAAGGAGATTTTCTGTCCGTTCATTTCATTATCCAGCCACAACGAATTGGCGATCTTCAGCCTGGAAATCTTGTTGTCGGTATAGAGTAAGCGGTAGAGATTCCCGTATTGTTCCAACAGACCGGCCGCATCCTCAATCCCCAAAAGGGTCAGCAGCTCGTCGCAGGTCGAATCATTAGCCCCGGTGGCCGCCAGCGCCAGGGCATAATACAGGCTCAGCGGTGAATAACAGCCGTTTGTATCGCTTCCTTTTAATATCTGCGCCGCGGTGTCATAAGAGAATTGGTTCACAGCGTTTACAGTATCTTCATTTACCGGGTTGTTTTCCCGCAGCTCCCGCCGCTTGTCCGAATCCTCAAAGGCAATCCCTTTGGGATACACTGGCGCGGCAACAAGGTCGGTTCCCGCCATTTTGACCGGTTGGCTGCACGCTGTCAGACCAAACAGCATTACGGCTGTTAAAAATATGGATATGAGTTGCTTCATACAGATTCCTCCTATCTGGACAGTTACTTCTAATATCAAATACTTTTTTATTCCTCCGGTATTTTCACGCTCTCAACAACATTACTTAAAGCCAGCCCTCCGTCAGTGTGATTATCTCCATCCCTTGTGTATTCCTCGATGATGCCGGGCAGCATATTTTGACATTTTGTGGCTCGTCAGGGCAGTAGTTATCCAGATGGATGAAAAATTCTTCATTCCCCGATACGGCCAGTAAGCCGACGCTATTATTCGTCAGAAACTCGATATAGTACATGGAGCCATTATCTTGCGGGGATTGTTTTCCTTTTTGGATCTTGTCAGTAATATTCCGCAATCCATCCGCATCAATCTCCATTGACGTACCAACCGTCCATTTTCCATTCAGTTCCTGAAGCTCTGCGATGGCGATAATTCCCCCTTGTGTGTCCGTAAAGGGAAGGATATACCGATCTGCGGAAACAAGCGTTTCAAACAATGTGTCGGGAGGATTGTTTTTGTTAATTTCCATAACACGCAAATTGATATGATTTTTTGAAATTCTGAGTGAGTGGAGCGTCAGCTAAGCCAAGCTGCCAATTGCTTATATTTTTTATTTAGACATGACGCATCGCCTACCAAATAACGGTTTTTTTATATGCCGTCATGGGCAGTTCCCTATTCAAAATCGCACATCCAAATCATTCACGAAATGTGTTTGTTGGTGCTTCGGTGATTTTATGCAATTTCTCAACTATTTGAATGTAGCGTGGTTTGTCTTTTAAGGAAGCATATTCCTTGTCAATCAAAATACTTTGTGCAAGTATTTTTTTGATATAAGAAGTGTCTTTGGGTTCTTCCAGCAGCCTATTAAAAACAGGATTATTGGAATAGTCATAACTAAGCTCAAGTATACTCTCTGCATATGCTTCCAAATAATTGAGTGCATTTTGCTTATCTCCCCGGGAAGCAAGGATTTTTATGATATCGGGGTAGGCAATTTCTTCTTTTATGCCAAACAGCTTTGTCATTTCAAAGTTTATTTTCGCAAGGGTATAGGCAGTGTCCATATCATCACGCTCTCGGGCATATGCGCATAGAACACCTAATGACTGGCTTATTCTGGGGACGTATCGCCGGATATTTTCTTGGGTCAATTTCATTGCCTCGTCATGTTCTCCACGCAAAGTATGAATTGATGGATAGAGCAAATCAGGGTCTACTTTTGCCTTTGGCAAACTATCCAATAATTCTTGCGCGCGGTCAAGTTCGTTAAGCATTGCATAGAATCCGATTAAAATAATTGTTGCAGGGTAAGAAAATTTTGGATGTCCACTTGATAATACTTCTTCATAAATTTTGGTGGATTGTCGGTAATAGCTCTGAATTTCTTGTTGCGCAATATTAGGTTTCATTAGGTATGTCAATAACATGAAACTTTGGAACAGATTACCAAGATAGAACTTTAAGGGAATGCTGTTGGGATACTCCTGCAAGAGGTTTTGACAATAGTTCCATCCGCTTTCAAAACCATCCGTTTCGTAAGTCCTTGCCGCTTTTTTTGTAAGCTCACTCACATCATCAGACGATAGCTCGTTTTGATAGGAAAACAATTCGTCTACCGTAGTATTCAACGCACGAGCGATAGGAGAAAGCAATGTAATGTCCGGATAAGTTGTTCCAGTTTCCCACTTGCTTACCGCCGGGGTTGAAACACCCACGGCATTCGCAAGCTGTTCTTGTGTCCATGATTTTTCTTTTCGTTTAGCTGTGATAACCTCACCAATATTTAACTCCAT
This sequence comes from Clostridiales bacterium, assembly GCA_038562165.1. GTDB lineage: Bacteria > Bacillota > Peptococcia > DRI-13 > UBA5745 > WRMS01. The sequence goes on along the minus strand of JBCFAO010000051.1, from coordinate 3,421 downwards.
ATAATTCTCTCCTTACAGGGCGATAGATTTTTATCTACCTTTATTTTAGTATTATAATGGCGTAAAAACAATGGACGCTCATTTAACACAAAGGCAGAAATTATTAACCGTTAGGAAATGTGCTTTACATTGCATTCTGCTGGCTGTCTATTTCATTGTGTTTGGTGTTTGTTTCCTTATGCACCCTGCCCATTGGGCAATGGTGCGTATAGACACATTTTCATATCCGTGCTCAAGGAACTTCTTTTTAGCATGCTCCAGTATTCGATTATGTACCTCTTCTTTTTTTATCTGCACGGCGAATGTACCTCATTTAATATTGATCACTGATTAATATTGCACTCTATTTTTTTCAAAAGTCAAGTCCTTTTTGTTAATACGGGATTTCTTAATGGGATTATTTTGGGGCAGGGCTTAAAAGTGTCGGTATCTGCCAACAGGCGCGGAGCTGGAGAATTTGCTGATAAAGCAAATCAATTTCTTGCATTGCTTGACAAATTAAACCAGCAGATATAATATATAGATAACAGTGTTATATAACGTTGTTATCTGGGATGTGATTTGGTGGGCAGCAATGATTTAAACACATTGGAGAGAATTACGGCAGAGGGTAAAAAGGAGTTTTTGGAAAAAGGCTTTAAAGATGCTTCTCTGCGCAATATTGTGAAACGAGCGGGTGTAACTACGGGTGCGTTTTATGGCTATTACCCGGATAAAGAAGCATTATTTGAAGCATTGGTGTCGCCTGCTGTTCATGAACTAAAAGAACTTTTTTTATCTGCCCAGGAGAATTTTGATGAATGGCCAAGAGATACCAAAAAGAGAAATGTATATGAGTATACCTCCGGCGAGTTAAAGAAATTTATCGCATATATCTATGATCATTTTGATGAATTTAAGTTGCTTATTACCTGTGCGGAGGGGACTGCCTTTTCAGATTTTGTTCATGATCTTGTAGAGATTGAGGTGGAATACTCCTTAAAATTTATTGAATCCACGGGTAATGATGCGCTGAGTTCCGGCAGGGCTACCCCGGAGCTTCTGCACATTATTTCAAGTGCATTTTTTTCAGCCATATTCGAAGTTGTAAAGCATAATATGACAAAGAAAGCGGCAGATAGCTATATAAATAGCCTAAATCAGTTTTTTACGGCAGGATGGAAAAAAATTCTTAGTTATTAATTTAATATCCCAAGTGTCTGATTTTTGAGAATGTGCAATATATGAGGTTCTAAAAGAACCTCAAAAAATTTGGCATAAAGTTAGATTCAACTAACAAAAGAAATTTATCTAGGTCCGTGAATTTCTATTTTCACAAAATCATCTTTACGGATTTATCGGCGTATGTAAAAAGGCAATCGGGGGAAAAGTGAAAATAGAAGATCGGGGAGAGGTTAGCGACGCTAGTCTCAGAAAATAATGATTGTGTATTTATCTGATAACAGAAGGAAGTGGAAATGGATGAGATGGCTGGCTTTAATCCCTGCTTTCCGGAATAATATTAACAATAGAATAGTGCATATTATGCTGTGAACGGTTGCTTTTTGGAGTAAGTCCAGATACTTTCCCCCTTCAGGTGCAAAATTTTTATATGTGTGCTTTAATATTTATAGCGGCGGAAGCTGGATCATATAAGCGATAATTAGACCATTTAACTTGGGTTTTACTCCCTCCCTTGCTTCCAAGCGCTAAGAAAAGTCGCATATCAACAAATAAAAAATAAATTTTTGATGATTAAGTTACACAGATGTTGACATTGATCTCAGGTTTTGGTAGTCTGTTTTTAGAAATAGCAGTCGTTCTCTTCTTGAAGAATTAATTTAAATATATATTGATTCGGTTAAGGGAATCGGGTGCAATTCCCGGACGATCCCGTCACTGTAACCGGGTAGTAACCTTCAATGTAGGCCACTGGACTAAATGTTGGGGAAGGCTGAAGGAAACGATGAGCCGGAAGTCAGGAAACCTGCCAATCAATTTGGTATGCTCCTTCGAGGAAGAGGGGTAGTCAGACAAGAATGATGGTAAAGTTCTCGGTCAATGTATTTTTGATCGAGGACTTTTATTTTTTCCTTAATTTCCTTTATGACTCTCTGCGTTTCTAAAAAAAGATGGAGGTAGTTTATAATGACAACAAAAGATTCAGGAGTAAATCAAAGCAGTATGAATGTCAGGAGATTAGTACGAATTGCTCTACTAGTAGCATTAAGTGTGGTGGGGGCTAGCATAAAGATTCCCAGCATACTAGGGACACCGGCCTTTGACTCAATGCCCGGTTATTTTGCAGCAGCAGTACTGGGGAGAAAAGAAGGAGCCTTAATAGCAGCTTTAGGTCATATTTTCACAGCGCTGACGGCAGGTTTTCCTTTAAGTTTGCCCATTCATCTATTGACAGCAGTTGAAATGGGGATATGTGCTTATGTATTTGGATTTCTTTTTAGGAAAACCAATTCGCTTATTGCAATTATCGTTGCTACTGTACTAAATGGGGTAGGTGCCCCCACTACGATGATACCGATAATGGGTATGCCGGTATTTTATGCTTTAATCACTCCTTTGTTAATTGCCTCCGGCTTAAACATTGTAATTGCTGCAGTTTTAGCTAAAATACCAGGAATTAATTTGGTGGTTCGGGGCCATGAAAATGCCTAATTCATGGAGAGTACGGGATTTAAGTTTATTAGAATTGCCTGGGGATATGGTTTTAGTAACGTCCTGTGACTCTATTGGGGCGATTGGAGCTAAAGAGCTTGATGTAGTAAAGGTTAGCGGAGAGTTTGTTGGACAGGGAGTGACCCGGGTTCCCCTGATGGAAATTCTCGCCGCAGGCGCACAACCAGTGGCGGTATATAATACGCTAGCAGTTGAAATGACACCTTATGGTAAGGAAATTATTAAAGGGATTTCAAAGGAACTCATCCGGGCAGGAATCGATCCCAACCTGGCATTAAACGGCAGTACAGAAGAAAATGTTCCTAGCCGACAGACCGGGGCCGGTGTTGTAGTACTAGGCTTAGTACCTAAAAAGGAGCTTCTTTTGGGCCATGCCCAACGAGGCGATGTGATTATTGCCTTTGGTCTCCCAAAGGTTGGTAATGAGGTGGCTCTTGGTGGTCCTGATGATCCTGAAGTAGCCCATCCTTCATTTATCGGGCAATTAATCCAACAGGGATATGTCCATGAGCTTTTACCTGTGGGTTCTAGAGGAGTTCTTTATGAATGTAAGGAATTAGCCCGGACTGTACAGCTTGATTTTAAACTCCATTCAGGGGTAACTTTAGACGTTAACAAATCTGCCGGACCAGCAACCTGCCTTTTAGCTGCGGTCCCAGATAATCAACTGCCTATACTTAGAATGGAAAAATGGCAGGTTCCCTGGCAAGTGATTGGTACTCTGGATTGAGCAAATAATATTTTACCC
>JBCFAO010000050.1:0-28727 GCA_038562165.1 Clostridiales bacterium | reverse complement strand
ACATTGTTTATCCTATCCGTGAAAGTTTACCTCACAATCTGTCTGGCGTCTACAGGAAGCCATCAAGCAACTTGTTAACCTGCATAGCCGAAGAGGCTATGACATTATTATACTAGGAGGGATATCAATGATAACTGTAAAGGGACTTCAAAAGAAGTTTAAAAATTTTTATGCCCTAAAGAACGTGGATATGCACGTAAAAAAAGGCGAAATATATGGCTTTATAGGCCCAAACGGCTCGGGCAAAACCTCGACGATGAACATTCTCGCTGGTCTCTCCCGCCCCGCGCAGGGTGAATGTACCGTGAACGGATTGGATGTCACAAAGCTTACTCATCCAGGTGATCTCAAAATCGGTTACCTCCCCGAGGATCCTAAATTCTATCCATGGATGACCGCGCATGAAACCCTTGACTACTTGTCCGGTGGGCGGAACACTGGACATACTGGAGAGATACTGAGGTGGACGGGATTATTGGATGCGCGGAATCGCCGCGTGGGCGGATTCTCTCGTGGCATGAAGCAGCGCCTGGGCATTGGTGCCGCTCTCATACGCAACCCGGAGTTGCTTATTCTTGATGAGCCATCCTCTGCCCTTGACCCTGAGGGAAGAAGCGAGGTGCTGCGCCTTATCAAGGACCTGAAAGGCATGGGTAAAACCATTCTGTTTTCCACGCATATTTTAGACGATGTGGAACGCGTCTGCGACACAGTTGGTATGATAGACGCCGGGCGGATGATGTTTGAAAAACCGCTTAGGCAGCTTCAAAAAGAGAATACGCAGCCAATTTTTGACATCATTCCTGCTCATTCAGTCGAGTCAAATATTTTAAATGCGTTGGAACGACTTACAGGTGTAGTATCCTTAACAAAATCAGAAGGATCCTTAACTGTCAAAGTAGCGGACAATACGGTTTCCGTATCAGTGATGAGGTTCTTGACAGATCATGAAATCGTGATAGAATCCTTTTCTCTGCGCAAGACGCGCTTAGAGGATTTGTTTTTGCATGGGGTGAACACGAAATGAGAACTGAGATTATCAAGGAACTGCGATATGCCAGAAGAAGTGGTCGAGTTTTGATTCTATTTGCGAGCTTTCTATTTTTTGCGTTGCTTACCCCCGTGATGCTAAAGGTGGTACTTCCAATGGTACTATCCGGTCAGCTTGCCGGGGAAGCTTCACAGGGCATTAGCGGCCTGACCGATATGACACAGCTTGACTGTATTCGTAACTATATGGACGATGTATTGCAGATCGGAACAATCATCATTGCTTTTACGCTGTGCGGACTTACAGCGTCTGAGATTCGGGATAATACATGGGTATTGCCCTTGTGCGCCGGTAAACGCTTCGGGCGGATGGTTGGTGCGAAACTGCTGGTTTTCGGTGTTCTGATGGTATTAATCCCCATCATAGCGCTGCTTGTCGATTACGGTTATTCCGGGTTTCTCTTTGGCTTTGAAATCGGCGTTATACCTATTTTATATGGCGGGCTGCTACAAGGAATCTATGTGTTATTTTTACTCTCCTGCCTGATAATGTGGGGTGTTTTATTGAAAAGGCCGATTCCCGCCGGGTTTTTGACGCTGGTAACGGCGTTTGGAATACACTTCATTTCTTCCTTGCTTCGATTTGGGAAGTGGACCCCTTCCGGATTGTTGGTTGAAGCACAGAAACTTATGCCGTCGGTTACTCCATCGTTACTTATCCCGATAGCTGTGACAGTGCTGCTCATCGTTTTTATGACGGCTCTTACCCTGTTGAGGCTCAGACAATTGGAGTGGAATGCGCGTGCCGAACGGTGAGAAGGTTATAAGGTGTAAGTATGAAAAAATTAAGAATACTCGAAGGTCATAGGATTTGGGTATGGTTTATCCTTTTATCCATACTGATTAGCTTGCTCGTTGCGCTGCTTTCCAGCAGTCTGCAAATCAAGCGGAATATGCGTGCCGATGCGACGCTTGATGAATTTAAGGCACATATGGATGAGCGTATTCCTGCTCTGATGAAGCAGTATCGTATTCCGGGCTGCAACATCGCGCTTGTGAAGGACAGCGAAGTCGTTTGGACACAAGGTTATGGGTATGCAGATGTGGCAAGCGGCAGAGAACTGACGGCCAATACGCCTATGAGCGTTCAATCCATTACAAAATCCGTTACAGCCTGGGGCGTAATGCGACTTGTGGAAAAGGGCTTGATTGACTTGGACGATCCGGTGTCGCAGTATCTGAAAAGCTGGAAATTTCCGCAGTCGGACTATCCGACAGAGAAAATTACAACACGGCTTCTTTTAAGCCACACTGCGGGGATGCCATTGGGGGATTTCACCAATGTCTACGCCCCCGGAGAAACAATGCCCTCTAACCGGGATGTGATGACGAGGGAAGCGGTGCTGACACGCGAGGCGGGGACGGGATTTTCTTACTCCAACACAGGCTATAATCTTTTGGAAATTTTAATCGAGGATGTCACGGGGCAAAGCTTTTCGGAATATATACGCACGGAAGTTTTACTCCCGCTGGGTATGAAAAGCGCCTTCTTTGATATACACACGGCAGCGAATCCTTATCCACCCACGGGGTATAACCTTAGAGGGAAACCGGTGCCGGTCTATCTCTATCCCTCAAAGGCTTCAGGCGGTCTGTTTGCCACAGCTCACGATATTGCTCGCTTTGCGGCGGCGGGGATGAAAGAAAACCCTGTGTTAAGTGATGAAAGTATCAAGCTGCTGTATGCTCCACAAAACCATAAAATTGGCATTTACGGTTTGATATTTGAGGCGTATGGATTTGGTCACTATATTGAAAAGCTGCCAAACGGTGCGCTCTCAGTTTCTCACGGCGGCCAAGGCAACGGCATCATGACGCATATGCAGGCTGTGCCGGAGACAGGCGACGCCATCGTGATTCTCACAAACAGCCAACGAAGCTGGCCTTTCATTGCATATGTTTTAAGTGATTGGGCGCAGTGGCGAGGGTTTCCTTCTGTCGGCATGGGAAGGATTATCTGGGGGCATTACGTACTCTGCGCTGTGATCGGTATGTTGATCTCAACAAGCCTTCTAATGGTATTTAGGCTGCTTATAAATTTTTATCAGCACAAGCGAACCAGTTTCAGACTGCTTCAAGTTGGTGCAGCATCTATCCTGCTCGGACTTCTAATTTGGTGCGCTTGCCAGAAATACTTATTTATAACTTCGGTTTTTCCGATTCTGTCCACGTGGCTTGGGGGCGCGACATTAGTGTTCTCCATAGCACTGCTGTTGTCGGCCTTGTTCCCCACACACCCAAGAAATACAGGCAAACTCTAATGCTGAATTTAGAGCCGGAGGTGTGTCTTCCGTTTTATTACTTGATATATTTCTGCAGCCACTTATCCTGTGACAATATATTTTTTATAATGAATATGAAATGAAAAGACGGATCAGAGGAGGATTGATCATGAAAAAAACAATAAACCAACGCCCTGTCATCCCATTTACTCTACGGTTTATTGCAATACACACGCTGACCTATCTGGTCTTCGGAATTTTCTTTATGCTGGTTAGCAGATATTTTGAATATTTCAAAAACGACCCAATATTTGAATTGGTGATGAAGCCCTCCGATTCATTGTACGTCGGGCTTGCGCCCCTTGCACAAGTATTGCGCGGTGCACTATTAGCACTTGCAATTTTTCCGTTCCGCGAGGTCATTATCGGGCGCAGATTTGGTTGGCTCAAGCTGTTCTTTTTACTGTTTGTGCTTACCAGTATCGGTGCGGTCATTACTGGTCCGGGGTCGATTGAAGGCTTCCTGTATACTCGATTTTCCTTCAACCCGCTCATCGGATACCCGGAAGTCGCCTTGCAAATGTTTGCGTTCTCTTGGCTATTTTGCCGCTGGCAGAACAAGCGCAAAATATGAAATGGGATGAAGCAATGAAAAATCTAAACCAAATCAATAAATGGGTGGGGTTACAATATGGACTACATCAATAGTAACAAACAAGCTTGGGAAGATGCCTTTGATAATAGTAGACCGGGCTGGGGTGAGAATCACCTGGAAAAGCTAATCAACCAAACACTTCCGTTTTTTAATCAAGATGTGATTGTTGAGCTAAAAGAAGTTGGGCTTGACGGCAAGACGATTGCACAGTTTTGCTGTAACAACGGTAGAGAATTGTTATCCGCTATGCAGTTAAACCCAAAACACGGCATCGGCTTTGACATCGCCGAAAATTTCATCGAACAGGCCACACAAATGGCGGCTAAAATTGGGCGTGCAAATTGCGAATTTATAGCCTGCAATCTCCTGGATATTGACGAAAAATATCATGGCAAATTTGACTTCATCTTCTTTACCGTAGGCGCAATCACATGGTTTGAGGACTTGGAGCTGCTTTTTTCTAAGGTCTCCAAGTGCCTATCCCCGCAAGGGAAATTGCTCATCAACGACTACCATCCGTTCACGAATATGCTACCCACGCCTGGCGAGGGCGCATACGACCCGAAACATTTGAATCGTGCGGTCTACTCCTACTTTAAGAAGGAGCCGTGGGTTGAAAATAACGGCATGAGCTACATTACTCCGGAGTACCATTCCAAGACCTTCACGAACTTTCCGCATACGCTGTCGGACATTATCAATGCTGTGATTCACGCAGGAATGTCCATACAAAAGCTGAGCGAGTACGACTATGATGTCGGGCTGTCAGATGTTTATAACAATAAGGGATTTCCTTTGTCCTTCATACTCGTCAGTGAAAAAATGGGAAGGGAGATTTGACAAATGGATCATGTTGTATATCTTGATGCAAAAGAAAAGGAATTGGACAAGTTCAAAAGTGGCCAGAAAAGCATGATTATCCGGGGAGCTGCCGGAAGAAAACTGCCCCACGGACGGGTTCATCCCGGCGAGGTTTTATGGTTTGTTGAAAACAGCGGCGACGGGCTGGTGCGATGCTGCGCCACGGTAAAAAAGGTGTTTAGCTCAGAAAAGTTGACTGAGGAAGAATCTCAAAAGCTAATTTCAGATTATCAGGCAATGCTTTGTCTTACCCCTAATCAGATTAAGCGCTGGGGCGGCAAACGCTATCTTGTGCTGATTGAGGTGGAAAATTTGCAGGAAATCACACCTTTTGCAGTTGATCGGAGCAGCTACGGCAACATGGACGACTGGCTCCCCGTCGATAATATCGAACGCATAAAAAATAATCTCTCTGATTCCTGTTGGTAAAAAAGAGGACGAAGCGGATTACTTTCTTTAAAATAGAGATAGGAGATGATGGTATGGAATGGCTGAACAGGTTAAATGCAGTAATCGCGTATCTGGAAGATCACATAGAAGACGAGATTGACCTAACGCGAATGGCGCAGATTGCCTGTTGCTCCCCCTTTCACTTCCAGCGTATGTTTTCCTATCTGGCGGAGGTGCCGCTCGGGGAATATATACGCAGACGGAAAATGACAAGAGCGGCGGCTGACTTGCAAGATGACAGTGTGCGAATCATTGATGTTGCCTTAAAATATGGCTATGAATCGCCTACGGCTTTCAATCGCGCTTTTAAGAGCATACATGGAATCGCGCCTTCAAAAGCACGAAAATCCGGAGCGGTTCTAAAAGCCTACCTGCCCATCAGCTTCAAAATCACTATAAAAGGAGAGGTTGAAATGGATTATCGTATTGAAAAGAAGGACGAATTTAGAATCGTGGGAGCTAAAGAGCATTATGTTCTGAATGTGGAAGAAAATTTCACGCAGATTCCGGTATTCTGGCAGAAAACAGTGCAGAGCGGCATATTTTCGCAGATTTTAGAACTCGTGAATCAAGAGCCTAAAGGAATCATGGGCGTAACCAGCAGTATGAAAGGCAAGGATTTCGATTATTACATTGCCGCCCCCAGCGACATGGCTGTACCGGAAGGGTTGCATGAATATAATGTTCCGGCTTGCATATGGGCGATTTTTACTTGCATCGGTCCCATGCCAACGGCTATCCAAGCCTTGCAAAAGCGTATCGTCAGGGAATGGCTTCCGACTTCCGGCTATGAGTATGCCGATGCACCAGATATTGAAGTATATTTCGAAGGAAATCAACAGGCCGAGGACTATCGGTGTGAGGTTTGGCTACCGGTGGAAAAGAAATAAACGAGGTTCGCTAAGCCGACGGCTCTCTCACCAAGAGTACCAAAGTGGACGGCTGCGAGATAGGCGGAAACGGCGCGAGAAAGTTGAAAAATGCTACAAATATTAAGTAAAGCACAGCCGGACGGGAAATTTCCTGTCCGGCTGTGCTTTACGTACCCGGTTTGCCATGTAGGTTCACATCATATCCCTATGAACGTGTTCCCTTTGGTTTTCCGGGCTTTTGTTATTAAAGTGTTTGTTCGCCTTGTACCCCAAAAGTTAAAATCAAATTCCTGTTTGACGACACTATGTACAGATATACTTTCTACACCATCCTTTTGCAAGAATGCTCTGGATAAGCTTGTGACAATGAGTGAACTGTTTGATGTGACCCTTGATGTGCTCGTCAAGGGAAATCTTTCCGATACACCTGAAGAAAAGTCACAAACCTACCCGGAGAAGTTGCCGGAAAGCAGCGCCAACAATAGAGCGCCTTACTGGACCCCCGGTGTGATCCTATTATGTTTTGGTTTACTCATCACACTATTTTTTCTCTTTTTAGGCGGCGGTTTGAGCGGTTTGCTCTTTGCCTTACCCTTCTTGCTATGCGGTATCATCTGCCTAAATGTACGCCGGCGGGCAGGTCTTTGGTGCGCATGGACGTTCTATCTCTGCATAGATCTCTACTTGCGTTATGCCACCGGGATCACCTGGCAAATTATATTTTCCACAATTGGCTTTCAACCGGAATGGAACTATGTCCGGCTTGCCATGGGCCGCCTGCCGCATAGAAGAAATAATCCGGGCCGGCAAGCTTGGGGTAATAACTGAGGCCGACGGCGATAGGCCAACCTATCATCGAATGTTGAGAAAATCTCTTCAAGAATGATGAGGATTTTTTACCGGCAAATTAGTGCAAAACAAAGGAAAGAAGCCGCCGTAATTTGCGGCCGCTTCTTTTCTTTGTGTACGCCATACTTTGGTGCTGCCGTTCTTTTGAATCCGTTGCCGAATCAGCGAAAGGCGGGCCAATTGTGCAAATTTGCAAGCTGCAAGTTTATACTCTGTCCGGAAGGGTTCTGTGCAAAATTTGCTACAGTTAGCCTACCCGAACAGCAATCCTAACCTGCAAAATTGCTCAGCCGGCCTAAGCAAACTTGGTTGGTGGTCGCCGTATGGCTTAATTCCGCGGGAGGCCAGCTCAATACTTCATCGTTATGCCGGCAGTCCTGTTTTTCCCGGACTGCAACGCAACCGCCGCCTGCTCCTGCGCTTGAACCGGCTGTTTAGCGTTAGGGGCGCTGGAGGTTGTTTTTGCCATTTGGCTTCGTATCTTAAAGCGCTTGACAATCTCGTTAAGCATATTGCCCTGGGCGCTCATCTCTTCTGCGGCGGCGGCGCTCTCTTCTGCGGTAGCGGAGTTCTCCTGGACCACCTCAGAAATCTGATTCATTCCCAAATTAATCTCACCAATCGAGGTAGTCTGCTGCTGAGACATGGCGCTTAATTCAGCCATTGCCTCAGCATCCTGCCGGGCAAGCTGGCCCACCTTTTCCATACCTGCCGCCGCCTCCTCCGCGATCAAAGTCCCCTTCCTCACATTATCCACACTGGTTTGGATCAACTCCTCAGTCTCTTTTGCGGCGGAGGCACTCTTAGCGGCAAGATTGCGGACTTCATCGGCCACAACGGCAAAGCCTTTGCCGTGCTGTCCCGCCCGGGCCGCTTCCACCGCCGCATTCAATGCCAGAATGTTGGTTTGGAAGGCAATGTCATTAATGACCTTTATGATTTTAACAACCTTCTGGCTGCCGGTATCAATGATCTGCATTGCATTGTTCATATCATTCATTTTTTGCATGCTTCCATGAACAAGATTCTCGGTTGTATCCATATCGGCTTTCGCTTGCTGGGCCAGCTTGGCGCTATTTTCGGCATGCTCCGTAATGGTTGAAATGGTGGCGCTGAATTGCTGCAGCGTAGCCGCCTGTTCCGTACTGCCGCTGGCCAGGGCCTGGGCGCCGGTGGCAACCTGGCTGGAACCCACGGCCACCTGATAAGAAGCCTGCTGTATCTCAAAGAGGGCGGCGTTGGTATTATCCAGCATGTGGTTAATGGCCTGATTCATTACATCCCGCTGCGATCTTACCGGCACCGGCTCTACCGAATAATCGCCATCGCCCATTTGGGACAAAATCTTCGCCTGTTCTTTAATGCCGTCGGCCATTTTCGTAAAAGCCCGTTCCAAAAGCACAACTTCATTTTTTGTTTCGCTATTCATATCTGCCTGCAAATCGCAGGCCGATACATCGCCAACGGCAAGAGCTTCGGCGGTGGCAGTTAAAACAGGCAGGTTGCGAAGACTCCGGCCAACAATTCTAAAAATGGTAAATCCCACAACTGCGATCAAGGCAACGCCAATAATCATGATCGTCACTAAGAGAAAAATGGATGAGGCATTAATTGCTTTTGTGGGCACAACGCCGCAAACCGCCCAATAGCGGCCTGTATTGCCGATCATTACGCCGGTGCCTAAAAACCGCATATTGGTATTAGTCACGTCGGAATAGGCGTCTAAAGAAAAACTGCCGCCATTTTTCAGAACCGTTTCCACCTGATCTTTATGATTGCCCATCCAGGTGTTTTGATAGCTTGACAAGATCAAACTATCCGTAGGGTGGGTGGAAATAAGCCCCCCTGGCGACAAAGTATAGATATATCCTTCATCTAAAATTTGCCCTGCGTTCATGGCGGTATTAAGACTCTGCAAATTGATGTCCACGCCTACAGCCCCTAGGACCCTGCCGTTTTGCAGGATGGGTATAGTGATGGAGTAAGTTGCTATTTGTTCGTTGCCATACTGATAAATATAGGGGTCGGTGATATAGGGCTTACCGCTGCTTTTTGCGCCCTGATAAAACTCTCCGTCCACAGGATCGTTATAGCCCGTAAGGGCCATAGCCTCATAACTGCCGCTGGCCGTTTTATATACATAGGGAATAAAGCGGCCGCTGGCATCATGATTGGCAGTGTTTGCGTATTCTCTGTCTTTACCGTCCAGGGCATTGGGTTCCCAGCAAGTCCAAATGGAAAACAGGGAATCGCTGTCCTTCAACACCCCCAGCAAAGCATCATAAATATCCTTACGAGGATTATCGGAGGTTTCAGCAATATTCTGTACGATGGGTGTGATAGCCATAACGGTACTATAGGAATCCTGTGAAATAGCCCAAAACTCATTAAGGTATTCGTTGACCCGGGCTTCTACCAACTGTCCTGTCAAATCATTTGCGGTGTTATAGGAAAGAACACCTACGATTGCCGCCATCACGGCAATCCCTGCGATAAGAACCGCCAGGGTTGGGATAAGGATTGCTTTCTTAATGCTTGCCTTCTTAATACTTGCTTTTTTCATTTTCTCCGCTCCTCTTTATTGATAATTGCTATTGGTATCTTTTGTTTTATCCATCATTCTCAAAAATTCCTGTTCCGGAGCAGCTTTATGGTATAAATAACCTTGCATGAAATCAATTCCTATCTCCTTGCAGCACAATAGCTGTTCTGTTTCTTCAATCCCCTCTGCACACACCATAATACCCAGCATGTGACCCAATTCCGTAATTATTTTCATAAACATGTACGTATATTCGTCAAGAGTCACGTCGCTTACGAAGGACCGGTCGATCTTAATAAGGTTCACCGGCATGGTGCGAATCATATTTAAGGAAGAATAGCCTGTCCCAAAATCATCTAAAGCAATCTGGATTCCTTTGCTTTGCAGCAATTGGCAAGCATGGCGGATGCGCTCCATATTAGGAGCCGCCACACTCTCCGTAATCTCTAACACCATATTTTCATGAGGTACATTTGCTTCATCAAGAATGGCAAGCACTGTTTCGGTAAAATCAGGTTTTTGCAGCTGACAAATCGACACATTCACATTGATGCAGAAATCCGCATATCCGGCATTAATTACTTTTTTACAAAAATCTGCGGCAGTTTTTAAAATATATTTGCCAATGGGTATGATCAATCCGGTTTGCTCAGCCAGGGAGATAAAGGAACCGGGATAGATGAGGACTCCTTCTTTAGTTGTGTACCGCAGCAGGGCTTCCGCACCTATAATATCATTTGAAATATGATCATAAAGGGCCTGATAATAAAGCTGAAATCCTTTAAAATCTTTATTTACCGCATCCCGCAGCATTTTTTCAATCTCACGGTGCTTTATTACAATATTGGCTATATTCTCGATCTCTTCCCGGTATATTATAAAATTGTTTTTGCCGTTCTCCTTAGCCTTATACAATGCACTATCTAAATTCCGGCATATTTCCTCAACCGTTCTGCCGTCGGCAGGATAATATACTGCCGAAAGGCTTACGGTGCAATACATAGCTCTGCCGCTAATAATCCAGGGAGATTGACAACGGTCCATAATTTCATTAATATCTTCATTTAATTGTTGAAACTGCACAGGGGGGGTGCAAAGCAGAAGAAAAGCATCGCTATTCATGCGGAATATCTCATGGGTTTCGGCGAATTTTGATTTTAAATATTGGGCAAAATTACGAATAAAAGCATCTCCCACGTCATACCCGAAACCTTGATTAATCATTCTAAAATCATCAATATCGACTAAAATTACGTATCCTCCTTTTTCCCCGGCCTCTTCCTGCAGTATTCTTTTCATTTTCCTTTCGAAGGAATAACGGTTGGGAAATCTGGTCAGCCAGTCAATCTCTTGATATCGGTAAACATACATGCCATATTTTATCCGTTCTTTGTTTGCATTTCTCCACTTGCCCATTCTTCTTATCCCCCCTCTTATTTTTGGCAAGGCAAGAGATATAGTCGCCTCTTTGTCAAAATTAAGAATAAGCCTATGCCTTTTTCTCATTTGTGCGAATAGGTGAAGTCTTATGCACAAGTAAATTTCTGCAATATGCACTCCTACAAATGCTCCAAAAGATTTTTCAAGACCAAAAAATCCTGTGCGGATGGGTTCACCTATCCGCACAGGATTCTATTATTGCCATATCCTGGCTTGCTCTCGTTTATTACAATATATCTATATAAACCAAAACGGAGGGAATAAATCATGCCAATAAACAACAAATACGGATACATCCGGGTATCCACACAGGAACAGCATGAAGATCGCCAGCATATAGCACTAACTCCCTATGAGATACCAAATAAAAACCTCTTTATCGACAAACAATCCGGCAAGGATTTTAACCGGCCGGCCTATAAACAGTTGGTACGCCGCCTGAAAAGGGGGGATATTCTATATATAAAGTCCATTGACCGCCTGGGACGCAGTTATGGCGAAATCATCGAGCAATGGCGTTTTTTAATCCGGAATAAAGGCATTGATATCTATGTTATCGACATGCCTTTATTGGACACCACCTATTGCAAGGACCTTTTAGGAACCTTCATCAGCGATCTGGTTTTGCAGGTTCTCTCCTTTTCCGCTCAAATCGAAAGAGATAATCTGCTGCAAAGGCAGGCGGAAGGAATAGCCGCCGCCAAGGCCCGGGGAGTCATCTTTGGCAAACAACCATTACCGCTGCCGGAAAACTTCGAGGATATTTATAACCGCTGGCGCAGCGGTATGATAACAGCGGATCAGGCCGCAAAACAATGCGGCGTCTCCCGGCGAACTTTATATGAAAAAACAAGAGGACGCCGTCAATGCGAGGGCTGGTCACATGTGGGAATGCGCACCGATATCCGCCGCACCCGTTAAACTGCGCTCAATCGTCACATTTTTACAAAAAATGCACTACTTTTCCAATTATAGCACTGCTGCCGAAGAGAAGCAATAAGCGAAGATAACACTCTATTCATCCTCCAATAATCACGCTGCCGTCCTGCTGCGGCAGAATGTGATCAAAGCCAATAGCGTCTTGAACAGCGTCATAGGTTTTACGCCATTCAAGGCTGCCCAGGCTGTCGTATTTACAGACAACGGTTTCCGTATCATACCAAATGGAAGAAATATAAAGCGGCTGGGGAACGGTTTTTATATTGCGTATGGACAGGAGCATGAATCCGCCGTCTTCTGTAGGCGTTACCGGCCCATAACAATCCCCCGTAATTTTTGCCAGTTCTTCCCCCCACCGGCTGTAACAGGTGATTGCGCCGCTTCTTCTGCCGCTTCTTTCGGCAAAGGATTGAACTACGATAATTCTGCCGTCCCTAAGCTGAGCTATGCTGGTTATCCATTGGTCAAGAGGCTGGGTGTGCCACAGCTTGCGCCCCTGGCTATCCAGCTTCACAACGGATAGTTTTAGAGCTCCGCTGCCCTTGTAAGGATCCCCTTCGTTGTGAACCACAAATACGGCGTCATCGGCCACATAATAAACGGAATCGGCAATTTGCACAGGATATACCCATTTAAGCTCCAAGGTTTCCCCATCGATACAGGCTACGAAAGGTGAGTTGCTTTCATTGGCAAAATCGCCGTCCCGGGATTGGCTGACTCCCGCAATGACAATGCCCATCTTTGCATTATATTTGGCTTCGTATACCGTATCGAAATCGCTGCCGCCGTAGGTGCGCCTTTGTATTTCCTTGCCCAGTTCATCGTACTTGACAATGCAAATATCCTGGTACCCCTCCCCCTGCTCCCTTTGGCCCACAGTTATGTAATTGCCTTTTTCATCAAGGAACAGGCTGATAAACTCCCCTGCGCCCGCAACTTTTTCGTAACCCTGGTTTTTTTCAAAAATTATGCCGTTACGCTCAACCTGGTTCTCGTCAAGCTGTTTTTCCGTTACCCGGTGAGGGGCAATATCCGCAAGAGGAACATAGCCGGTGTCAAAGCCTAAATCGGCTAAATCCCTCATAAATCCTAAGTTCATTGTGGGTTCCTGCCCCGGCTCCAGATTTTCCCGGTCAAATTTGGGTTCACCGGAACCAGCTATCATTGGCGGATTGGTCAGCAGCATTGCCCCGGTAATCAAAAAGAAAAGGACGGCAAGGCCGCAGCCTATCAAAGACAGCCGGCGGTAAGACAATATATTTAATATCCTTGCTTTTATCTTCGATTCCCCGAAGGCTGCCGCTGCCGGATTTGGCTTTCCGGCCTTTGCCGCCATGGCCAGCAATACCCCGGCATACTCTTTTTTCTGAACCGGGCTATAGGTTTTAATCACCGCCTCGTCGCAGGAAAGCTCCATATCTTTGATAAAATAGGAAAAGCCCACCCAGGCCAGAGGATTAAACCAGTGCAAGCACACGGTGCACAGGCCAAGGAGCCGCCATAGGTTGTCCCGCCTTTGCCTGTGCACCCTTTCATGGGCAATAATGTGGGCCGCCTCTGCAGAGGCCATATCAAGATCTGCCGGTAAGATGATTTTAGACCTGAAAACACCCCACAAAAATGGCTGGACCGCTTTTTCATTCACATACACGCTGTCTTTAACCGGCGTTGAGTTTTTAATTTGATAAAACACCAGCCAGTATAGAACAGCAATAATGATTAAGGCAGCAAATGCCCCGGCGCCCCAAATCATGGTGCTCCGGTGAAAAATCCCGCTCAGGCTTTCTGTTTTGTAAACCATAGGCGCATAACTTGATGCCGCATTAAAATAGTTGGCGGCTGTAATATCGGTCAGGGGCAGCCTTCCCAGGGGAACAACTTTTTTTATCCAGGCGCCGAAAAAGTTAAAGATACTGATACTGCTGGAAAGGGCAAAGGGCATACTCAGCCTGATAAAGGCCAGGGACCAAAGGGGATAAATCACCCTCTTGGGAATTACCGGTATCTGCCTGAGCAGCAGCAGGATGATGATCACCAAAGACCCGCTGATGCTCATATTGATGAGAAAATAAAAGACTGTGGCTGCCATCATTGCTCACCGCCTTCATCATAGGCGTCAATCAGGCTGCGTATTTGGGCCAGTTCGGTTTTTGTTATCTTTTCGTTATGCAAAAAAGAGGAAAAAAGCATTTTGACAGAACCGTTATAGAGCTTATCCACAAGGTCTCTGGTTTCGTTGTATTGGATCTGCTCTTTTGTAATTATTGGCTTGCAGATAAAGTTTGGCTCCAGCCGCAGAACCGCCTTTTTGTCCACCAATTTTTTGAGCACAGTATAGGTGGTATTTTTGTTCCAGCCGATACTTTCCTTGGCTAAAGCCGCCAATTCCTTCGCCGTGATGCCTTCCTGCCGCCAAAGGAGCTCCATCAGCTTTAACTCGCTATCAAATAATTTGATCTCCATAAAATCACCTCCAGACTATTTCAATAGTATAGACTTATACTATCGCAATAGTCTGGAGGTGTCAAGATCAGGGGGCTTCTCCTATTTCCACATACCGCCTTTATAATACATTGCCCCTTATGCCGGCTGCGCAATCGGCGAAGAGAAGCATGCCGTAGCCTACCGGGCTTTAAGCCTGCTTTTGCGGCGGCCTCCGGGCCGGGAGGTTTATCCGGGGGATGTCTTCTATCTCCATTCCCGGCTGTTGGAGCGGGCAGCCTGCCTCAGCGAAGAATACGGCGGCGGCTCTTTGGCGGCTCTGCCTATTATCGAGACTCAGAAAGGGGATATCTCAGCCTGCATTCCCACTAACGTCATTTCAATTACCGATGGGCAAATTTATCTGGAAACGGAGTTGTTTAACGACGGTGTCCGCCTGTCCATCAATCCTGCCTGCGGAACATATCCGCAGCTTTGAACGGGATTTCCTCCATTTTATGGCCGAACAGCATAATCCCATTCTGGAAGAAATCAAGAAAACCCAGGACATCATCGATGATCTGGAGCTGAAAATTCTAAAAGCCATCAAGGAGTTTAAAGAGCATCATACCTATTAGTGAGGAGAGTGACAATGGCATCACTGAAAACCATTAAATATAGAAGATCTACGGTCACAACCGCCAGGCAAATCATGAAGGCTATATGGACTCCCCGCCGCCAATAACGCCACCAAAATCATTAATAAGCTGAACCTCAGCTACAACAGGATACGTCAGGCGGCTATTACCCAGGAAATAAGCGAAATTGTCAATGGAAAAGAAGCTTCGTTTGCGCATCCTTTTTCAATCAGTTAAAGAAATAGCGCCGATACTGCTGGTACCGGCGCTGCGATTACCTATAATAGAGGCCACCGGGTCAGGCCGACACCCGGATGCGGCGCAGACTAACCGGGGAGGCCCCTCAATATTGCCGGATCCATTACCTTTTGGCTATCCTTTGCTTTCCCAGCCCACGCCTCACTCATAAAACCAGGCCCGCCGCTGGGTTTCGTCATGCAAGGCCAATTCCGTCGTCCCTTCCTCTAGATGGCCGTCAATGTAATTCACGATGTCTCCTAGGCATTTGAATTGATGAACGTCTTCATCGTGGATAATAATCTTGAATTTCTTTTCACAGGCCATAATCAGCTTAACCAAGTCAAGAGGCTCCACGCCCCTTTCTTTAGTGAGGGCTGTGGACGGCAGGATTTCTTCTTCCCGGATAGGCACAATCTGAGCCAACAGTTCTGCAACTTTCATAAAAGTCAATGGGACAACCCCTTTCCGTCTTTCACTGCTTCCTCGCCGGCGTCACAAAACAGGGACAGGCGGTGCAGGGCTCTGGTACAGGCGATATAAAGCAGCTTCCTATCTTCCTGACCCCGGTAATGCCGGCCATCGGCATCCAGAATCAACACAGCGTCAAACTCCAGACCTTTGGCCATATAAATAGGAATAAGGAAAATGCCCTCGGGCTCCTCCGCCCTGTCCTCCCCGATCAGTTTCAGCTCCCGGCGGATTATCTGCAGCTCCTGGCCGCTCAGCTTCGTCTCCCGCGCCTCCTGCGCCTCCTGCCCAGCCGCCTTTGCTCCCGCGCTTACGGCTGCCGCCCCTCCCTGTTCTTGCAGGCAGGCGTACCAGCCGGCGGCTTCTTTCGCTGTTTTGCAGATCAAGCCAATGGAGCGATAGCCTTTTTGCCGGCAAGCAGCTATTTCCTCCATCATACCGGCGGCCAGCGCCTGCCGGCCCGGCAGCCGGTATGACAGCGGCTCCTCACCTTGACGGCTGAAGCTTTCGATTTGGCAGGCATCCTCCAGGAAGCGGCTGCTGTAGTTCAAAATCTCCCTGGTGCAGCGGAAGCTTTTGTTCATCACGGCCAGAGAAGAGCTTTTCTTGTCCAAAATCCGGCGGATTTCCTCATATAAGGATAGATCTGCTTCTTTGCCCACCGTCTGATTCACATCCCCCAGCACCGTATAATGGGCCTGGGGGAATAATCTTTTAAACAGCTCAAAATGCAGGGGATAATAATCCTGGGCCTCATCCACCACCACTTGCCTGACCAGGCGGCCGCCGTGGTAGCCCTTGATGGCCAAGGTCAAATAGGCTAAGGCCAGGCCATCCTCATGGCGCAAAACTTCATCCTTGAGGTTTTCTCTGGTTTGCCTTAGTATCTCGCCGATATTTTCCGGCAAAGCCAATCCTTTTGCTAAACGGTAAAACAATTCTTCCTTCTCAAACAAGCGGCTATAAAGACTCCGGCAATCAACTTCCGTAAATCTCCTGATTTCTTTAATCAAAACAGTACTCTCCCGGATTGACAGCAGCCTGGCTCTTTCCGGAATTTCAAAAGGATTTACAGTCTTTTCTTTGATAAACCTGTTTAATTTGTTCAACCGGCTTTTGCGCAGGCTATGGACTTGCGCCAGCAGAGCCGGCTCCAACTGCTTTAGCAAGGCGGCTAAAGGCAGGCTCTTTTTGCTGTTAATTACCCTGCTTTTTAATGTTTGCCGGTCGGCAATCGTTTTGCCGGCATAGACCACATCCTGAAAGTCAACGAAATACCGGGGAATAACCTGGACAAAGCGGTTCATTATCTCGATGAATTGACAGGAAGTCTTGAATTCCAGACTGGCCTTTAGTAGCCCTCTTTCCCCTTCCTCTCCGCTTTCGTTGTTGCTGTCATTGCTGTTGCTGCTATAGGCGCCGGCGCCTCCGCCGCTGCAATTGCCGCAAGCCTTGTTGTCACCGCTGCCCACCAAGTCCTCCAGCAGCCGGTTCTTTGACTGCACCGGCAAATGGAGCAACCGCTGGAGAATCTTATCCATAGTCAGGGAGGTAACATTCGTCTCTCCCAGCTCCGGCAGCACATTGGCGATATATTGCTCAAAAACTGTATTGGGAGACAGCACCACAATGTTTTCCGCCTGAAGGGGTTTTTTCTGGTCCTGATACATGAGGTAAGCTACCCGATGAAGGCCGATAGAGGTTTTACCGCTGCCGGCCACCCCCTGAACCATCAAAAGCTCATTTTCACTATCCCGGATTACGGCGTCCTGATCCTTTTGTATGGTTTCCACAATGGTCTTCATTTTGGCAGAACTGTTTTGGGAGAGAATCCGGCGCAGAAACTCATCCACCACCTCCACATCGGCATCAAAAAAATATTCCAGCCGGCCGCCTTTGATCTCAAACTGACGTTTCAGCAGCAGTTGACCTTCGATTTTGCCGGCAGGAGCATCGTAATGAGCCGGCCCCGGGCTAAAACGGTAAAAAACGCTGGCCACAGGAGTACGCCAGTCATAAACGGCTATTTCATTTGTCTCAGGATCTTTCAATGAAGAGCGGCCGATGTAAAGCTTCTCCGGCCTGTTTTCGCCGGCAAATAAAAAATCGATGCGGGCAAAGTAAGGTGAAGCCGCCATCCTCTCCAGCCTGGCTATTTTGGCGGCATCCTCATCATGGAGGGCGATCTGGCTGTTTATCTGATGGACTTGCTGCCCTGCCTCCACCAGCTCCTGGAAGCCCCCATCACTATACAGGCCGCCTATGGCGTGGGCGGTGTATTCCCCCATTTCTTTCTTGGCAGCCATAATAGCTTGACGGCTTTTGGCGGTCTTGGCCTTCATTTCCTCCAAAACCCGCAAGGCCAGCCTGATGGTTTGATCTAAATTCTCTTGTTCGGCAGTAAGCTCTTGATTTTTATCCGTTTCCCGGCCCGGCGCCCTTTGATCTGCCCCTGCTTGGTCTGCCCCCGTTTGGTCTGGCCCCGTTTGGTCTGGCCCCGTTTGGTCTGGCATTACTCGTTCTGGCGTTACTCGGTCCCCCATCAGACGCTCCTTCCTTTCCCCGAATCTCTTCCTATAAGAATAGCAGTTTTCTATTTTCTTAAACAGACTGTTATTCTTTGCCCTATTCTGGTATAATATAAATGGAAAAACAACACCGCAGCCTCTGCTTTAGCAGCAAGGATTGCCGGTGTTGCTTTATTTTGAGCTTGATTTCCCGCAAAACAGGCTTTTTCAGTGGTCTCGGTTTATAGCGTCGTTTGGGCAGTGGTTGTGCAAAATTGCAAGTTTGTTTATATAGTTATGGCTTTTGGTGCAAAAATGCAGGTTTGTAGTATGTGATTTGGCCTGGAAACAAGTTTTCACCCCATTTTCGGATCAAATTTGTGCCAAAAGGAAGATTTTAAAGGTTATAAACCTGCATTTTTGCTCAGTTAGCCTATGCGAATGATAACAAACCTGCATTTTTGCACAGTTAGCCCAAGTGAACGATGATAAACCTGCAATTTTGAGCAGTTAGCTCTAGCAAACAGGATGGGTCGATGAACTGTATTTGCATACAACCGTAAATTTTGTTCACCGGGCTGCCGCAAAATGCTCACACCCGAAATTTTTGAGCATTTTCAACACCCGTCTCCCTGCTGTGCCATTTCGTCCTGCACCACCGCCTGCTGTGCCATTTCCTCCTGCACCGCCTCCTGCTGTGCCGCTTCCTCCTGCGCCACTGCCTCTTGTACCGCTTCGGGCTCAGCAGTCTTTGAATCATCCGGCAGCCTACGCCGGGGAAGCTTAAACTCCGACAGGAATAAACCAAAAAGGGTCAGCAGCATGCCGGCAAGCATCCGGGGGGTAACAGGCTCATGGAGCACTGCCGCCGAAGTGACCAAGGTCAGCACCGGCACTAAATAAATGAACACAGAGGTTTTCACCGCTCCTAAACTCCGCAGGGCAAAGTTCCAGGTGGCAAAGCAGATAGCCGAGGCGCAAACCCCCAGAAACAACAGGTTGAAAAGGTTTAGGGGAGCCAAAAGCAGTAGGGGCTCCGGCCGGAAATCCAATAAATACAGCAGAGGCAGCATAATTAATATGCCGTAGCCAAATACACGCCTGGTAGACTGAACCGTGCCGTAACCGTAAGTGCCGATTTTTTTGCTCAACAGGGAGTAAACCGCCCAAATTGCCGCCGCCCCCAAAGCCATCAAATCCCCTAGCGGATTGATGCTCAGAGCCGTATCCCCCAAACTGATGAGGCCGATACCGATGATGGCCGCCAGGAAGCCAATGTAAAACTGGAGGCTCGGTTTTTCGGCTTTCAGGAATATACAAGACAGCAATCCCGTAAAAAAAGGCGAGGCGGAAATAATTACGCCCACATTGCCCGCCGTCGTATACGATAGGGCTGTATTTTCCAGCA
Source organism: Clostridiales bacterium (assembly GCA_038562165.1). GTDB lineage: Bacteria > Bacillota > Peptococcia > DRI-13 > UBA5745 > WRMS01. Next base: position 9,165 of record JBCFAO010000050.1, on the reverse strand, counting down.
GGTAATAAAGGGCTACGCCGCAAAGCCCTGCCGCTGCAAAAACCAGCTCATGCCTTTTATCCTTGATAGCCAGCCTTTGGGGCTTTGCCAAAAGCAAAACAAAAAAGGCGATGCAGAGCCGGGTAAACATAATCTCTACAGGGGTAAAGGAGCGCAGCAGTATTTTTGTGGACGTAAAGGTGGTACCCCAGACGGATACGGTAAAAGCCGCTGCCAAATAACCTGTGGAAATTTTATTTTGCACAATTTTTCCTCCCAATTCATTCTATTGACCCTGTTTGTTTTGATTGATTCTGAACTCTTATATTGTTGAAAAAAATGCCATTCCGCATCTTCTTGACAGCTATAGGGTTTTTTGCTACGATAGCACGGTTGTCAGCAAAGAAAATTGTAGGATGGAGAGATTTCATGACGGAAAAAGCACATGTAGACCCTTCTGCCCTGGGACTTTTTGGTTTGGCTATCGTAACCATGGTAGCCTCCAGTCAAAAGCTGGGTATTACCACCGGTGTTTCCTATCTGATTCCCTGGGCCGTATTTTTAGGCGGGCTGGCCCAATTGGTTGCCGGCATTCTGGATTATAAAAAGCTGAACGTTTTCGGCGCCACCGCTTTTTGTGCCTACGGCTTTTTTTGGATAGCCATGGCGGCTTCCTGGCTCACTAATTTGGGAGCTTTCGGCGAAGCCCTGCAGCAAGGCGTGGACCCCCGTCAAATGGGCTTTGCCTTTGTCAGCTATTTGATTCTGTCAGCTTTCTTAACTATCGGCGCTATAGAAACCAATAAAGTGTTGTTCACCATCTTTTGTTTTATTGATGTTTTATTTATCGGTTTAGCCGTAAGCACTTTTGTGGGCCCGGAATCCTCTCTGTATCATACTTTTCATAACCTGGCCGCTTCGTCGGAACTGATCATTGCTTTGCTTTCCTTCTACGGCTGCGGCGCTAATGTCCTAAACAACCATTTTGGCTACACCTTTTTGCCGGTAGGCAAACCCTTCGGCATATTTAAGCGTTAATTTGATTTTATTTGCTTTTGGTGTAATTTTCTTGTGGAATGCCCATACTATCCCTAGAGGTGATAGATATGTACAAGCGGATTCCCACTCATATCGGCATTATTCCTGACGGCAACCGCCGCTGGGCGCAAAAGCAAGGCCTGGACAAAAAGGATGGTTATTCTTACGGTATATCTCCCGGCTTTTCTTTATACGAAATGATGATGGCTTTGGGCATCAAGGAAGCTACATTTTATGGTTTTACCAAAGATAATAATAAAAGGGCTCCGGAGCAGCGGGATGCTTTTACGAAGGCTTGTGTTGAAGCGGTGGTGACCTTAGCCGGCAAAGACGCCAACCTGCTGGTCATCGGCAATACGGACTCGCCGGCCTTTCCCAAGGAGTTGCTGCCTTACGCCAATCAAAGAGTCCGCTTCGGCCAGGGCCTAATTAATTTGAACTTTTTAGTGAATTATGATTGGCAATGGGATCTTGGCAACGCCTTGAGCTGCGGACGCATCGCCTCTTATGATATTCCCCGAATCGATTTGATTATCCGCTGGGGCGGCTGCCGGCGGCTTAGCGGCTTTTTGCCGGTACAGTCCGTTTACTCCGACATTTATATCGTCGAAGACTATTGGCCGGATTTTGATCCCGCCCACTTTCATGCGGCTATGGATTGGTACCAAAACTGCGACGTTACTCTGGGAGGCTAAGTCCGGCACGGCCGGCAGCGGCTCGCCAGCATAAATCCCCCGGGATTCTAATATGGATCCGGGGGATTTCCCTGTTTATGCGCTTAAAAACTATAGCCTTTAGGCTCTTCATTTGACAAGGGCGGAAATCTGCTTAAATGTATCTGTGGCTGCTTTTCGTAAAAGCTCAAAAAGAATACTCTCGCTGGTAGTCAGCAGGGCTCCTTCTTTTTCCGCCCGGCGCAAAGCTATTTCACGGTCATAAGGCCGGCGGGAACCCACACAATCGGCAACCAGCACTACGTTGTATCCGGCGGCGATGAGGTCAATAACCGTTTGCAGTACGCATACATGGGCCTCCGTGCCGAACACAACCAGGTTTTTCTTTCCCAGAGAACGGATACGCCGGGCTATTTCCTCTGTATCCCAGGCGCTGAACGTAACCTTGTCGCTGGGGGTGTACTGGCCCAAAACCTCCTGAAGCTGCCGGGGCAGATCCCCTAAACCTTTGGGATACTGGCGTACCGCCACCACAGGAATCTCCAAAATTTGCAGTCCCTTGATCAGCCTTGCGGTCAAAGCCAGCGTCTCCTCGGCCTTATCTATTGCCGGCAGGAGTCTTTCCTGGACATCAATCAGCAGCGCCGCCGTATCTTCTCGCAAAATTCTCATGCCTTTGCCTCCATTATTGTAAGAAAAACTCTATAGCATATTCTATTTATTTTGTGAAATACTGTCAACCTTATTGCCAAATCAGCTTGCCCCTTTATTAAAAACACCCGGTTTTTTATAGGATTGTCCAGCTTTTTTCCTTGATTTATTAAGTCAAAATGATAAACTAGTGTGTAAAGTGTTTAAAGCAAAGGAATGTGACAAACGTTGAATATCAGAATGGCCGGCATTGATTATTCTATAGCGCATCTGGATATCCGGCAGATTTTCTCCTTCGGCAAACAACAGCAAAAAGAGATTTATGCCTTTTTAAAATCCCAGCCAGAGATTTTAGGCTCCGTATTGATTGCCACCTGTAACAGGACGGAGCTTTATTTGTCTTGCGCGGAAAACAGCACCCTCCACCCCTTTGAGGTATTATGCAAGGCCTGCGGCAGGGACTTTGCGGAGTGGCAGGATAAATGCAAGCTGCGTTTGGAGGAAGATGTTTTCATCCATCTCAATCGCTTGTCTTGCGGCGCCGCCTCCCAGATTTGGGGCGAAGACCAGATTATTACCCAGGTGAAGGAAGCCATCGCCGCCGCCCGGGAAGAGCAGGCTGCCGACAGTATATTAGAGGTGCTTTTCCGCAATACCATCGCTTCCGGCAAAGCCATCAAAACCAATCTTACCTTTACCCGGACAGAGCAATCTGCCGCCACCAAGGTTTTGGATGTTTTAAAAGCCCAGCAGCGCCGGCCCCGCCGTATCCTGATTATCGGCAACGGCGAGATGGCCCAATTGGCAGCCCGCAGCTTTTTGGCTGAGGGCTTTGACGTAACCATGACCCTGCGTCAATATAAATACGGCGTGGTTCCCATCCCTGAGGGAGCGGCCGTTATCCCTTACCATCAGCGCTACGAGAAAATGACAGAATGCGACGTATTGGTCAGCGCCACCAGCAGTCCTCATTGCACCGTGGAAAAAGATCTGTTCGCTCCTTTATCCCCAAGACCTTCTTTGCTTTTTGACCTGGCAGTACCCCGGGATATTGACCCGGCCATTGCCGATTTGCCCGGGGTTCGTTATTACGACATCGATTTGTTGGGCCATGCTCCTTTTCTTAAAAAGCAAAAAGCGTTGCTGGCGCAAATCGACGAAATGGGTCAAAAATATTACGGGGATTTTTGCAAATGGTATCGCATCCGGCAAGAAAAAGCTGTTTCAGAAAAAGCCGTTTAACGGAGAAAGGCCGGCTATTAAAGCAGCCGGTTAGTTGAACAATGGATCATTATGATTCGCCCGGCAGATCCCACTTTCCTCTTTTTGCCGATATCCGGGGCAAAAAGGCTGTCATGGTTGGCGGCGGCCCTATTGCCGCCCGCAGGTTGAAAGCTCTGTGCGGCTTTGCCTTTCAGATCCGGGTCGTGGCCCCTGCTTTCCTGCCGGAAATCGAAGCTATGGCCGCTAAAGGCCTCATTGCTTTGGAGCGCCGCCCCTTTCAGCCCTCGGATGTGGAGGGAGCTTTTCTGGTGGTAGCCGCCACCGACCAGCGGGCGGTAAACCGACAGGTAGGCCGGCTGGCCAAAGAGGCGGGAGCTTTTGTATCCGTAGCTGACTGCAAAGAAGAAAGCAGCTTTTATTTTCCCGGCTTAGCTTTCGGAGAGAATCTGACTGCCGCCGTGGCAGGCGATGGCAATAATCATCCGGCGGTAAAGGCGGCCGCCGCCAAAATAAGAGAAGTGTTGACAACCAATACGGAATCCAGGGAGGACAAGTCCCATGACCCTCAGTGCTAAACAAAAACCGCAGTTCCGTCTGCGTATCGGCAGCCGGGACAGTAAGCTGGCTGTGGCTCAGAGCCGGCTGGTTATGGCGGCTATCCAAAAGCTTCACCCCCAGGCGGAGCTGGAATTAATCACGATGAAGACCACCGGCGACCTGATTCTGGACAGGCCTTTAGATCAGATCGGCGGCAAAGGCTTATTTGTAAAAGAACTGGACCAGGCCTTGCTGGATGGCCGGGCGGATTTAACGGTGCACAGCCTGAAGGATCTGCCGGCAGAAGAAAATCCGGCGCTGCCCCTGGTAGCCTTCAGCCGGCGGGAGGATCCCCGGGATTGCCTGATCTTGCCGGCCGGGGTGGAAGCCCTGGATCTGACGAAGCCTATCGGCTGCTCCAGTCTGCGCCGCCAGTTGCAGCTTAAAGCCCTCTATCCCGGCTGCCGTCTGGAGCCGGTACGGGGCAATGTCCAGACCCGGCTGCGCAAGCTGGATGAAGGCCAGTTCGGCGCCTTGGTCCTGGCAGCGGCAGGCTTGACCCGCCTGGGCCTGCAAGAACGGATTTGCCGCTATTACGAGCCGGAGGAAATGCTGCCTGCCGCCTGTCAAGGTATTATTGCCGTACAGGCGAGGCGGGATATAATCGAAGATCTGGATAACCGCTATGGCGGATCCGGCAGCTTCTTCCAAGGCTTTTCCGATCCCTCCGTATATTGGATTGTCCAGGCGGAACGGGCTTTCATCCGCACCCTTGAAGGGGGCTGCAGCTCTCCTACCGCCGCCTATGCCACAATCTCCGGCCATCAGATGACTTTGCGAGGCCTTTATTGGGATGAAGCCACCGACCGCTGGCAGATTGACAGCTCCCAAGGCCCCCGGGAAGAGGCAGCCAGGCTGGGTCATGAACTGGCCCTATCGATGAAAGGAGCTTCCTATGGGAAAAACCGGTAAAGTATATTTGGTGGGAGCCGGCCCCGGCAATCCGGATCTTTTGACGGTCAAAGCCAAGGAATTGATCGAAGGAGCCGAAGTAGTGGTTTATGACCGGCTGATCGGCGAGGCAATTATTGCCCTGTTGCCGGAAACCGCCCTTAAAATCAACGTAGGCAAAGAGGCCGGCCACCATCCGGTGCCTCAGGAAGAAATTAACCGTATTTTAGTAGAGGAAGCCGGGAAAGGCCGTGACGTGGTTCGCCTTAAGGGCGGCGACAGCTTCGTTTTCGGCCGGGGCGGCGAGGAATTAGAAGAGCTGATTCAGGCCGGCATCGCCTTTGAAGTGGTGCCGGGCATTACATCCGCCGTTGCCGCCGCAGCTTATGCCGGCATTCCCGTCACCCACCGGGATTACGCCTCCTCCCTGCACATCATCACCGGCCACCGCAAAAAAGACGGCAAACTGGCTCTGGATTACCACAGTTTGGTTCGCTTGGAGGGCACATTGATCTTTTTAATGTCCCTTTCTTCCCTGGACCAATTGATCAAGGGGCTCTTGGCCGCCGGTATGAGCCCGGCTATGGACTGCGCCCTCATCGAAAACGGTACCCGGCCTTATCAGCGGAAGGTTTTAGGCTCCCTATCCAATATCGAAAATTTGGCCGCCGCCCAAGCTATTGTTTCCCCCGCCCTTTTTATCGTAGGCCGGGTCTGTTCCCTGGCCACTCAGTTCGATTGGTTTGACCGGCTGCCTTTAAAAGGCCGCCGTATTCTGGCGGTACAGCACCAAAAAACCGGCCGCCGTCTGGCCGCCGCCCTGGCCCGCTTAGGGGCCGAAGTCAAGCTGCTGCCTCTGATGGAAACGAAAAACCTGGCTTTTGATTTACCAAATTTGACGCCCTACACCACACTGGTCTTTACCAGCGCCAACGGTGTAGACGCTTATTTTCAGCGGCTTTTGGCAACCGGCCAGGATTGCCGCCTTTTAGCCGGCAAAAAACTGGCGGCAGTAGGCAGCCAGACGGCGGAGGCTCTTACAAAATACGGCCTGTATCCCGACTTTGTTCCCTCGCTTTTCCAAGGAGAAACCCTGGCCCGAGAAATGCTGGAAGAAAACCGTCTTACCCCTTCGGACCGGCTGCTGCTGCTCCAGGCAAAGGAAGCCTCCCCCGGCTTGGGCAAAGCCCTTGACGAAGGCGGCATTCCTTACGATTCCCTGGCTATCTACGAGACCTTCTATAATCATCAGGATTTGCCCGCCGATTTGACAAGTTATGATTGGATTACCTTTACCGCTGCCAGTTGCGTAGAGGGCTTGGCCCGCTGTGCAGCCGAAGCAGGGGTTCCGGCAGCGGACTTCACCGGCCTGCCGGCTCTTTGCATCGGCCCCACTACGGCGGAAAAAGCCCGGCAATTGGGCATGAAGGTAACCCTGCCGCCGGAAGCCACCATTTCTTCGATGGCCGATACCCTAGTAACCATTTATTCGCCAGCCAATGCCTAAGCCAATGCCTAAGCCAATGCCTAAGGCAATGCCTAAATGCTCCGCATCAACGCATCCGCTAAGGCAGACAACGTAACAGACAACGTAAAGGAAGGTACATCATGCTGATACGCAACCGCCGCCTCCGCTCAAGCCTGGCCCTGCGCCAAATGATCCGGGAAACCAGAATAAGCCCGGAGTCCCTTGTGCTGCCTATTTTTCTCAAAGAAGGCCAAGGGATTAAAAGCGAAATCTCCTCTTTGCCGGGCCAGTATCATTACAGCCCTGACCGGGTTGGTGAAGGTATTCAAAAAGCTTTGGATGCCGGTGTTTCCCGGTTTTTGCTTTTCGGCATTCCCAACCTTAAAGACCCTGTAGGCAGCCAGGCCTACGCCGAAGAAGGTATCGTACAGCAAGGCCTGCGGTCCATCAAGAAGGACTTTCGCGACAAGGCCTACCTGATTACGGATATTTGCCTTTGCGAGTATACGGACCACGGCCATTGCGGCGTCTTAAAAGGTGAGAATCCCGAAAATACCGTGGTAGACAATGATCCTACTTTGGAGCTCTTAGCCCGGACGGCAGTGTCCCACGCCCTCTGCGGCGCCGATATGGTAGCCCCCTCGGATATGATGGACGGCCGGGTTTTCGCCCTGCGGCAGGCTTTGGACGGGGCAGGCTTTACCAACATGCCTCTGATGGCTTATGCAGTCAAATACGCCTCAGCCTTTTACGGCCCTTTCCGGGAGGCTGCCGGCTCCGCCCCCAGCTTCGGCGACCGCAAAACCTATCAGATGGACCCTCACAACCGCCGGGAAGGGCTAAAAGAAGCTTTCTCCGATGAGACGGAAGGAGCCGATATTCTGATGGTCAAGCCGGCCCTGGCCTACCTTGATGTAATCAGCGCCGTCAGGGACAACACCAACCTGCCGGTGGCCGCCTACAGCGTCAGCGGCGAATACGCCATGACTAAGGCAGCCGCTGCTGCCGGCCTCATCGATGAATACGGCGTCATGTGCGAAAGTGCCCTGGCCGTTTATCGGGCCGGCGCCGATATTCTGCTGACCTATTATGCCGAGGAAATCGCCAAAGCCATCCGGAAAGGAGACATTGGATAAGATGAATGATCAAATAAGCCAAGACCTGTTTCAACGGGCCCAAAAAGTCCTGCCCGGCGGCGTCAACAGCCCCGTCCGGGCTTTCGGCGCCGTAGGCGGCACTCCCCGTTTCATTCAGCGGGCTGAGGCTGCCCGCATCTGGGACGTGGACGGCAACGAATACATCGACTGTATCGGCTCTTGGGGGCCCATGCTTCTGGGCCATAACCATCCCGTCATCCGGGAGGCCGTAATCCAGGCAGCCGCCAAAGGTCTGAGCTTTGGCGCCGCCACCGCCGCAGAAGTTGAGATGGCAGAATTGATTTGCTCTATGGTAAAGCCCGTGGAAATGGTGCGTATGGTCAACAGCGGCACGGAAGCGGTGATGAGCGCTTTGCGGGCGGCCCGGGGCTATACGGGCCGGGAGAAAATCATTAAATTTAGCGGTTGTTACCACGGTCACTCCGACAGCATGCTGGTGAAGGCCGGCTCCGGGGCTTTGTCATTCGGCAATCCCGATAGCGGCGGCGTCACCCAAGGCGCAGCCCAGGATACCCTGCTGGCGGAATACAACGACCTGGCTTCCGTCAAAGACTTATTTAACGCCAATCCCCAGGAAATTGCCGCCGTTATCATTGAGCCGGTGGCAGCCAATATGGGTGTAGTGCCTCCCCAGGCAAGCTTTTTGGCAGATCTGCGGCAGCTTTGCCACCGGGAAGGGGCTTTGCTGATCTTTGATGAAGTGATCACCGGTTTCCGGCTGGCTGCCGACGGCGCTCAAGGCTTTTTCGGCGTAGAAGCCGATCTGGTGACCTACGGTAAAATTATCGGCGCCGGTATGCCGGTAGGCGCTTACGGCGGCCGCCGGGATATCATGAGCAAGGTAGCGCCCTTAGGTAAAGTTTACCAGGCCGGCACCTTATCCGGCAATCCCGTAGCTATGGCCGCAGGGCTGGCCTGCCTGCGGCAGCTGGCGGATAACCCATCTATCTACACAAACATCAATAAGATGGGCGCCGAATTGGCCGCCGGTCTGCGGCAGGCTGCCGGGGCTGCCGGCAACAAATACACCGTCAATCAGGTCGGCTCCTTAGTCTGCCTCTTTTTTACGGAAGCAGCAGTGACCGACTTTGCCGGCGCCAAAACCAGCGATACCGGCCTTTATGCCAAGTTCTTTCATCACATGCTGGACAACGGCGTTTATTTGGCTCCGGCTCAGTTTGAAGCCATGTTTGTCAGCCAGGCCCACAGCCCTCAAGACATGGAGCACATAATAAATACCGCCGCTGCATTTTTCAACAGCGGCGGCGAGAATTAATTTGACATGGTCTGCGGGCAAACGACAACAGGAGTCAGGACAGCAAGTCCTGGCTCCTGTTTTATTTTTGCGTTCATATGTAAGAGGGCGCGGTCAAGTCCAAATTTGTGTGTAAATTCGTTCGGCTGTAGTTTTGTCAGTAGGTTAAGCTGCTTTGAGCAGTTTAACCTGTTCCTGAGCAATTTTAAGGAGTTCTGGTTTAATGGCTTG
>JBCFAO010000081.1:0-3220 GCA_038562165.1 Clostridiales bacterium | reverse complement strand
CTCCAGACGTATGGTTTAATTATACCATACATTAAAGGCATTTGTACACACTAATTATTATTATTTTCCGGTTTTATTGACTTTTTTCGCTGTATGGTTTAATTTTGCGGGAAGTTAGGATGCATTATCCGGCAGCATATTGGACAAAAAAGCAAAAAAGCAAATAGAAGAACTATTTGCTGGAGATTGCGGAGATGCCGGCTGCTTATAAATCTTGTAAATCGGCGGCAGAAATATCATTTTCGAGATTGTCCCGGGCCAGGTCGGTATCCAGCACGGGATACACATCCTTGGGAATCGGTCTGTCTATGTTTCCATCAAGAGATAGGCGCTTAAAGGGTTTTTTGGGAATCACGCTATCATCCTCCTTTGGCTTTTTAGCATTGCCAAAAATAGCAGGATTATAACAGGCAATAAAATCGGAAGTATGTTACGAAAATAAAATAAGAATAGTAAAAATTACAGCGTAAACAGCTAACAGTGCAATAATTAAAGGCTTTGGCAAATCGTCATTGTTGCTGGATTTTGGTGCGGAGTACGGTTGAACGCTTCGTCCGGAAGCGGTTGATAGGGCTGGGGCGGTTGACGGCAGTTCAGCGGCCTTAAGCTGAACCGGCAATTGACCGGACTTGGCCGCTTTTCGGGATTCGCTTTTAGGCGCAGGAGAGGGCGTAGAATCTTTTTTGCCGGATTCTATTACCTGCTTCCCATTTTCCTGATTCAGGCCTGGTTTTTCCCTTTTGGTTATAGACAAACAATATTCGCATTGAGCGGATTCTTGATCTTTTGCAAAATGGATCATTGCGCCGCAATGGCGGCATCTTATTGATTCAGACTTCACTGTTACCACCTGATTTATCAATTTGACATAATTATAGCACAGGAAACCAGTGAGACACCAAAAATCTGCTATGATGAAGCTTTGAGATACGGCTTTTATTAGAAGCCTCCTTGGAGCTAAGCCCGCAGAAGTTTCTATAAAATTGTACCGGGCTGCCGATGGATTTTGGGATATAATACAGCAGAAAGAGAGCTGAACGTTTTGGACCCTGTTGCTAAGCTATTGCTTGATTACTTAAGGAATGTAACGCATGCCCCGGAGAATGCGGTCTTGGACCTGGAGGCGCTGCCTGATGGCTTTCGGGAATTTGGCCAAGGTTTGCTGGACTTTTCGCAATCTGTCCTGGAGACTACGGCTTTGGCTAAAGACATATCAAAAGGTAATTTAAATGTTAAGCTGCCGCCGCCCCAAAATGAAATAGCCGCTCCCCTCAAGGCCCTTCATGCTTCGCTGAAGCATTTGACCTGGCAGACCCAGCAAGTGGCTAAAGGAGATTATCAGCAGCGAGTTGACTTTATGGGCGATTTTTCCGCAGCGTTTAATACCATGACTAAACAGTTGGAGCAGCAGCGGGCAGCTTTATTGCAGGAAATAGAAATCCGCCAAAAAGAAAACTATATCCTGATGCAAAACAAAAAACTTTTCGAAATGCTGGCGGCGCAAATTGCCCAATGGATCATCGTGACGGATGCAGATACAGGGGAATGGCTGTTTGTCAGCCGGGAAACCGATGAGGCTTTGACGGATTCAGGCTCGAAACAGCAATTGCAGGAATGGCTGAAAAAGCAAGGACAAGCCATATGCAAAAAAGAAGCCTGTGCAAGGGAATTGGAGCTGGTAAATAGGGAGGGCGCCCGCTATTATTCCGTATCATCCCATCCTTTATATTGGCATCAGCACAATGCTCTGGCCTTTGTCATCACTGATATCAGCAACGAAAGGGAGCGGTTAAACGATCTCCAAAATATTATCAATTACGATACGCTGACTCAAGTGTATAACCGGCATTACGGCATGAAGGTGCTAAACGAATGGCTGGTTGCAAGAGACAGCTTCATCCTGTGTTTTGCCGATATAGACAATCTTAAGCTTGTCAACGACCGGTTTGGCCATTCCGAAGGGGATCAGTATATCATTCAAGTGGCAAATGCTCTCCGGGAATTTTCTCCCGCCGCCATTGTCTGCCGCATTGGCGGCGATGAATTTATGCTGCTGGTAAAAGGCTGGGAGCCGGAAACCGCCAAAAAGCAATTGGAGCTTTTGCGCAACCGCTTGGCCTGCTGCCGTTCCGGGCAGGATATTACCTATGAATATAGCATAAGCTACGGCATTATTGCCGTTGGCACAAGCAATACTATGCAGGCCAATGATTTGCTGGGCGTTGCTGATGAAAGAATGTATGAATACAAACGCGAGTACAAAATGAGAAACAGAAACAAGCGGATATGAGCCGTGGAAGAATGAACCGGGTCATAAATTGCAAAAGATGGATTGCTGTAAATGAGCTGCTGCAGAGGATGGTCAGCAGTCTTTTATCATTTGCACATAATCCAGGCTTTGATACCCGAGCTTCTGATACAAGGATATAGCCTTTTTATTATCCTGCCTTACCTCAAGGCGGAAGCGTTTTGCCAAAGGATATTCTTGTTCGAGAAAATTGAAAAACTCGCTGGCCAGCCCTTTGCCTCGGAGGGCTTTATTTATATATAGCTCTTCAATCAAAACCACCATGCCGCCGGCCTCATTTGAATAGGTAAAGGATAAAAGGGCGTAGCCGGCAGGTTTTTGCTCCGCTTCGATGATCAGGGCGCGGATAAAGGGAGAATTGGCCATAGCGGCATTAAACGTTATCGCGAAATTACGGACGTCAACATTATGGGCTACTGCTGCTGAAGCATAGAACTCCTTGGCCATTGCTATAAATAATTCTTTGTCTTTTGGCAACAAATCGCGTATCATATCGGCTGTCCTTTCTGAGCTTTAATTGAGTTTATTATATAGTTTTTCTCAAAATCCGGCAATCGGCGGCGGGGAATCCCCTATTGTCAAAAGCTGATCATGCAAGTATACTGTGATTATAGTACCGCACTGATATAAAGAAGAAAGAGGCGTTTGTTTGGTCATTGTCCGATAAGGAACAGTCATTGCATAAGAATCAAAAAGGCGATATTTAATCGTTTATTTGTTGTGCAATAATGTTCCCGTTTTGGCGATGATCTTTTTATTTTGCCGATAATTTCAAATACTTATGAGGTGCGAAGTTTGAAACACACAACTAAAACGGTGAGAAAAAAGAAGGACACCCCAAATAAACCCTCAGGCGGGTAAAAAAATTTAAGAGAGCCTGTGGGTCAAGAGGTAGTGGCAGGAATAGCTACA
>JBCFAO010000049.1:0-29571 GCA_038562165.1 Clostridiales bacterium | reverse complement strand
TATTTACACCAGAAGGTGCATGGTTACAGTATAAAGGTAATGCCAACGGACTGGCTCTAAGCTGCCGGAATTGTGGCTCCCAACCTCCGGACTGATGGCTCAAAAGTACCCGGAATACTCACCTGTCACTCTCCTTACGGAGAGTGTGGATTGAAGTAAAAATAAGGCCGGGCTGGCCGGTCATATCGTGCTTGTCACTCTCCTTACGGAGAGTGTGGATTGAAGTATGGTAAAAAAGCTGTCCGGATTATATTAGATTATGTCACTCTCCTTACGGAGAGTGTGGATTGAAGTCAACTGTCCGAGCAACATTTCATATGGTAGGTAAGCGTCACTCTCCTTACGGAGAGTGTGGATTGAAGTCCTATGAAATGCAACGGGACCCCAAGACCAACGGGTCACTCTCCTTACGGAGAGTGTGGATTGAAGTATGCACTATGTCTCCTACCGCCGCCTGCTCCCGGCGTCACTCTCCTTACGGAGAGTGTGGATTGAAGTGCAAGTCTTTTAAGTCAATCATTTTTATCCTCCTGTCACTCTCCTTACGGAGAGTGTGGATTGAAGTACTATTTTTGGATTGAGCGCAACCGGCGGCGGGGTCACTCTCCTTACGGAGAGTGTGGATTGAAGTTACTGACAGGCGTACTGCTGATGATCTGTTTTACGTCACTCTCCTTACGGAGAGTGTGGATTGAAGTTAATGCACAGCTATATGTGGTCAGTTTGACTGCCGGGTCACTCTCCTTACGGAGAGTGTGGATTGAAGTCGGTCGTGGTCTGCGGCTACTTCGCTTTACGGCTGGTCACTCTCCTTACGGAGAGTGTGGATTGAAGTCGGTCGTGGTTTGCGGCTATTTTGCCTTGCGGCTGGGTCACTCTCCTTACGGAGAGTGTGGATTGAAGTCGGGTAGAGACGGGGCCGGGCCGGATTGAGGAATGTCACTCTCCTTACGGAGAGTGTGGATTGAAGTCAGTATAGTTATCCACTATGTAATCAGGAATGCTAGTCACTCTCCTTACGGAGAGTGTGGATTGAAGTCCGTTTCGGGGACTTGCTCGGCTCCTGCCACATAGTCACTCTCCTTACGGAGAGTGTGGATTGAAGTTGTCCTAACCAACCGCTGCGCTTTATGCATAGCGTCACTCTCCTTACGGAGAGTGTGGATTGAAGTAAAATATCTACACCTTGCAACTCAGCCAACTTTGGTCACTCTCCTTACGGAGAGTGTGGATTGAAGTAATACAGGCCGTCATTGCCTGCTCGAATTGGATAATGTCACTCTCCTTACGGAGAGTGTGGATTGAAGTTAGCGCCGTCATAGGTGTTATCAATAACAAAATCTGTCACTCTCCTTACGGAGAGTGTGGATTGAAGTTGCCGTGGAATAAAACACCCCAATGCGGGGCTTTGTCACTCTCCTTACGGAGAGTGTGGATTGAAGTTGGTGGCATCATCCCAATTTACCGTTGCACCAAGGTCACTCTCCTTACGGAGAGTGTGGATTGAAGTCCATGTTATGCCACGGGCAGACCTTTGTTTGCCCTGTCACTCTCCTTACGGAGAGTGTGGATTGAAGTCAGGTCGGTGCAAAAAGTATGCCTTAGGCAATAAGGTCACTCTCCTTACGGAGAGTGTGGATTGAAGTTGATGGCTTGGTACCAGCGACTAATGCCATTACTGGTCACTCTCCTTACGGAGAGTGTGGATTGAAGTTTGCAAAGGTCTAAAAATCTTTCGTAAAACACATTAGTCACTCTCCTTACGGAGAGTGTGGATTGAAGTGGTATTGATGATATCAAGGCCGAGCAGCGGGACATGCGGTCACTCTCCTTACGGAGAGTGTGGATTGCAGTCGTTAGAAAAAGAAAAACCATAACCACTATAAGTAGTCACTCTCCTTACGGAGAGTGTGGATTGCAGTTCCATGTCGGTGACGTCCTGGAGCAGAATGCGGGGTCACTCTCCTTACGGAGAGTGTGGATTGCAGTTCCTTTCTTTTTTTAACTAAGCATACGCCGGAACGTCACTCTCCTTACGGAGAGTGTGGATTGCAGTATTGATCAGCATGGGGCTGTCCGATGCAGATATGGTCACTCTCTTCACGGAGAGTGTGGATTGCAGTTTGCTGAAAGATATCCCGGCCGGAGCCTACACAAAGTCACTCTCCTCACGGAGAGTGTGGATTGCAGTCGAGATTGTGCCAAGTTAAACGCCCTCAAGATTTCAGGTCACTCTCCTCACGGAGAGTGTGGATTGAAGTCTTTTCAGATATAGCTCCTAGAAGTTGATGAATAGTCGTATGATAGCGGGTTAGCGTTGCCGGCATCGCAGAGAAGGGAACTAAACCATAGTCAAGTGATCCGTGGAGCGGATGTGTAAAATTTTAATTCTCCTAGCGGAGAACGACTGTGTATCACAACCGGAAAATCAAGACTTAAAAAGGCACAGGTATTAGTATATAATATAAACAAATTTGCATAACAAACCGTCAGGAGAAAAAATGCGGATACACATAATTGCCTGTCAGGTATTTAACAGGGAGTTTGCTCATTATATTGCCAAAAGCGACAATATCATTGATGTCTGCTGGCTGGAACAGGGTTTGCACGATACTCCCGTTATTTTAAAAGAAAAGCTGCAAAACGCTATTTTAGAAGCAGAGAAAAGGAAGAAAAATATACCTGACGCAATCGTCTTGGGATATGGGCTTTGCTCTAACGGAGTAGTTGGGCTTTCTTCTTCTAAATTCCCCCTGGTTGTACCCCGTACAGACGATTGTATTGCGGTATTTTTGGGTTCGCAAAAACGATATTTGGAGTATTTTTATAAAAATAATTCCACCTACTGGCTTAGCTTGGGCTGGATAGAACATGGTTTTGTTCCTAATGAGAAAACGATGTTAGAAAGAAAACAGGGGTATATCAGAGAGTTTGGGGAAGAAGGGGCAGAGTATTTGTACCAATTTGATGTTGAATGGACAAAAAAGTATTCTTATCTCACTTATATTCAAAATAAATTTTATCAAAATGAGAACTACTTAAAAGAGGCCCGGGAAATTGCCCGCGATTATGATTGGAACTTGGATATAGCAGAGGCCGATGATTCGCTAATTGAGGATTTAATTGAAGGCAGATGGGATGAGGAAAGATTTTTGGTCTGTCCTCCAAATCACACAATAGAACTAAGCTATGATGAAACAAAAATAACCGCCGCATTTAATCAAGACTTAACAAATACTGATATTAGTATATAATATAAATAAATTTGTTATAGTAGATTGCAGAAAACGCTAAAACCTGGAGAAAGACATTATGGAGATCATCACCTCGGCCCAGAACCAATGGGTGCTGGAGGCCAGAAAACTGCAGCAAAAGAAGTTCCGGGAGGCCAAGGGGCTTTTCCTGGTGGAGGGCTTGCGCTTAGCGGAAGAAGCGGCTAAGTCGGCTTTCGTGGAAGAGGTCTATTATCATGAGACTCTGGGGGCTACGGAACGGGGAGAGGAGCTGTTAAAAACCCTGTCGGCCAAAGCCCGCCGTTTTTTTCAGGTTACTTCTAAAGTGTTAAATACCCTGACGGAGACGGAGACCCCCCAGGGAATTGTGCTGGTTTGCCGGTGTGCTTCCTCCTCGTTAAAGGATTTCCATCCGGAGGAAGGACCGGTAGTCGTATTGGATGGCTTGCAAGATCCCGGCAACCTGGGCACTATTCTGCGCACCTTATGGGCGGCAGGCGGCAAAGGCCTGATCTGCCTCCATGGGTCTGCAGATCCCTACGGCGGCAAGGCAGTCCGGTCTTCTATGGGCGGCATCTTTCATTTGCCGGTATTCACAGATGTGACGTGGAGTATTGCGGCCAGATGGGCCCTGGATCAGGGCTATCAAACGGTGGCAGCCGATGCCGGCGGCGGCAGGGATTACCGCAAGCTGGCCTGGCAGGGCAAGACTTTGCTGTGTATTGGCAATGAGGCCCGGGGCCTGTTGACCATCCCTTTAGCTGAGGTGGATGAACGGGTGTTTATCCCTTTGGCCCAGGGTGCGGAATCTTTAAATGCAGCGGTAGCGGCAGGCATATTGATTTATGAAGCCCTGCGATAATATAGGATAACAATAAAAAGGATTAGAGAGAGCATATGACAGAACCAAAAGAAACGTCCAATACGGGTTATACCATGTATGAAGCCATAAAAGAGGCCAAGCGCTGCCTGCGCTGCAAAAATCCTTCCTGTCAAAAGAACTGCCCCATCAATAACGACATCCCTGATTTTATTTACCAGTTATCAAAAGGGAATCTGGGGGAGGCCAGAGAGATACTGGCCAAGAAGACTAATCTGCCCGCAGTTTGCGGCAGAGTCTGCCCCCACGAAAAACAATGTGTGGGCCATTGCATATTGAATGGCAAAAGCGCTCCCATTCAGGTAGGTAAGCTGGAAGAGTTTATTGCTGATTTTGATGCGGAAATGGGCTTGATCAAAGAAAACCTGCCCCATAAAACCAGAGGCAAGGTAGCGGTGATTGGCTCCGGACCCGCAGGCCTTACCGTAGCCGGCGACCTGGCCAGGCAAGGTTTTAATGTGGTGGTTTATGAAAACGAAAGCGAGCCCGGCGGCGTCTTGCTTTACGGCATACCGGAATTTCGCCTGCCCAAAGAGATCGTTAGAAGAGAAATCAAAAGAATCGAAGCCCTGGGCGTCAGTTTTTTAACCAGTGTGATGGTGGGCCGGGATCTTACCATAGACGATATGTTTGCCCGAAACTTCGATGCAATATTTATTGGTACAGGCACGGCTCTGGCCCGGGATTTGGATATTCCCGGCCGGGGCAAAAGCGGCGTACTGCAGGCCACTTATTTTCTGCGCATGGTCACTCTGTATAACGGAGGCAATGTAGACAGAGACGAAGTTCCTGTAGAAGAAGGGGATAAGACCATCGTCATCGGAGCCGGCAATGTAGCTATGGATGCAGCCAGAACGGCTCTGCGGATGGGGGCGAAATCCGTCACGGTGGTGTCCAGAAGCGGCTTCGACAAAATGCCGGCTTTGCTTGCCGAATACAATAGCGCCCTTGAGGAAGGGGTGGAGTTCCTCTGGGATGCCCAACCCCTTGAGTTTACCGGTTATCAGAGCGTTAAAGGTCTGAAATACCGGAAAAATGGCGAGACAAATGAAATTGATGGGGATACCGTAATGCTTGCCGTGGGCTCAAGGCCCGCCAGCCGGATAGTATCCACCACAACAGGCATAGAGGTTAATGAAAACGGTTATGTGATTACGAAAGAGCGGCCTTACGGCATGACCACGAGAAAAGGCGTTTTTGCCGGCGGCGATGTGGTGCATAAGCCTGCCACGGTGGTGCTGGCCATGAAAGAAGCTAAAAGGGTAGCCGAGGGCATAGCTTCTTATGTGGATGCCATTAAGCTGCTTGATTTATAGGATGATAAAAGGGTGTCTCGGAAAATGAATCTTAAAGATTTGTTTCCGGGCCACCCTTTTTTTATGGATTTATGTCTTATTAGTTTTCTTGTTTTTGCTTTACTGGCCGTTGACGATGAAGGTGCCTTTGCTGTCTTTCAGGGCCACCGTTTGATTAAAGACTCCCGGCGTATAGCTGTCAGGCGTAAAATAGCCGGTGCGGACAAATTGGAAAGATTGGCCGGCCTGGGCCTCGGTTAAAGCGGCCTCGATTTTGGCTTCTTTCCTGATCTGAAGAGAGTTGGGATTGATGTAATCGTCGTAGTCCTTGCCTTCAGGAATACTATTGACATCCTCAATGGTGAAGAGGTTTTCATAAAGGCGAACCTCTGCATCCTTGGCATGAGCGGCAGAAAGCCAGTGGATGGTGCCCCGGACTTTGCGGCCATCGGCGGGCATGGCATTGCCCGTCTCCAAATCGGCGGAGCAGCGCAGTTCCACCACCTGGCCGCTATCGTCCTTAATCACCTCATCACAGCGCACAATGTAAGCGCCCATCAGCCGCACCTCGCCGCCGGGCTTCAGCCGGAAAAACTTATTAGGGGCATCTTCCATGAAATCGGATTGCTCCACATAAAGCTCCCGGGTAAAGGGAAGCTGCCGGCTGCCGGCTTCCGGATTTTCCGGATGATTGGGCAGGGAGAAATATTCCGTTTTATCTTCGGGATAATTGGTAA
The DNA here is from genome assembly GCA_038562165.1 of Clostridiales bacterium. Lineage (GTDB taxonomy): Bacteria > Bacillota > Peptococcia > DRI-13 > UBA5745 > WRMS01. The sequence goes on along the minus strand of JBCFAO010000049.1, from coordinate 23,426 downwards.
TGACCACTTTCAGAGGCTCAAGAACCGCCACCCGGCGCATAGCCACGGCATTGAGCTCCTCCCGGATGCAGTGCTCCAGCAGGCGGATGTCCACGATACTGTAAACCTTGGAAATACCGACCTTGCGCAAAAAGTTAAAGAGAGCGGAAGGGGTATAACCCCGGCGGCGCAAACCGGAAAGGGTGGGCATGCGGGGATCGTCCCAACCGTCCACCAGGCCCGTTTCCACCAGCTTTCGCAAATAGCGTTTGCTCATGACGGTATTGGTAATATTTAATCTGGCAAATTCATATTGATGGGGAGGCTGGGCAAAACCGATTTTTTCGATGACCCAATCATAAAGAGGCCGGTTGTTGGTGAACTCCAGGGAGCAGAGGGAGTGGGTGATCCCTTCGATGGCATCCTGAATAGGATGGGCGTAGTCATATAAGGGGTAAATACACCATTTGTCCCCTTGGCGGTGATGGTGGATCCGTAAAATCCGGTAAATAGCCGGATCCCGCAAGACGATATTGGGAGAGCTCATGTCAATTTTGGCCCGCAGGGTGCGGCTGCCGTCGGCGAATTCGCCGTTTTTCATCCTGACAAAGAGATCCTCATTTTCTGCCGGCGTCCGGTTGCGGTAAGGGCTTTCCTTGCCGGGCTCCGTCAGGGTGCCCCGGTACTCCCGCATTTCATCGGCAGAGAGGTCGCAGACGTAAGCGTCACCCTGGCGAATCAGCTTCAAGGCATATTCATAGCATTGGTCAAAATAATCGGAACCGAAGAAAATACCGCCGCTGGGCTCTTCGCCAATAAGCCAGCGGATATCCTCCTCGATGGAACGCACAAAGGAATCATCCTCTTTGGCAGGATTGGTGTCGTCATAGCGCAAATTGAATTTGCCGTCGTATTTTTTGGCGGTGGTATAATTGATCCAGATAGCCTTGGCGCTGCCGATATGGAGGCAGCCGTTAGGCTCCGGCGGAAAGCGGGTATGGACGTGGGTTTCCCGTCCGGCGGCCAGGTCGGCGTCGATGACATCATGAATAAAGTTGGGTATAGTTCCGCTCATACGATCATATCTCCTTAAGTGATGGCATGGTATACTCGTCATGCATTAGTGCTGACACGATTTATGTGTCATTATAGCATCACAATGGCCAAACAACAAGCAAAATGCAATGTTTCCTTGTATATGCTTTCACAATCCGTTATAATTGAGATAAGATAAAGTTTCCAATGCTGGGAGGGTTTGCTATGGCCGCGATCATGCATACTGTATATATGGTTTGCCTGCTTGTAGGCGTTTTATTCAGCCTGCTTTCCTTGCTGGCCGGCAATCTCTTGGACGGCCTGGATTTCGACTTTGATTTCGATTTTGATTTCGACTTCGACTTTGGCCTGGGAGCTATTTTGCCCTTAAAGCCCTTTACGCTGATGGCTTTTGCCGCGGTTTTTGGCGGCGCCGGTCTAATCCTTGAAGCCATATTGCCGCCCCTGGTTTGTTTGTTGCTCAGCGCCCTTGCCGGCCTTGTGGTTTCCGCCCTGCTTTACCGCTTCGTTTATCTCAAGCTCAAAAGCTACGAAACCACTGCGCCCAGTGAAGAGGATGCTTTGCTGCTGCGGGCTCAGGTGGTGGAAGCTATTGCGCCGGGAGGTTTCGGCAAGATATCTTATACCTTGGAGGGCAATATCCTCTCCGGCACAGCCAAGGAAAGAAAGCCCGGCCCGGGTATTGCCAGGGGAGCGGAAGTCTTCATTGTATCGATTCAGGACAATATTCACTACGTTTGCGAAGATTTACAATTCTTTTCAGCAAAATAAAATAAGGTCAGGAGGTAAACATTAATGAACAACCCTATCATCATCACGGCAATAGTCTTGGGCGTTCTCATTCTGTTGATCGTCAGCGTCTTATCCATGTGGCGCAAGGTGCCCCAGGATAAGGCTCTCGTGGTCACCGGCTTGAAAAAGAGGGTGATTTCCGGCGGCGGCGGCTTAGTAATACCCCTTTTGGAAAGGACCGACGCTATCAGCCTGGAAAATATGCAGATATCCGTAAATGTCCGAGGCTTGACTTCCGCCGGTGTGGATATTGAAGTCGGGGCGTTGACTATCATAAAAATTAAGAATGTTACGGAAAAAATTCTGGCTGCCATGGAGCAGTTCAATACCGGCGATATTACGGGCACCATCAGAAATATTACCGAAACCTCCAAGGAGGTATTGGAAGGCAAGCTGAGAGAGATTTTGTCCGGCATGACCGTGGAGGAAATTTACCAAAACCGGGAGAAGTTTGCTTCTTCCGTCCAGGAAGTGGCGGCCAAAGAACTGGAGGATATGGGTCTTGAAATCAAGGCCTTCACCATCAAAGAACTCAAGGATGATCAAGGCTACCTGGACTCCTTAGGCAAAAAGCAAGTGGCCGAGGTGAAGAAAAATGCTTTGATTGCCGAGTCCAATGCTTTGCGGGAGCAGGAAATCACCATTGCCCAAAATGCCCGGGAAACGGCTACCAAAACCGCAGAGCTCCAAAAAGAAACGGCTATTCAGTTGGCTATCGCCAAGCAGCAGGAGCAGGAAGCCCAGGCGGAGGCGGACATTAAGATCGCCAATGCTACTAAAGATAAAGATTTGATTGTGCTGGCCAATATGGAAGCCACCCAAAAGAAGCAGGCTATGGCCGACTCTGCCTACCAGATTGAAAGCAACCGGGTGCAAAAAGAGATCATTGCCACACAGATGGATGCCCAGTTGGTCCAGGAAGAGAAAAACGTTGAGTTGACGAAAGCCCAAATGGAAGTGCAGCGTACCAGAGAAGAGCAGGAAACCACGGTGGCCCGTCAAAAGGCTTTGCGCCGCCAGGAGGAACTGAATTCCGAGGTCCAAAAAGAAGCGGAAGCCCAGGCGGAAAAAATCCGCACCATGGCCGACGCCGAAGCTTACCGCCGCCAAAAAGAAGCGGAAGCCAGAAAGTACGAAGACATTGCCAAAGCCGAGGCGGAAGCTGCCAAGCGCAAGCTGGAAGCAGAAGCTGAAGCCGAAGCGGTGAAGGTCAGCGGCTTGGCGGAGGCACAGTCCACCGAGGCCATCGGTAAAGCCAAAGCTCAGGCCATCCAGGCCGAAGGCTTGGCGGAGGCGGAGGTTATCCGGGAGAAAGCCTTTGCGGAAGCCGAGGCCAAACGGAAGCTGGCAGAAGCTTATAAGGAATACGGCGAAGCGGCCATGATGGAAATGGTAGTCAAGGTGCTGCCGGAGATTACCGGCTCCATTACCCAGGCCATTGCCGAACCGGTGAGTAAAATCGGTCAGATCACCATTGTGGATTCCGGCGACGGCTCAAAGAGCGTATCCAAGGTAGCCGGCTATTCCGCCGAATTGCTGACTCAGGTTCCCGCCATGGTGAAAACCGTTTCCGGCATTGACCTGCAAAGCTTGCTAAAAAACGTAGTCAATAATGTGGAACTGTTCAAAGACAAAAGCCAAGAGAGCTTCGGAGATCAAAGACCTGAGTAAAGGCAGATGGGGGCAAGATACATGGGAATTTCGCCTTTCGGCGGCTTTGGGGGAATAATGTTCACCATTGTGCCGGTAATTGTGGCTGCAGGATTTATCTTTGTCTTTGGCACTATTATTGTACGTTCCATCCGGGGTGCAAAGGAATGGAAAAGGAATAACGATTCTCCCCAGCTTACGGTAGACGCCGCAGTAGTAACCAAACGGCCGGAGGTAAGCTACCATAACCATAGTGGGGGAGAGGCACATATGCACCATACTTCCTCATCAACGGTATATTATGCTACCTTTGAGGTAGAAAGCGGTGACCGCATGGAGTTTGGAGTCCCTAATAAAGAATACGGTCTCCTTGTGGAAGGGGACCGGGGCAGGCTGACCTTCCAGGGCACACGCTATCTGGGCTTTGAACGCAGCCGGGGCTAGAATAAAGATTTTTCCCTTGTCAGCAGGGCTCTGCTCATGATACAATCAGCCATATATTTAAACTGCATAAGATAAGCAAAGACCGTGAACGGGAGCTGCACCAAAGGTGGCGGCTACAGGGAGCAAGGGTGATTGAGAACCTTGCGCCGCTGCTGGTGACAGGTTCGCCCGGGAGTTGTTTGCCTGAAGGGATAGCCAGTGATGAATTGACCCATCAATGATGATAGATGGGTGATAGATCAAAAAACGGCTGACTGGGTAGGGCAAGCCGGTAGCCGCCGTTACCGGCATAAAAGTGAACGCCTGCAAGGATGGCTTCCTTCCGGTTGTGACATATAACCGTCAAGGAGAGGCCTTGGGGGCCGTTAATCAGGGTGGTACCGCGGAAAGAGGCTTTTCGTCCCTAGGGAGAAGGCCTCTTTTTTTATAGAATAAATACTTGTTAAATTTTAAAAAAGTTAGCGGAGGAAGAGCGTATGCGGGAACAATTACGGGAATTGCAGGAGAAGGCTTTAGCCAGAATCCAGGCAGCAGGCTTACTGGAGGAACTGAATGAGTTGAAGCTTCAATACACCGGCAAAAAAGGCGAGTTGACTCAGATATTACGGAATATGGGCAGTTTGTCGGCAGATGAGCGGCCGGTAATGGGCCAATTGGCCAATGAGGTCAGGGACAAGCTGGAAGGGGCTTTTGCCAACATGGCGGAGAAGCTTCAGGAACAAGCTTACCAGGTCCAATTAAAACGGGAAACCCTGGATATCACCCTGCCGGGCCGCCAGCGGCCTTTGGGCAGCCGCCATCCCTTATACCAGGCTATGGATGAGATCGAAGAGATTTTTATCAGCATGGGTTTTGGCGTGGAAGAAGGCTATGAGGTGGAGACGGATTATTACAACTTTGAAGCCATGAATCTGCCGAAAAACCATCCGGCCCGGGACATGCAGGACACTTTTTATATCAGCGAGGATATTCTGCTGCGCACCCATACTTCCCCTACCCAAACCAGGGTTATGGAGAAGATGTGCCCTCAGTTGCCCGTTAAGGTGATCATCCCCGGCAAGGTCTACCGCCGGGATGACGACGCCACCCACTCCCCCATGTTCCATCAGGTAGAAGGTTTGGTCATCGATGAGCACATCCGGTTTTCCGATTTGAAAGGTATTTTGCTATCTTTCATCAAACGGTTTTTTGGCGAGGATCAGGAGATCCGCCTGCGGCCCAGCTACTTTCCTTTTACAGAGCCAAGCGCCGAGGTGGATTGCCGCTGTGTCATCTGCGGCGGCAAAGGCTGCCGTACCTGTAAAGGCACCGGCTGGCTGGAGATCTTGGGCTCCGGCATGGTTCATCCCAATGTGTTGAGGATGGGGGGCTATGATCCGGCCAAGGTCAGCGGCTTTGCCTTTGGCATGGGTGTGGAGCGGCTGGCCATGCTGAAATACGGCGTGGACGATCTGCGGCTCTTCTTTGAAAATGATGTGCGTTTCTTGCGGCAATTTTAGTAAGCCATAGGCTGACGGGAGGAAAAGAAAATGAGAGTATCCTGGAAATGGTTAAAAGAACTGGTTGATATAGATATAACCCCGGAGGAAGGGGCGGCTGTGCTGACCAAGGCCGGCCTGGAGGTAGAGGGTGTAGAATACCTGGATAAAGGCGTGAAAAATGTGGTCACCGGCCGTATCCTGGAAGTGGAGCCCCATCCTCAGGCAGACAAGCTGGTGGTCGCCAAGGTAGACGCCGGCTTGGAAAAGCCTCTTACCATCGTAACGGGAGCCCCTAATGTCAAGGCGGGCCAATGCGTACCGGTGGCTTTGGTGGGAGCCAAGCTGCCCAACGATAATCATCCGGAAATCGTGCTGTCTCAGTTGAGGGGCGTTTGGTCTGAAGGCATGATGTGCGGCGCCGATGAAATCGGCTTGGATGTGTCTAAGCTTTCCCCGGAGGAAAAAGAGGGACTGTATCCTTTGCCGGCGGATACGGCGCCCGGCCAGCCCATTGTGGAATTTTTGGGCCTGGACGATGTGGTGCTGGAGCTGGGGCTGACCCCTAACCGGGCGGATTGCATGGGCATGATCAACGTGGCCAGGGAAATGGCTGCCCTTACCGGCTGTAAGCTGACTTTGCCTGCCCTTATCCCCTCTGAGCCCGGCGGTGAGTGCGCCCGGCTTGCTTCCATAGTGGTGGAGGAAGAGGATGCTTTATGCTATCGCTTTGGCGGCCGCATGGTTAAGGACGTAAAGGTAGGCCCTTCCCCCCAATGGATGAGACAGCGGCTGATGGCCATGGGTATGCGTTCCATCAATAATCTGGTGGACATTTCAAATATTGTCATGCTGGAAATGAACCGTCCTTTGCATTTCTTCGATTTTGATAAATTAGAAGGCCAAGGCTTGTGGATCCGCCGGGCCAAGGCGGGGGAGACCATGGAGACCCTGGACGGCCAATTGCGCCAGCTTACGGAGACTATGACTATGGTAACGGATCAGGCAGGCCCCGTAGCCATAGCCGGCATCATGGGCGGCGCCCGCACCGAGGTGACGGCTGCCACCGATAAAATCCTTATCGAAGCTGCCTGCTGGAACGGTCCCAAAACCAGGAAAACGGCCCAAACCCTGTCTTTGCGTTCAGAAGCTGCCCAGCGCTTTGAAAAAGAAGTGGATATTCAGGAAACCATCGCCGTTATAGACCGGGCTGTCCAGTTAATTGAAGCCTGCCAGGCAGGGGTTGCCGTGCCGGGCCACATCGACGTTTACCCTAAGCCTCAGGAGCCGCCCCAAACCCGGGTCAGCCTCTCCCGCATCAATTGGCTTTTGGGTATAGAAGTGACGAAGGAGGAGGCCGCCGCCATTTGGCAGGCTCTGCAAATAAAGGTGATTAAAGAAGAAGGCGGCGGCTGGCTGCTGGAAGCCCCCTCCTGGCGGAAGGATTTGCGGATCGAAGAGGATTATGTGGAAGAAATCGTCCGCCTCTATGGCTATGACAAGCTGGCGGCTACTTTGCCGGCGGGGCCTGTCACTCAGGGCTACCGGCTGCCGGGCCACCAGATGCGCCGCCGTTTAAGCCAGGCCATGATCGGCTTAGGCTACCGGGAAGTCATCAATTACAGCTTCATCAATCCGGCCAATCTGGACCGGCTGCAAGTACCCCAGGATCATCCTTGGCGGCAGGCGGTACCCTTAATGAATCCCTTGTCCGAGGAACAGGGAATTTTACGAACCACCGTACTGCCCAGCATGATTCAGCGGGCCGTATTTAATATCAACCGGCGCAACCGGGATTTACAGCTTTTTGAAATGGGCAAGGTTTATCTGGCCAAAGAAGGCAATGGCCAGCCCGAAGAGCGCTGGACCCTGGCCGCCCTTTGCACCGGCGTCAGCCCCAAAACCTGGCTGGCACCGGAAATCCCTCTGGATTTCTATAGTTTAAAAGGCGCGGTGGAAACCCTGCTGGCCGCTGCCGGCGTCGTCAATCCCCGTTTTGAAAGAGCTCAGGATATTCCCGGCCTCCATCCCGGCCGCAGTGCCCGGATTTTTTGCGGCAACAGGCAATTAGGCTATATCGGCGAAGTGGACCCCAAGGTGGCGGCGGTTTTTGAAGCGGATCAACGCCTTAGCGTTGCTTCCCTGGATGTGGAAGAGCTGCTGGCTGCCTCAGTCCAAAAAGAATACCGGCCCCTGGGCAAATATCCGGAAATGACCCGGGATTTGGCCGTGGCTTTACCGAAAGAAGTAGCCGCAGCAGCGGTGGAGGAAAAAATTAAAGCTTGCGGCGGCAGTCTGCTGCAGGATGTACAGCTTTTTGACGAATACCAGGGCAGCCAGTTAGGGGAAAATCAAAAGAGTTTGGCTTTTGCCTTGACCTGGCGCTCTGATGAACGTACACTGAAAGATGAAGAGATTCAAGTGCTGCACCAGGAGATCGAAAAAGAGCTGGCTACAGCCTTCGGAGGCATTATCCGGGGCAGATAACTTGGGGATAAAGGAGTGAAAGAACGTGCCTCAGAACCAGAACCGCATGCAGGTAAAGTTTTTGGGAGAGACTTTCACGGTAAAAGGAGCCGCTACTAAGGAAGAGATCAAGAAAACCAGCGATTATCTCAATGAGCAACTGGAGTACCTGCATAAGCGTTGTCCGATGCTGACCCAAAAGAACCTGGCTATTTTGACGGCCTTTAATTTGGCCGATGAGCTTTTGCGGGTAAAACGGGATTATGAAGAATTGGTTGCTATTTTGGATAAGCAATAACCGGCGGTAAGCCGCCTACAGGAGAAATATGGGACAAGATCACCAACGGCCGGAGCTTTTAGCTCCGGCCGGCAGCCCCGAGGCCTTCATTGCTGCCGTTGAAAACGGCGCCGATGCTGTCTATTTAGGGGGCAAAATTTTTAACGCCCGGCACTTCGCTAAGAATTTTGAGGCCGAAGAGATCCGCCGCCTTACCCGTTATGCTCATTTGCACGGCGTCAGGGTTTATATTACCCTCAATATTTTAGTGCTGGACCGGGAACTGCCTCAGGCCTTGGACTACGCCTATAGCTTGGCTTTGGACGGAGTGGACGGCGTTATCGTTCAGGATCCGGGGCTTTTGGTTGTCCTGGGCCGGCTCTTTGCCGAAAGACCTGAGGTTCATGCCAGTACCCAGATGACCTTGATGAATAGCTGGGGGGTGGCTTTTGCCCAGCGGCTGGGGGCCAGCCGGGTGGTGCTGGCCAGAGAGGTTTCTTTAGCCAACATCCGCCGCATCAAAGCAAAGAATCCCATGACATTAGAAGCTTTTGGCCACGGGGCTTTATGCACCGCCTGGTCCGGCCAGTGCCTGTTCAGCAGCATGGTTGGAGGCCGCAGCGGCAACCGGGGGCAGTGCGCCCAGCCCTGCCGTTTGCCTTATCAACTGCTCAGAGGCCGGGAAAGGGTAGCGGGGCTAGGGGGAGAAGAAGAATATTTGCTGTCCACTAAGGACTTGCGGACCCTGGAGTTTTTGGAAGAGATGGCAGAAGCCGGCGTCAGTTCTTATAAGCTGGAAGGCCGGATGAAGCAGCCGGAATATGTAGCCATGGTCATTCGCCAGTACCATGAGCAGCTAGTGCAGAATCAAAAAGAGCAGGATCGGAGCCAGGAAAACCGCCAAGGCAGGGAGCCGGGTCAAAAGCGGCGGCTGGATATCCTGAGCCGCTGCTTCAACAGAGGCTTCACCGGCGGCTATTACCGCCAAGCCCCCGGCCCCCATTTGATGGGCCGGGACAAGCCCAATAACCGTGGCGAAGTTGACGAAGGGTTGCTCCAGGAAGCCAGGGACAGCTTTCACCAGCCCGGCCTGCGCCGCCGTTTGCCCATTGCCATGAGTGTAAGGGCCTTTGCCGGTGAGCCCCTTTTTCTGAAAGCCAAGGACCAGGAAGGCCATGAAGTAATCGTCCAATCCTCAGGCAATTGCGAAAGAGCCGCCGGCGCCGGGATAAATGAGGAAAGGCTGCGGTCCCAGCTGGACCGTTTAGGCAATACGGTATTTTCTTTGGCGGAGCTAACCGTTGATACCGACGGCCAGGCTTTCCTTCCGGCCAGCTTGCTGAACCAATTGCGGCGGCAGCTGATTGAAGAGCTGGAGGAAGCCCGGCTCAAGCCCTATCAATTAACAACGTCAGAAAAAGAAGGGCTGCAGCAGCGCTATCAGGAGCTATGCCGCAGTCTGTCTGCTGTGACGGTTGAAGATTCCGGCCAGACTAATTATAACCGGCCGGATCAAAAATCTTCAGATAGCCGTCAGCAGGAAGAAATCTTGCCAGTGCTGACCATCAGCGTAGGCAGCCCGGAAGCTTTGACGGCAGCTTTGAGCGCTGGCCTGAAAGAAATATATATAGACGGCGTCTTTTTTGGCGGCAAAAGCCAAAAAGGCCGCCTGGAGGCTTTAGAAAAAGCAGGCCGCGCTTGTGCCGCCGCCGCTGTTTCCTGGCAGTACCGGATTCCCCGGTTTATTCAGGAGGACCAGGCTGCTAAAGAGAAGGAAGCCTGCCTGACAGCCAAGGCCTGCGGCGCAGCCGGCTTTGTGGCAGCCAACCCCGGCGCTATCATCATGGCTGAGGAATGGAATTTGCCTCTGCTCACCATGGACTGGCCCTTAAACGTCTGCAACAGCTTAACGGCGGAATTGCTTAAAAGCTATGGGCCCGAAAGAATTTGTCTTTCGCCGGAATTGACATTGACTCAAATCAAGGAAATGAACCTGGCAGGCTGCCAAAAAGAAGCCGTAGTTCACGGGCGGCTGCCTTTAATGATCCTTGAACACTGTTTGCCGGGAACTTTAATTGCGGGCAAAACAGGCAAGCTTTGCTCAAGATGGGGCGGGCCGGGGGAGAAACCCTGCCTGCAGGGGGACTATTTTTTAGAGGACCGTTTAGGGCTGCAATTCCCGGTGAAGACAGACCGGGACTGCCGTAATTGGCTGTTTAATGCGAAAACTCATAGCCTGCTCGAACATTTGTTCGCCTTAGGCCGGGCAGGCGTCAGCCATTGGCGGATTGAGGCAGCGGACCAAAGCCCCCAATGGATTGCCGCAGTGGCGGATATCTACCGGCAAACCATTGCCGCCATGGCTAGGGGAGAAAACGGTAAAGCCGTGGCCAAAAGCTACCGGCCCCCTCTCCAGGAATTGGCCCCTCAGGGATATACCACGGGCCACTATTTTCGAGGTTTGGCCGAGGAGGTTTAATATGCTGTTTTATACGCAAAAACAGCCTGAGCCTATTGTTATCGTGGTGATCATTTGCCGCTATCAGGGTAAATGGCTGCTGGTCAGGCATAAAGAAAGAAATACCTATGAATTTCCCGGCGGTCATGTGGAGCCGGGGGAAAGTCCGGAAGGGGCGGCCCGGCGGGAATTGTATGAAGAAAGCGGCGCTGCGGAATTTCATTTGTGGCCCGTTACGCCTTATGGAGTTTTAAACGGCTATAAAGCCGCTTACGGCATGCTTTATTTTGCTCATATTGAAAGCTTCGGGGAACTGCCGCCTTACGAAATGGAAGAGCGCCGCTTTATTACGGAGCTGCCCGATAACTTGACCTATGCTGCTATTCAGCCCAAGCTACTGCAAAGAGTGGAAAGATGGCTGATCAATAACCGGACACTGCTTTATGTGGTGTGCTATGGAGAAGAAAACCCTCAGCCGGGAGGCTTTGGCCGGATATTGGCGGATTGCCATTTGGACCGTATTTATTGCGGCTCCGGCCAAGGGATAAAAAAAGTTATGGAGGCTCTGGCCAGAGACCGGGGACTGCCCCTGCTGGCGGCAGACTGGCTATCGCCGGCAGAGTTTAGGGATCAGATTCAGGAAGCGGGTCCGGAAGAGAATAAAGAAGGGCCGCCCCTAAAGGAGGAGTTGCTGAAGCAGCAATTGGCGGAACTGATCAAAAAAGAAGAAAAGCATTCAGTGGCAATAAGTTTAAAAGATTCTCTTGTGGAGAAGGTCTTCAATCAGGGAACGGCCTATGATTTTAACCAGGATGGCTTGAGGCAAGGGCAACCCCGGGTTCTGCGATTGGAGTTTATTGACGGCATTTTGATTGGAGAGCAAGTTTTATGGAAGAAAAAGTTTTAGCAAAATTAGAATACCCGCAGATCATTACTATGCTGCGGGAGTCTGCCGCTACCATTACCGGCAAGGAACGGGCCCAAGAGCTTCTGCCCATGCAAAGCTTGTATGAGATTAATTTGGCCCTTGAGGAGACCAGCCAGGCCAAGGAGCTGCAGCGGCTATATCCCACTTTTTCTCTGGGCGGCGTTCACGACTTGAGGGCCATGGAAAAACGGGCCTTGATGGGCGGCATTATTGACGGCCAGGAGTTTTTGCAGCTTTTGGATACCTTGCGGGCATCCCACCGGATCAGGGATTTTTTGAAAGAGCCGGAGCTGCCTTTTCCGGCTTTAAAAGAGATGGCCTATGGCCTTCATCCCCTGCCTCATTTGGAGAGCGCCATCAGCCGCACCATTACCAATGAGGGAGAGGTGGCGGATAAAGCCACTCCTGAGTTAGCCAGATTACGGGCAAAGCTCCGTTCCCTGCAGGGCAAAGCCCGGGAGAAGCTGGAGGCGATGATCCGCAATCCGGATATTGCCAAATATCTGCAGGATCCCATCGTATCGATCAGGGGTGACCGGTACGTTTTGCCCGTCAGGCTGGAATACCGCCAGCAGATACCGGGCATTATCCACGACCAGTCCGGCAGCGGTGCTACAATTTTTGTGGAGCCCATACAGGTGGTGGAAATCAACAATGAGACCCAAACCTGCGAGATAGAGGAGCGGGCAGAGGTGACGCGAATTCTGCGGCAGCTGACGGAGCAAGTGAAGTCCTGCAGCGATCAACTGGCAGATATGCGGGAGAGCTTGACCCAGCTTGATTTTGCCATGGCCAAAGGTAAACTCAGCGCCAGCCGGGATTGGGGCCGCCCTGTGATGAATGAGGAAGGGCGGATTGCCTTGAAGCAGGCCCGCCATCCCCTGATTGCCGGCAAGGTAGTACCGGTAACCGTAGAGCTGGGCCGGGATTTTGACGCTATTATCGTCACCGGCCCCAACACGGGAGGCAAAACGGTACTGCTCAAAACCATCGGTCTGCTGACGCTGATGGCCCAGGCGGGCCTCCACGTGCCGGCAGAAACCGGTACGGAGATGGCGGTGTTTCGGCAGGTTTTTGCCGATATCGGCGATGAACAAAGTATAGAGCAGTCCTTAAGTACTTTCTCCTCCCATATGATGAACATTATTGCCATCACCGCCAAAGCCCGGCGGGGTAGCCTGGTGCTTTTGGATGAGCTGGGGGCCGGCACCGATCCGGCGGAAGGCGCGGCCTTGGCCATGGCAATCATCGAGGACCTGCTCAATAAAGAGGCGAAGCTGGTGGCCACCACTCATTACAGCGAGCTGAAAAGCTTTGCTTCCGGCCGGGAGCGGGTGGAAAATGCCAGCGTGGAGTTTGATGTGGAGACTTTGCGGCCTACCTACCGCCTGATGATGGGCATTCCCGGCCGCAGCAATGCCTTCGATATATCGCTGCGTCTGGGTCTGGATCCGGCTATTGTGGAAGGAGCGAAGGCTTTCCAATCAAAAGAAGAGGCCCGGACGGCCAATCTGATCCGGGATTTGGAGACCAACCAGATCCTGACGGAAAAGGAGCGGCAGGAAGCGGCGGATATGAGGAAGCAGGCGGCGGATATGCTGGCCTGGATTCAGAAAAAAGAAGAGGATACGAAAAAGCGGGTGGCTCAAGCTTTGGAAAAAGCCCAGGAAGAAGCTTTAGAATTAGTGACCCAGGCCCGCAAGGAAAGCGAAAGCTTATTAAAAGAAATCCGGGAAATGCAAAAGCTGGGCTTTAAAGCCATGGACGAGCAGGCCGCCCAGAAAGCCAGGGAGAAGCTGCGGCAGCAGGAAGGCCGTCTCTACGATAATTTAGAGGCCCGGGGACCGAAAAACGAACATTTAGCAGCGGAACTGGAGCCGGGAGATCTGGTATATTTGCGGAAGCTGCGGCAAAAGGGCCAGGTGCTGGCTAAGGCCAACAGCCAGGGCGAAGTGCTGGTCCAAGCCGGCATTATGAAGCTGACGGTGAAAGCAAAAGATTTAGAGCCTCTGATGGAAGATAAAATTGAAGAGGTGAAAGGAAAAACCGGCGCCGGCGCCCTGGGGGCAGCCAAGGCTAAAAGCATCAGTACGGAGTTGGACCTGCGGGGCAAGCTGGTGGACGAAGCCATTGAAGAGGTGGAAAAATATCTTGATGATGCTTACCTGGCGGGCCTTGGCCAAATCAGCATTATTCACGGCAAAGGAACCGGCGCTTTGCGCAAAGCCATCCGGGACCTGGTGTCGAAGCATCCTTTCGTGGCCGGAGCCCGGCAAGGGGCGCATAATGAAGGCGGCGACGGAGTGACGGTGATTACGATAAAGAAGTGAGGGGTTTGTGCTATTCTTTTCGTAGATTAGGGGGTAAACGGATATGACGAAGAAAAAGAATAATGACATCACAATCCGCAGCTCTGCTGCCGAATATCTGACTTTCATTGCATCGACGGGAGATAGCCAGGATAGCTTCGAAATGCGTTACGAGGATGAAAATATCTGGCTGACGCAGAAGATGATGGCGACCTTATATGATGTGTCCGTGCCCGCAATTAATCAACATATAAAGAAAATCTTTGAAGATGGCGAGTTGATATCTACGGCAGTTATTAAGGATTACTTAATAACTGCCGTAGACGGCAAACAGTACAATACAAAACATTACAATCTACAAATGATTATCGCAGTAGGCTTCAAGGTAAATTCTGATCGCGCTGTGCAATTTCGTAAATGGGCGGGCCAAATTGTAAAGGATTATACGATTCAAGGGTGGACCATGGATGTGGGCCGCTTGAAAAACGGACATATGTTTACTGATGAATATTTTGACCGTCAACTCGAATACATCCGAGAAATACGCCTGTCGGAGCGCAAGTTTTATCAGAAAATTACGGACCTCTATACAACGGCCTTTGACTATGATAAAGATGCAAAGACTACAAAAGATTTTTTTAAACTTGTTCAAAACAAAATGCATTGGGCAGTGCATAGGCATACGGCAGCCGAATTAATTATGGAACGTGCAAATGCGGAAAAGGAACATATGGGACTAACCACTTGGGAGGCTGCCCCAGACGGAAAAATCATTAAAGCAGATGTTTCCGTTGCAAAAAACTATCTGAACGAAAAGGAAATGTCCTATATGCAGCGTATCGTTTCTCTCTACTTGGACTATGCCGAATTGCAAGCGGAACGAAAAATACCGATGAGCATGGAAGATTGGGCAAAAAGGCTTGACGGATTTTTAGAGTTTAACGGAAATGAGATTTTGATAGATGCAGGCAAGATATCTCACGAGAGAGCCAAGCTCCATGCTGAAACAGAATTTGAAAAATACCGTATCATTCAGGACAGGCTTTTTGAATCCGACTATGACAGATATGTCCTTGAGCTTGAAGGACAGAAGAATTATTAAATTGAAGCTAGAACCCGTTAGCAGCGTTTGGATGTTGCCATTCCAACGCTTCATTTTATAGTCACCTATATAAGCGCTGAAATTTTACATATAGGGCTATTCTGTACAGCAACGTAAAATGGCTGATAATGTGTGGTAGATGATCAAGTGTCAGAAAAGATAGGCGATATAGTAGCTGGTCGCAATAAGCTGATATGAGGGATTTAACATAAGATTACTGCATTGTAAAAATATCTACGTGAGGCAGTTGCTTAATCTTCAAGTAGTTGATAAAGTGTATATGAACAGGTTTGGAGGTATTAACTAATGGATGAACAACGGATCAGGTTATCTGAGATAATTACTTATTCAACGGTATTAATACGTTGTGAATATAAAAACGGTACATCTGGCACAGGAACAGGCTTTGTGATGCATTTGTGCCAAGACATAAGTTTAAAAAGTTATATGCCAGTTGTTGTCACAAATAAGCATGTAGTTAATGATAGTAGCAAGTGTATATTTGATTTTTGCAAAGCTGACAAATTGGGCAATCCCCTTGATAGGGAGAACTTCACTTTAACGTTCGAAGATAACTATTGGATTCAGCATCCAAATCCAGATGTAGATTTATGTTGCTTGCCAATTGCCGAAGCAATGAATCAATTAGCAGAAATGAACATTGAACTTTTCTACATCCCGTTAACAACTAATCTGATTCCGGGACAAACGATTTTAAATAGTTTATCTGCAATTGAAGACATAATAATGGTTGGATATCCTATCGGTTTGTCTGACACAGTAAATCATAAACCTGTAATAAGAAAAGGAATCACGGCTAGCCATATAAAATATGATTATCAAGGGAAAAAGCAATTCTTAATTGATTGTGCGTGCTTTCCAGGTTCAAGTGGTTCTCCCGTTTTTATACTGAGTGAAGGTGGTGTTTTTAAACAAAACAACGAGTTGGTGTATGGCAATAGGATTTTGTTTTTAGGAATTTTATTTGCAGGACCACAATTTACTGCTACCGGTAAGATAAATTTTACTAATCTTCCAGTGGTTCCTACTCCGATAACGAATATTCCTGCAAATTTAGGTTTCGTAATAAAATCAAATGAAATTTTTGAATTGGAGCAATACATTAAAGAAAGTGTTCTTAAAAGGAAATAAATATGAGGACTATTAATAGTCAGGGTTAAGACAATGAAACCGGAGCGAAATCATCTGCTCCGATTTTATTTTAAATAAATGACACCCTTGTCATATAGTCTTGTCCTATAATAAGATGGGGCAAAGGGGGAAGTTTCATGCCAACAGATACTTTTCATCGCCTGCCCGCGGAAAAAAAGCAGAGAATATTCCAGGCGGCTGTCCAGGAATTTGCCCGCTGCCGTTTTTCCGAGGCCTCCATCAATCAAATCATTAAGCAAGCCGCTATTCCCAGAGGCAGCTTTTATCAGTATTTTGCAGGCAAAGAAGATTTATATCTTTATGTACTGCAGGAAATCAGTAAAGAAAAGCTGGATGTTTACAACGGCTTTACGTCTGCCGACCCTGAGCTGAGCTTCTTGGAGGTGATGGAACAGGCCATACCTGCCATTTTTGTCTGGGCTGACGAGCATGACGATTATAACAAGATCGGTTTGCGGATGCTGCAGGACGATTCGTCTTTCATGCGGGAGACCATAAGCAAAATGTCGGATTCCATAGGCATAATGTACGATGTAATTAAAGAGGACCAAGCAAAGGGCAGAATACGCCGGGATATAGAGGCCGAGTCCATAGTGGACCTTCTGCAGATGGTTTCCACCGCACTTTTACGGGAATATTTTGATTTAAAGGATCAGAAGGTGGTTATGGATAAAATCAAGTTATATTTTGATATTCTTTTTCAAGGCCTTCGGGCAAAGCAGGAAGCGGGTGGTCATTGATGAAAGAAGCAGTATTGCGGGGAGAAAACCTGGGCCGCTATTATGGAGGCAGCGGCTTTAGCGTTACGGCTTTAGCCGGGGCGGCTTTTGAGATTTATGCCGGCGAATTCATTGCGGTGCTGGGACCTTCCGGCTCCGGCAAATCCACACTCTTAAACATCCTGGGAGGTATGGACCGGCCCAGCGAAGGCCGGTTTTGGTATAAAGACCAGGAGATTACCCATTACTCCCAGGAGAAATTGGCGGAGTACCGCCGGGATGTGGTGGGCTTCGTTTTTCAGTTTTTCAACCTGATTCCTTCGTTGACGGCTCTGGAAAATGTGGATTTGGCTGCCAGCATCGTAAAGGATGCCATGACGCCGAAAGAAGTATTGGGTATGGTAGGCCTTGAAGGCCGGGAAGGCCATTTCCCTGCCCAGCTTTCCGGCGGCGAGCAGCAGCGGGTGTCCATCGCCAGAGCCATCGTTAAGCAGCCGGGCCTGCTTTTATGCGACGAGCCTACGGGAGCCCTTGACAGTAAAAACAGCGCCGCCATCATCAGGCTGCTTATGGATATCGGGAAAAAGCTTCGCTGCCCGATTATTATCATCACCCATGATTTGTCCATTGCGAAAGTGGCCCACCGGATATTTTACATGAAGGACGGCAAGATAGAGCGCCAGGAGGTCAATGACCAGCCTCTGTCTCCGGAAGAATTGACATGATAAGATTATTATTCTTAAAAATGTTCAGAGAAATCAGAAGAAGCGCCGGTACTTACGGCGTTTGCATCCTGATTATCGCCATCGGCTTTTGCGGCTACTCGGTGCTGGCCATTGCTTCCGATAAGCTGACGGCGGCCAGTCAGAGCTTTTACCGCCAAACCTCCTTTCCCGACGCCATAGCCGAGGTGGAGTCGGCGCCTTTGCAGGCTGCCAAAAAGCTGCTGGCCATCGAGGGTGTGGAGCGGGTGGAGGGCCGGCTGACGGCAACCCTGCGGGTGGCGGGACTGACGGAGGCCGATAGCATTAAAGAGGCCGAATTGAAGCTCTTTTCCTTAGGACCGGAAAAAATGGCCCTACCCCTGCTTTCCCAAGGCCAAATGCCCCGTGAGGGCTTGCGGGAACTGGCTATCGGCGACAATTTTATGGCGGCCAATAGCTTAAAAGTCGGCCAGGACGTGGAACTGGTGGTCCAGGGCCGCAAGCTGAGCTTTACCATTTGCGGCGGCGGCCTGTCGCCGGAAAATATTTATATGCTTAAATCCATCAGTGATATGCTGCCGGATCCAGCCGGTTATGACGCGGGCTTCATCAGCTATGATACGCTATCAAAGCTCTTAGGCAAGCCGGGCATGGCTAATGAATTTCTGATTATGCTGAAGCCCGGCGCCGTCTGGGAGGAGGTCAAGGAAGAAATTCGCAATGCTCTTGAGCCTTACGGTTGCTATCAGGTATATCCCCGCAAAGATCAATCTTCTGTGGCTATGCTGGAAATGGAGCTGGAGCAGCTAGTTAAAATGACGCTGGTGGTGCCTTTCCTGTTTCTGATGGTAGCTGCGGTAATCCTTTATATATCCTTGCACCGGATGGTACAGCAGCAAAGGTTGCAGATCGGCTGTATGCTGGCCATCGGCTTAAAGCCTAAGGTCATCCGGCGCCATTATCTGGGCTATGGCGCAGCAGTAGGTTTTGCCGGCGGCCTTTTGGGCATCCTTCTTGGCTATGCCGCCGCCGATCCTATGGTGGAATTCTACCGGACCTATTTCAGTCTGCCGGATATCAACGTACCGGTTTCTCTGGACTATATGGTGACGGGACCTTTGATGGCCACTGTGTTTTGCGCCGTTATCGGTTGGCTGACGGCTTTTCAACTGGGTAATCTGATGCCGGCAGAGACCCTGCGGCCACCGGCGCCGAAAGCTGCCCGCCAGTCTTTTTTGGAAAAAATTCCTCATTTTCTTTCTATGCTGACGGTTCCCGGTATTATGGCCTTACGGGGTGTCGCCAGAAACCGCCGCCGCTCCCTGCTTTCCATAGGGGGGATCGCCATGGCCTACATGATTACCGCTACGCTGGTATCCATGTACAGCATGTTTGATATTTTCCTCTTTGATTCTTTAGAAGATACCCAAAAGCAGGACATATCCATCCATTTTGAAAGGCCGGTGGAGAGCCGTCAAGCCCTCAGTGCTTTGCGCCACCCGGCAGTGGAATATGCCGAGGGCATCATCGAGTTTGGCGGCACCTTAAAAGGGCCCCAAGGTAAAATTACGGCTTCTCTGCAGGGAATTAACCGGGATTCCCGGCTCTTTCAGCTTTACGACGAGGCTGAACGGCCCCTGCAGGTTCAGGAAAGAGGTATAGTGATTTCCACCCATATGGCCAACTCCCTGGGGGTTGGCATTGGGGATTACCTGGAGCTGGAATTGGAATATCCGAGAAAAAGGCAGGCTAAGCTTGCGGTAACCGGTGTGGCTGCCCAATATATCGGAAGTACGGCCTATCTTTCCCATGAAGGGGTAAGGGTGGTCAGCGACTACGGTGGCGCCTACACCACGGTACTGGTAAAAGGCAATCAGGGGGCTGCCAAAGAAATTGCGGCAGCCTTAGATGAGGCTCAGTTGGTCAGCGCCGTTACCAGCCGCCAGGAAAAGCTGGATATGTACCGGGATACCATGGGCAATATGAACGGTATTATGGCTTCCATGGCCATGGTCGGCGTGATCATCGGTTTGGCGGTGGTTTACGTCAGTTCCCTGATCAGCTTTGAGGAGCTGAAACGGGAGATTGCGGTGATGATGGCCCTGGGCATGAAAAGCAAGCAGTGCCTGGAGGTGGTCTCGGTAGAGCAGGGGCTGTTGACCGTAGCCGGCATCATCCTGGGCATTCCCCTGACTATGTGGATGAGCGAGTTAATTGCTGTTTCCATTGCCACCGATATGTTTACTATACCAAGCTTTGTGGACGCCTCGTCCCTGTTTCTTTCGGTTTTTCTGATCTTAGCGGCTGTGTGGATCAGCGGTAAACTTATGCATCGCAAAATTAAAAAAATAGCACCGGTAGTCTTATTGCGGGAAAGGGAGTAGGAACGCATGAAAAAACAATATAAAATCATTTTGGCCGTAATCTTAGCGGTGGTTTGCCTGGGCTATGCAGGCTGGTCCATGACCCGGCCTCTGACGGTGAAGACTTCAGCCCTGGCTGTAGGCACCTTGCAGGAGAAGTATGCTGTGCAAGGCACTCTGCTGCCTAAAAACAGTCTGATTCTCAACGCCGGTGAAAGCGGAACCATAGCCAGGCTGCCTCTTCCGGCGGGCCAGCCAGTGAGAGCCGGTGAGACGGTGGCTGTGCTCAGCGGTGAAAGTAATCCGGAAACGGAACTGCGGCTGGCTCAGTTGCGGCAAGGTCTGGCGGCGGCCCGGCAGGAATATACTGCTCGTTATGGCAGCAAAGGCGCCGCCCGGGCCAATCTGGAGCTGGCTCAAGGGGAGTACGACAGGGTCAAATGGGATTATGATGCTGTTCTTAAAATGAATGAGACCATTCCCGGCACTTATACGGAAGCGGAGATCAAGGCGCTGGAAAGCCGTTTGTCAGCGGCGGAGCAGAATCTGGCTTTAGCGGAGCAGGAAAACAGCGAGACTACCAAAGCCTATTATCAAGAGCAGATTACCTCCTGGGAAAGCCAGATTGCCTCCTTGGAAAAAACCATGGAAGCCAATCCGGTAACGGCTCCCTATGACGGTATTTTATGGGAGCTTTTTGTAGAGGAAGGGGCCTATGTATCAAAATATCAGCCCCTGGCCAAACTTTATGGGCAAGGGGAGATGAAGCTGGAGGCCGGGGTATTGACGGAAGACGCCATGAGGTTGTCCGCCGGAGATATTGCTTACTGTACCTTGGCCGATGGTACGGAATTCAACGCTGAAGTGGTCTATATTTCTCCCGTAGCCAATAAAGGTTTATCGGCTATCGGCATAGAGGAAAGCCGCAATACGATTGAACTGGCCCCCGGCCCTCTGCCGGCATCTGTAGGCGCCGGCCATCAGGTGGATATTGTCTTTACCAATGTGCAAGCAGAGAATGTGCTGACGGCTCCTCTGTCCTCCATTATTCCTTTAGCTTCGGGAGAGGATGGGGTTTATGTAATAAAAGACAAGAAGGCTATACTAACGCCGGTGATAACGGGGAAAACAGGCGGCGGCTATGTGGAACTGTCCTCCGGTGTGGAGGCAGGAGACCTGCTGATTTTGAATCCCTTCGATCAGGGCGTTAAAGAGGGCATGAAGGTCATCACAGAAAATTAAGGTTGAAGCAAAAAAGTTTAAGTTGAAATGATGGGCCTGTAGCCGCTAAAATAGAGCCAATAAAGCAGGAGGGGGAGTGTGAGGGATGGAAGAAAAGTTTATTCCGGAGTTTAGCGGCAATTTACGCAGCCATATGATCAAAATACCTGAAAATATTTACAAATGCGGCGGTATCCGTATTTTTGGCAAACGTATCAAATCCATTGTTTTTTCCACGGATGTGGCGGTAATCCGCAATATCAATGCCGATGCGGTTATTGCCGTATATCCCTTTACGCCTCAGCCTATCATCACCCATTCTTTGATGATGGCGGCGGATATCCCCGTGTTTTGCGGTGTAGGGGGCGGTACCACCACCGGCAGCCGGGTGGTGCAGCTAGCCTCCGACGCGGAATTTCAAGGCGCCATGGGCGTGGTGGTAAACGCACCTACCCCCAACAGCACCATTGAGGCCATTCATCAAGTGGTGGATATTCCCGTAGTGGTCACCGTGGTCAGTGAGAAGAACGATATACGGGGCCGGCTGGAGGCCGGCGCTGCCATTCTTAATGTGTCGGCGTCGGTACAAACTCCCTGGCTGGTGGAAAAAATTCGGCGCCAGTTTCCCGAGGTGCCGATTATCGCCACCGGCGGCCCCACAGAGCAGTCCATTTTGGATACCATAAATGCCGGCGCCAACGCCATTACCTGGACGCCGCCTACCCCGGGAGAATTATTTAAGGAAATGATGGAGCGCTACCGCAGGCAGAGCGATATCGAGTAAAAAAGGGACAAGCCCTACAAAATGAAGAGATTCAGAAAGAATATTTTTACAAAAACGGCTACCGCTGTTGACTTAATTATGATATACTGATGGATAATAGACAGCGAGGAGGGTATTCATATGGCATTTTTTGATAAAGCTCTCGAACTTGGTAAAAAGGTAGGAGAAACCACGGCATCTGTTGCCAAGTCAGCAGCTATGGCAGCTAAAGAAAAGTCAGAGCAAGCCATTGAGATCGGTAAGCTGAAAAAAGACATCATGGTGGAAAACGGCAAGATCACCAAGCTTTATGAAGATATCGGCAAGCATGCTTACGACGTATACTGCAGCTCCCAGGACTACTCCGTGCTGGAACCTTTGTTTTTACAGATCAGCGGCAGCCTGTCCAGGATTGAGGAATGCAAAGCCAAGATCGAAGAAGTGAAGCTGGCTTCCAATATTGAGGACGACGACGATATTCCTGTTGATGAGGAATACCTGCCGGCGGATCCTGATGCCATTTTGGAAGATGAGATTAAGGATACCCCTCAGGACTATGTTTCTGGCAACGAGGAGTAAAGAGAATAAAATAGCAGGATAAACGAAAGCCAAGCGGGGATGTTATTTCTCCAGCTTGGCTTTTTTTTGTGGGCATCTGCAGCCTTCTTTTAAGCGATCGTTTTGCACAATTTTGGGGCTGATCCCTTGTGACGGACAAGGAAATTTCCCAGCCGAGGCGGGGCAGTGCCTTCGGTGTACAAAATTTCCATTTATACGCAATTGAAAGAGACCGGCTGTACAAAATTTTCGTTTGTGGGGAATATTCGACCCCCTTACAAGCCCCATGCAATGTATAAAGTTACATACAAGCGAAATTTTTGTACAGATTTGACCTGAAACCGGTCTGGAACGTGCCTGGCAGGCGCTGCATTTTACATACAAACGTAAAAAATGTACAGGCAACGCTGAGAAATTGCATACAAACGAAAAAAATGTACAGGAGTGTCCTGCCCCGAGGTCCCTGGCGCTCCTATGGTCTCCAAGCCCCCTGCCCCGAGAACCCTAAGGCAGACTTCAGCCCAGCCTGGCCAGGGCATGCTGCAAAAACTTTTTCCTTGACATCTTAAAATCCCTGGCGTATAATTTGCCACAACAGAATACCCACAAACCTATGACTGAGAAGAGTACCCTATTTCAAGCCTACTCAAAGAGAGCCGCCGTCGGTGAGAGTGCGGTAGTAGCGAAGCAGGGGAATGGACTCACGAGGGCGGCAAGAAAGCACAAGCAAGTAATGGCCGACGGGATCTTCACCCGTTATCAAGGAAGCATGCATGTTGGTGCATGGAGCAAGTGGGCGAGTTTTTCGCCAATTTGGGTGGTACCGCAGAAGTTCACGCTTTTGTCCCTTTATAGGGACAGAAGCGTTTTTTTATGTGCGCCCGGCATGGGTGTGTAACTCGGCGGTGAAAGTCCGCTACAGACTTGGCAGTAGGAACTGTTAGCCAAAGATAAGGGTGTCCGCCGTGAGGCGGAATCTGAAGGAA
>JBCFAO010000048.1:0-30310 GCA_038562165.1 Clostridiales bacterium | reverse complement strand
TCTTATTGTAACCTAGGCCGCAAGTAATTGGGAGGCACGGTGATCAGCCGTGCCTCTCGACCTGTCTATATAGTAGCAAATTTTGTACACCCGGCTGAGACTGAGGCAACTTTTTCAGTGCTCTCCTTTAAACTTGCAATTTGGGTTATTTCCGCTACCTCACGCTGATCCGCCGGCGAAGATAAGGGGGGGAAACTATATTGGCATATCCCTAATGGAAAGAAATGGACACCCCCCCACCGGCAAGGGGTGGTTGGCTTATTGAGGTCCCCCCTCTGTGCAAAATTGCAAGGTTGTCTTCGTCTAGAGACCCTTATCAGCGGGAATGTTAGAAAGCTTAAGCATTTTTTGCAGTTTGGTAGTGAATTGATTTCTGCCAGGGCA
Source organism: Clostridiales bacterium (assembly GCA_038562165.1). Classification (GTDB taxonomy): domain Bacteria; phylum Bacillota; class Peptococcia; order DRI-13; family UBA5745; genus WRMS01. Next base: position 29,926 of record JBCFAO010000048.1, on the reverse strand, counting down.
CTAGATACAGACAAGGCATACGTTTCTACTTATTTTTCGAGCCGCCATAACGCTAAGGGGTGTCTACAAACCTGCATTTTTGCTCAACTGGCGCCCTTGCTGAATACAAACCTGCATTTTTGCACAGAAAATGTCCGCACCCCCAGAGGACAAACCTACAAACCGGACAAAACCTACAGACCGGCCAAAAGCGAATTCCGAGTCAAGATTGGCAAGACAAACCTGGTCATTGGCGGCTTTTCCCGATGTAGGGTTTAATTTTGCGGGAAATCAGGCTATATGTCCATATTATCAGAAATTCTGATAAAAGAATCCGTGTGATCAATAAATAATATTTGTGACAATATCCCGTCTGTTATATAGTAAAAGCGTTATACGAAAAATGAACAACGGTAGTATAACGAATGAAACGGAGCTGGAGGAGGATAGGCGTGGAAAAAGTTTTGATCCGGTCTGCTGCCGCTAAAAAAGAGACAAGCATTCTTTTTCATCATTTTTTGCCCCTTCTCTCCGCCCTTTTTTGTTTGGCTGTGGACCGTATCTTGCCTATGCACGATGACATTATGGTGAAAAACAGAGGATATTTTCATATCTTTATGATTATTTCCTGCGCCGTTTTGCTGGCGCTGGCTTTATATTCTATGTTTTCCCCCGGCTTTGCCAAGAAGTTTCGCTACCGGGCGGCCTTTATTGCCGTCGCCTTTCTCCTGCTGAATTTATATAACCTGGTCACGGAGAAGCTGCTTTTGTTGCCGCAGCTATATTTTCCCTTCCCCGATAAAATACTCAATGTTTTTATCGGCGAACACCGGGTGCTGCTGAAATGCCTTCTGCATTCCACCCGTCTTCAGTTTATAGGGCTGGCCTTCGGCGTGGTCAGCGGATTTTTAACGGGACTGCTGATTGGCTGGAGCAAAAAGGCCCACTATTGGATCAATCCCTTGGTCAAGCTGATGGGGCCTATTCCCTCCACCGCTTGGATTCCCATTACCCTGGTGGCTTTCCCCACCACTTTTGGGGCCAGCGTATTCCTGGTGGCCTTAAGCGTTTGGTTTCCCGTCACGGTACAGACCAGCTCCGGTATTCAAAATGCCGAGAAGGCTTATTTTGAAGTGGCCAGCACCCTGGGGGCCAGCACCAGGTATCAAATTGCCCATGTGGCTGTTCCGGCAGCCCTGCCCTCTATTTTTTTGGGGTTATTCAGCGGCGTCTGCTCTTCCTTCATCACCTTGATGACGGCGGAAATGCTGGGAGTCAAATACGGAATCGGCTGGTATGTCAACTGGCAGCGGGAGATCATGTCCTATGCCAACGTCTATGCGGGGCTGATTATTGTCGCCTTGTTTTGCTACCTGTTTATCACCTTGCTCTTTAAGTTCCGCAGCCGCTGGCTGGCCTGGCAAAAGGGGGTGATTCAATGGTGATATCCGGGGCGATCCGGATGCAAAATGTGCAAAAAATCTTTGAGAGCGAAGGCTATGAAAATGTCAGGGCTCTCGACCGGGTCAGCGTCACCATGGCGGCAGGCAGCTTTGTTTCTATTGTAGGAGCTTCCGGCTGCGGCAAAACTACACTTTTGCGCTTGATTGCCGGTTTGGAGAGGCCCAGCGGCGGCAACATTTTTGTGGACGACAGGGAGGTTGCCGGTCCCCATCATGAAAGAGGCCTGGTGTTTCAACAGGCCAAACTGTTTCCCTGGCTTAATTTGCATGAAAATATCGCTTTTGGTCTGCGGGCCCGGGGTCTTTATGAACAAGAGAGAGGGATTGTAGGAGAGCTCATCGATCTAGTGGGCCTAACGGGGTTTGAGAAAGCCTATCCTCATCACCTTTCCGGAGGAATGCAGCAGCGGGCAGCCCTGGCCAGAGCCTTGGCCAACCGCCCCAAGGTGCTGCTTATGGATGAACCCTTGGGAGCATTGGACTCTCTTACCCGGGAAGTTATGCAGGACGAACTGCTCAATATTTGGCAGTCCAGAGGGACCACCATGGTTATGGTGACCCATGACGTAGAAGAAGCCGTGTATCTCAGCGAAAAAATTCTGGTGATGACGCCCACCAACTCCCGAATAGAGAAAATTGTGGATGTAGCTATGGCCTACCCGAGGGTTCGGGAAAGTCAGGAGTTTCGCAGGATAAAAGAGCAGATTATGCAGGTGCTCAACATAAAAAGCCGCTTTCAGCCGGCGGAATAAAAAACCCGGGATGCAAGAATAAAAAAACAGGAGGCAAACATGAAAAGGAATAAGAAAAGAATTCTGGCAGGCATTATGATTTTATCGCTATTTTTAACCGTCTTATCGGGCTGCGGCAGCAATCCCGCCCCAAGCTCCGGCTCCAATAGCCCGGCAACCACAGAACCTTCTTCAGCGGCAGAAACCCCGGCTGCTCTGCCCGGCAGGAATGTAATTAAAAGCAGTGAAGCGGAATATGACGGCTATGTTGTTAAAGTGGTACTGGGCTCCGGTATCTGCGGCGCACCTTTACATATGGCTATGGAGCAGGGCTATTTCGCCGAAGAAGGCATCGAAGTGGAATTTGTCAAAGTAGGCGATTCCACCATCCATGATCTCATTGCCACCGGCAAAGGCGATTGCGGCTATGCCATGCTGCCCGACACCATTTTACGTATTGACCAGGGGTTTGACTGCCGTATTGCCCTGGGCATTCATACCGGCTGCCTGGAAATTCTGGTGAAAGCTGATTCCGATATTACGGATATCACCCAACTCAGAGGCAAAAAGATTGGCGTTCCCGGTCTGGCCAGCTCCGGCCGGGTCTTTGCAACCCGGGCGCTGCAAAGCAAGGGCGTAGGCGTTACCGCCGACAATATGGAAGTTGAGTTTGTTGCCTTTTCCCGGGGCGAGCTGTCCCTGATGCTGGAAAACGGTACCATTGATGCGGTGGCCATTAACGACCCCACTGCCGGAACCATTGTGGACAGCGGTGTGGGCAGATCGATTCTGGCCAATGCCACCCATCCCGATTACCAGGATGAGATATGCTGTGTCGGCCTGATGGGGCCCAAGTTTGTGGAAGAGCATCCCTATGCTGCGGCGGCTTTTCTCCGGGCTATCCAAAAAGGCGGTAAGTTTGTTACGGAAAATCCGGTGGAGACCGCCAGAATCCAGATTGAAAAGAGCTATGTGGGCAGCGGCGATCCGGAGTTGTTTGCCCGGCTCCATCAAACCTATGACTACAGAACCTCTGTGGAAGGCGGCTATACCGGTCTTCTCAGCAATATGCAGGACCTCCAGGAGGCCGGTCTGATCAGTGAAGATCTGGATATTGAAAAGGTAGTGGCCCGAACCTATACGGTCTTTGATGATGTGCCCGAGTCTCTCCTGAAATAGAGGGTCGTCTAGCAAGATTATATCAAGAACCCCCCCCGTCCCCCCGGCGGCTTCAATTTGAGGCCCCGGGGGGGTTTTTGCATCTTTATATTTTACATCTTTGCACTGTAGGAATGGACAAACTCCACAAAGGCATTGGCTATGGGCGTCTGTACCCGGTTCTTGTTGAGGGCTATATAAAAATTTCTCTTAGGCAGGCCAGGCATATCCATTGCAAGAATTCTTTTTTGGCGGATATAGTCCCGGGCTGCCAGCTCTGAAACGATAGACAGGCCTAATCCACCGGCAACGGCATGAATAAGGGATTGGGTATTGCTTAGCCGGGCGCTGATTTTTAGCCGGCCCGGATTAATACCAATGGCTTTCAGACTTTCTTCATATTGAAGTCTTGTACCGGAGCCGGATTGCCGCACAACAAAGTATTCCCTATCGATCAAATCTACGATATCAGCGGCACTCATATTGAGAAATCTCTCTTCGTAAGGAGCAATCATTACCAGGCTTTCCGATAAGAAAGCGTCAAAAAGGCAATTGGCGTTTTCGATTTTTGCGCCGACAAAACCAATTTCGCCTTTATAGGATGAAATAGCGTTCACGACTTCCAGAGAATCTTCCTGCTGCAGGTTAAACAGGACATCAGGATAGAGCTTATGAAAGGCCCCTAATATTTCAGGCAATATATACTGGGCCGGAACCGAAGAAGCCAGTATGTCGATACTGCCCGCATCAGAATCAGAAATGGTTTTTACGGATTGTATGGAGTTGTCCCGCAAAGACAGCAGATCCTTTGCATGACGGTAAAATAATATGCCGGATTTGGTGGGGATAAAATCTTTTGTAGAGCGGTAAATAAGCTGAGTATTCAGCTCTTTTTCAAGGGCGGTGATATAGGCGCTGATAGACGGCTGAGATAGAAACATTCTTTCCGCCGCTTTTGAAAAATTTTTTAATTCGTAAACATTAATATAGGCTTCCAACTGCTTGAAGTCCAAGATTTTCCCCCCTCCACCGGCTTATAAACCAGTAATCATTTTTTCTTCCGCACCGGCGTCCAAACCTCGCTATAAGCATAATCCTTTTTATGCTCATCCATTTTTGTAAAGGAAAAAGCAGGTATGTTAAGGACCTCATAATCGGAAGCAGGCAGCCATTCGGAATAGACTCGTGCCATGGTATTTTGCAGAGTGAAGGGAAATGGTCCTTCATTCGGAAAAACTGCCCAGAGGCAGGCTTCTACCGGGACTTTTACCAAACGGTGGCTTACCTCCTCTTTTGTGGTCAGCACGCCGATCAGATGGGTCAGCTCACCTTCTTCTTTCAAAAAACCAGCGTCCGCTTCATAAGAGGCGTTGACGATTTGGCAGGGCTCCATGTTTTGCAGCCCGTGCATTTCTTCTCTTTGTTCTTCTGTAATGCTCTTTGCAAGCTCTACAATTGCATTGTTGACGCCCTCAAATTGCATGGGAACCCGTTTGCTTACACCGGCCAGATAAAAGGCCGGTTTTTCTTCAATTCTACATTCCATCGTATTTCCTCCTTTGATTGTGATGACAAACGAAAGTCTGGGGAAGGACTTGCTGATTCTTTTTTTGACTGCATCCGAGGGCAAAAAGCCGCTCCATTTTTTGAATGCCCGGGTAAAGCCATCCATTGAACAGTAGCCGTATTTATAAGCAATGTCCGTGACTTTTTCCCCCGTCAGCAAATCTTTATTGGCTTCCGACAACCGCCTGCTTTTTATGTACTCACTCAATGTCATTCCCGCAAGATAGAAGAATACCGTCCTAAAGTGATAATCTGAGATTCCAACGTATTTAGAGATTCCTTCCAGAGAGAGTTCGTCAGTCAAATGTTCTTCGATATACTCAATGGCCCGGTTAAGTTCCTGCAGCATAGTCTTCCCCCCTTTCACTTCTGCATCATATCAAAGCTGCTTTGGCAATGCTCGACTTTTGCATAAAAAAAACATCGAATCTATTTTATCACGATAGCGTAGGATAACAAGCACCGAGTACCAATACCACCTGCAAAGGGCGGCACGGCGCTTGTTATTCTGCCCGATGATAATTGCACCATCCATCAAAGGCGTTGAGCATCAGATAAAAAACGGCGGTCAGCCCCGTAGGGCCGCCGCCGCTGATGATAGCATTAAAAAGGCTGTACCAACCCCATGAGTTCAGGGCTGGGCTTAAGGGAGTTGACGCCGGGATGCCACCTGGCAGGGCAAAGCTCACCGTTGTGCTGAGCCACAAACTGGGAAGCCTGAACCCGGCGGAGCAGCTCAGCGGCATTGCGGCCCACATCTCCTGCAAGGACTTCGTAGGCCACAATTTTGCCTTCGGGATTGATAATAAATGTGCCCCGCTCAGCCACGCCTTCAGCTTCAATCAGCACATCGAAATCCCGGGCCAGCTTGCCTGTGGGATCGGCCAGCATGGGGAACTTGATTTTTTGGATGGTTGTGGAGGCATCGTGCCAGGCCTTATGTACAAAATGGGTGTCACAGGAGACGGAATAGATTTCACAGCCGATTTCCTTAAATTTCTCATAGCTGTCGGCCAGGTCCTCCAACTCCGTGGGGCAGACAAAGGAAAAATCCGCGGGGTAGAAGAAAAATACGGACCATTTGCCAAGCAAGTCCTGTTTGGTTATGGTTTTGGTTTGATTGTCCTGAAAAGCCAAAACTGTAAAATCGGCAACTTCTTTGTTAATTATGGACATAGCTTATTCCTCCTCGTTTATCTCGGATTGAGATGGATACCTAACGCCTTTGCCAAGGCCAATATAGGCAATAAGATCCAGCTTATGACAGTGGAGGCTGGAAATATCTAAATATTGAACTTAGTTTATCATTGGCAAGTCTTGCTGTCAAGTGATCTATTAGGAATGATTCCTAAAAACTTTCTCCTGGGATTTCCCGGCTTTTTCTTGTACAATGGTAGCTATAACGAGTAGTTTATTAGGCTTTGGCCGGAGGGACAATTTTGCAAAAGAATCTGGTTATTGGCATGCTGGCCCATGTGGATGCAGGCAAAACCACTTTGTCGGAGGCTATGCTCTTCCAAGGCGGTTATCTCAAACGCCTGGGCCGGGTGGACCATCAGGACGCCTTTTTAGATACCTTTGATATAGAACGCCGCCGGGGCATTACGGTTTTTGCCAAGCAAGCCCTGCTGCCCTTGGAGGAGGTAACCCTTACCCTGCTTGATACGCCGGGCCATGTGGATTTTGCCGCGGAGATGGAACGGACTCTGCAGGTTCTTGATTACGCCGTATTGGTGATCAACGGCTCCGACGGCGTACAGGGTCATACCCTTACCCTTTGGCAGTTGCTGGCCCGCTATGCCATTCCGACTTTTCTCTTCATCAATAAAATGGATTTGGCCGGTACGGATCAGGCTGCACTGCTGGCTGAACTGAAGGAGCGGCTGCATGAGGGCTGCGTTGCTTTTGACCGCAGGCCGGATCAGGCGGAAGACATTGCCATGTGCGATGAAGAGGTATTGGCTGACTTTCTGGATAAGGGCTATATTAGTGATGCTGCCGTCATTTCTCTGATTCAAAAGCGGCGGCTTTTTCCTTGCTATTTTGGAGCGGCTCTTAAGCTGGAGGGTGTGGGTTCGTTGCTGGAGGGCTTGGAACGGTATACCCGCTGCCCCGATTATCCCCAGGCCTTTGGGGCCAAGGTGTACAAAATTTCCCGGGATAGCCAAAACAACCGGCTGACCCATTTAAAAATCACCGGCGGCAGTTTGGCGGTAAAGGCTGCGTTGACCAACGGCCGGCTCTGGCCAGCGGAGGCAATAAGCCATGAGATAGCTGAGGAGCAGATTTGGACGGAGAAAGTTAACCAGATCCGTCTTTATTCCGGCGAGAAATACCAGGCCGCAGATATGGTCTGGCCCGGCGCCATCTGCGCCGTCACCGGATTAAATCATACTTACCCCGGCCAGGGCCTGGGCATTGAGCCGGCCTCCCGGCCCCCCGCCCTGGAACCGGTTCTCTCCTTCCGGGTGATTTTGCCTGAAGGCTGTGATCCTCTTCAGGCCTTGCGGCAACTACGCCAATTGGAGGAGGAAGATCCTCAGCTAGCCATGACTTGGGATGAAAGAACCCAGGAAATCCGCTTGAATCTGATGGGCGAGGTGCAACTGGAGATTTTAGCCCACCTGATCAAAGAGCGCTTTGGCTTGGCTGTGACCTTTGGCGCCGGCAGCATCCTCTACCGGGAAACCATCAGCGGGCCGGTTATCGGCATGGGCCACTTCGAGCCTTTGCGCCACTATGCCGAGGTCCATTTGCTGCTGGAGCCGGGGCCCCGGGACAGCGGCTTGCAGTTTGATACGGTCTGCAGTGAGGATGTTTTGCCCCGCCATTGGCAGCGCCTGATTTTAAGCCATTTGGAGGAACGGGAGCATGCCGGTGTTCTGGCCGCAGCCCCCATTACCGATATGAAAATCTCTCTGCTGACTGGCAAAGGCCATATTAAGCATACGGAAGGCGGCGATTTTCGCCAGGCCACTTACCGGGCTTTGCGCCAGGGCTTGATGCAGGCCATGGTTCAAGGCCAATGTCAGCTTTTGGAGCCTTGGTACCGGTTTCAACTGGAAGTACCCAATGAAGCCGTGGGCCGGGCCATGACGGATTTGCAGAGAATGACCGATGATCTTTCACTGCCGCAAAGCAAGGGCGACCGCAGCCTTTTTACGGGCAGCGCTCCGGTGGCTGCCTTGCGGGATTATGCCGGGGAGGTGACGGCTTATACCCGGGGCTTGGGCCGGCTTTCCTGCTCCTTCAAAGGCTTTGCCCCCTGCCACAATCAGGAGGCAGTGGCGGCGGCCATGGGCTACGAGGCTGAAAGGGACATGGAAAACCCGGCAGATTCCGTTTTCTGCTCTCACGGCGCCGGCGTCACCGTAAAATGGGATCAGGTAAAAGAGCATATGCATCTGGATTCCGGCCTGAGACTGGAGCAGGATGAGGAAGAGCGGCGGTTGGCAAGCTCTGCCGGCAGGCCAAAGGCTGGGGCCGATGAAGGGGGCCGGGGGCTGGATCAGGGTGCTTCCCTGCTGGACAAGGAGCTGCAGGCTATTTATGAACGAACCTACGGCCCCGTCAAGCACCGGGATATTCTGCCTTCCACCTCTTTAAAGCAGACGACAGATTCTGTCCCTCAAAAGCAAAACCGGCCCCTCGATGAAGGGCCGGAGTACCTGTTGGTAGACGGTTATAATATCATTCACGGCTGGGAGGATTTAAGCGCCATCGCCCGGCAGAGTATGGATGCGGCCCGGCAGTTGCTCATGGATATTCTCAGCAATTATCAGGGCTTTCGCCGGCAGGAAATTATCTTAGTCTTCGATGCCTACAAGGTGCCCGGCAATCCGGGAGAGGTCAGCCGTTATCACAATATCAGCGTGGTTTACACCAAAGAAGCGGAAACCGCCGACGCCTATATTGAGAAGGTCACCTACAGTATTGGCCGCAAGTACCGGGTGACGGTGGCTACCTCCGATGGCGCCGTCCAGATGATTATTTTGGGACATGGCGCTTTGCGTCTATCTCCTCAGGCCTTGCGGGGAGAAATTCAAAAGGCCGATGCGGAGATTTTGGCTATTGTGGAAGCCGGCAACCGGCAGCCTTTCCGTAATTCTATTAAGCTGCCCTAAGGTTCGGGCCATGGATTTTAACATCATGAATTAACATCATGAATAAACCTGCTGCATTTCTTTAGCTTTGCGATTGACCATATCAAGAAACATTAAAGGACCGCCGCCGGTGTGGACAAACAAGACATTTTCCTTCTCCGAAAAAAAGCCTTTGCCAACCAAATCCAGAAAGCCGGCCATGGTTTTACCCGTATATACCGGATCTAAAAATATGGCCTCTGTCTGAGCCAGCAATTTTATGGCCTGCCAGCATTCGTCTGTAGGTATGCCATAGCCCTTGCCGACATAGGAGGAATCCATGATAAAATCACTGCCGTCTATTCGGTAAGGATAGCCCAACTCTGCCGCATCCTTGTTGAATTCCTCCACAACCAGCGCCCTGACCTCTTCGGAGGAGCGGGAAGCGGATATACCGATAACCTTAGCCGGCAGCTCATAGACCTTAGTCCCCAGAAGCAGCCCGGCCAGGGTGCCGCCCATGCCGGCAGTGACGATGATATGGTCGATTTTTTCTCTCAGAGCGGCCATTTGCTCCTTGATTTCCGCTGCTGCCGCACAATAGCTGGCCGTGCCCTGGAGGGAACGGCCTCCCCTGGGGATAACAAAGGGCTTCTTGCCTTGTGCGATCAGCCGGAGGCAGAGGTCCTTTATTTTTTTGTCGCCGGCCCTGAGACGGGCTTTGGCCAGGCTCTCCCCCTCTGCCGGCTGCACAGGATCGATGTAAACAAAATTTGTGCCCAGCCAAGACTGCAAAGTGGCGTTGCCCTCCAAATGGCCTTTTTCTTCCTCGGTAATCACCAGGTAATAATCAAAGCCCTCTTTGGCGCAGGCGGCGGCGGCCAAACGGCCGTGATTTGTTTGGGAGTCGCCGGAGGTGACGACGGTATCGGCCCCCTCTTTTTTGGCCTGCCCCAGCAGATACTCCATCATTCTCGTTTTATTGCCGCCGTAAGACAGGCCGGTCAGGTCATCCCTTTTCATAAATAAACGGGGGCCGCCGATGATGCTTCTCAACTTTTTCAGCTCGTCGATAGGAGTAGGCAGATTTGCCAATTTGACTTTGGGCAGATTCTCCACAACCATTATAAGCTCCCCTTTTAGGTCATTCTGCTGCTTTATTTTACAGGCTGGCTAAATAACCGGCCCCAGCATGTGAATATCAATGGAGCTGAAATATTGGATAGCCTCGTTTTTAGTCATCTCTCCCGAGAGAACCCTCAGCATTTTCTGAAAGGCCTCCTCTCCTACTTCCTCGATGGTTTTTTCGCCGGTGATGATCAGGCCGGCATTAATATCCATATCCTCACTCATGCGGGCATAGGTATGGGGATTGCCGCAGATCTTGATGACCGGCATACTGGGAAAGCCCTGGGGAGCTCCCCGGCCTGTGGAAAACATCATAAACTGGGCGCCGCTGCAGGCCATGCCGGTGAGAATCTCCGGCTCCCGGCCCGGCGTATCTTTGATCCACAAGCCGTTTTCCGTGGTGACGGCCTGAGGATAATCTAAAACCCCTTGAATAGGACGGCTGCCGGATTTCATAATGGCCCCCAGGCTCTTTTCTTCAATAGTGGACAAGCCGCCCGCAATATTGCCGGGAGTAGGCTGGCCTTTGCGCATATCGCAATTCAGGCTTTTGGCCCGCTTTTCCATCTCATCCACAATTTGCAGGATCTTTTCGCCCACCTGGGGGGTAGCCCCCCGCCGGGCCAGCAGGTGCTCGCCGCCGATGAATTCGGTGGTTTCGCCAAAAATCACAGTGGCGCCCAAATCCACCAGCTTGTCGGCCACATAGCCGATGACGCAGTTGGAAGCCATGCCGCTGGTGGCGTCGGAACCGCCGCATTTGATGGCCATGACCACCTTGCTGATGGGACAGGGCGTCCTTTGATAGCCGCTGGCCTCGATTACCAGCCGGCGGGCAAAATCCGTGCCGGCCTGGATGGCCTTGGAAACGCCGCCCAGCTCTTGGATACGAATGATTTCCACATGCTTTCCGGCGGCGGCAATTTCCTCCACCATCCGGGCGTGATCCGTACCCTCACAGCCCAGGCTGACTACCAGGACATTGGCCACGTTGGGGCTCTTGCCTATGCTGATCAAAGTTTCCGTCACCCGGTCCAGATCGGGAGGCAACTGGCAGCAGCCCTGATGGTGAAGATAGGTTACCGTACCCTGTACCTGGTGGCAAATAGCCAGGGCTACGTCATTGGCGCAGGTAACGCTGGGGATGACGGCGGTAAAGTTACGGGCCCCCGCCTTGCCATCAGGGCGGAGGTAGCCCATAAATTCAGGAATCGTTGCAGCCATTAGTTATTCTCCTTCCAGTCGCCCCGTCCCCGCTTGCTGTCAAGATTGTGGACATGGACGTATTCACCCTTGCCGATTTGCCGGGTAGCCATACCGATGGCTTCACCGTATTTAATGATATCCTGGTTTGGAGGAATCTCTGTCAGGGCAATTTTATGGCCGTAAGGGATATCCTCTAAAACGGTGATGATCCAGCTCTGCCCTTTTTTGTCCCGCACCTCCACTTCCTGGCCTTTGCTGACGCCTTCTGCAAAAACCGTAGCCACATTATCCAGATCGTTTACCTTCAAGGCAATATTGAAAGCCATGGCTTCCTCTCCTTCTTTTATTACGGTTATTTATTGGGGATTGGCGATTAAAACGCTGACGCCGTCGGGGATCACAACTACGGCAGCCTTTTTGCCTTTCAGACCATAAGCAATAGTTAAGGCTTCATCAAGGTCTTGGGCCGGAATCATATTGGCGCTTCTGACTTCCTCAGAGCTTAAGCCTGTAGTAACTAAAATGACCTGATGTTTTTTCAGGATACGGGCGTAAATCTGGGGACACCACTGTTCGGGAATGGTTTCCTTTGGGGGAATTCCTGCCAAATATTCGTCGATGGCAGCCGGTGGTCCCAGCTTGATCAGCCGTTCAAAGTGGCTGCCGCCCATGCCGTCGGCACAGCCGCAGCACATAATGATTAGGCCGTCCTCACCGGCACAGGCTTCAGCGGTGGCCACTGCCTTAGGGCTCTGATAAAGGTTTTGGTCCAAAGGATAGCCGCCGTTGCCGGTAATCACGATATCACCGGTGACGGCAGGATATTGGGAAAGGCTGCGGACGAAGGCCACTCCTTCGGCATGAGCCTCTTCCAAATCCCCGGCAAAGGCGGCGATGATTTTTTTCTCACTGTCCAGAGCTACATTGAGAATAAAAGCGGTATGAACCCGGCGGGCCGCCACTATCATATCCTGATGAATGGGATTGTTTTCTAAAATACCCGTTTGGGAATAGGGGCTGGCAATAGCCTTATAGCTGTGATTTTCGTTTACCGTTTCCTGGCTGCAGATCCCCGGCAAAATGCTTTTGCGGCCGCCGGAAAAGCCGGCAAAGAAGTGAGGCTCAATAAAGCCTTCGGCAATCAGCAGGTCGCAATCCACCGCCAGCCGGTTGACCAAAAAGCCGGCGCCGGAGGGCAGAATGTCCATATCCACAAACTGGCTGGGATCAAAGGCATCGTTGATGGCGATTTTCTCATGGTCCACAATCTGATCGCCGAACATCTGCCGCTGTTCTTCTTCCGTAGTGGCCCGGTGGAGGCCCGTAGCGATCAAAATGGTGATTTCCGCCGCCGGATTGCCCTTTCTGATTTCCGCCAGCAAGAGGGGCAGAGTAATTTTGCTGGGTACTGGCCGGGTATGGTCGCTGGTTATCAGAGTAATTTTCTTTTTTCCCCGGGCCAGCTCCCGCAGCTTCGGCGTGCCTGCAGGATGCTCCAAGGCAGCCAAGACTAATTGGTCCTGGCTGCCGTTGAAAGCAGATTCCTGAGGCTTGGCAGCAATTATTGCCTTTAGGTTTTCTTCCTCTATGTGCAAGTCCAGCGAGGAAGTATGGTAAGGAATTTTTATGGTTTTCATGGTGAACCCCCGGAATCATCTTAATATGGGTGAGCCTTCACTCTGCCGGCGCTTACTCTGCCGGCACTGTTGGAATGGGGCAGCCCAGCGGGATTTGCTCGCCGTTTTCATCCAGCTCGGGATAGAATTCCACTCCCTCTTTTTCCTCTTTGGTTTTCAGCAGCTCAAATTGAATGGTGACAACGGTTGCCAGCAGCAGCAGAACCAAATAATAGGAATGTCCCATAATGGTGAGAGGGGAAAGGGAAGTTAAGGTCACGGCCAGCATGATCTGGCCGCCGTGGGGCAGGAAGCCCTGAACCACGCAGGACATGATATCCAATAAGGAGGCCAGCCGCTGGGGAGCTACGCCAAATTTTTTGGCAATGGGCTTGGTTAAGGGTGCTGCAATCAGGATGGCGATGGTGTTGTTGGCCATACAGGCATCCAAAATACCGGTAATGCCCAAGATGGAATACTGAGCGCCCTTGCGGCTTTTCACATTGCTGTTGAACAAAGTAGTCAGCCAGTGGGTGCCGCCCATATCCCGGACCAGGCCGGTGAGGCCCCGCATCAGGATGGTGACAATGACGATGGAAAGCATGCCGCCAATACCGGAGGCAACCGATTTGGCGAAGGTGACGAAGGTCATGGAGCCGGTAAGGCCGCCGACCAGGCCGGCCAGGACGGTACCGCCGAACAAAACCACCAGCACATCGACGCCGGCAATAGCCAGTCCTAAAACGGCAAGATAAGGCACTACTTTGATCAGCTCAAAAGGAAAGGGCCCTTCCAGCTGAGCGCCGGCGCCGCCGACAATAGTATAGGCAACCATGGCTAAAAGGGCCGCCGGCAAAGCGATTAGCAGATTCATCCGGAATTTGTCCTTCATTGCGCAGCCGGCGCCCCGGGTGGCGGCAATAGTGGTATCGGAGATAACGGACAGATTGTCGCCGAACATACCGCCGCCCACAACTGCCGAGATACAGATGGCCATATTCAGGCCGGTGATCTCGGATAAACCTACGGCAATGGGGCCGATGGCGGCAATGGTACCCATGGAGGTGCCCATTGCTGTGGCAACGAAGGAAGAAATCAAAAATATGCCGGGCAGGATAAAGCGACTGGGTATGTAGGTAAGGCCCAGATTAACGGTAGAGGTGACGCCGCCCATTTCTTTGGCCACACCGGCAAAGGCGCCGGCCAATATGAAGATCAGAACCATCAGCATAACGCCGGGATCGCCGCAGGCTGCAGAAAAGCTGTCGGTTTTCACGGAGAAGCTTCTTTTGCCCATGAGCAGACCCACAAGAACACCGCCCATCAGGGCCGTTTCCCGGGGTACTTGTTTGAAGGGCTCCGGTATACCCATGGCAGTAAAAATTAAACCGGCGCCTACATAGAGGCCCAAAAAGACAAGGAGAGGCAAGAAGGCTAACCCGCCCAGATTTTTTTCTTCAGTGATAAGAGGCTTAATTTTTTTATCGTCGCTCATATTTGACTCCTTTTCTCTTAATGACAAAGGGGAGTAGTCTTATCGGCGAAAGGGTTACATAGAGGCGAAAAGGTTTACATAGAGGCAAAAGCCCGGTCGAAATCGGCGATCAGGTCTTCCACATTTTCCAGGCCTACGGACATCCGGATCAGGCCGTCGCTGATCGATGCGGCTTCCCTTGCTTCCTTGGGCACGCTGGCGTGGGTCATGCTGGCCGGATGCTGGATCAGGGTATCGGGATCACCCAGAGACACGGCAATGCTGGGGATAGTCAGGGTGTTGAGCAGCTTGATCCCTGCATCGTAGCTGGAAAGGCCATTGATAGCATCCACTTCAAAGGCCACCATGCCGGTATAGTAACCGTTCATCTGCTCCTTGGCTAATTGATGCTGAGGATGACCGGCCAGGCCGGGATAGTAAACTTTCTTGATATACTTATTGCCGGCCAGATATTGAGCAAAGGCCATGGCATTATTGCAATGCTGGCGTACTCTTAAAGAGAGAGTTTTCATGCCCCGCAGCACCAGGAAAGAGCTATGGGGGGAAGGGGGTGTGCCACAGATCTTGGTTACGCCGTTGCCTCTTACTAAGGCGATATCTGTTTTACTGCCCACTACCAGACCCCCCAGCACATCGCCGTGGCCGTTCAGGTATTTGGTGACCGAATGCACCACCAGATCCGCTCCCAGCTTGATGGGGTATTGAAGGGGCGGCGGAGCAAAGGTATTGTCCACAACCAGCTTGATCCCCTTAGCCTTAGTGATTGCCGCCATTTTTTTAATGTCTGTTACCACCATCAGGGGATTGGTGGGGGTCTCGAAATAGAGAAGCTTAGTATTAGGCTTGATGGCCGCTTCCACAGCGGCGGCGTCGCTGGTATCCACAAAGCTTACGTCAATGCCGAATTGAGCCAGATTGGTGCGCATAACCACAGAGGTGCCGCCATAGACGCAATCGCCGCAAACCACATGATCGCCGGTCTTGAGAAAAGCCACCATGACGGCGCCGATAGCGCCCATGCCGGAGGCGGTGGCTACAGCATCCTCTCCGCCTTCCAGGGCGGCGATTTTCATTTCCAGGGCCCGATTGGTGGGATTGCCGCTGCGGGAATAGACAAAGCCGGGAATGGTTTTGGCAAACTTGCCCTGGCCTTCCTCTACGGTTTCAAAACAGAAGGTGGAAGTTTGATAGATGGGGGTGGCCAAAGCGCCGCTTTCTTTGTCGGGGCTTTGGCCTGCATGGATCATCAGAGTTTCAAAACCCACATTGGTAAGATCAATTTTGCTCATAAGGGAATATCCCTCCTTTTTGGAATTTAGGACGGCCTATGGCTTCGGGACTGTCCATTCTTATGTTAATATAACAAATTGGCCAATTATATAGAATTATGAAAAAACTATACTTTACCATAGGAAAAACATATGTCTTAATTCTATAAAAATGATGTAATATAATAAGATACAGTATAATAAATAGTAGATTGAAAATCTAAATAAGGGGGCTTACTATGACTTTGCAGCAAATACGTTACGTTCTTGCTATCTTAAAATATGGCTCGATAAGCAAGGCTGCCCAAGAGATATGTATTGCCCAGCCTCATTTGAGCAGTACCTTGAAAGACTTGGAAAAGGAACTGGGCATAACGATTTTCTCCAGAACCAGAAAAGGCGTGGAGCTGACTGCCGAAGGCAAGGAATTTCTGAGCTTTGCCAAACCCCTTTTGGCCCAGGAAGAAAAAATCCTGGAGCTATACTCCAGGAATACTCTTAAGCCTGCATTTAATTTCTCGCTGTCAACTCAGCGATATCCTTTTGTCATCAAAGCCTTCTTTGAGCTTTTTCATCGCTATGCCCCGGGACAATATGAAATCCATCTCCGGGAAGTCAATATGCGCAATGTGATTAATGATGTATTCAATGGCAAAAGCGATATAGGAATAATTTTTCTTTCCAATACGACGGAAGGCTTTATGCGCAGGTATTTGGCAGCTAAAGGTTTGGAATTTCATTTGATCAAGGAAATTACGCCTTGCGTTTTCTTTAAAAAAGATCATCCCATGGCGGCCAAAGCGGCGGTGACTTTAGGAGAGATGAGCCAATTCCCTTTTGCCTCTTTTGAATCGGAAACCTCGGCTTCTCCGGAATTTTCAGAGGAGGTATTTTTCTATAATTTCTCTACGGCAAAAAAGAATTTTATTGTGGTGGACAGAGCTACCATGATCAATGTCCTCACCCATACGGAAGCCTTTTCCATAGGAACCGGCATACTGACGTCGGGTTTTGCCGGCCCGGAGCTGGTAAGCCGGCCCATTAAAGGCCATGAGAAGGAAATTAAATTAGGCTGGATCCACCATATGGATTGCAGCCCAAATGAAGTCTTTTGTGAGTTCATTGAAATGGTGGAGGCTGTCCTTGAAAAATGCTAAGAAGGCGGTTCCGGTTTTTTGAAACCGCCCTGCTTCTAAACCCGCAGTTTCTTGAATACCCAGGCGGTCAGTTCGTTGAGGGAAGGGTGAATAATCATGGAATCATCAATGGGAGCATAGGTGCCGGTTTGGGGGCAATAGGAATCGCAGCCATTGCCGGTATTCATCAAATAAACGAAAGGCTGAAGCAAAACGGCAGCCTGGGGTCCTACGATATGGACGCCCAGGATTTTTTTGTTTTCACCGATGATCATTTTGACGAAGCCGTCGTCGTCATCGCCCTCTTCAAAGCCCATTGCCGCGCCGCCCACTACTTCGGAGTAATAATTTTTGGCGGTTTTATAAGGTATGCCCTGATCCTGCAGCTCTTTTTCCGTCATGCCCAAATGGGCCACCTGGGGATGGGTAAAGATTGTCCAGGGTACGGAATTATAATTGGCTTTTATCTTGTCTTCGGGATTAAAAAGGTTGTGGCTGAGAATCTTTGCCTCGGCATTGGCCTTATGGCGGAACTGGTACTTGCCGTTGATATCCCCTAAAGCCCAAATGTTTTTTTGGGAGGTTTCCAAATATTCGTTGGTAATCACCCAGCCTTTTTTGTCTGCCTCCACTCCTGCCTTCTCCAAGGCCATGGTATCGGCGTTTGATTGAACGCCGGAGGCTAAAAGGATTTCTTGGGAGATAACAGTACGGCGCTCTTTGGTCAGACGGTTTTCGGCAGTGATTTCTTTGACATCTCCCTGCTTATTTACAGAAATGATATCGGTATTTGTCAATATTTCCACACCGTTTTTCGTCATCTGGCGGGCTACCAGTTGGGCGACCTCCTCCTCTTCCTTATTTAATATCCTGCCGGATCTGATGATCAGCGTCACCTTTGTACCGAAAGCTGAGAAAATATGGGCAAATTCCATGCTTATAGCGCCGCCGCCGATGATCACCAGGCTATCCCAAGGCTTGGCCGGAAACTTTTCCCCAAAGAAGGTCTCCGAGGTGATATAGCCGGCCTCATCCAGGCCCGGAAAAGAAGGAATCTGGCTTCTGGCTCCGGCGCCGATAATAAATTTGTCGCCATAGATGATATCGGCGGGCCGTCCGTCATCATAAAGGACTTCCAGGCTGCCGGGGCTTAGAAAACGGCCTGTTCCTTTATACAAGGTGAGGTTAGGAATAGCCAGCAGATCTTTTTCGATGGTTTTATTGTAGTCAATCTGCTCCCACATTCGCCGGGCTACGGTGGTCCAGTCCAGTTTGGGCTGCCCTGCTATTATGCCTACCCTTTGGCAGCTCTCTATTTCCCGGATCAAATCTGCGGGATAGACAAGCATTTTTGAGGGAATGCAACCCCTGTTAAGGCAAGTGCCGCCAAGCTTGGAGTTCTCAATAACGGCGCAGCTGAGGCCCCGGCTGACCGCCTCACTCATTACCATTAATCCGGCGCCGCTGCCGATAATGATCATATCGTATTTTGTCATGGAATCTCCTCTCATCAATATCCTATCGCAATGAAGCATTCTACAATGTTGATAAAAACGGAACATCAATATTTAATAGTTCCTTTGGCTCAATTTTTTGCAAGCCGCCTCCATAAATACGTCCTGCAGCCGGCAAACTGTGCAAAGCCATTTCGTTAAGCATTGCCCAGACCCTTCGTTTTAAGGAGGGGTTTTGCGCAAACTTTTCCGAGAGTATTTTATGGGGGTAAAGCGCAAGATAGGAGTTTGTAATCGTCGCAAGAGAGTTGTTTAGAATGAACCTAAAGCCGCTGTTGCTTTCGTTTCCCGCCCTGCCCATATATGTACAAATCAGCATGGGCGCCTCACGCTGCTCTTGAAAGTACCAGGATTTCCGGGTTTTGCAGAGGTAGCCGTTAGCAACGCTGGTTTTGCCGCTTTCAAGGTATTGCCACAGCCGGGGATAACCTATTTTTATTTCCTCTTCACTCAACCGGCAGTCAAGCAAGAATAACCGCTGGGGCAAGATCGGATTGCCCTGATCATCAGATTCGATTTCCGTTGTTTTAACATATCTGGCACTTGGGAGTATAGGGCGGAAAAACTTAAAGGGCAGATCCAGCTCACGTATGCGTGATTCCTCCATTATGAAAAATTCATTGCTGCCGGTGGCTATCCCACGCTTAACATCAAAATAATCCTTTAGCTTAGGAACAGTCTGACAAACAGGCCTATGCGATTGACAGGGAAACCGTGTCCATTTAGGCTCCTTGCGTAATGAAGCTATGCTGATCTCCTTGCTTTCTTGAGGGGCTGACAAAGAACCGCCATAGGAGAATCTTACGCTCTGATTGGCCGGTTTTTTGTTTTTGAACCAAATAATGGAGGAGGACACTAAGGCGTCTCCGAATTGCACGTCTTCGGGATTAAACCTATGGACATGGAACAATTCAACTTCAGATAACAAGAAGGTCTTAATTGCCTTCCCGTAGTTTACATCCATAAACTCGCTTGGAATAAGCCAGCCGGAGACCGCGCCCTCATCCATCCACCGGATAGATTGCAGCAGGAAATGGCAGTATAGCCCCGCCAGCCCGGAAAGCTTTACACCGGATACCATTTCTGTCTTGTCTTTAATCCTGCCCTTGCTCTCCCCTTCGATAAGGTGATGACGGACATAAGGCGGATTGCAGATAATCAGATTGTATTGGTCATCGGGCTCAATATTGGTAAAATCAGCGTTAAGTATATTAAGACCGTAATTAAGCCAGAGGCTCTTGGCGGCATTGGCGAACAGCGGGTCAATCTCCACGGCAGCCGCTTTGGTAATGTCCTTGCCGTCAACTTCCTGTAAGAGAGCAGAATAGAATGAGCCTGTGCCGAATGCCGGGTCAAAGAACTTAATATCATTTGGGGTATCCATATGATTTAGTCCGAATGCGACAATATCTCTTGCCAGTGCAGTAGGTGTAGCGAACTGACCGAGTTTACGGCGTTCCTCGATTGTCTTGCAGGCGTCCAATTTTTCCTGCAAAGCAAGCCGGTGATTCTCGATAGATTGATTTACAGCCCATACAGCGCCAAGTCGTCTATTCTGTGTTCCCATACCCAATCTATCCCTTCTGCCGCTTCATACCCAAGATAACCGGAATCGAAGTAGCCGCATAAAAACAACCCGAAGCGCACATCGTCACCGTAACTGTTTTTGAGTTGCGTCATCTTCTGTGCTTCCTCTTTACGCCGCTTATTAACGTTAGTGAAGTCTCCTGCTGACTTTGCCTCAATTAAAAGGGGCAATTCTCCTTGCTTTGCTTGCAGCGGCATAATAACGACATCAACGGGAATGTTCACTTTTGCGGGCTCCCCATCGCCTGTTATGGAGACGGGAACATTCGTCCTGAAGGAATAGGTTCCGGCTTCCATTGCATCGAACGCTATGCCCTCAACCTGCCGGTAGCTTCTTGCCTGAAGCCATTGGCCTATGGCCTTCAATTGCCGCTTTTCTTGGGCATTACGGATAATCGGGTCTGCAACCGCTCCGCAAAGCCTGTCGGCCACAATCGTAGCGGCTCGCGATACCTCCCCATCGGTTGCCGGAGCAGTCCGCTGCAACCAGACAAAAATATCCGGATCGGCCATTTTTTTTATGGTGCTGCAAATTCGTTCTAAATCTCTGGCCAGGTTTTCTGCCGCCATGCGGGGAGGAATTCTCGGGTTAGATGAATCCTCCATGCATTCAACGAGGCTTTTCGACACACCGGCTAACCCTACCAGCCTGTCACGGGCGATTGGCGGGCAGGTGGCCATCCTTAAAATCGGCAATACTTCGGGACGCTCTTTCAAAAGTTCCGGAGAGACTTTAGTCAGATTGTCCGTCGCTATCAGCGCCTGCTCCACACGAGTTGCCGTTCTTAATCTTGTTTCGCGGAAGGCCTTGGGCGCAAACTCCATAAACCAAGAATTATATAAATTAACGGATTGTGTTATATCCGCTTTCCAACGGTCCGGATTATTGCGATTGATTGCCATTGCTTTTACCTCAATATTTCAACTTACAGATTTTCCGAGAATTGCACTTGAAAGCCGTCGGGATCGGTAACATAAAAGAAACGGACATGGGGATTGGGCTGTATGATCTCGCTGATTACGGGAATGCCGGCGTCGCGGACTTGGCCCAGCTTCTCAGGCAAAGAATCCACTCTAAAGCCTAAAGAAACGGCATTGCCGATGATGGGCTCCGGGTGGTTCCTATAGCAAACCAGCTCCACCTTTGTCTCTCCTGCTCCTAAAAAGGCTATTTCGGTATCGGGACCTGCCGGAAAGCGCCTGTCGATGGGCAAGCCGACGATTTTTGTATAAAAAGCCAGAGAAGCCTCCAAATCTTTAACAGTAAGCGTGGTGTAGACGAAACTCATAACCTGTCCCTCCTTATTTTTATTGCTGCTATTTTTGTTGCCGCCACCGAGGCTGTTTCTTAAAGTATAGCAAAAGCGGGACGAAGCGTAAAGCCTGCCGGCGCCGCTCTTCCGAATAGCTCCCCGGTATAGTATAATTTTAGAGAGCGTTAAATCACGGTAAAATCGCGGAGGAGATCAAAATGCGCAAACAGGAATTTGATAAGATAATAAAAGGATTTTCTTTTGAGGAACGCATCAGCGGTATCAATGAATATTTTCAAGCGGCGGTTTTAGCGACCTTGCTATTGATAGACGGAGAGTATCATTTCGTATTTGAACAACGTATGCCCCATATCCGGCAGGGCGGAGAGGTCTGCTTTCCCGGCGGCAAAATTGAAGCATCCGATCCTTCGCCTTTAGAGGCGGCTTTGCGGGAAACCTATGAAGAAATTGGCTGCCCGCCGGAAAAGGTCAAGGTCATCGGCAGGCTTGATAGCCTGCTTTTGTCAAGCGGTGTGTTGGTCCATGCCTATCTGGGCATTTTATCTGAGCCGGTAAGTCCGCAGGCCATTGCCAAAGATGAGGTGGCTGCCGTTTTTTCCGTCCCCCTCTCTTTCTTTTTGGAGAATGAGCCGGAGCTCTATGAGTGCAAGGTCCTGATCCACCCATATCTGACGGACCGGGAAACCGGTGAGAAGAAAATACTGCTGCCTGCTGAGGAATTGGGATTGCCCGCCTATTACAGCGAGCCCTGGGGTGGGGCCTTTCATAAAATCCATGTCTACCGCACTGATTTTGGTTTAGTCTGGGGACTAACCGCCAAAATTGTATATGATTGTGTGACAAAAATCAGGAAAATACGGTCTAAATTATAGGGAAACGCAATAGGCCAAGCTCCGGGAGGAGCCTGGCCTGTTACGTAATGCTATATTATGAGAGGGAAGGATAATGGCTTAAGAAAAGTTTGAATATGGTTCATGCTTTGATGAGTTAATTATATATAATTATTTTTGCCAGTTCCAGCAAGAATGTGTAAACTATATGTAATATTTTTTAGCGTATTATGGTTTATGGCTATGAGGGATAGGGTAAGGTCTGCCTTATTCCTCGGGGATATCGCCCACGCCTTCCAATACCAGCCTGGGCCGGTAAGGATATTGTTTCATAATCTCCCGGGATGTAACTCCGCTCAGCACCAAAATAGAATCCAGTCCGCTTTCAATGCCGGCGATAATATCCGTATCCATACGGTCGCCGATCATTGCCGCTTCTTCGGAATGGACGCCCAATATCTTAAGGCCTGTGCGCATCATTAAGGGATTGGGCTTGCCGATGTAATAGGCATACCTGCCCGTTGTGGCTTCTATAGGAGCCAACAGGGCCCGGCAGGCAGGACCAATGCCATGTTCTAAAGGAGCGGTCAAATCCGTATTGGTGCCGATAAGTTTGGCGCCGTTAAACACATAGTCTATCGCTTGACAGATATTCCGATAGTTATAATCGTCGGTTTCCCCTACGATGACATAATCGGGATTTGCCTCGACGGCTGTATCCTCGGCTTTATATACGGTGACACCGCTTTCGGTTAAGGCCTGAAAAAGTGCGGGTTCGCCAATGACGTAGGCGCTGCAGCCCGGCGACTGGCGGCTGATAAACTTAGCCGTGGCCAAAGCGCTGGTGTAGAAATGCTCTTCACCTACGTCAAGGCCCATGGCCGCCAGCTTTTGCCGCAGCTCTTTTGGCGAGCGCCGGCTGGAGTTTGTCAGAAATAAAAACTTTTTATTCTCCCGGTACAGCCATTGGACGAATTCTTTCACGCCGGGCAGCAGATGATCCCCCCGGTAAATAACCCCATCCATATCGCAAATATAGCCTTTTTTTGCTCGTAAGGAATCCAATTTTTACTCCCCTTTCTTCTTTATGCTTTTATCTTATTATATCATTGTAAAATTTAATTTTCATTGAGGTTAAATGAAAGTAAAATCGGCCTCAAAATGCCATAGACGGGGGTACGCGGATTATGCTCCCTGCAACTTTACACAAACTAAATAAAATCACCCTATAGAATTAACAATCCCCTGCTATAGTGTTATCTGTAGAAATGTAATTGAGAATTTGCGCCCAAGAGAATAAGGGTATAAATATGAATGGTCAAAGGAAAAAGAGTTTGGATAGCATTATAAGCGGCAAGCAGATCAGAACCGTTTTCCAGCCTATTGTGTCCATTACCGACGGTACTATATTGGGCTATGAGGCTCTCAGCAGGATAAGGGGCGAAGGGGCCTTTGAAAATATTGAAGAGTTGTTTGCCTCCGCCAAAGAATACAACAGATTATGGGAACTGGAGCTGCTGTGCAGAACGACGGCGCTGGAAGCGGCTTATCAGTTTGTGGCGCCGCCCTATAACAAAAAATTATTTTTAAATGTCAATCCCAATATTATGCATGATGAAAAATTCATTAAAGGCTTCACCAAAGAGTTTCTTAAAAAATATAATATAGGTTGCCAAAATATTATATTTGAAATTACGGAGAGAAATGTTGTGGAGGATATGGAGAGCTTCCGGACCATCATCAGCTATTACAAAAGTCAGGATTATGAAATTGCTGTGGATGATGCCGGTTCGGGATATTCGGGCCTGAATTTGATAAGCGACGTCAATCCTAATTACATAAAGCTGGATATGAAGCTGATTCGCCGAATCCATACCAGCAGCCTGAAACATGCTCTTGTCAAAGGCATGGTGGAGTTTTCAAAAGCCTCAACCATCAAGCTTATCGCTGAAGGCATCGAAACCTATGAGGAGTTGGAGGCCCTGGTAAACTTAGGCGTTCAATACGGACAAGGCTATTATCTGCAGAAGCCGGATACGGAAATCAACGGCATCCAACCGGAAGCGCAACAGGCAATAAAGCAAATTAACAGGAAGACACAGCCTTTGCAAGAGGGCTTTACTAATACCTCCATCCAATACATATGCAAGGATACCGGCAGAGTGCCCCCGGAAGAAACGGTCTTGAAGGTATATGAGAACATAAAGGATAGAGCCGGCAACCCCGGTTTATGCGTGATTAAAAACGATATCCCTGTAGGTATTATCACGAAAGAAAAGCTGGCCTTTCATTTAAGCGGCCGCTACGGCTTTACCTTATACCAAAATAAACCGATCTCGACGATAATGGATAAGAA
This sequence comes from Clostridiales bacterium, assembly GCA_038562165.1. Classification (GTDB taxonomy): domain Bacteria; phylum Bacillota; class Peptococcia; order DRI-13; family UBA5745; genus WRMS01. The sequence continues at coordinate 5,537 of JBCFAO010000048.1, read as the reverse complement.
TTTTTTATCCGTTGACTGCAAAACAGCCATAAACGAAGTGTCGTCTATGGCCATGGACCGGTCCGATGATAAGCTTTATGATTTTATCGTGGTTACGGAGGAAGAAAAATATCTAGGTACATTAACGGTTAAGGATTTGCTGCAAAAGTCAATTGAGATCCAGGTTTCTACCGCTAAGCATTTAAATCCCTTGTCGGGCTTGCCCGGCAATGTACTGATTGAAGAAAAGCTTAAACGGTATATAGCCGGTGACTGCAAGTATAGCGTTGCTTATGTGGATATTGATAATTTTAAACCGTATAACGATATTTATGGCTTTGAAAATGGCGATTTGGTAATAATGCTGCTGGTGGATATCCTGAAAAAATATATACCCGGCCATGAGTTTATCGGCCATGTGGGCGGCGATGATTTTGTAGTCGTTGTGGAAGGCCACATTGATGAAGATTATTTTTCCGGTATGATCAAGGATTTTGAAGAGAAGGCTTTAGCCCTTTATAATGAAGCCGATAGGCAAAAAGGGTATATTACTACCATGAACAGGCATGGAGCCCAGGAGGAATTTCCGCTGATTACACTGACTGCCGTAGTGATCAATAACCGCTTAAGGAGGTATAAGAGCACAGTTGAAATTGCCGCTATACTTTCCGGGCTGAAATTAAAGGCTAAAGGCCGTTTTATTGAAAGAAGGCTCGCCCTTTTTGAAAACCTCAAGTGAGAATGTCAGGGGAACTGCAAAACAGGCCGGTTGACAATCACCCGGGGATTTGCTTCAATGAAATAAGCGTATTGTTGGGGAGGCAAAGGATGAGCGGGCAAAATAATAATCAATGTTCTACTCACTGCCTATGTGCATTATGCTCTTTATTGTAGGTATAGTGACCCTATATATTTAGCAGCTAAATAGACAAAGAAAGGGGATTTTTTATGATTATTCGCGGCGGTTACACAAACTATGGACAGGATATCGGCGTATTGATGCTGGATACCAAGTTCCCCAGAATTCCCGGAGATATTGGCAATGCCCGTACCTATGAAGGGATTCCCATCCGCTTCAAAATAGTAAAGGGCGCCGATGCTCCCAAGATTATGGGCAAAGCTCCGGCTGAAGAAGTGATGCAGCCCTTTATCGACGCGGCAAAAGAGCTGGAAGCCGAAGGCGTCAAAGCCATCACCACCAGTTGCGGCTTTTTAGCTGCCTACCAAAGACTGCTGGCCGACGCCGTCAATATTCCTGTGTTTACCTCGGCTTTAATGCTGGCGCCCCTCGTTCATACCATGATCAATAAAAATAAAAAAATCGGTATCTTCACCGAGCGGGACTGGAACATGACCGAGGAGCATTTTAATAATGTGGGCTGGTCCTCCAAGGATATACCGGTGGCGGTCAGCGGCATGCTGGAAGGCTCAAAATTCCCCGCTTTATTTATCGACAACGGTATTGAAGAGGACTTTGATGAGCTGCAGAAATGCATGGAGGAAATCACCGTCCGCCACATGAAAAACCATCCGGATACCGGGGCGATTATTTTTGAATGCACCAACTTCGGCCCCTGGAGCAAACGGGTTCAGGAGATTGCGAAAGTGCCGGTTTTCGGTATCAACCAGCTTCTGGAATATGTGGCTTCCTGCGTTAATGTAAGGGATTATCCCAAGCAGTTATAATGGACTGCAATAGTCTTCGTAACTATCGCTGCGGCCTCTGCCCTTCTTCGGCAGGGGCCCCTTTTTTTTCTTTCTTTAGCTGTTTGCGCAGACGGCTAATGCTGCCGGGGTGGGCGCCGATGGACATCGCCATCACCGCCTCAGAAAAGTTGACATCCCGGGGCAGCGTTTTGCCGGCCACCAGTTTCTCAAAGGCCTGCAATCGCTCTTCCAGGGTGCCCAGGGTATTGATTTCCAGGTCATTCCAGGCTCCCAGCAGAGTGGTGCTCATATTCAACATAAAGGCATAGCAGGCCTGGTTGTTTTTTCCTAGGAAAGCCAGGACTTCTTTCGTAGGCAAGCAACTTAGAGTGGAGTTTCCCAAAGCATAGGCCGTCATATGGCGGGTTTCCTCACGCAGACCGCCAATGCCGATCAGGGAATATTCGTCATATATGCCCAAGCCCTTATAGCGGCTGTCTTCCATACTGCGAACACACAAAAGCAGACCTTTTTTCATGCCCATATATAGCCATCCCACCCGAAGGACAACGTGCAAAAGGATTTCTTCTTCACATGCATAGTTTGATAAGGTATATTGGTCAGGAGCAGGTTGCACAAATCTTTATTATCCATAGCCTCACATCCCTCCTGATCACTATTATAGAGGAGTTTGGCCCCCCTGTCTCTGACCTGGGTTAAAAAACTGCTTTTCCAAGTTTTTTGAACTGCTTTTTGTTTTGTCTTAATATGAATGGTTAAAGGAGAAAAAGATTATGTTGGACAGCATGGCCAAGCTTTTAGAAAAGCCTTCGCTCTACACAAAATCAGAAGCTGCATTCTGGGATGATGAACACATCTCGGAGCAAATGCTGAAAGCGCATCTTGATCCCGAATTTGAGGGCGCAAGCAGAAAAAAGGCGTTTATTGAAAAATCCGCTCTGTGGATAGGGGAAGCTGTGCCGCCTTCAAGCTACCCTTTGCTTTTAGATATTGGCTGCGGCCCCGGAATCTATGCCGAAAGATTCGCAGAAATGGGCTATCAGGTAAGCGGGATTGATTTTTCCAAGCGGTCAATAGAATATGCGAGAAACTCGGCAATTAAACAGGGCTTTGACATCAGCTATCATTATCAGGATTATCTGGCGATGAATCTGAAGCAGAGGTTTGATTTCGCAACAATGATTTATTGCGATTATGGCGCATTGTCAACGGAAGACCGGCAAATCATCATGCAAAAGGCATTCGATCATTTGAAGCCCGGCGGAAGGTTCCTGCTGGATGTGTTTTCAATGGCTAAGTATAATAGTTTTAAAGAAAGCCAGACATGGGAGGTCTGCCATGACGGCGGTTTCTGGCGTGCAGGAAAATATGCCGCACTGAAGGGATGCTATAAATACCCGGATCATGTGACATTGGAGCAAATCTCAATTATTTCTGATTGGGAGCCGGCCGTTTACTATTTGTGGAACACTTATTTCACAAAAGAAATGCTCATTCAGGAGGCGGCTGCCGCTGGATTTAAGGTAGGGGGCGTATTTGGCGATGTAGCAGGCTGCCCTTATAATGAGGATAGCCATACGATTGCCATGCTATTGGAGAAATAAGATAGGTAACTCTTTCTTATGGTAGTGCTGGATTGTGAAGACGCGAATGGGACCGAACAGCACAAAGAACCCTGCCACAGCCAGAACAAGAACATTGACGCCAGTAATTGCATATGATATTCTAAAGTAACTCTTTGCACTGCATCGCGTTTGGGTTTGGCCAGACGTTCAATCACCAGTACAAACTGAGCAGGCAGCAGACTCTTTTCGGAGTTTGTGTAGCCGGGCCGCAATGCGGCAGCAGATGCTATATAAGCGCATCTGTGGGACAGTAGTATGTTCCGCAGATGCGCTTTTTTCATATCATGCGGAAAGATTATGCTGTGCTATAGGGTTATCTCAATCAAAACGGAGGTAACGGTTATGGAAAAATCGAACGAACAAATCGCAATGCAGGTATCTCGCAACAGTATCATCGGCAATGTGCTCTTATCAGGCTTCAAGCTGTTCGCCGGAGTATTCGCACAGTCCGCCGCAATGATTTCTGACGCAATTCATTCTCTGTCCGATGTATTTAGCACAATCATTGTCATGGCAGGGGTCAAAATGGCTAACAAAAAACCTGATAAGGAACATCCTTACGGACACGAACGGTTTGAATGTGTCGCAGCCATTATCCTGTCGGTTATTTTGTTTGCAACAGGCGCCGGTATTGGCTGGGCGGGCCTGCAGAAGGTGATCGCCGGAAATTATGGAGAGCTGGCAACGCCGGGTATGCTGGCGCTTGTGGCTGCCATCATTTCCATCGTTGTTAAGGAAGCTATGTATTGGTATACGCGCAATGCCGCAAAGAAGATTGATTCCAGCGCGCTCATGGCCGATGCATGGCATCACCGCTCGGACGCATTTTCTTCTGTCGGCAGTTTTATTGGTATACTTGGCGCACGTCTTGGCTTCCCCATCCTTGACCCGGCGGCATGTATTGTTATCTGCCTGTTTATCCTAAAGGCAGCGGTTGATATTTTCCGGGACGCTGTGGGTAAAATGATCGACAAGGCTTGCGACGAGCAAACAGCCGCGAAAATGCGCGAGATCATTCTCGCGCAGGAATCGGTTCTGGGAATTGACCAGTTGAAAACGAGATTGTTTGGAGACAAGATCTATGTGGATGTAGAAATTCGCTCCGATGGCTTGGTTACATTGGAACAGGCACATGATGCTGCACAGCGTGTTCATGATGTGATTGAAGAACAATTCCCCAAAGTCAAGCACTGCATGGTACATGTAAATCCTGTTATCATAGACATGCTTGCCGATTAGTTAAGGCAAATCAGTTTGAAGTAGCATGATGTGACGCTGCCCTCCACGCCAGCTTCACAAGCTCGGATAACACAACAACGCTGGCAGCCACGCCGAATAACTTGAGCCACATGTCCAGCGACAGCGGGATGGTGCCGAAGAAGGCGCCCGCAAACTGGATAATCATAACTTGCAAAACAAAGGTGATACCAACGACCAGCAGCATAATCCTGTTTTTAAGCAGGTTTTTGAAGATGCTCCCACTGTGCAGCTCCCGGCAGTTAAAGGCGTTAAAAAGCTGGAACAGAGCAAACAGAGTAAACAGTACGGTAGGTATCTGCGCCTCTGTCGCGCCGAGGAAATTGAATAAATATTGCGCCAAAAACAGGAGTGAGATATACAGCCCTGTAATGCCGATTTTCCCCATCATCGGCTTTGAGATGATATTGTCGCTTCGTTTGACAGGCGCTTGCTGCATCAAATCATCGTGAACCGGCTCCAAGCCAAGGGTGAGTGCGGGCGGGCCGTCCATGATAATGTTGATCCACAACAGTTGCAGCGCGGTAAACGGCGCTTTCAGACCCAGCAGGATGGAGGTCAGAACCACAATGACCGAGGACACGTTGACCGTAAGCTGAAAGCTGATAAACCGCTTAAAGTTCTCGTAAATGCCGCGCCCCCACTTGATGGCGTTGACGATGGTGGAAAAGGAATCGTTGAGCAGCACAACGTCGCTGGCTTCTTTGGAAACCTCTGTGCCGGAAATGCCCATAGCAATACCTACGTCAGCGTTTTTCAACGCAGGCGCGTCGTTGATACCGTCTCCCGTGACAGCCACCACATTACCCATGTCTTTGAGCAGCTTAACCACACGCATTTTGATCGTCGGCGTACTGCGGGCAATCACATTGATGTTTGGAAGCTGGCTATAGTGTCCCCCTTGTCAAGACACAAATTTAAAAAACGTAGTGTGACATTGGATACAGCTTTTTGTCCATAATTACTTACAGACCCATCATGCAACCTTGGCTTTTGAGAATGATGATT
>JBCFAO010000047.1:0-30643 GCA_038562165.1 Clostridiales bacterium | reverse complement strand
TGCTCTGTAGTGTGCCTGTATCCTCACTGACCAGTGTAACAAATTTCTCGATTCTTTGCTCAGTCACAGGTCGTTTCATCACTTTTTGTGCCTTGAGCATAGCGAAAGGAATGGTCATAACAATGTTAAATCAATTAACCCGCTACGGCGCAAGCCGCCGCTATTTAGAAGAAGCTGCTCTTTATCCCGGCTGGTCTCTGGGGAGAGTGACTTCACAATATAAAGATCTATATAAAATTATTACGGAAGAAGGAGAGTGCCTGGCGGAAATCTCCGGTAAATTCCGCTACCGGCTGAAGGAATTAGCGGAATATCCTGCCGTAGGCGACTTTGTCATGGCTGATCTTGGCGGCGGCAGCGACGCTGGCGCTGGCACTGGCTCCGGCAGCAACATCGGCGGCGGTAACGCTATTATCCAGCAGGTGCTAAGCCGGAAAAGCGTTTTTGAACGGGCCGCTGCCGGTACCGGTCAGCAAAAGCAGGTGGTAGCCGCAAATATAGACATAGTATTTATTTGTATGGCCTTAAATAACGACTACAACCTGAGCCGGCTGGAACGTTATCTGGCGGTGGCCTGGAACAGCGGCGCCACCCCCGTAGTCGTACTGACGAAGGCCGATCTTTGCGAAACCTTAAGTGACATTACTTCGGAAGTGTCCCAGGTTGCCGCCGGCGCCGATGTCATCGTCACCTCGGGCTATGACCAGGCTTCCTGCCATAAGCTGCTGCCCTATTTGCAGCCAGGGCTTACCGCATCCTTCATTGGCTCTTCCGGCGTAGGCAAATCCACGCTGATCAATGAGCTGGCGGGAGAAAAGCTTTTGGCCACAGGGGCTATCGGCTGGGAGGATAAGGGACGGCACACCACCACCCGCAGAGAGCTGCTGGTTTTGCCTCAAGGCGGCATTGTTATCGATACCCCGGGCATGCGGGAGCTGGGCGTGGAGGCCGTGGATTTATCCAGATCCTTTGCCGATATAGACGAATTAATCAGCCAATGCCGCTTTCGGGATTGCAGCCATACGGAGGAGCCGGGCTGCGCTGTCCGCCAGGCTTTGGAATCGGGGGAGCTGGATAGCCGGCGTCTGGAAAGCTACCGCAAGCTAAAAAAAGAAGCCAAGTATGACGGACTTTCCTCTAGGCAGATCGAAGCGGAAAAGATCAACACAATGTTTGGCGGAATGGCTGAGATGAAAAAAATGAAGGAATTTAGCCGGAAAAAGAATAAAGGAAGATAGAAGCAAAAGCAGGCGTTGCCTGCATTACAAAAATAAAAAGACCAGGGGATGTCTCAAAACAGCGCTGAAAAGAGCTGAGGAGGGGCACCCTCCTTTTTTGTTTTTCGCTCTTTTCGGCAGCCGCCAATCCCCCAGGTTCCATGACCTTTTGCAGAGTTGGTTTTTGTTTGCCGGTCCATGCAGAAAGACAACACCTTCTTTGGCTTAGCGCTCCTGTAAACTGCGGTACAGCTCATCCAACTCCTGAGCGGTAATCGCCATCGCTTCCGGTATACCCAGGCTATTTATTTACACAAAAGGCAGGAAGTTCCTCGGTAAGCTGCTGGCTCCTAAACCAGGCGATGGGATTATGGTCGGGACCTTCTGTACAAAATTTGCGTTTGTATGCACTTTCCGGGTTCGGCCTGTACAATTTTTACGTTTGTGGGTGAATTGCAGCTGCTGCCGCGGTCTATTTTAGCAAATCCAGGTGTATTTTAGCCAAATCCAAGCCATTTTGTGCAATTTCTTCCGGTTGTAAGGGAATCCTTCCTCTGCATTTTGCATACAACCGTAAATTTTGTACACCCTGCCCCGGCCAATTGACCACAAACGCAAATTTTGTACAACCTGCCGCCGCCAATGGTCCACTAACAGCTTTTGCCGGCAGTCATCGCTGCATTGTTCTATTGCCGCGGCGCCGGCCAATGCTCCATGAATTCTCCAACGTATAGATACTGCTGATTCACACCTTTTGACATCCAAACCATGACATTGGCCCCTCTCCTCACCGGTTTTTTTCGCTGTTTTGAGACACCCCTTTTTGCCAGTGTGCGCAAATTTGCAGCTTTGTTTAAGCTTGCCTATTTTTACTCTGCCTTAACCCCGGGGGTCCCTACAAACCGAAGGCACTGAAAAGGCCGGCCAAGCTAACCTTCGTGGAGCTGAAATGTACAAAATTTGAGGTTTTATGTTTATTTGCCATGGCTAGCTACATAAAATCTCCAGTTTTATGTTGGTAAGTACTGCTTTTAGCTGTATTTAGTGTCAATGATGATTTGAATCCACTATCTTAAAAGGGGCGCCCACCAAAAACCTCAAATTTTGTACACGGGGCTGGATGGAAAGCACTTTTTCAGTGCCCTCTTACAAACCTGCAATTTTGTGCAGGCAGGGCGAAATCTCCAAATTCGCATATTACAATGACGCAATCAATTCCTCTATGATATTTGGGTCAGGAGCCCGGCCGGTAAAATGCTCAAAGGACAAGGCGGCCTGGCAGACCAGGTGAGCCAGACCGTTCATGACGGCAAAGCCCTTTGCTTTGGCCTGGCGCAGCAAAAAGGTTTCCCGGGGAGCGTAGATTAAATCGTAGACTAAAGCGCCGGGCTGAAGGATATCAAGAAAGGAGAGATCGGTAAAATCGTTGCCGCTTTCGTTTTGGCTTCCTGAAGGGGATGTGCCCTCCATACCTAAAGGCGTAGCATTGATCAGCAAATTACAGCCTGCGGTTTCGATGGTATTGCCGATTTCGGACCAGGGACAATAAACTGCGCCTTCTAAAGGCAGGGTGGTTGACTGCCGGCGGCAGGCCAGCCGGACCTGGGCTCCTTGTTGCAGCAGAGCCATGGCCACAGCCCTGGCAGCGCCGCCGGCGCCCAGTATCAGGGCATTGGCTTTTGCTGCCTCAAGGCCGGCGGAAGCCAGAGAGAGAAGGAAGCCTTGGCCGTCGGTATTGTGGCCGCTAAACTTGCCGTCTTGATAAACGACGGTGTTGACGGCGCCGTACAAATCGGCGCTGGCGGCTATTTCATCCAAATGAGGCAGGATGAGGCTTTTCAAAGGCATAGTGACATTGAACCCCGCTATATTCAAGGTGCGGGCCGCCGCCATGAAATCGGAAAGGGTTTCAGGAGTAACGTCAAAAGCTAAATAAGCATAGGGCAGATTTAAGGAGGCTGCAAATCGGTTATGAATCTGGGGGGAGAGACTGTGATTGACGGGATGGCCGATTACAGCCAGGAGCCTGGTGGCGCCGGTGATGCCGCCGCTACCGCCACTGCTGCCGCCACTGCCGCCGCTACCGCCACTGCCGCCGCTACCGCCACTGCTGATGCCGCTGCTCATCGGTTGCCGCCCCCGGCAACGGAAGTCTTGCCGACCGTCTGGCCGACCGTCCAATATTGCACCAGATAATCCATGGCAGCCAGATAGCCGTGGAAGCCTAAGCCGCTGATTTGCCCCAGGCAGGCGGCGGCAGTTACCGAATGGCGCCGAAATTCTTCTCTGGCGGCAATGTTGGAAAGATGGACCTCCAGGGCAGGCAGGCCCACGCCTTTAATAGCATCGAATATAGCATAGCTGTAATGGGTATAGGCGCCGGGATTGATGATTAGGCCGTCATACTTGCCGGCAGCCTGGTGAATAGCGTCGATAATCTCTCCCTCGTGGTTGCTTTGAAAGACAGCAGCCTCCAGGCCTTTCCGTGCTGCCTGCTCTTTGATCAGGTTCACTAAATCTGCGTAAGTTTGCCGGCCGTATACCTCCGGTTCCCGCCGGCCCAGCAGATTGAGGTTAGGCCCATTGATCACCAGCAGCCTCAAAACAGTGCCATCAATACAGTCAGCGCCATCAATACAGTCAGCGCCGTCAGCGCCGCCGGCCACAGTCCTGTTGCCCAGCCCTTCCGCAGCCATCGTATCTCCCTGATTGCCCGGGCCTTTAGTATATTTCATGACTTCGATACCTCCTTTGCCTCCAATACCATTCATGCTATCCCTGCTTCCTATATTTTCAATGCAGCCAATACTTTCTTCACCGCTTCTTCAATGGAACCTTCATTATCCACCTTAAAATCATACAGATCCTCGTAAAGCTGCCGCCGCTGCTCATAAAGAGCTTGCAAAGCCGCCAGGGTTTCCGCAGGGGCTTTGCAAGCCAGCAAAGGCCGGGAATCCGCCGGTAAGGTGGCGATAATGCTTTCGGCGCTGCGGTTTAAGTAGATGACGACGGCATTTTCCTTAATGAGGCTGCCGTTGCGCAATATGGCGCCGCCGCCCAGGGCAATCACCGCCGGCTTTTTGGCAAACAGGCCGGCGATGCATTGGCTTTCCAGGCGGCGAAAATACTCCTCGCCTCTTTCCGCAAAAATCCGGGGAATGCTCATTCCCGATTGGGCCTCAATTTCCCGATCGCTGTCGTACCAGGCCCGGCCCAGGGCTGCGGCAACCTTTTTGGAGACCGTGGTTTTACCGCAGCCGGGCAAGCCGATAAAAGCAATATTTTTCATGGGCTCAATGTCATTTTTCATAGGCTTAAGGCCTGCCGATACGCAATTTGCCATAGAAGTCCATCATTCTTCCGTGGTGGTGGAATAGCAGCCTAAAACCTCGAAATAGTCGCATTGAGTGGCGGCCTGGCTCAAGGCATCCCGAGTGGTCGCCGAAAGGATGTTTGCCTGCAGGTCGGCAAAGAAGCGGTAACGGTCCTGGCTGACGGGCCGGGATTCGATTCTGGTCAGATTGATGCCGGCCAGCATAAAGCTTTCCAAAACAGCGCAGAGAGCGCCGCTTTTATGGGCGGTGGAGAATGTAACGCTGGTTATGCCGCAGCTTTCATCGTAGATGGGCTGGCCGGCAATGACAATGAACCGGGTTTTGTTGCTGGCGGTGTCCATGATATCGGGAACAAGTACCTTTAATCCGTAGGCTGCCGCCGCCTGGCGGGAACCGATAGCCGCATATTTGGGGCTGTTTTTCTCAGCTACCATCTGAGCGGCTACGGCAGTGTTGCGGCAGGCCGTCAGATCCCAGTTCTTGCCCTTAAGGAAACGGCGGCATTGGCCAAAGCCCTCGGGATGAGAGAAGACTTCCCGGATGTCGGCCAGCTCCGTGTCTTGAGTGGTCAGCAGACACTGGGCAATGGTAATCCAGACCTCGCCCACAATATAACAGGAATGCTTTTTCAACAAATCGTAAACTTCGCCGATGGCGCCGGTTTGAGAGTTTTCAATAGGCAAAACGCCGTAGTCCGCTTCTCCTGATTTTACTACATTGAAAACGTCTTCAAAATACTCGTGCTGGCAAAGTTCGGCTTGAGGGAACAGGCGGGCGGCTCCCTGCTGACTCCAGGCTCCCGTAACCCCCTGATAGGCTACTTTAATATTTTTCGTCTTTTTCTCGGCAGAAGCAGGGAAATCCACGGGGCTGGCCATACCCATATCCTTCGTTTGCTTCATCTTTGACAAAGCCATTAAGGTTCTCATGAGGGAGATCGTTTCGGCTTTCAGCTCTTCATCGGTGACGGCCAAAGCCCTTTCGATAACCTGCTGCTCCCTGTCTTTATCGAGAATAGCCATATTGCCTGCCGTTTTTATACGGCCGATTTCTTTGATGGAATTCATCCTTTTGCCGAAAAGGGCTACCAGCTCCTGATCCACGCTGTCGATTTCCCGGCGCAGAACCTCTAATTTTTCTTTGTTATTCATGATATACCCATCCTTTCTGATATCAATTAATGTTAAGCAATGATCTCCCGGATCTTTCTTACTTTATCCATAATACGGTGGAAAACCTGGGGCGTTACGGACTGGGCGCCATCGCAGAGGGCAGCCTCGGGATGGTTGTGAACTTCAATGATCAGGCCGTCGGCCCCTGCCGCTACGGCTGCCAAAGCCATGGGCTCCACCAGATGCCAATAGCCTGTGGCATGGGAGGGATCGATGATCACCGGCAGATGGGTTTTGGCGTGGAGCACCGGTACTGCCGACAGGTCCAGCGTATTTCTGGTGGCCGTTTCAAAGGTGCGGATACCCCGTTCGCAGAGGATAACTTCTTGAGAGCCGCCGGCCATGACGTATTCCGCTGCCATCAGCAATTCATCGATGGTGGAGGAAAGACCCCGCTTCAATAATACCGGCTTGCCTAAGGAGCCTACCTGGGAGAGCAGGGTGAAGTTCTGCATGTTGCGGGCGCCGATTTGGATAATGTCCACATCCTCGGCGAAAGCGTCCAGGTATTCCGGCGACATGATTTCCGTGACGATGGGCAGCCCTGTTTTTTCCCTGGCGATCTTTAAAAGCTCCAGGCCGTCTAGGCCCAGGCCTTTGAAGGCGTAGGGAGAAGTTCTGGGCTTAAAGGCGCCGCCCCGCATGAAACCGGCTCCTGACATTTTTACATCCCGGGCAATGGACAGAATCTGCTCTTCGCTTTCTACGGAGCAAGGCCCGGCAATGACCGTAAACTCGCCGCCGCCAATTTTGCGGCCGCAGATATCAAAAGTGCTGTCGGCAGGGTGAAACTTGCGTCCCGCCAGCTTATAAGGCTCTTTTACCCGCAGTACCCGCTCCACGCAGGGAAAGCGGAGAATAGTATCCTCAGATATGCTGGAGGTATCGCCGGCCATGCCGATCATGCTGGTGGATTCCCCCAAAATATTTTGGACGATGACGCCTTTGCTCATCAGCAATTTTTCGATGGGTTCCCTTTCAGCCGGTTCCGTACCGGGTTTGAGAATAATGATCATTTGCAGCTCCTCTTTCTGTATTAAATTTTATCCGATTTATTATGAAGGGGGTCAATAAGTATCGCTCATCAAAAGGTCCAGCAGGCAAAGGGCCAAAGCGCTCTGGGCCACCGGCAAAGCTCTTGGTACGATGCAGGGATCGTGGCGGCCGCCGAAGGAAGTTTCCGTGGTTTCCATCTTTGCGATATCCACCGTGGTTTGTTTTTTATGAATAGTGGGTGTAGGTTTGACGGCCAGGCGGACAACCAGGGGATTGCCGTTGGTGATGCCGCCGTTGATGCCGCCGTTGTGGTTGCTTTTCAGCTTGATGCGGTCCCCGCTGACTTCCAGCTGGTCATTGGCTCCATAACCTGTCATTGTTGTCAAGTTGAAGCCGTCGCCAAATTCGATGCCTTTAATGCCGGGGATAGAAAACATCATGGAAGCGATGACGCTTTCCGCGGAATCGAAGAAGGGTTCTCCCAAGCCTGCCGGCAAGTTCCAGGCGGCACATTCGATGATGCCGCCCAGGGAATCGCCATCGGCTTTGGCCTGCAAAATAGCCTCTTTCATCCTGGAGCCTGCGGCGTCGTCGAATACAGGGAAGGCTTTTTCAGCCAGTTTCTCCATTTCTTCCGCCCCGCCCGGGCTGTCGGCTATGTTATAGATGCTGTAAATCCTGCCGCCAAGGCTGATGCCCCGGCTTTCCAGAATTTGCTGGGCAATAGCGCCGGCAAAAACCAGGCAGGCGGTAAGCCGGCCGGAAAAATGGCCGCCTCCCCGGTAATCGTTGAAGCCCTTGTATTTGATCCAGGCGGTGTAATCCGCATGGCCGGGCCGTAAAAGGTGAGGGGAGTAATCCCGGGAGCGGGTATCCTGATTGCGGATAATAGCGCAAAGGGGAGCGCCGCTGGTGTTGTCCCCCATCATACCCGAGAGGATTTCCCATTGGTCTTTCTCCTGCCGGGGGGTGGAGATATCCCCGGAGCCCGGAGCCCGGCGGGCCATAGCGGCTGCCACTTTGGACCAATCAATGGCAAAGCCGGGAGGCAGCCCGCCTATAGTAACGCCGATGGCCGGACCGTGGGATTCCCCAAATATACTGATCTTGATCTTTTGCCCCCAAACATTGCTCATAGCCGCTTCTCCTTTTCAAAGTCCTCCCAAAAGTGAGGGTAAGATTTAGCTACACAGCCGCTATCCTCAATATAAACCGGCTGCCGGCTTTTGACTGCCGCCACCGCTCCCATCATGGCAATGCGGTGATCTCCCCGGCCGCTGATCCTGCCGCCGTCCAAAGACTCTACGCCGTCAATAACGAGAGCATCGCCTTCAATAGTAATCCGGGCCCCCAGCTTATTCAGTTCCTCCGTAACGGTAGCCAGCCTGTCGCTTTCCTTAAGCCTTAGCCGGGCACCGTTTTCGATGCGGCTCCGGCCTTGACAAAAGCAGAAAAAGGCGGCTAAAGGAGAAACCAAATCAGGGATTTCCGCTATATCCACAATCTGAGCCCTATATGGCAAAGCGCCGGCTTTGGCAGTTACGCCGCCTTGAGGGCTCCACTCTAAATCAACGCCGCTGGCCTGGAGGATATCCAGAACTTTTTTGTCGCCTTGTTTGGAATAAGGGGAGAGGCCCAGGCATTCGCAATGACTGCCTAAGGCGCTGGCCACCAGAAAAAAGGCGGCCTGGGAATAATCTCCTTCTACGGTGAAGGGACGGCTTACGTACTGCTGTTTCCCGGGTATTTTAAACCGTTGGTAGTTCTCATGCCAAACCGTAACGCCGAAATAGGTCATCACATCGATGGTTAAATCCACATAGGCCTTGGATTGCAAGGGGCTGGTAACAACTAACTCGCTTTCTCCCGCCAGCAAAGGCAAAGCAAAGAGCAAGCCGGAAATAAATTGAGAGCTGACGTGGCCGGGAAGAGTATATAGGCCGGGTTTGAGGCTGCCCTCCAGCCGGAGGATATCGTCCTTATATTCAAGGCTTATGCCGTGAATGGCCAGGGCTTCAATATAAGGGCCCTGGGGCCGGGCCAAAAGCCGGCCCTGGCCGGTAAAACCGGCCTTGCCCGTCAAAGCTGCCGCCAGAGGAATCAAAAAACGGAGGGTGGAGCCGGATTCGCCGCAATCAAGAAGAGCGCCGGGCTGGCGGATCAGCTTCATGCAGCGGCTGGTGGCCTCGATATCCTGGGAATAAACCAGGTTTTCGATGGGCCAGGGGCTTTCGGCCAGGGCGGCGCAGATAACAGCCCGGTGGGATATGCTTTTTGAGGGGGGCATTTTAATAGCACCCGCAGGGAAGCCGGATACCTTCCTGGCTTCTTTGTTATAATTGGCGGTACTGCCGTTTTCAACTGGATTGCCGCATTTGATTTCTTTACTCTGCATGATCCGGCGCTGCCTCCTTTAGCAGGTGCAAAAGCTCTGTTTGGCTGATGGAGTGAAGGATGGGGCATCCCAGCTTCTTCAGCAGCACCAGAGTAATTTCACTGCTTTGATTTTTTTTATCTCCTGCCATCAGGGGAATAATGTGGCTCAACTTATCGGTCAAGGTGCAGGCAAGTCCCGCTTTGTCCATGATTGCCATCAGGGTTTTGGCAGTGCCCTTTTCGCTGAGGCCCAGCAGTTCGCCGGTCCGGGCGGCTAAAGCCATGCCGATGGCCACGGCTTCCCCATGATTGTATTTTTGATAATCATGGTATTTCTCAATAGCGTGGCCGAAGGTATGGCCAAAATTGAGAAACATTCTATCGCCGGTGTCCCGCTCATCTTTTTCTACATAAGCAGCCTTTTGCTGGCAGCAAAGGTAAACGATCTGCTCCAGGTTTTGCCGGATCCTTTCGGGGCTGACCAGCAGGGAAGGCAGGTTTTCTTCGCCGATAGCGGCATATTTGATCACCTCCGCCAGACCCGACAGCCATTCCCGCCGGGGCAGGCTTGCCAAAAGGCCCGTATCTGCCAACACCAAATTGGGCTGATAGAAGCTGCCTACCAGGTTTTTGCCTTCCTCCAGGTTAACGGCTACCTTGCCGCCCACGCTGGAATCCACCTGGGCTAAAAGGGTGGTGGGAATCTGAATAAAGGGCAGGCCCCGCATGTAGGTGGAGGCGGCAAAGCCTGCCAAATCCCCCGCAACACCGCCGCCGAAAGCAATAACGGCATGACTGCGTTTTAAGCCATAGCGAAAAAATTCTTTATATAGCTTTTCCAGCATGGCCAGGGATTTACTGGTTTCTCCTTGAGGGATAATCACGGCAGTGTAGGCCAGACCTAAGCTTTTGAGAATTTTCTCCAGATCAGGGCCATGCAAAGACCAGACTTTTTCGTCGGATACTACCGCCACCGTACCGCCGGGACAATAGCTGGCCAGGAGCCCGGCCTGCTCTTGCAGCACATTTTCTCCGATCAGGATAGGATAGCTGCGCCCCGGCAGGTTAATATCAAGCTGTATCATAGGCAGATTCCTCCAAACCCTTAATTTTATGTCTCGTTATACAAAAAAGCGGCGGGATTCCTTTGCTGAATCCCACCGCTCAATGATCACGACATTTCATTTCAATCATATCAGGACGACGATCCATATCCTTTATTCGTTTTTCCACACCAAAAATAGCCAAAGCTAAAGCTCTGGCTAAAGCTAAACAGGAATTCAGTTGTGGAGCGACGAAGGTCAGACATAACGCAACCGCCTTAAATTTCTTATTTTTTAATATAGCACTCCATTTTTAGGTTGTCAATAAAAAATAATGAGCCGTATAAACGGCAGACCTTAATCAAACAATAATCAAGTAACAATCCTAAGCGGCTTTAAGGAGGATAAATCATGAGCAAACCCGATAACCGATGCGACAATGCTAAAAAAATCAAGAAAACGATTGAGGACACAAAACGTAATATGGAGCTGGCCGAGGAAATGATTCATAAGACCTCGGACGAAAAACTGAAAAAGGAGCTGGCCGCCAAAAATCAGCGGCGGGCTCAGGCAATTCCCCAGATGGCCCGGGAGATGCAGGAAGAGGCCAGTTATCAGCGGGAGCACTAAAAATCACAAAAAAAAGTAAAGGAGTTTCCTTATGGCCAAAGATAGCCAGATCGATCCCAAGGAAGTCCGCAAGAAAAAGGCCAAGGGTGGTCCCACTATGGCCGAAAGCGCATTAGACGGCGAAAGTCGTAACGCCAAAAACCAATCCGGCAGCCGTCATAAGCCGGGTAATGACAGGTAATGAAAAAGATACAGGTACAGACAGAGACTGCCGTAAACCCGGCAGTCTCTTTTTATGTGCGCGCAAGAAACAATAATGATTCCCAATTACGGATAAACATGTTACAATGAAAATTAATCCGGAGACGCCAAGGGCGGCGGAGTAATCATGTGATAATCTTTATGGTGTTTTCCTTGCGGGGAGGTATATCCGAAGGTTTCTTGATGTAACCAATGGCGGCTGCATTGCAGATGATGTGCTTTCTGGGGATGCCCAGCTCATAGAGAAAAGCCCTGACATTTTCATCATCCCGCAGCCAATGGAGCTGGTTAATATAGCAACTGCCCAAACCCAGAGACTCCGCCGCCAAAAAAATATTTTCCAGAGCCAGTGAACAATCGGCCATGGCGTTGGCGTAGCCCGGCCGGTTGGCGGCTATGATCAAAGTAGGCGCATGATAATAAAAATTATAGTTTTCATCTTGTGCCTTTGTTTTGGCATTGAGCTTGGCGGGATAATCATCGTCGGGCATCCAGTGCTGAAAGGCCTGGCGGACGACGGTATTCAGCTCAAGAAGCAACTTCCGGTTTTGAATGGCGGTAAAAAGCCAGCTTTGACTGTTGCCGCCGCTGGGAGCCCAAATAGCGGCTTCCAGTAAGGCATCCAACTGCTGGGGTTGTATTTGCTGCTCATCAAAGTGCCTGGTGCTTCTGCGGCTGCGGATACAATCAAGGACGGGATTACTGATCATAATTGACCTCCTTGCCAAAACAAAATACAAAATAATACAATTATAGAATAACATGGATCGAAAAAGATGTAAAGACTGGGAAAAAAAGCTATTGGAGTGAAGACCATGGGTAAGAGGCTGCCGGTAAGTGAATTGATTGAAGGAATGATTTTGGCCGAAGGCATTTATTCTTCACAGGAAGTGCGGATGCCCCTTGTAGCCAAAAACACGGTCTTAACGAAATATCTGATCGATAAAATCATAAAAAACGGTGTCCGTGAAGCTATGGTCGTAGCTGACTTCAAACCCCCAGCACTGATTAATGTACCGAAAGAGCAACCGGCGGTAGGAGCTATACTGCGCCGGGAACTGCTGACGAATTTGGAAGATGTATTTTATCTGGTTCAGCAGGAAGACAAGGGGATTTTATCCGCTAAAGTCAGAGCCTTTGAAGAAGGGATAGGACAGTTGGTCAACGCCATAATTAAGGACAAGCGCACTATGGTTAATATTAATAGTTTAAAGAGCTTTGATGAGTATACCTATCATCACTCCTTAAGCGTTGCCGTAGTGTCCATAGCAATAGCCCAGGCCATTGGCTTCAGCAACAGAAATTTAAAACAAATGGGCAAATGCGCCATGATGCACGATATCGGCAAAATCGCCATTCCCCTGCAGATCATCAATAAATCCTCCCGCTTGGATGCAGAGGAATACAGGATTATTAAAAACCATTCGCCGGAAGGTTTCAAGTACTTATCCAACAAAGACATCGGCAATGACGAGCTTTGGTACGGCGTCATGTACCATCACGAAAAATATGACGGTACCGGCTATCCTCTGGGATTGCGGGGGGATGAGATTCCGCTGTTAAGCCGGATTATAGCGGTAGCCGATGTTTATGACGCCTTGACCTCCAACCGCCCTTACCGGCAACCCATGCAGCCGGCGGAAGCCATGGAATACATAATGAGCGGCGTCGGCACTTTCTTTGATTACGATATTGTAATGGCTTTTCTGTCAAAGATCAATCCCTATCCTTTAGGTAGTTTAGTGGAGTTGTCAAATGGTAAAATAGCTATAGTAATCAATAATGAATTTGCCCTGCGTCCGGTGGTTCAGGTATTGGAAAACGGTAATATATTCGATTTGTATAACGACCGCCAATGCCTGAATATTGTAATCAGGCAAATGTTTTTAGATCCCCCCGACCCCTGAGCAGGAAAAAATTAAAACCGGATTAAGATTTGATTATATTATGCCGGAAAGGGTCTTTTTGAGGCCCTTTCTTATTGCGCCGGGCCCCGGAAAAACATATAATTGACTCAGGATAAGGAGGAAAAACCATGGCGATTATTGATGTAGTTAAATATAACGGCGGGGACGGGGTATATGCCTGGAAATTCCCCAATGAGAGTCTAAGCACCCGGACCCAGCTGATCGTAAATGATTCTCAGGAGGCTGTGCTTTTTAAAGACGGCATAGCTTTAGATGTCTTTCCCAGCGGCAGATACGTATTGGATACGGAAAATGTGCCGCTGCTTACTGGTATGATTAAATTGCCCTTCGGCGGCCGTTCGCCCTTTAGTGCCGAGGTTTGGTTTATCAATAAGTCTCACTCGCTGGACATCAAATGGGGCACGGCTACTCCCGTTCAAATTCAGGATCCCCGCTATGGAATTTTTGTTCCCTTGCGTTCCTTTGGTCAATTTGGCATCAGAATCATCGACTCTAAAAAATTTCTGGTCAAGCTGGTGGGCACCATGCCCGTTTTTGACAAAGACAACCTGGTTCAATATTTCCGGGGCTTTTATCTGACCAGAATCAAAGACGCTTTATCCTCTTACCTCATCCATAAGAAAGTCAGCATTCTGGAGATCAACGCATATTTAGAAGAGATATCCCAGTATTTGCAGGAAAGGATCAAGCCGGATTTTGATGAATACGGCATAGAGCTGATCAATTTCTTCATTAATGATATCAGCGTGTCGGAGGATGACCCGGCATTGCGCAAGCTGAAAAATGCCCTGGCCAAAAAGGCGGAGATGACCATCATCGGCTGGGAGCTGGCGGGTTACTGTCCGGCCTGCAATAAGCCCGTCTTTATTGGCGGCGCCAAATACTGCCCGGAATGCGGCAGCTCTTTAGGTCAAGTCTGTCATGGCTGCCAAAAGGCGCTGGCTGCCGGCAGTAAGTTTTGCCCCCATTGCGGCCGGTCTGTGGAGGAACCATGATGATCAACAGCAGAAGAACCAGGCTGACGGCTTTCATGGGGTTGATCCTTCTCTTTGCTACCGTAGTGTGGTTTATGAGCATCTTTCAGGATCAGAAAGACATCCATTGGGTCAGCCTGCTTTTCATTATTTTAGGTGAGGTACTGCCCATAGCCGGATTTATCTGGTTTGAAGATATGCCCAAGGCCGGTTTAGGCTCCGGGCTGAGGATCGGGATATATTCCCTGTTTTTTGTCTATGGCGTGGCTGCCGTGTCCTTGTCTCTGCTTTTGCTGCTTTTAGGAGCAACCCCCCGGCTTTTGGCTACCCTCGAGGTCATACTTATCCTGGCTTTCGGCCTCATCCTGATGTTGGCGGCAGCATTGGGCAGCGGCGGCAGGGGCAGCGCCAGAACCCTGCCCTCGGTGGTTTTTATGCGGGGCCTGGAAGAAGAGGTCAAGGCCTTGAGCCTGGAGCCTGCCAACCGGCAGTACGGGCAACAGTTAAAAGAAATAGGAGAAGCGGTTAAATACAGCGATTATGCCGGCCTTTCCAGTATAGATGAAGGCTTGACGGAAAGGCTGCGGGAATTGAAATATGTTTTGCAGGAAGCAAAGGAAAAGGACAGGCCCGGCGGTATAGATACAGAAAAGCAAGTAAATCTGCTAACGTCGGATATCCTGGGGCTTCTACGGCTGAGAAACCGGGAAATCAAAGAAAAAAGGGCGGGAAAGATCTAGATGGCTAAACAAGGAATGGGACCCTCTTGGGTGGCGGTGATTTTGTGGTTAATTTTTTTCTGGCCTGTAGGCTTATATCTGCTGATTAAGAAACTGACCACAGATAGAAGGGCGGTAGTAGAAAAAGACAGAAAGCTGCCGGTGGTAGGCTGGCTGATGCTGTTTGTAGGCGTGGTGTTTCTGGGATCATTCTTTGATAGCTATCAGAGCAGCGCCACGGAACTGCTTTTTGCCCTGTTCTTTTTCTGCGGCGGTTTAGCCTCTTTGCGCACCGCTAAGAAGAAAACTGCGGAAGGGGGAAGATACCGGTGCTATATCGACGCCATCGTCAATCACGGCCTGGTCTTTATTCCCCACATCGCTGCTTTTGTGGGCGTAAAAGAAAACACAGCCTGCAAAGATCTGAAGAAAATGATCAAGATGGGCTATTTTGAGCAAGCTTATATCGATGAAAACCGCAACGAGATCCATCTTTATCAGCGCCAGGCTCCCGTTTACCGGAACCAGCCTTATTATGGCGGCGGCAGTTCCTCTCAGCCCTTCGGCCAAGGCCCCGTATTCCGTGAAGGGCCCGGCTATCCGCCAAACTATGGGCAGTATCAGCCGCCGGCAGAGGAGGCGGTTACCTGCCGTAGCTGCGGTGCCCACAACTGGATTCGTCCCGGCAGCAAAAACCACTGCGAATATTGCGGCTCACCTTTAAATAGGAAATAAAAAGCTACCGATTGGCAAACAAATCCCATCATTTCCCAGGAAATAGAAAATATTCTTGAAAAAAACGCGGCTCAGGCAGCGTTTTTTTCGCATTCCTATGCGGTTTTTCTTGGCTTGGCCCCTCCCGGGTTTGACAGCTTATTCCTTTTTTATTATACTTATACTATAAATTTATTTATTACTTTAGATGAAGAATTCAGCAAAAGATTAAGGAGATGTTGAAGAGAGAGCGCAAGCGGGAGGGGGAAATAGATGATACGCTTTGAACATGTAAGCAAAAGATATGGGGATTCTTTGGTACTGGATGATTTGAATCTGGAGATTGCCTCCGGAGAATTTACCGTCTTGATAGGGCCCAGCGGCTGCGGCAAGACGACGACCCTTAAGACCATTAACCGCCTGATTGAGCCGGACAAAGGGAAGATTTTCATTGATGATCAGGATACTTCCCAAATCGATAAGGTGAAGCTGCGGCGGTCCATCGGGTATGTTATTCAGCAGATTGGTTTGTTTCCCAATATGACGGTGGAGCAAAATATTTCTGTGGTGCCAAAGCTTTTAAATTATGATAAGGCCAGATGCAATGAGATTGTTCGGGAGCTTCTGGCCTTGGTTAATATGCCCTATGAAGAATATGCTCATAAATATCCTTCCGAGATGTCCGGCGGCCAGCAGCAGCGGATCGGGGTGTTGCGGGCTTTGGCCGCTTCACCGCCTATAGTGTTGATGGATGAGCCTTTCGGCGCTTTGGACCCTATGACCCGCCGTATCCTCCAGGATGAAGTCAGCAAACTCCAAAAAAAATTAAACAAAACTATTGTTTTTGTAACTCATGATATGGACGAAGCCCTCAATATGGCCGATAAGATCATTTTCATGAATAAGGGCAAGATTGTTCAGATGGCGGCGCCGGAAGAAATGCTGGAAAATCCCGCCGACGATTTGATTCGCAGCTTTATGGGCAAGCGTTCAATAGACAATGAATCCCTGCCCCAGACAGCCGCCGACTTTATGCGTTCGGATATTTATAGCTGCTATCGGAACCGGGGCGTCCGGGAAGCTATTCAGCAGATGGCCCGCCGCAAAGTCGATACGCTGCTGGTCAAGAATCTGGACGAGACTTATGCCGGTACCGTATCCATCAAAAACATCCGCAATCACGGCAAGGATATGAAAACCATTGAGCCTTTGATTACTCAGGAAAACGCAGTGTCTTATGTGGATGAAGACGCTCAGGTTTGCTTCGACAAGCTGCTCAATGGCCAGGACAGCTACGTTGTGGTGCTGAATCACGACCAGACCATTGCCGGTATTGTTACGAAGACCAGTATGGCTAAATCCCTGGCGGACGCCGTCTGGGGGGATAGTCAATGAGCCATTTTTTAGCTCTTTATGGCAAAAGGCTTTCTTCAGCTATCATTACTCATTTTTGGTACGTGGTAATTCCTGTGTGCATCGCTTTTATTATAGCTTTTATTCTGGGAATTCTGCTTTCCCGGGCGCCCCGGCGGGCTAATCTCATCCTGCCGGTCATATCGGTTTTTCAGACTATTCCCGGAATTGTCTTTATCGGCCTGCTTTTTCTTTATAATGGCATGGTTCCCTCCACAGTGGTTATTGCGTTGACCATTTACGCCATATTTCCCATACTGAAAAACACTTACGTAGGAATTATCGGTGTTTCCGCAGACCTTAAAGAAGCCGCCAGAGGCTGCGGCATGTCGCCGGTTCAGATTTTGATGAAGGTGGAGGTGCCCCTAGCCCTTCCTTCCATCATTACGGGCTTAAGAATATCCACCGTATATACCGTAAGCTGGGCCGTTTTGGCAGCTATGATCGGGCTGGGGGGACTGGGCGAACTGATTTATGCCGGGGTTTCCAGCAACAACAACACTTTGATTATTGCCGGCGCTGTGCCGGCGGCGGCAATGGCCTTGTTTTTCAGCCTGGCTATCGATCTTTTGCGCAAGGCCTTGATTCCCAAGCAATTAAGGAGGGACAACAAATGACCCTCGATATGATTATGGGCCACTTCTACCTGGTGGTGGCGGCCGTGATACTGACGATACTTATAGGCGTACCCTTAGGTATTCTGGCTTATTTTTATAAGAGCATTCGCAAAATTATTCTCTGGATTGTAGAAGTGCTGCAAACTATGCCGGCTTTGGCCCTTTTGGGTATCATCATGGTGTTTATGGGAGCCGGCAAGCCCACGGTAATTATCGGCTTGCTGCTTTATTCGCTGCTGCCGGTGGTGCAAAATACTTACGTGGGCTTAAGCGAAGTGGACCCGGCCATTAAAGAGGTGGCACAGGGTATGGGTATGACCAAGCTGTACCGCCTGTGGCATGTGGAAATGCCCATTGCCTTCCCCTTGATTTTTACGGGTATCCGGATTGCTACCGTTACCTCGGTGGGTACGGCGGTATTTGCTACCTTTGTGGGCGGCGGCGGCTTGGGCAGCCTGATCTACCGGGGGATCCGAATTTCCAATATGTCCATGATTCTGTCCGGTACTTTTGCGTTGATGGTAATGGCGGTGGGTTGCGACGGCATAATGTCTTTAATCGAAAAACGGATGTACCGCCGTTTTACTCCCCGCAAAACCATATAAATGAAGTAGGAAAGGAAGGGATACGATGAAGAAGAATAAGATGAGATGGTTGTCTGTATGCTTAAGCGTACTGATGCTGCTTATGCTGGCTGGTTGCGGAGGATCTGAACAACCCCAAGCCGGCGGAAAGGATACTATCATTATCTACGATGGACAGTTTTCCGAAATGTGGCTGGTTCATCGCGCGGTAAAGCTGCTGGTTGAAGAGCATACAGACGCCAAGGTGGAGATCAGGGAAGAAATGGCGCCGCCCAATAGCTACAACTTAATCGTTAAAGGCGATTCCGACTTGATGAACAGCTATGACGGTACTCTCCTGACCACATTCCTGCACCTGGATCCCTCTGATGTGCCGGAAGGCCAGAGCCTCTATGATTTTGTCAATGAAAAGGGCAAGGCTGAGGGCGTGAGGCTGCTGGATAAACTGGGCCTCAATAATACCTATGTTTTAGGCGTAGCGCCGGCAGTTTATGAGAAGTACAAGATGGAAACCGTCAGCGACCTGGCCCAGGTGGCAGGCGAGCTGGTCTTTGGCGCCGAACATGATTTCTTCACCGAGGAAGGCAGCGCCAAGTTTAACCCCCTGACGGAGTTTTACGGCCTGAACTTTAAAGAAGCCAAGCAAATCGACATCGGCCTTAAATATTCGGCGGTAGACAGCGGCAATATTGACGTGACTGTGGTTTATGCTACCGACGGCCTCAACCGCAGATCCAACATGAAAACACTGACCGATGACAAGGGCTTTTTCCCGGAATACAACGGCGCCGTCCTTGTACGGGAGGCCCTGTTTGAAGAGATGAAGGACGTAGCTCCTAATCTGGAAGAAGTGCTCAATAAGCTGAGCGGCATTTTCCCCAGTGAGGTCATGACGGATCTGAGCTATGCCGTAGATGTGGAAGGCAAGGATGTTAATGTAGTAATTAAAGAATTCTTGCAGGAAAAAGGCTTGATTGCCAAATAGCAAAGACAAGAAATGATTATAAGATCAAAAACTTCCCCTTGGGCAAAAAGCCTGGGGGGAAGTTTTTTGGTAATGATGGCCCCGCCGGCATCGGCTAAAAGCGGTAGGTAAAATAGCCGAGACCTGGATATTTCGAAGTGTTGAGCCAAGGTTTAGCATCCATAATGTGAGCCGCATTGCAGGATAACGAGTTGTTCGTTTTCTACTTTGTAGACAATACGGTTTGCTTCGTCAATACGGCGCGACCACCACCCGGACAAATTTCCTTTTAATGGTTCCGGCTTTCCGATTCCCTCAAACGGATTGCGGTCAATATCCTTAAGAAGCGTATTAATACGTTTGAGGGTTTTCCTATCCTCTGTCTGCCACGATTGGTATTCTTCCCATGCCTTATCGTGCCATACTTTAATCATCGGCTACCTCAACTAAATCATGGGCAGTTAATTTTGCTGCTCCTGTTTCTATATCTTTGATACGACGGCGCAATTCCTCTTGATTTTTTTCGCTATAAAATGGGTCGTAAATCTCGAAGGGAATTTTGCCTTGCCGCAAAGATTGACGGGCAAAAACATTGAAAGCGGTCGATAAATTCATGCCCAATTCGTTAAACAGCTTCTCGGCATTTTCCTTCACCTCTTTATCGAGCCGGATTGTGACATTGATTGTTTCAGCCATTGTAAACACCTCCATCATTTAGCAACTCTATAATAGCATACATTTTCGTGCAAATCAAGTAATATGCACGAATTTTTTAAAATTGTTTCGCAGGCTGGAAATCCCGGCCACGCCGGCCCCGGCCAAAAGGGGCAGGTAATAGTTGATGCCCCGGCAAACCAGCAATGCCGGCGTCAGCAGCAAACCGAAAATAGGACCGTAGAGTAGGAGAAAACCGGCTTCTGCCACCCCCAGGCCTCCGGGCAAGGGCAAAGATTCCACCGTCAACGTCAGCAGCAGTTGGGCAACCATGATATCCAAAGGTGATGAGCCGGCAAAACCAAAGGCCCGGTAAGCAAAATAAGGCACGGCTAAGGAAAATACCAAATGGCAAATGGTCAAAAGAAGCAGTTGCAGAAGCATGAGAGGATGCTCTTTGATATATTGGGCTCCTTGCCGATATTCCCGTAGCTGCTGGAGCAAGTGGTCTTTGGCTGCTTCAGGATTTTTGATCAGCTTGAAGCGGGCTAAGAGGGGGATGAGGCGGGCAGCCGGCCTTTCCAGCCAGGCGGCGTGAAAAATGGCAGTCAGAAAAAGAAGCATCAGAAAAGCATGGACAGCTACTCCCAGCAAAGCCGTATATTTCAAGAGACCGATACCGGCAAAAAGGCGGGGACCCTGAAAAAGGAAAGCGGCCAGGGTCAGCAGCAGAATACCCAGATGGTATGACATGTTAAAAAGCAGCAAGGTCAAAGAGGAAGCTCCCAGATTGACGCCGTCCTTGGCCATATAGACAAGCTGAGCCGGTTGGCCTGCCATAGTACCCGGGGTAACGCCGCTAAAATAAAAATCAATGAAGGAATATTTCAAGCAGCTTAAAAAGGAGGCAGGCTGGCCCAAAGAAGTCAGCAGGCAGAGATAATTTAAAGCCTGGCAACAGAAAAAAGCCAGCATTACCGATAAACCGGAGAAGAAGTACCAGGGATTGAGCCGGGGAATAACCTGCCGCAGCAATTCCCAATCAAGATCTTTTACGATAGCGGCAAAAGTCAGGCTGAGTAAAACCAGAAAGAGCAGGGCGCTCCAAATATAGCGGGGCTTTTTGAATAGTGAAGCATTGTTGAGCATGTTTATTGTCCTTCCATTAACGGGTGGCTGGCTGTTCCCACTGAGGGGTTATAAGGGGTTATAAAGGTGTATCCTTGCTCCCTGGCCTCGGGAAGAAAGCGGCCTAAAGCTTCTATAGTTTTGGCGGGGCCATGGATGGCGCCGCCGGTGTCTTGGCCGCAATCGTGGAGGCAAATCACGGCCCCTGGTTTGCCTCGTTTTGTCAGTTTTTTATAAATAGAAAAAGCGGAAGCCTGCTCTTGCCAATCCTGAGCCATGGCGGTCCAAAACATCGGCAGGAAACCGGCTTTTTTGGCGGCAGCAATCGTAAATAAGTTTACATGGCCGTGAGGCGGCCGGTAGTATATAGGCTGCCAGCCCTGACGGCGGCACAGCCCGAGGGCCCGTTCAAACCGGTCCTGCACTTCCCGGGGGCTCATCAGCCACATGGATTTATGATCCAGGCCGTGAAGTCCTAGCTGGTGCCCCTCGGCCAGCATGCGGTCTACCAGCTCTGGCCGGGCTAACGCTTTATCCAGCAGGACAAAAAACAAGGCTTTAACCTGTTCTTCTTGCAGCAGATCCAAAAGTTCAGCCGTATATTGCTGGTCCGGCCCGTCATCGAAAGTCAAAAGCAAGGGGCTTGCCGCAGCTTGTCCAATGGGCAGACTGTGGTTTTGCAGCCTTTTGTACCAAAGGGTAGGCAGCAGACAATAGACAATCCAGCAGGCCGAGAGCAGCATAAGGAGAAGCAAAGAAGCCTTCAGCATGCAAAAGCCTCCTGTATTCCGTTTTCTTCATAACCGGAGCCGGCCTCCAGGCTGGCCAGCAATTGGAGAAAATCGCCGGTTTGCATACCGGCTTTCAACTGTTTCATGTTTTTTTGCATTTCGGCTAAAGCTTGCCGGTCTTTTAATAAGGCTATCAATTCTTCGGCAGCCTTGGCGGGATTTTTGTCAAGCAAGATACCCAGGCCCTTGTCCCGGATAAAAGCGCCGTTGGCCATCTCCTGCTTCAGCAAAGGGGTAAAGGAAGCCAGGGGCAGTCCGGCATAGACAGCTTCAAATAAGGTAATGCCGCCGGGCTTGGAGAGCAGGAGGTGGGCTTTGCTCATATAACGGTATACTTCATCGGTATAGCCCAGGACGGTGATGTTTTCATACCTGCCCGCCAGCTTCCTATATAAACGCCGGTTTTTGCCTGTGATAACCGTGGTGTGAAGGCCGGGCTCCCCGTTTAGCCGGACATAAAAATCCCGGCTTTCCGGCAGGAGGCCTAAGCCGCCCCCCATGACCAGCAGCTCTCTTTTTTGGGCACCGGCGGTTTGGGTCCCGGAGTTTTTCCCGGCAGTTTCAAGGGAGGCGCAGCCTTGAGCTGTTAGCTTCTTGAATTCCTTCTTTACGGGGATACCGCTGACCACGATCTTGCGGGCAGACACGCCTTGGCCAATCAGCTCCAAACGGGTAGTCTTATCGGCTACAAAATAGTAATCGGTATAATCGTTGATCCAGACATTGTGGCTGGTGATATCCGTAATATAAGTAATCAGGGGAACGGCGCTTTTTGATTCGGCTTTATAGCAGGAAGTAAGCATTGAACACAAAGAATAAGTAGAAATAATCATATCCGGCTGAAATTCTTCGATAATATCAGATAAGGCCTTTAGTAAAATCCGGCGCAGCCGGCCCAGGTCAGCACTGTCGCCTTGACGGCGGTAAGCTGTGGTTTTCTTATAAGCCAGGTTATAGATGGCCCAGCCTTTACCGGCCAGCAAAGAATAGGCCTCATAAATAGCCGGGCAGGTCCGGGGAAAGGCTTTTTCATAAATATCGCAAATCATCACATGGCTATTAGGGTTTTGGGATGAAATATCCTGGGCAAGACTAGCCGCTGCAGAATAATGGCCCATACCGAAGCGGCAGGTCAGAATCAACAATTTCGGCATGGCCGCCGAAGGATGCGGCCCTATATCAGTGAACATAAAAAAATTCCTCCTTGCTTGAGTTAATTTAATCATAGCAAGGAGAAATTAAGATTTTGGGGTAAGCTCTATTAAAAATTCCGGATAAAAGCTTAAGATTTGCTTAAAGAAAAAGGCTGCCGGTGCAATCAGGGATGCATCAAATGTTCCAGCAGGATTTTCAAACCGATCAGAATCAGGATAAAGCCGCCGGCAAACTCTGCTTTGGCTTTAAACCTGCAGCCAAAAACACTGCCCACTTTGACGCCGAAAGCTGACAGGCTGAAAGTAATAACGCCGATAAAAATCACTGCAGGCAGAATATCCACCTCCAGCAGAGAAAAAGTGAGGCCTACTACCAGGGCATCGATGCTGGTGGCTATGGCCAAAGGCAGCATAGCGGCGAAGGATAGATTACAGGATTCCCCTTCCTGGTGTGACTCCAGGCTTTCCTTGATCATCTTGCTGCCGATGAGACCCAGCAAAACGAAAGCAATCCAGTGATCAAAGGCCACAATCTTGTCGGAAAATTGGGAACCGAGGAAATAACCGATCAAGGGCATTAAGCCCTGAAATATACCGAAATAAGCCCCGACTAAAACAGCATTCTTGACATCGGCTTTCTTCATGGATAAGCCCTTGCAGATAGATACAGCAAAGGCGTCCATCGATAAAGCTATGGCTACTAAAAATAATTCCCAAAGTTTCATTGTGTTGACCCCCATATTATTATTCTCTTAATAAAAAATTTGGCAGAGGAAAACCCCCAATTTCATCTGCCAATTGCCCGCTAGCAATTTATATGCAAAATAATAAGACTCATGTACAGTGAAACACTGTACATGAGTCTTGTTTTTTACTGCAAGCCAGACCGGATTTGAGCTCTTTGATCAAAATGACGGTCAGTATGTTGACTTACAACGCCGGCGGCGCAAACTACTCCCTCATGGACTGGAGCCATTATAGCATAACCTTGGGACGAATGCAATTTCACTTGTTGACAAATCCTAAAATAAGTGTCATAGTGTAAATATATACGCCACCCCCGGGGGGTGATAAAAGTCGAGGTGAATTTTATGGAGCAAAAATTTGCAGTCAGCGGCATGACTTGTTCGGCCTGTTCAGCCCATGTGGAAAAGGCCGTAAAAAAGCTGGCCGGTGTTAAAGATGTCCGGGTTAATTTGCTGGCTAATTCTATGATAGTGAACTATGAGCCGGAGACTGTAGACCAGGAAGGGATTATTGCTGCCGTAGAGAAGGCCGGCTACGGCGCCGAGGCCGTTAAGAGCCGCAGTGCTGAAGCCAAGGCTGCGGCGGCAGGGACGAAAGCTGCTCAAGCTTTGGCGGCAGAAGGCGATAGCCTTGATTTGGCTGCCACCCGGCGGGAACGGCTGCAGGCTTTGGCTGCCGAAGGAGGCAGAAGCAAAGAAAAGCCGAAAGCGGAGCATCAGGCCAAGGACAGGATGTCCGGCGAGATGAGGGAAATGCGGCGGCGGCTGGTGGTTTCTTTCATTTTCCTCATCCCGTTGTTTTATATTGCTATGGGCCATATGATGGGGCTGCCTTTGCCCGGCTTTCTCCATGGTCATCACAATGCCGCTGCTTTTGCTCTGATTCAATTGCTGCTTTGTATACCGATTGTCAGGGTCAATGAGAAATATTTTCGGGTGGGCTTTACCACTTTATTCCGGGGGGCGCCCAATATGGACTCCCTCATCGCTGTAGGCTCTACCGCCGCCATCGTTTATGGTGTTTTTGCCCTGTTTCAGATCGGTTACGGTTTAGGCCACGGTGATGCCGCCCGGGTGGAGCAGTATATGATGGACTTGTATTTTGAGTCGGCGGCCATGATCCTGACTTTGATTACTCTGGGCAAATATTTGGAGACGAAATCCAAAGGCCGCACCGGTGAGGCCATCGCCCGGCTCTTAGACCTGGCGCCGGAGACGGCGGTGGTGGTTTTTGAAGGCCAGGAATATGAAATACCGGTGGAGAGCGTGGAGCCCGGCGATATTCTGGCCCTGCGGCCCGGCGGCAAAGTACCGGTAGACGGTATCGTCGTCGAGGGCTTTAGCTCTGTAGACCAATCGGCTTTGACCGGAGAAAGCATACCTGTGCCCAAGGGACCGGGAGACCAGATCAGCGCCGCTACCATCAATAAAGCCGGTTTTCTGCTTTTTGAGGCTCAGCGGGTGGGAGATGACACTACCTTAGCTCAAATTATTCGTCTGGTAGAAGAAGCGGGGGCTTCCAAGGCTCCCATTGCCCGGCTGGCGGACAAAATTTCCGGCATCTTTGTACCCATAGTCATGGCCATTTCTGTCATTACCGGAGCGGTATGGCTATTTTCCGGGGCCACCTTGGAGTTCGCTTTATCCAACGCCGTAGCCGTATTGGTTATTTCTTGCCCCTGCGCTTTAGGGCTGGCCACACCGGTAGCTATTATGGTTGGCACCGGCCGGGGAGCGGAGCAGGGGATTTTGATCAAATCTGCCGAAGCGCTGGAGCGGGCCAGCTCCATTGATACCGTTGTACTGGACAAAACCGGCACCATCACGGAAGGCAAGCCGAAAGTTACCGATATTATTACTTTTGGAGAGACCCCCGAAAAAGAACTATTGACATTAGGCGCTTCCTTAGAAAAACCCTCGGAACATCCCTTGGCCGAGGCCATTGTTGAAGCCGGCCGGGCAGAGGAGTTGCCGGTTTTGCCGGTGGAGGATTTCCAGGCTGTCTTCGGCCAGGGTATCGAAGGCACCATCAATGGCAAGCGTTACTGGGCCGGTAATCAACGGATGATGGAAGCTAAAGGCATTGACCTAACCGCCGGCGCCGGCGCCAAAGGCCTTGCGGAGGCCGGCCGGCTGGCCCAGGGAGGCAAAACGCCTCTGTTCTTCGCCGGCGAAGCAGGACTTTTGGGCCTGATCGCCGTAGCTGACGTGGTGAAAGCCACCAGCGCCCAGGCTATTCAGACGATGAAGGGGATGGGCATTGACCTGGTGCTGCTGACCGGTGATAATAAGCAAACGGCGGAAGCCGTCCGGCAGCAGTTGGGCATTGACCGGGTGGTGGCTGAAGTATTGCCTCAGGATAAGGAAAAAGAGATTCGCCTCCTCCAGGAAAAAGGACGGAAGGTGGCCATGGTGGGCGACGGTATTAATGACGCTCCTGCTTTGGCCCGGGCCGATGTAGGTATTGCCATTGGCGCCGGTACCGATGTGGCCATTGAATCGGCGGATATCGTACTGATGAAGAGCGACCTTTTGGATGGGGTTACGGCAATACAGCTTGCCAAAGCTTCCTTGCGCAATATCCGGCAAAACCTCTTTTGGGCTTTCTTTTATAATACTATCGGCATTCCTTTGGCTGCCGGCCTGTTTTACGGCTGGCTGGGCTGGAAGCTTAGCCCCATGTTTGCAGCGGCGGCCATGAGCTTCAGTTCCGTCAGCGTAGTGACCAATGCTTTGCGGCTGCGGTTTTTCAAACCGAAGTTCAGCGACCAGGGTGGGGCTGTGATCCGGCAGAGCGAAGGGACGGATACAGCAAGCATTAAGGAGAGCGAACCCGTTAATATAACCAAAGAAAACGAAAGAAAAGGAGGAAGTAACATGATGAAACAAATGGAGATCGAAGGAATGAGCTGCAGCCATTGCTCCGGCCGGGTTGAGAAGGCGCTGAACGGCATCGACGGCGTGAAAGCTGCGGTGGATCTGGAGAAGAAAACAGCCACAGTGGAAATGGCGACCCCTGTCGATGACCAGGTGCTGAAAGCTGCCGTAGAAGATGCAGGATATGAAGTAGTTGCTATCCGGTAAAGGGGGTAAGAGGGGATTAATGATGAGGGCAAAACGTGAAATGATTGACCGGCTGTTAAAAACGGCCCGGGGCCAGTTGGATGGCTTGCTTAAGATGGTGGAGGAGGACCGGTATTGCATCGATATTTCCAATCAGCTGATGGCTACAGAGTCCATACTGCGCAAGGCCAACCGGGAAGTTTTGAAAGCCCATGTGGAGCATTGTCTGAAAGAGGCTTTTGCTTCAGGGGATCCATTAATCGAGCAGGCCAAGATGGCTGAGGTTAATGAAATATTGGATAAGCTGGCCAAATGAGCCGGCGTTATTTTGCTTATATTAGGAGGGATCGATGTTGACCAGCCCAACAGCGGAAAGGGGCTATTTGCCTCATGATCACGGCCAGGATGCAGAAAAAGTTTTAGCGTCCATGCCGGGGACCGGTGCCTTCCAGCGGGTGGCAGAGACATTTCAGCTGATCAGCGACAGCACCAGGCTGAGGATTCTTTGGATTTTGTGCCACAGTGAGCAATGCGTATGCAACATAGCCGCCGCCATCAATATGAGCGCCCCGGCGGTATCCCACCATTTGAAGATGTTAAAGCATTCCGGTTTGATCAGCAACCGCCGCATCGGCAAAGAGATTCACTATACTCTGGCGGACACGGCAGAAGCTGAGTTGGTCCATAAGATTATTGATGATATTTTCATGATCAAGTGCCCTACTCCTGAGGGCCGTAAGCGCTGCTGATTGCACTGGTGCCAGCTGACTGCTCGATTTTGCAGGTTTGCAGGGACTTCTAAAACCATAAAGAATATAGGAATAAAAAAGAACACGCTCAAAAAGCCCGTCTCGCGACGGGCTTTTTTGCTGCTAAGCAGCCTTGCCAGATTTGCCTTGTTCTTATATTAAGGAAGATAAGACGCTTGCCTTGGTTACGATTCCCTGCAGGCGGCCCTCATTGTCCAGAACCGCCAAAGGATAGTGGGATTCGGCTGCCAGCGGTATAATCTCCTCCACCGAAGCTTCAAGAGATGTTGAGGGAATGTCCTTTACGATCATTTCGGAAAGGTCCAGGCTTTCCCGTTTGGCCCGCATGGCGTCGGACAGCGTCAGGATGCCCTTTAGCTTCATTTGGCCGTCTACGGCATAAACGGAAGACAGTTCATTCTTGCGCATTACCCGGAGGGCATGATCGATGCCGTCGCCGGGTTTGATCAGGCTCACCGGGGTGATCATAATATTGCGCACCGATAAAACCTTTGTCTTATCGGCGGAATCAATAAAGCGCCGTACGTATTCGTCCGCCGGGTTTGTACTCATGCCCTCGGGAGTGGCCACCTGGATCAGGCGTCCGTCCCGCATGATGGCAACCGTATCGCCAAGCCGGAAGGCCTCGTCTATGTCATGGGTAATAAAAATGACGGTTTTGCCCAGCTTGCGCTGAATGGATAGCAGCTCAAACTGCATATCATTGCGCACCAACGGATCCAGTGCGGAAAAAGGCTCATCCATCAGCAGCACCTCCGGGTCGTTTGCTAAAGCCCGGGCAAGGCCCACCCGCTGACGCATACCGCCGGACAAGCTGCCGATCATGGCCTCTTCCCAGCCTTCCAGCCCTACGAGGGCAATGGCCTCTCTGGCCCGCTTTTCCCGCTCTTCACGACCCATGCCGGCGACCTCCAGCCCATAGGCTACATTGCCCAGAACATTGCGATGACTCATCAGGCCAAAGGACTGAAAAACCATGGCTACTTTGCGCCGTCTAAATTCCCGCAGCTCCTGTTTAGAGAGCTTCAGCAGATCGACGCCGTCAAACAGAATTGAGCCTGAGGTGGGACGGTTTAAACGGTTAAAGCAACGAACCATTGTTGACTTTCCTGAGCCGGATAAGCCGATGATTACAAAGATCTTGCCCCGGGGGATCTGCAGGCTCACATCATATAGTGCAGTGGTTACCCCGGTTTTTTTCAGTACCTCGCCCTTTTCGGCGCCCCTGCGCAACAGCTCCACCGCTTCTTCACGGCGCAGACCATATAGCTTCGATATATTTTTTGTTTCGATAATGATATCGCTCATTGTTGTTCATCCCCCGCATCTTTGCGTCCCGAAAACCAACCTTGAGTCAAGCGGTCAAGAAGGATGGCCAGGATAACCACGGAGCTGCCGGCCATAAATCCCCGGGATATTTCAATCCGGTTTACTGCGATGAGCACTTCGTTGCCAAGTCCCCGGGCGCCTATCATCGAGCAGGTAACCACCATGGACATGGCCATCATCAGCGTTTGATTGATGCCGGCCATAATCGTGGGCAGGGCCTGAGGCACCTGAACCTTAAACAGCATCTGGGCTTTTGTAGAGCCAAAAGAGCGGGCCGCTTCCACCACTTCCACATCCACCTGCCGGATTCCCAGGCTGGTCAGGCGGACAACCGGCACCATAGCATAAATGACGGTTGCAATGACAGCGGAGGCTGATCCCATGCCAAAGAAGATGACCGCCGGAATCAAATAAACGAAAACCGGCATGGTTTGCATCATATCCAACACCGGCCGGGCCGCCTGATTGGCCCGGTCGGAGCCGGAGAGCAAAACGCCGATGGGCAAGCCCAGCAACAGCGCAATGGTAACGCCGGCCAATACAATGGCAAGGGTCAAATTCATCAGGCCCCATAAGCCGAACATGCCGATGATGCATAGCAGGATGCTGTAAGCAATACCGGAACGAAGCCGCTTATGGCCTTTCCAGCCCAGGAAAAACACCAGGGCTAGCAACAGAAACCAGGGAATGTGGTTAAGCAGCCAGTTGATGGCTCCCACAAAATTGGTAAGTCCCCCTTTGATGCCGCCGAAGAAGGCAGCGTGGCTGGCGGCAAAGGAGCGTACCGCCCTGTCTATGGCATCCGTATTTATCCTGACTATGAAAGGAAAATCAAATAGCCAATTCATATTCTCTCCTATTCAATGGCCGCATACAGCTTATCGGCCTGTTCCGCTGTAAGCCAGGTTTCAACTATATCGCGGTTTTCCTTCAAAAACCACTGGGCTGCCGCTTTATAGTCGGCGCCGGTTTCCTCTATGTAGGCAAGGGCCTGACTGGTCAGGGACGAGGAGGTGCGGTATTTGGACAGGAAGGCCACGAATTCCGGATCCTTTTCATAAAAATCGTTGCTTGTGCAGACGGTGACACGGACTGAGGGGCACTCAGTCTTGCCTTCAAAGTATAACTCCGGGTCGTAGGGATCGTCCTCAAGAAGAATAAAATCGTATTTGCCCAGCAGCCAGGTAGGCTCCCAATAATAGGCTACCACCGGTTCGCCCCTGTCGTAGGCCGCTACCAGTACGGCGCTGGTGGCGGCATCGGTACCCGGCTCGATATAATTGTAGGTTGCATCCAGGCCGTGATAAAGATACTTCTTGTGGATGATTTCGGTGATTTCCCAGCCTGCAATGCCGCCGTAGATAATGCCCTTGGCAGGATCCTCGGGATCCTTGAACAGATAGGCGTAATCCTTCAGATCCGCCACCGTTTTCAGATTCGGCGCCATGGGCTCAATGCCCCGTTCGGCATCGCCTTCGATCACATAGCGGGGTACATAAAGTCCCTGAGCGTTATCATCAAAATTGACGCTCAATTCTTTTAAGGCCCCTGCCTCAATATCAGTCTTATAGTTGGCAAGGTTATCCGTCCATACTTCCATGTGTACGTCAATCTCGCCTTTTTTCACCGCTTCATGGGTGATAGGCGTACTGCCGGATACTTCTGTCCATTGGTAGCCAAATACGGCCTCGGCCACCGTTCCCGCCACTGCGTTGTGGAATAAGATCGAATCCCAGCCCACATCGGCGAAGCTCAAGGTTTTTGCTTGTTGTGAGGGGGCGCATCCCACCAGGCTGCTTGCCAACAGCATGAATACTAAAATCAATCCCCCGATTTTATTCATTTTTCTCATTATTCCAACTCCTTTCCCTTACCCATAAGTGACAACATTAGTGGTTTTTATTATAACGATAAGTTGTCACCTTGTCAAACTGACAACCGATTTTTTTAAACAAGTTGCCAAAAATATTCCCTGCTTTTTTGGCGAATAAATTGAATGAATCCGCTCGGTGTAAAATAGATGTAGGATAAAAAAATAAACAAGAGGCAGTAAAATGTGGTTTAATAAAGTCGCAAAAACCATTAAACACCAAAGGAGGCTGCCCCTTGTGAGAACCATTGTACA
>JBCFAO010000046.1:0-33218 GCA_038562165.1 Clostridiales bacterium | reverse complement strand
ATTTCCCTTTCTAACCACTCTACTTTGTTATGTCCCAAAATGTCAATACTTAGCTCCCTTTTTTTCTTTCAAAAACAGCTAAAAAGGGCTTGACTATTATTAGCAGGTTTGAAGTATTATGGGGTTCACTCTGTTGAAATAGGTATTTCAATTCTACTTAGACACTAGATGTAGGCAAAGGACAGTGCTCAATGTGACAAAACTTGAAATTCCGGGCAGTTAGCTAAGGCAAATACACATAATATCTCGTTTTTTGTACACAGGGCTGGATGGGAAGCGACTTTTTCAGTGCCCTCCTTTGCCGCTGCGTCCTCCAGCATCCACAATACGAAAGAGATGCAGCAGCAAAATTAAAGGGGCAGTCCTTTTCTATTTTGTTCTTCAGGAAAACAGAAAAAATTTTAATTTATCTTTTCTCAAAAAATAATGAGAAGCCGTTGTGGATTTGTCGCTTAGTGCAATAATCATGATTGAAGGGGGAAGGAAGAGGGCCCCTTAGCCGGAACCCTTCAATAGGCTTGGCCCCTGCGGCCACAGAGGTCGAGCAAGCAAATAAACGGGGAAAAGGAATTCCCCGAAGATAAAACAAGGAGGTATTTGTAATGGGTATCGTAGTAAGAACTAATGTCATGGCGATGAACGCCAACCGTCAGCTGAATCAGAACAACACCAAAGTGGGCAAGAGCATTGAGAAACTGGCTTCCGGTTTCCGGATCAACAGAGCTGGCGACGATGCTTCCGGCTTAGCTATCAGCGAAAAGATGAAGGCTCAGATCAAAGGCCTGGAGCAGGCTTCTGCCAACTCCATGGACGGCATCTCCCTCGTACAGACCGCTGAAGGCGCTTTGACTGAGGTTCATGAAATGCTGAACCGTATGGTTACTCTGGCTACCAAATCTGCCAACGGCACCATTCAGAACGAAGTTGACCGTGAAGCTATCCAGGGCGAGCTGGATGCTCTGATCAAGGAAATCGACCGTATCGGCGATTCCACCAACTTCAACGGCATCAACCTGATCGACGGCAACCTGGCTGCCAAAGGCACCGTAGGCAAAAATGAAATCATCGGCGGTAAGATCCTGGATGTGAAGAATCCTACGGTAAAACCTGGTGCTGCTACAGATGTAACGAAGGCTGATCTTTCGAGCATTGATTTC
This sequence comes from Clostridiales bacterium, assembly GCA_038562165.1. GTDB lineage: Bacteria > Bacillota > Peptococcia > DRI-13 > UBA5745 > WRMS01. Next base: position 32,061 of record JBCFAO010000046.1, on the reverse strand, counting down.
AACGAAACAGATGTTATCAACATTGACGGCCAGTCCATCACCGTTGACTGGAGCAAAATGAGTGATGAGGCTAAGGCCATCATCAGCGGCAATTATGATACCACTGCTAATCCTGCCAACCCCACCATGACCAAAGAGATTCAGGATAAGGTTACCAAGGCTTTGGAGGAGGCGATCAATAGTTCTATCAGCGCTAGCGGCGCCGACGTTGCTCATGTGAAGGTATCCATTGACGATAAGGGTGTGCTGGCTATCCAAAGCGGCTCTACCAAAGGCAATGCCGGCGTCAGTGGATTTGATCTTGGCACTGATTCCGTGCTTAGCACCTATGGTTTTGTCAATAGTGACAGCGAAGTTATGGGTGATCAGGAAGCCGGCATGACTGTTGCTGCTTCTGATGAAATGTACATCAAAATTGGTGATACTAAGGTTCTGGTTACCGCCGGTGCAATAAATTCGACGGATAATCTGCAGGCCGTGGCTGATATGGTCGAGGCTGCCCTTCATGAGGCCGTTACGAGAGCTAATACTGCTTTAGGCAGCGTCGGTACTTACACAGCTGCTGATATTGAAGTAGAAGTGGGCGATGATGGCAATCTGAAGATTACCAACAACACCGGTGTTGATATCAGCTTCTCCGATGTGACAGGCAGCAATTTGACTGTTCGCTTGGGCTTGGATACTCCTGCCGTCAATAAGGCTATGTCCGGCGGCGGCTTAACCTTGCAGGTAGGCGACACCAATGACGCCTTCAATAAGGTTACGGTTTCCGTAGAGAACATGAAGTCCGATGGTCTGGGAATTAAAGGCTTGGATGTATCCACTCAGGAAACTGCTGGTGCAGCTATCAAAACCATCAGAGGCGCCATCAACAAGGTTTCCACCAACCGTGCTAACCTGGGTGCTCTGCAGAACCGTCTGGAATACACCATCAACAACTTAGAAACCACTGCCGAGAACATGACCGCTGCCAACAGCCGGATCCGTGATACCGACATGGCTAAGGAAATGATGGAATACACCAAGATGAACATCCTGACCCAGTCTGCTCAGGCTATGCTGGCTCAGGCCAATCAGCAGCCTCAGTCCATCCTGCAGCTGCTCCAGTAGTCTCAAAAGATTATACGACGAGAATAAGATTACCTTATTTCAGCGTAGCGAAAGGCCGTCCTTCGGGGCGGCCTTTTTATCGGGTTTGCTCTAGCAGCAGTAATGAAAAACATATTTTTCTCTTGAAGTATAAGATGGTTGATGCTATGATATAACTAGTATAGGAACTGCCGCTTTTGGTAGGGCGGTCAGTCCCTCAAGTGAGTGATGATCGCCTGTTTATCAGGCGGTCATTTTTTTCTCTTGTTGTTCAACAACAAGGAAGCGAAGGCTAGCATAACCAAACAGAAGTTTAATAACTCCATCAAGGTTATTTCCATACCTGTCACCCCCTCTCATTATTCGCTAATGAGAGGGAAAAACCGCCAAGCAACAGTTCCTATATCCAAATTATACCATAATATATCAAAAAGGCAAACCAAGATTTGAAGAGCTTTCACCGATCAAATAAATTGGTGAAAGCTTTTTTTGTAGCTTAGTTTTAATCCTAATTTCCTGCAATAGCCTTAGCCAGGGAACTATTGCCCAACTGCTCCAGAAGGGCGCATAAAGCAGCCCAATTTTCCTTATCTGCCCGGTCATGGGCAGCCAGCCGCAGCCGGGCTTGGACAGCCTCTGCCAGGGAGCCGCCGGCAGCCAGAACAGAAGCGGCTTGGCTTAGCTGCTGCCGCAGTTTCGGCGTAAGCTTGGCCTTGGCCTCCTCTTGAAGCAATTGCTCAAAGACAGCGGGCTTTAATTTTTGATAAAAGCGTTCCGCTTTATTGCCTTTGGCTTTCGGCAGGTATCCTGTAGTGCAGATATCCTGTAAGTCAGTGACTTCATTTGCTATAGGCAGAAATTGATCATAGAGCTGGCGGGCTTCCGAAGCTATATCCGCAGGAGCCAGGCGGCTGATGACGAATAAAAGCTGGAAAAGCTTACCCTCATAAACTTCCCAGGCAAGGAAAGGTTTTAAAAGCGCCAAAGCCTCATCAAAGTGAGAGAGGCGAATCAAGCTTTCGCATAAAAGAGAGGAACTGATAAAATCCTGCTCGGGTAAACCGGCAGTGTCTTCTCTAAGCAGGTCCTCATAACGATAATTGCTCAGGTGGTTCCTGGCTTTTGTTACATAACAGATCAACGGATGAACAGAAAAGACCTGGGCCAGCTTATTGGCAATGGGTAAGCCGGCAGCAAAGGCTATATCGTGATAGCATTGCTGAAAGACGGCGGTATCCCTAACGGTCAAGCCCTCTAAGGCCCCGCCGGAGAAATAGGTATCCAGTATGTGAGCGTATTCCTCCAGTTGCGGTTGGTGCTTTTCATAAAAAAGCCGGCCGTCGCTGCAAACAGCGGCTAAAAATAGCTGATAGCTAATTTCAGCCTGCAATTCCGGAGTTTCGATTGATAAGGCCAGGGTGCTTAATTGCTCATATTTTTTATTCAGCAGCAGCAGATAGAGGAATTCGGTTTTTGACAGTTTTCCTTGGTCTAGCTGCTTTTTTTGCACATAGAGGAACAACTGCCGCCAATGGTCGGTTTTCAGTGCCGGCAACAAATGCTCATAAAGCTCCGGCTGACTGAAATCAAAAAGCTGCTGTAAGAAACTAATGACCTGGTCTAAAGGCTGGCCCCGTAAGCAATCCATCAGTATAGTAAAACCGTGTTGATTATAAAAGGTGCTTTGTATTAAAAATTTCAGCAGAAGCTCAAAGGCCAGCTCTTTTCTGCCTTCCAACCAATAGAGGTCGGCGGCGTTCTGCAGGATGACGAATAAAGACCGGCGGTACTGAGCATCCATATCTGTCATCAAATCCGGTATTTGACCGGCCAGGCCTTCATATTCCTGTAAAAACCTCTCCGGCTGAAGACTAAATAGGGCCTGATAGTACAAATCAATGGTTTTGCCCTCTTCCTCAGGATGCAGCCGCTGGACAACGGGAATAAAGGCATCCCATAATTGTTTTCTGCTGGTCTGACGGCGCTGGAGAAGACCCAAATCCAAGGCATAATAGACCCGCTGGAGAAAGCCGGTTTTATAAAACCGGCAGGCCGGCTCAAGATGCTCGGGATGTTCCAGCATATATTTTAAATGAAAGAAAGCTTTTTCATTATCGCCGGCCACTTTATATTCCCGCATTAAATAAGAATGATAAATGAAAGTATCAAAGGGATCCTGAGCCGAAGCCAGGGCCTCTTTGAGAATTCCCAGATTGCGGCCGGCTTTTTCCTGCAGGAGATCAGGATGGTAACCTGTATGGTTGATGTTCAGCTTTTGGGTAATAGCGGTGGCAGGAGAATCCCATTTGCCTGAAGGCAGCTTTTTTTTCAAAGATTCATGGATAGGGGACTGATAGAATAATTGACTATGATTGCGGAAAATTCTCTGGTTGACTCCTGTAGTGATTACCTTATCATTGCTGGGGTCGATGTCTGTACGCTTAATCATCAGTGCTTCAATGGCAGGATTGGCAAAAATGGACTCCAGATTTTGGCGGTCTGTTTCCTGCAGGGAGGGAGAGAAGAACTCGTCGGCGTCGAGAAAGATGATCAATTCAAAGCTGGCAAAAGACAAGGCATAATTGCGGGCGGCAGCAAAGTCCCCGGTCCAGGCAAAGGGCTCAACCCTTGCCCCAAATGACCGGGCTATGTCCATGGTCTTGTCTTGTGAACCCGTATCCACAACGATCAGCTCATCGGCGATGGCTTTTACGCTCTCCAAAGAGCGGGGCAAATTGTTTTCTTCGTTTTTAACAATCCAGCAGGCGGATATTTTCATTACCGAGCTCCTTTTCTTCTTTACTTAAAGCCCTTAACCTTAACTTACCAGCCAGGTCCTTGTTGCCTATAGCGGCGAATAAGAAACCCAGTTTCTCCAAAGTGACCTCCTGCCGGCAGCTATGGGCCAGCAGCCGGATTGCAGCTTGAATAGCGGGGCAGAGCAATTGTTGCTCTTCGTATAAGGGGATGGCTTTTTCCCAAAGTTCCATCAATGCCGGGACCGCAGGCTGATTCTTTTCTTCCTTGATTAGCTGATCAAGCTGGCCCAGCTTCATTTTCTTGAATGTACGCATTTGTGAGGCGCTTTGGCCGGATAAGGGAAGGCCGGTATTTATCATATCCTGAAGATCCGTGATTTCGTCGTAGATCTGCCGGTAGTTGTTATATATAGCAAGGGCTTTCTGCCCCAGAGGCGGCGGGCTTTGTTCAGCCAAAAGGAATAGAAGGTTAAATAGCTGATCATTAAACTGGTGAGCCAAAACCAGGGCCTCCAGAATCGCAAAAGCCCGTTCCTGCTCCCGCAAAGCCAGGCAGCACTGAGCCTGGCACAATTGCACCGCTAAGTCCTGGCTGCAGCCTGCCGGTATAGATTCATTTAACAGTTCTCCATAAAGTTCATTGGTTAGGCAGTGAGCGGCTTTTACCATGAAGCAGGCTCTTTGATCCTGCTGAAAAAGGCTGCGGAATTTGTCGGCAGCGGCAAGCCCTCCGGCAAAGGCGATTAAAGGATAAAGCCTTTCCAAAACAGATAAATCCTCTTCGGTTACAAGGGGTAAGGGCCGGTGTCGATAAAAAGCTTCAGCATATTTGCCGTATTCCCCCCATAACTCCAACTGATCTTGACCAAAGCCGAAATCTGCCTGACCGCTGCAAAGACAGCAAAGCAGCAGCCCCATGCCGGCAGCGGAGTGATTCGATGAGCTCCGGCCGGTCTCGCCTGGGGGTTCTGCCATCAATTCCAAGGCGTATTGCCGGGCCTGATCGTATTTGCCGGCCACCACCAGCAGATAAATGTAATCTCCCTTGGTAGCCAGGCCGGCGTCCATGAGTTTTTTCTGATAATAGAGGAAGAGGGGGTTATAGCCTTCATGGATCAAGCCTTCTTTAATCAAGGTTCTAAGGGCCTGATCCTGGGGATCAAAGATTTTGTTCAGAAAGGCCAGAATGTTTTCCGGGGGCAGACCTTTCAGGCAATTTAGTAAAACGGCAAAAGTGCTTTGCTTAAAATAGTCTTTGTTGCTGAGACCTTTGACGGCATAGTCAAGGGCCTTGGTTTTTTGTCCCCGCAGCCACATTTCCAGAGCGGCTTGCTGATAGAGCAATAGATCATAGGTATTCAATTGCTGGCCGGGAGCATAGTTTTTATTGCTGTTTTCCGTCATGATTTCATCAAAATTCATCAAAAACCGGTCTGCTCTGTAATCGAATAATAGCTGATAATATAAATCAATGGCGGCGGTGCCGTTAAATTCCCGGTAATGCTTGGGGATTAAGGCAAAGAGAGTCTTTTGGAGATAGAGCCGGCTTGCTTTATGACGATAGGCGGCGGCCAGATTGATCATGTGGTGAAGCTGCTCGATAAAAAGCTTGCCGTAATCACCGCAGAGCCTTTCTAAAAATTCCCGGTGAGGCAGTATTTCCAAGAGATACTGAAAAGCTTTACCGTGCTCCCCGATGGTTTTATGCTCCCGCATCAGGTAGCAATGCAAGCGAAAACGCTCATAGGAATCAGAGGCTTTGGTTAAAGCCTCTGCCAGAAAGCCGATATTTCTTTTCATTTTGGCCACATAAATCTCCGGGGAATAGCCGGTATGAATAATCCGGCAGTCTGCCAGTTCGGCAGTAATCAGGGGACGTCCCTGGCCGTTAAGGATAATTTCATGGATGCTGTTTTGGAAAAAACAGCCCCGATGGTTCCGGAAAATCCGCAAATTGCTGCCCTGGGCTAAGATTTTCCCGGTGTTTTGATCAATGTCAAGGCGATCGGTCTTCAGCCCTTCAATTTCGGGGTCTTGGAAGGCGGCGGCAATTTTTTGTTTATGAAAAGCTTCTAATTTTGGCTCAAAATATTCATCGGCATCCAAAAAGATCAAAACGTCCCCTTTAGCCAGGGATAAAGCATAGTTGCGGGCTGCCGAGAAATCGCCGGTCCATTGAAAATGGTGAACTTGTGCCCCCAGATCAGCGACTATGTCCATGGTCTTATCTAGGGAGCCCGTATCCACAACAATCAGCTCATCGGCGATGGCTTTTACACTTTCCAGGGAAGAGGCAATATTTTTTTCCTCATTCTTTACAATCCAGCAAGCAGTAATCTGCAGCGCATATTCTTTCAAGGTATCTTCTCCTCAATCAGGACAGCCAGCCCAAGTTCTGAAACTCACCAGCCAGCCGCTTCAAATCCGGCGGCAGCAGCAGAGGCTGGCCGGCGGCATTGATGGCGTTGGCAATATCCTTCAGCCCGTTGCCGGTAACCACGCTGACTACGGTGGCGTCGGCAGGAATCTGTTTTTGGGCCAAGGCCTTGATCAGGCCGGCGGTACCGGTGACGCCGGCGGGCTCGCCGAATACGCCTTGAGTTTTACCCAGCAAGGCCATAGCTTCCAGAATCTCCTGGTCGCTGACGTTGACGGTGATGCCTTTCGATTCTTTAATTGCTCTGACAGCTTTCAGGAAATTGCGGGGGACCCCTACGGCAATACTGTCGGCTAACGTATTTTCTTCCATGGGGATCAATGTTTCCGAATCGGCGTCTACGGCATTATTGATGGGGCAACAGCCGGCGGCCTGAACACTGATCAGCCGGGGCAGCCTGTCAATAAAGCCGGTCTCATACAAATCTTTAAAGCCTTTCCAAACACCGGCGATGGTGCAGCCGTCCCCTACGGAAATGGCTACGTAATCGGGAACCTGCCAATTTAATTGTTCGGCAATTTCCAAAGCCACAGTCTTTTTGCCCTCCAGCATATAGGGGTTGATGGCGGCATTGCGGTTGTACCAGCCCCAGCGGTCAATAGCTTCTGCGGAAAGCCGGAAGGTGTCTTCGTAGCTGCCTTCTACGCTGATGACTTTGGCGCCGAACATCATCAATTGGGCAACCTTGCCTTTGGGCGCCCGGGAGGGAACGAAGATGAAGGTCTTCAGACCCCTGGCGGCGGCATTACCGGCTAAGGAAGAAGCGGCGTTGCCGGTGGAGGAGCAGGCGATGGTGTCTGCCCCGGCTTCGATAGCTTTAATCACGGCCAGAGCGGAAGCCCGGTCTTTGAGGCTGGCAGTTGGATTAAGGCCGTCGTCTTTGATAAAGAGGGAGGATAAGCCCAGATGGCCGCCCAGAGCCTTGGCGGGATAAAGGGGAGAGCCCCCAACCCGCAGGCCGCTGCTGAACAGACCGGCAGCCACGCTTTCTTCTGCCACAGGCAGAAACTCCCGGAAGCGCCACATCGTGTTGTCCTGGCGGGCAGCCAAGTCTTGTTTGCTTAAATTAGCGGCTATAGCCGGATAATCATAAAGGATCTCCAGGAGACCGCCGCATTGACGGCAGGTAGTAAGGCTGGGCAGGGCATGATGTTCCTCACCGCATTGGATACAAACAGCTGATTTGACAAATTTCATGGAGGAATCTCCTTTACTATCATATTTTATGGATGCTTTTGAATAATCATCAGATTCTTGTCTTTAAGTTTAGCACATAATATTGAAAAAAAAACCCCTTCAGCAGATTTCTGGCAGCCTGTCAGCATGCCATTTTGTCCATGAAGAGGTTTTCTATTTTGCCAAGCTTATGATCTCATATGTCATTTGGTTGCACAGCTTTGTTTTTGCCGGCCAATTGCAGCCGAAACACGTATTCCCGGATAATCGATTCTTTACTGTGATTCATATTGACAAACTGACAGCCGTAACGCCGTTCGTCTTGATAGGGAGGCTGTTCCCGGAGCACTTGAGCAGTAAGCAGGATGGGAGCAGTACCTTTATCAAAGGGGATCAGTAGTTTCTGACCTATTTCCAAATGGTTTTCTGTGCCCACCATGATGCCGCCGGCGCTGATATCCCGTAAGCTGGCACGCATCTGCACCGCTGTTTGGGTCTGGGGATCAATGCGGACTTTGCCGTCAAAATCTAAAAGAACGATATTTACCGGAATATTGGTCTTGACTTTTACATCTTTACGGCGCTGGATGAACTTAAGGGTATCTAAAACCTGCAAGGCAATGATGTATTGGAGACTATCCCGGGTAGAGCCCTTATATGCGCAACGGAAATCAAAGACTCCCTGATTATCATCGGTATAATGAACGAGAAACTCATCGCCCTTGGACTGGATATCCATATCGGCCCTGAGATAAACCGTGTTTTCTTCCCGTTTATAAACAGCTTTAGTTTCCAGGATGAAGCTGTTATTCATCGTATATATGCGAGCTCTCAAGAGAACCTCATCCTTTCCGGTGGATTGTACCTTTAAAATATTATGCTATTAATTTAGTAATAAATCAAGTAAAGAATTAAAGTCTACACATAAATAGCTGCAAAGTTGCCAAATTCAGGAGGATACTGCCGAAAAGAAGGGAAAAAGCAAGGGTGAAGCGGACAAGGGGTAATTGGCACTTGCCATTTTGCGCCTAGGGAATTAAAATACTTTTATAGACTTTATGAATTTGCGGCGTTATAACGAGGCGATAGATGCTTGAGCTGAGATCAGGATCAGGGAGCGTGAAGATATGACCTTTAGGTCGGCGGGCAAGACCGATGTGGGATTGGTGCGCAAAGAGAATCAAGACAACTTCTTGGTTTTACCGGCACAGATGGCTTACGCTGTGGCTGACGGCATGGGAGGACATGCCGGAGGCCGGCAAGCCAGCACCATTACCATAGATGTTTTGCAGCAGGAACTGGCAAGTTTAGATAGCTTGGATCAGGCCAGGGTAGAAAAAGCCCTGGCTCTTGCCAATACGAGAATTTTAGAAGAGGCTAAAGAAAAGATGCTGGAAGGGATGGGCACTACTTTAGTCTTAGCTTTTTATCATGATAGCCGCTGGCTGGTAATTCACATAGGGGATAGCCGGGCTTACGTCGTCAATCAAAAGGGTATTTATTCCTTGACCAAAGACCATAGCTTGGTGGGAGAGTTGCTGGCTCAGGGCAGTATCACACCGGAGGAGGCTAAGGTGCATCCTCACCGCAATGTGCTGACGAGGGCTTTGGGCGGCGATGAATATGTTCAGCCGGAATGGAGCCAGGTGGCGGCAGAGGAGGCAGAGTATCTGCTGTTATGCACCGACGGCTTATATAATATGGTAGAAGATGAAAGAATGTACGCTCTGGTTACAGCGGCGGATTTGACTTTAGATGAAAAAGTTGCTCTTTTGATCGAAGCGGCCAAAGAAAGGGGCGGCTTGGATAACATTACTGCCGTTCTCATCGCAGAGGAGGCTGGGCAATGATTCAGCTGGGTACTGTGCTGAATAATCGCTTCCAAATCGAAGAGTTAGTCGGCAGTGGCGGTATGTCTCTGATTTTTAGAGCTACAGACCTGGTGAAACACCGGACGGTGGCCATAAAGATGCTGCGGGAGCAGTATGTAGGCGATCCCGTATTTGTAGCCCGCTTTCGCCGGGAAGGCCAGGCGGTGGCGGGACTGGATCATCCCAATATCGTTAAGATCTATTCCGTATGCCAGGATCAGGACGTTTACTATTTAGTGCTGGAATTGGTGGAAGGCCGGGATCTCAAACAACTGCTGCAGAGCCGGGATAAGCCTTTTGAGCCCCGGGAGATTTACCCTATTGCCGCGCAAATTTGCGATGCTATTTATTATGCACACCATAAGAACATTATTCATCGGGATATTAAGCCCCACAATATTATTGCGGGCTCCGACGGTCAAATCAAAGTGACGGATTTCGGCATCGCCCGGGCGGCCAGCGAAGCTACCGTAACCCATACCGGCAATATTATGGGTTCTGTTCATTATTTATCTCCGGAACAGGCCAAGGGGGAATTGGCGGATCATCGCTCCGATATTTACTCGTTAGGGGTATTGCTTTACGAAATGGCCACGGGCAAGCTTCCCTTTGAAGGCGAGTCTCCCATTAGTGTGGCTTTGCAGAAAATCCAGCAGGATCCCGTGGCGCCGGGGGCGGCCAATCCTGATGTGGCGGTGCCCGAGGCCTTGGAGCAGGTGATTCTTAAAGCCATGGACCGCAATCCCCAGCGGCGCTATCAGTCGGCGCTGCAATTGAAGGATGATTTGCGGGAGGCCTGCTTTAATAACCGCTTGCTTTACGCCCGCGAGCCGGAGATAGATCATTTTGAGGATACGTTATCCGGCGACGATTTGTCTAAAATTAAAGGCATGGGCCTCAGGGAGCAGGAGGAGCTTATGGCTGGCGGTGTAAAAAACGCTCCAAAGAGCACCGGGAAGACCGCCGTTAAAGGCGGCAGCGGTAAAGGCAAAAACGGCAAGAAGCCCTTGCCGGTTTTTCTGGTGATTTTAATTTTTGTGGGCCTGGCTGCCGGCGGTTTGGCTTTAGGCATGTATGTGTCCAATCTCCTGTATTCGCCGGCTGCTGATGTGGAAGTGCCCGCCGTAGTGGGCAAGACCCAGGAGCAGGCCTTACAGGAGCTGGAAGCCAGCGGGCTGAAGGGTATAATATCGGAAGATAAAGTAGTCAGAGAGAGTATTCCTCTTGATCATGTGGCTGTTCAGGATCCCATAGCCGCCACACCGGTTAAGCCCGGCAGCACCATACGGCTTACGCTGAGCAAAGGGCCGGCTACCCGCCCCGTACCTTATCTTATCGGGCAGACCCAGCAGGCGGCAGTTATCGCCTTAGGCAACGCCAGCCTGGAACTGGGTAAAGTGGAGACCATCAATGACAGCAAAACACCGGAAGGCATTATTATGGGCCAAAACCCTGTGGCAGGCACTCCGTTGAAGGCGGGAGAGAAAGTGGACATCATTATCAGTCTGGGGCCGGTAATCGAAATGGTAAAGGTCCAATCTTTCTTAGGTATGCCGATTACCGAAGCTCAGGAGGCTGCCCGTTCCCTGGGTATCGAGTTTGGCTATACCAGTTATGAGATGAGCTGGGATTATGCCAAGGATACGATTATCCGGCAGACGCCGGCGCCGGATACGGAGATGCAGATAGGAACGCCTATTGATATTGTTGTAAGTTTGGGGCCGGGCCCCTCCCGCTGATCAGTGATAGAGATAATGGGAATAAAACCGAGGAGATGGCAATTATCGAGGAAGGTCAAAAAGCAGGGTTGCGTCAGGGCCGGGTATTGAAGGGTTTTGGCGGCTTTTACTACATTCAGGAAGATCACAATACAGGAAAAAGCCTTTGGGAATGCCGGCTCCGGGGGCGTTTTCGCCGTGAAAAACAAGAGGTGCTGGCCGGAGATTTAGTGGCATTTGCCACCGTGGATGAAGCTAAACTAAAGGGCGTTGTAGAAGAAGTGCTGCCTCGCCGCAACCGGTTATTGCGGCCGCCGGTGGCCAATGTGGATCAGGCATTGGTGGTTTTGGCCGTTGATTGGCCCCAGCCGGACCTGTGGCTTCTGGACCGCTTATTGATCATGATTTTAGCGGAAGGCATAGAACCCTTATTATGCTGGAATAAGGAAGACTTGGCTAAGGATAGCAAGCTAAAAGAATTGACGGCTCCTTATGAGGCAGCCGGCATAACTCAGCTAGCTACCTGTGCTTTAAGCGGACAAGGCGTTGAAGCTTTGTCCTTACATTTAGCCGGTAAAACTACGGTTTTAGCCGGCCCCTCCGGTGTGGGCAAATCCAGCCTGCTTAATCAGGTGGAGCCGGGAATCCTGCTGAAGACGGGAGACCTCAGTGATAAACTAGGCAGAGGCAAGCACACTACCCGCCATGTGGAGTGGCTGCCCCTTAGCGTAGGCGGCTGGGTGGCAGATACCCCTGGTTTTAGCCAGATATTTTTGCCGGAAAAAGTTGGCGGGGCAGAACTAGCGAATTATTACCAGGAATTTGCTCTCTACCGGGAACACTGCCGTTTTCGCTCTTGCCTTCACCACCAGGAGCAAGATTGTGCCGTGCAGCAAGCCGTTGCCGATAAAGGCATCGACCAAGGACGCTATCAGCGCTATATTACTTTTTTACAGGAAATACAGGAGCGGGATAGGAAATATTGACGGCGATGCCAAGGAGATAAAAATACAGGAGAACAGGATGAAAAAGACTTGTATGGTGGTGCTGGGCGGCGCCATAAAAGATATGGCCTTATTCCGGCAGCGTCTTAATGAAGCGGATCAGCTATTCATCGCCGACAGCGGCGCCAGGCACTTGTTGAACTTAGGCATAATGCCTCAGCAGGTCTATGGCGATCTGGATTCCCTGACTGCCGCTGAGATAAAGCATTTAGAAGAAGGGGGTTGCCGGTTCCGGAGGGTAGCAGCGGAAAAAAACGATACGGACAGCAGCCTGGTTTTAAAGGAGGCCCTGGAGCAGGGTTATGAGGACATACGGGTCTGGGGGGCTTTGGGAGGCCGGCCGGATCATAGCTACGCCAATATTATGCTTTTGCAGCTGGTGTTTGAGCCAGAGTTCCACCAGAGATACGGAGGATTGGAGACGGCCAGGCCGGCGGTAATACTTGAAGACGGCGATGTACGTATATTTTTGCCCCAGCGGGGCCAATGGATTGATGGTGAAAAAGGAGATTATCTCTCGTTTTTTGCTCTTACACCGGAAGTGACGGGCTTTAAGAATATCGGGTTAAAATATCAGCCCCAAGGCGGCCGGTACGTCAGCACATTTCCTTTGGGCATCAGCAATGAGCTGATGGCAGACAAGGCCTGGATTAGCTGGGATGAGGGCAGACTTTTAGCCATGTGGATCAGAAGAGGTGAGAATAACGATGAGCTATATTGAGAATTTACAAAGCTGGCTGGACAGCCCTTATGTACAGGAAGCATTGAAGCAGGAAATCCGCCGGATAACGGACAAAAAGGAGCAGGCGGAAGCCTTTGGCCAGGAGTTGGCTTTTGGCACCGGCGGTATGCGGGGGATTATGGGGCCGGGCAATAACAGAATCAATTACTACACTCTTGGGCGGGCGATCCGGGGTTTGGCTCAGTGGCTTCATCAAGAGGAAAATCAGGCAGCCGGCAAACTTCCTGAGGCAAAGGCCGCAGAGTCTGCAAAAACCGCAAAAACCGTGGTTATTGCCTATGATACCCGTCATAATTCCTGGGAATATGGGAAGCTGACGGCCATGATTCTGGCGGAGGAGGGGATTAAGGCCTGCTTATTTGCAGAGCCCACCCCTACGCCGGTGCTTTCTTATGCCGTAAGGCAGTTGGAGGCTGACGCCGGCCTAGTCATTACGGCCAGCCATAATACGAAGGAATATAACGGTGTTAAGGTGTATAACGCCGCCGGCTGTCAGTTGGTGCCGAAAGAGGCGGAGCCTTTAATGGCCCTAATCAGGGAGCTGCCTTTGCTTTGCCCTTTGCCGGAAGAGGACTGGGGAGCTTTGGTGGCTGAGGGTAAAATCCGGCTTTTGAAAGATGAAGTACCACAGCAGTTTCTCCGGCAGATCGAAGGTGAAGCTTTGCTGGAGGATAAAGATATAAAAGAGGCCTTATCTATCGTTTATACCCCCCTGCATGGAGCGGGTAATCTCTACGTCAGGCAAGCCTTGGCGGCGGCAGGTTTTTCTCAGGTTAAAGTCGTTACTGAGCAGAAGTACCCTGACGGCGATTTTCCCACGGTTTTGCAGCCTAATCCCGAGGATACCAGAGCTTTGGTGATGGCTATGGAGCTGGCGCTTAAATCCAAGGCCCACGTAGTGCTGGGCACGGATCCCGATTCCGACCGGCTGGGGGCTGCGGTTTTTCATGAAGGGAATTTTAAAAACCTGACCGGCAACCAGATCGGTGTTTTGCTGGCTGATTACCTGTTGACCCGCAAAAAGGCTTTAGACAGCCTGCCTTCTCAAGGAGTATTCATTAATACAATAGTGACGTCAACCTTGGGAGAGAGAATCGCTGAGGCTTATGGTCTGAAGATTATTAAAACGCTGACGGGCTTTAAATATATCGGTGAGCAAATGAATATTCTGGCAGAGCTGGCCCCGGCGGCGGAAAAAGAGACCTTTGTTTTCGGCTATGAAGAAAGCAATGGCTTTCTGGTAAGCGATTATGCCAGAGATAAGGATGCAATAGGTGCGGCTCTGATTTTTTGTGAGGCGGCGGCTTATTGGCTGGCCCGGGGCAAAACACTGGTGGACAGGCTGGAAGAGCTTTATCAAACTTACGGTTATTATTTGGATGCCTTAGATACCTTTACCTTCCGGGGCCGGGAAGGCCAGATGAAAATGGACGGCTTTATGGATAGCCTGCGGCAATCCGGCGAAACAGCTCTGCCGGCGGTAAGGGCGGTGGAGGATTACAGTTTAGGTTTATATGGTTTGCCTCAGGAGAACGTACTGCGCTTTGTGCTGGAAGAAGAGGCCTGGGTGGCTGTACGGCCCTCGGGGACGGAACCTAAGCTGAAAATTTATTATTCCGTGGCCGGCGAAGACCGGGAGCAGGCTCAGGTAAAGCTGGACCAATTAAAGAAAATTATGCATGAGCTTATTGAAAAATAGACAGCAGAATGAATCAGAATAAAATGAATGAAGATGCAGGTAGGAAAAGATGAAGCAATGGGAAGTAACCCGGCTGGGCAGCAAAACGATCCGTTTCTCCCACCCTCAAAGTACATATATTTTTGATTTTTGCCATTCTTGTACTTTTGATTTAAATAGGCCGCCGGATCAGGATTTTCTGCAAAAAGCGGAAAAAGTCATGAAGGATACGGAAAAGGGACTTCATGTCAACGGCCATGAGGATAGGATGGCCGGCCAGTTTTGGCTGCGCAATCCGGATTTGGCTCCGGATAAGGAAATCGGTGGGGCTATCAAAGAGGCAATCCAAAGATGCAAGGGTATTGCCGCAGCTGTCCATGAAGGCCGCATTTGCAATGAGGCAGGCAGGCCCTTTCGCTACTTGGTGGTAGTTGGTGTTGGAGGATCCCAATTGGGTTTTCAGTTTATTGCCAGAGCCTTAGCCAAAGATAGTTTCAGACTGCAGCCCTTTTCATTGGACAATACGGATCCGGAGACGGTGGACATGCTGATCCGCAATATTGGACCGGCACATTTGGCTGAGACATTATTTGTCATGGCCTCGAAATCCGGCAAGACGACGGAAATCAAAAACAGCTATAAGATCCTTGAAGGCGTCTATGCTGGTTTAGGCTTGCAGTTTAGCAAGCATGCCATTGCCATAACCATGGCTGATACGGAGCTTTATCATTATGCGAAAAGCCAGGGTTGGCTGGATATTTTCCCTGTCTGGGAGTGGGTGGGGGGGCGTTTTTCCGTATTATCGCCGGTAGGCCTTTTGCCTTTGGCTTTATTGGGCATGCCGGTAGATAGCCTGCTGGCAGGCGCCAGGGCAATGGACGAATTAACCCGCAGCACCGATTACCATGAAAACCCGGCCATGCTGCTGACTCATTACCTGTTGATGCAGTCTATTGACCAAAAAAAGCAAAACATGGTGGTCCTTCCGTATAAAGATAGATTGGAGCTTTGGGGCCGGTTTTTGCAGCAGCTTTTTATGGAGTCTTTAGGAAAAACGCTGGAGAAGGAAGGAAGCAGCCAGTGTTTTGGGCTGACGGTCTACGGCAATAAGGGCACCACGGACCAACATTCCTATATTCAGCAATTGCTGGCCGGCCATAACGATTTTTTTGTCCTGTTTTTCAGCGTTCTTCAACAAGCTGGGGAAGTGCAGCAAAGGGTGGTGGAAGAAGGCGGCATTACCATGGGGGATTATTTGCTGGCCTTTTGCCACGGTACTATGAAAGCTATGGCTAAACAGGGAAGGGAAAGCATGCTGATTACTTTAGATAAATTGGATCCTTTTTCTTTGGGCGGGCTTGTTGCTCTGTTTGAGCGGGTGGTAGGCTATTATGCCGCTTGCGTTGGCATCAACCCCTATGATCAGCCTCAGGTGGAGGAAGGCAAAAGGAGCGCCAATGATATTATCCGGCTGAAAAAGAAACTTAATAGCTTGCTGGAAAACGGTGACGGGCAGCAGAGCAAGGACGCCCTATGCCTGGAGTATTTGCAGCAGAGCTTTCTGCCAGGGGAATACAATGTATTGTATTATTTACTGCATCAAATGAAAGAAGCAGGTCAAGTCAGCATAGAGCAGGCAGAATTGGATAAACTTTTAAGATAAGAGATTTTAGTAAAAAGATAGAGGAGATAAGATATGCCTTCAGATAAACATAATAATGTGATTCAATTTCCTGCCAATGACGAGGCCCCAGCCGGCGGAGCGGCAGGAGAGCGGGGAGATGAGGCGGGTGCAGGCAAGCCTAATGTAGCCCGGGCCGTGGTGGCTCAGGGCAAGATTCAGGCGGCGGCCATCATCGGCAAAGATATCATCAACGAAGCCATCCGGCTTCATGACTTGCTGCCTTTGGCGGCGGCGGCTTTAGGGCGGGGCCTTATGGGTGCCGTTTTACTGGGGCTGAATTTAAAAGATCAAGACAGCCTTACTTTACGCATCAAAGGCGATGGCCCTTTGGAAGGGCTTCTGGCTCAGGCCCGTCCCGGCGGCCAGGTTCGGGGATACGTAGGCAATCCCGGGGTGGAATTGCCGAAAAACGCCCAGGATAAGTTGGATGTTGGCGGCGCCGTAGGGCGTAACGGTTTTCTTTATGTGACAAAGGATATGGGGCTGAAAGAGCCTTATACGGGAACCTCCGCATTAGTAAGCGGTGAAATTGCCGAAGATCTGGCGGCCTATTTTCTTCATTCCGAGCAAACCCCTTCGGTAGTTTCTTTGGGAGTGCTGATTGATGTGGATGGCAGTTGCCTGGCCGCCGGCGGTTTTCTGATCAAAGCCTTGCCCGGGGCCGATGATCAAACCTTAGCGGAGATGGAGCATTGGCTGGAGGTGCTGCCGCCGGTATCCGCCTTGGCTATGCAGTTGGGAGACGCGGCCGAATTGCTGCAGGCTTTGTTCCCTAAAGAAGAACTGCAGGCTTTGACCCTGGAGACCTGGAATTTTAGCTGTGATTGCAGCCGCCAGCGGATGGAAAAGGCCTTGATAAGCTTAGGAGAACAGGAATTAAAGGATATTTTGGAGGAGGATGGCAAATCTCAGCTGCGCTGCAACTTTTGCAACAACACCTTTGACTTTTCTGCCAATGATCTGGCGGATTTGTTAGCTGAGGCAAAAAAAAGAAGCCGGACTTAACCGGCTGCAACCGCCATATATTATTCCTTGACAGATGAAGCCTGAATGATTAAGTTTTAAAATAGGCAAATATCAACTAGCAGGGGGCGGTAATTATGTTAAAAGCTACTATTGTTGGCGGGTACAATGCACCCAGCAAAATGCTGCAGCGGAGAATCGGCGGTATTTTAAAAGATATAGCAAGCGTAGAGATCTGCCTTTTTGATGAATTGGATAAAAATGAATCCGATATTTATATTGCCTATTCCCATGGAATTAGATATGAAAAGCTCAGGACAAAGTTTCGCAGCGAAAATAAAAAGCTTATAGCCGCCGAATTGACCCTTTTGCCAATTGGCATTCGCATGCTGAAAGCCATAAAAAAAGGGTCTCGGGTTGGGGTTGTGGCAGAGCATTTGCGGTGTGCCAACTACTTCTTGGGAGAAATCCTGAAAGCAGGTGTACTTGATTATCATTTTTTGGCGGGCAAAATTACCGATATGAAAAGGATGAATGTGGACGTTTTTGCCATACCGGAAGAATTGCTTGATCTTGCCGATGAAAGTGCTCTGCAAGGAAAAAATGTTTTACCCATTCCCCGTACGATAACGGCTTCCTGTTATGCCGACCTGATTAATGCGGCTATGGAAAATTAATTGATAAAATAATCTTAATATTTTAAATAAGTATATTGCAAGGCAACGAGTTTTGTTTTATAATCAAATTGTGGTAAAGTTTACAAAGGCCCCTTAGAAAAAATAATATTTGTTAAAGGCTAGTGTGGAGCCTGCATAACGTATTGTTTATGTAGGCTTTTTCTATTTTCAGGCTTCCGTTTTCTACAGTAGCGCTAGGAAATTGGGTTTGCCTGCAAATATGAAGGACAGCGGGGGGAAAAGACAATTCTATAGCTTTATAGCAGATTTATAGGTAAGTGTGGAACCTACATAAATAGCTCAATTTATGTAGGCTTTTTTATTTTCCGAAAGGAGATGAAGGAATGAGGCTATGGGAAACCGTTATCAGTGAAGAGGAGCGCTTGATCTACGAAAAAGCCGGCTATGGAACGCAAAGGGTTTACTTAGGCAAAAAACCGGCTCTTCTAATCATCGATGTGACTCAATCCTTTACGGGGGGCCCCTCGCCGGAACAAGCGGAATCCTACGCTACCAGTTGCCCGGGGGCTTGGGAGGCAGTAGATGCCATCAGACAACTTCTGTATATCTGCCGCAGTGCAGGAATAACCATTGTATATACTACCGGAAATAAGGCGCAGGAAAAGTTTTTCGGAGGGGCTACGATAAGGACACGTACACAGAAGGACCTTAAACCTGAAGGAGACCGGGTACCCATATGTATCATGGCACAGGAAAATGAGCTTGTACTTAAAAAGAATAAAGCCAGCGCCTTTTTTGATACTCCCTTGGCTACGTATTTTCACAAGGTGGGTATTGACAGCATTTTGGTAACGGGTACTTCTACATCAGGCTGTGTTAGGGCTACGGTAATTGACGCCTTTTCCCATGGTTTTCATCCGCTGGTGGTGGAAGAGGCTACCTTTGACCGGTCCTCGACCTTACATCTGGTAAATTTGTTTGACATGAACGCCAAATATGCCGATGTGATCACTCTGGAACAAGCTGTTGCACTGATTTTTTCGTGGGAAAAGTCCGGGGAGGTGGAAAGAGTGGAGAGATGAAACAGTTCAACACTTGTGAAAAGGGAGGGATAATGATGGAACCGGAACTGAGAAAAAAACTGGAATTAGGGTTTGCTATACTAATTTTTATATTCTTTGCCGCCTTTCTTATCATCGGCATAACTTATCCGCCCAGGCCAAAGGAGCTGCCGCTGATGGTCGATATTATCGGGTTATTGCTAACGGGCAGCATAATCTTTTCCGTGATCAAAAAGCCGGCCGCTTCCTATAAAAAACCGGACCGGCCTATGAATTGGCGGGCTGTCAGCCTGGGCTTTGGCAGCATGCTCCTCTATCTGATTCTTACCTATTTTATCGGCATGACCCTCTCATCTTTTGTGATTGTGTATGGTTGCGGGCTGGCTTTTGGTGCCAAAAACAAAAAGACGCTGACCATTGTCTCTCTTGCTTCGGTAGTGGTTGTGTATCTGCTCTTTGGAATGTTGCTGAAGGTCAGCTTGTACCATGGCATCTTTTTCGGAGGATAAGAAAACATGGTTGATTTATATGAGATGAGAAAAAGAGGAGGTTATTGCTTAGATGGAATCAGTTGTATTGCAAGGCTTACTTTCATCCCTGGCCCCCACTTCGATAATAGCAGTTTTAGTTGGCGTATTCGTCGGCATTGCTGTTGGCATTGTGCCGGGGATTGGTGCGGGAGTTGGGCTATCTTTGCTTTTGCCCATCATATTCAACGTCCCGCCGCTGATCGGGCTTATGCTGCTTTTAGCTCTGTGGGCCTCTGACGGTTATGGCGCTTCTATTTCTTCGATCCTTTTGAACGTGCCCGGGGGAGCCGGAGCTGTGGCTACCTGCTTCGACGGCCATCCTATGGCTCAACAGGGTAAAGCCGGTGAAGCAATCGGGATTTCCATGGCTTCCTCCATGCTTGCCGGCATTCTGGGAACCTTCGTCCTAATGCTGGCCGCTCCTCCCCTGGCGAAGCTGGCCGTAAAGATAGGGCCTGCCGAGTATACTATCATGGCTATATTAGGCATGACTTTGATCGGGGGCATGGCGGGAAAAAACAGGATCAAAGGTTTGGTTTCCGCTATTATCGGCCTGATGGTGAGTTTTATCGGTTATGACCTGACCACTGGGTTTGTACGCTATAATTTTGGTTCCGCCTACTTATTTGACGGCATTGAGTTTGAATTAGTTCTGATTGGTTTCTTTGCCATAGGCGAACTGATGCAAGCCGGTGAAGAGGGGGGAACCGTAGCCGAGTTTGGCAAGATGACGGGTACCGTTATGGGAGGGTTCAAAGAAGCTCTAAAGCGCCCGATGTCAATTTTACGATCTTCTCTGGTAGGCGTCGTTATGGGCGTACTGCCCGGAATTGGCATTACCATTTCCAGCATGGCTGCCTATGAAGTAGAGAAGAAATTTTCCAAGACGCCTGAGAAATTTGGCACAGGGATGGTAGAAGGAATTATCGGGCCGGAAGCGGCCAACAACTCTTGCCAGCCTGCTGCTTTAATTCCTACTCTTACTTTGGGTATTCCCGCAGGAAGCACTTCGGCGGTTTTTTTGGGAGCCCTGATCATGTATGGACTGACTCCGGGAATGGACCTTTTTACCAATAAAGCTCCTTTGGTTTGGGCAATGATGTGGGGTATTATCGTGGCCAGTATTGCCTATGTGTTGGTTGGCCTTATTTTTGCCAACTGGTTTGCCAAATTGACTATCCTGCCGATTGAGTATTTGGTTCCCTGTACATTGGTTACCTGCTTTATTGGCGCCTTTGTCACGACCAATAGTTTCTACGATCTGGTGGTAGCTTTCCTGTTTGGCCTGATTGGTTATGTCATGGCTGTCCTTAAATATCCTCCGGCTCCGGCTATCCTGGGTGTGGTTCTGGGACCTATCCTTGAGAAGAACTATTTCCGGGCTTTACTTTTATCCGACGGCTCCCACAGAATCTTTTTCAACGGCACTCTGGCAATATGTCTTTGGTGCATACTGGCCCTAATTCTCTTTGCGCCTCTTCTTTTCAAACTATTTAAGAATCGCAAAGAGGCGAAACTGCTTCGTAATCTCTAGTTTTCCCAAATAAGTTAGCTAGGAGGAGAAATGATGAGGAAACACATTTGGCAGAAGGTTTTGGCTATCAGCTTAATTGTCATCCTGTCTCTAACCCTGGTTGGATGCGGTGATAACAGTGCTAAAAACATCGAAGATTATCCGACAAAGAGCATCACCGTCATGGTTGGATTTAATCCGGGCGGTGGTGTGGATACAGCCGTAAGGGGAATTCAACCCTATCTTCAAAAATATATCGGTAAGACGGTTCTTGTGGAGAACAAACCAGGCAATCAGGGCCTTATCGCAATGAACTACGTAGGCGAGCAAAAGCCTGACGGTTACACCTTGATAGCAACAACCAATGCCATGAGTCTCAATGCTATGATTTTTCCCGAATCCTATAAGTTGAAGGCCGCTCCGGAAGAAGCATTGATTCCTATTTATAGCTGGGTTAATGGCGATGGTAACGGTATCTTTGTTTCCCAAGAGTCTGCTATTAAGACCTGGGACGACCTGGTTGCCAAGGCCCAAACAGAAGAAGGCATCAAGATTGCAGGATCCGGTATAGGTTCCACCGATCATATTACAGCTATTACTCTCACCAAGATCTATGGCGGCAAATGGACCTTCGTACCCATGGATAGCGCCGGTGAAGTAGCTTCCGCTGTATTAGGCGGTCAGGTTGATGCAGGCAGCAGCTCCCCGGGCGCCGCCAGCCTGGACCCCAGCCGGGTGAACATGCTTGCCGTGACCCTGAAAGAAAGGGCTGAAAAATGGCCTGATGCGCCTACATTCATTGAACTGGGAAAACCCGAGCTTTATATCCTGTTTGTGATTGGCCTGATGGCTCCTGCCGGGACGCCCCCCGAAATAATCGCTAAGTTGGAAGATGCTATGGATCAAGCCCGCAATGACCAAGCTTTCATTGACTGGGCCGAAAATGCCAAGCAGCCTATTGGTAAAGAGGGCTGGAAAGCTGAGACTTACAAATCTTATTTAACCGATTACCAAAGCAATATGAAGGCCCTGGTCCCCGACATACAAGAGGCCCTTAAAGCTGCCCAGGGCGGGCAATAAGCCGGGTGTGTGTGCAATCTCTCAAGCTAAATATTTGAATCATGGGTTAGTAGGGAACCTATAAGAAGCTAAATGCTTTTTTAGGTTCCCTTTTTAATTTAGCAAAAATGAAAGGAGCTATTAAAATGCCAAGAGATTTAAGAACATTTCTGAAAGAACTGGAAGCAGCCAATGAAATCGTCACTATTAGCAAAGAGGTTGATCCCTTGAAAAATCTGGCCGGCTTGGCCTGGCAGGGCGAAAATAAGCTCGGCAAAGCTACGTTTTTTACGAACTTAAAGGGTTTCCCCGGATGGAGGGCGGTGAGCTATGCCGACGCCAGCCGTAAACGGCTTTCTATGGCTGTTGATACTACCCCCCGGGAGTTTATTCCGACAATGAATGAAATGTTGAAAAAAGGTCCTACTAAAAAGCAGTTGGTTGCTGAGGGCCCCGTACAGGAAGTAGTTAAAATCGGAGCTGAAGCCAGCCTCTATGATTTGCCCATCCACATCATGTCAAACCTTGACGCCGGTCAGTATATGGGTGGGGCTATGGCGGTAATCAAGGACCCGGAAACGGGGATCCAGAACGTATCTCTTCACCGCCACCAGGTCAAAGGCAAAGACCGTCTCGGTGTTTTGATTCATCCCGGCCGCCATATGGATATGATCTATCAAAAATATGAGGCGAAAAATGAAAAAATGCCCATTGCTCTCGTTATCGGACATCATGCTACCTATTATTTAACCTGCTGCTGGACCTTCCCCTTCGGAGTGGATGAATTCGAAATGGCCGGAACATTCCTGGGCGAGCCGGTGCGCACGGTGAAATGCAAGACGGTGGATCTGGAAGTACCGGCTGATGCGGAAATCATTATTGAGGGATATATGCTGCCTCATGTCCGGGAAGAGGAAGGACCTTTTGCCGAGCATACCGGATACGCCAGGGCCGGGGCCGGGCTTAACCCGGTCATCGAGATAACGGCCATCACCCACAGGACAGATGCAATCTACTATGCCCTTCAAGGCGGCAAGCCGATCGCTTCGTCACAGATCCTGGATGGGCTGCCCATGGAAGTTGTTATCTACAATCGGGTTAAAGATGTGGGCGGTTTCGTGGATATCAAAGACGTTGTGGCTATCCCCTGCGCCGGCGGCAGCCATATTATCGTTGTGCAGATTACGCCGAAAATTCAAGGGGAAGCCAAAGACGTAGCCATGGCTGTTCTTTCCAGCACCTACCTCCATCCCAAGATTGCCATGGTTGTGGATGATGATATCGATCCCCATGATAACAAAGAACTGATCTGGTCTTTGTCAACCCGGGTCAATCCCGAGAGAGACGTATTCATTGTCGGGGGAACCCATGGCCATCATCTTGACGCCTCACTACCCTTGCTTACTCCTCCGGGAACCCATCCCCAAATCCGCAGAGGCTCTAAAATGGGTATCGATGCGACGAAGCCGCCCCTGACCGAGCCCGATGCCCGGGATCACTTTACCAGAAGCCATGCAATGGGGTCGGATGTATTTGATATCAATGATTTTCTAAAGTAGCCCGCCCTATAGTTTGCGGCGTTTATTCCTTAGGGGGTGAACGCCTCTTTTTACAATTCAAACAATGGGAGCAGGCCTTATTTGATTGCCGTAAAGCATTTGTTTAGTTGATAGCAAAGAGAGGAAGGAACATGAGAATTATTGTAGGAATAAGCGGCGCCACCGGCGGGATTTATGGGATAAGGATCTTGGAGGAACTGAAAAAACAAGGAGTGGAGACACACCTGGTTATCAGTAAATGGGGCAAGGAAACAATTTTACAGGAGACGAAATATTCTTTGGAGCAGGTTAAAAGTTTGGCTGAATTTATTTATGATGAGGACAATCTTGGAGCCCCGATTTCCAGCGGATCCTTTAAAAACGAAGGTATGATCATAGCCCCTTGCAGTATGAAGACCCTTTCGGGTATAGCCAACGGTTATACCGGAGGGCTTTTGATCAGAGCAGCCGATGTGGCAATCAAAGAAAAACGCCGGGTGGTGCTATTGACTCGAGAAACCCCCTTAAGCCCGATTCATCTGGAAAATATGTTGAAGCTGGCACAGATCGGGGTAACGATTATGCCGCCGGTTCCCGCTTTTTACACACATCCTCAAACCATTGATGAAATGATTGCCCAAACAACCGGGCGGGTCTTGGATCAATATGGACTGGAGACAAGCAATTTAAAAAGGTGGTCATAAAAGACGAGGTGTTGGCGGCATGAAAGGCAACCTGAAAAGAGTGTTGGTTTTCTTTATGCTAATGGGGGTAGTTAATTATTTTCTCATTTTTAAGACCGATCTGAGCAGGGAAGCTATTTTAAGCCTTGACGTCTTCTTTTTAGCTGTTTTCTTATGGTCTACGGAGATAATTCATCCGACGTTGACTGCGCTGCTTA
The DNA here is from genome assembly GCA_038562165.1 of Clostridiales bacterium. Taxonomy (GTDB): domain Bacteria; phylum Bacillota; class Peptococcia; order DRI-13; family UBA5745; genus WRMS01. The sequence continues at coordinate 7,700 of JBCFAO010000046.1, read as the reverse complement.
TTTTTTGTTTACTGCCTATTTTTAAAATTCTCCCTTTGGAAGATACATTCATGGTGATGGGCAACCCTATTATCTGGCGGCTTTTAGGGATATTTGTGATGACAAAAGGGATGGAGGCTACGGGTTTAGCTCAGCGGATCGCTCTCAGGATACTCAATATGGCTAAAGGGAATCTTTATTATCTTCTCTTAATGATGGAATTGATCACATTCATTTTCGTTTTTCTTGTTCCGGCTGCGGCAGCCCGTACTGCTATCTTAGCTTCAGTTTGCCTTGGCTTGGTGCAAAAGCTGGATAACGGCCGGGACCGCAATTTTTCTAAAGCAGCCTCCATTATCATTGCCGTTACTTCGATGGTGACTTCCAATACAATTATTGTAGGGGCTTCAGCTACGATCTATGCCATCGGTTACCTGGAAAAGAATTTGCATTATAAAGTGACCTATCTTTCCTGGCTGCAATCTAATTTGCCTCCAAATCTTTTGGCCCTCATTGTCATTTATGTTGTGATTGTGAAGCTTTTTCCTTTTAACGGCAAAATGAAGGGAAAAGACGAGATATTTAAAGGGGAGTTGCAGGGTTTAGGACCAATGAGCCCGGCTCAGTGGAAAATGGTTATTTATTTAGGACTTCTTTTATCTGCTTGGCTGATAGGCTTGGATTATTCCCTGCCGGTAGAATTTATGGCCGGCACGCTGCTCTTTTTACCGGGGATTGGCGTGTTGGACCGTAAGGAGTCTTTCAAGGCCTTGGATTGGGAATCGATTATTCTCTTTGGCTCAGGCCTGGCTATGGCTGAATCGCTGAATAAAACCGGCGGAATCAACTACCTGGTACAAAATCTCGGTGGCCTTTCGGGGCTAAATGAGATTACAGCAATCATCGGTATTGTTCTGATAACTGTGGTCGTAAGGTTAGGGATGGCCAACATGACCGGGGTTGTAGCTACTTTACTGCCGGTATTTACTTCACTGTCCTTTGCCCTGGGTTTTAATCCCGTTTGGGCTTGTACAGTCTGCATTATGGCCAGCAGCCTGGGCATTCTGGTCCCTTCTCAGTCCATGTCTATGCTTACTACATATTCCTATGGCTATTACACTTCCAAGGATATGTTCAAAACAGGGATCCTGGTAATCCTGGGCTATGGGCTGATTATAATGGCAACGTCCCATTTTTATTGGCCTTATCTGGGCTTACATGCGTTGCCGTAAAAGGGCGCATTTTGCTATAAAGGCAAATCGAAAAGGAGCAGGAAAAGGCTGGTATAAGCCGTCTTTTACTGCCCCTTTAAGTAAGTATTGATGATACACAGAACTTCAGCTTAGTTTAGGCTTTTTCCTCGGCGTTTTCCCAGACAGCCAAAAGAGTCAGTTCGGTGGGACTGAGATTCTCCCCGTGATACCTCAGATAGAAGGTATAGCCGGGACAAATTTCCTCCACCATACGGGGGATTTTCCAGACATCTTCATTATTATGATAAAGAGACAGAGCAAGCTTCGGCTTGCTTTCTTTAATTTTGGCGGCCGCTCCCCGCAAGGCCTGCTGCTCTGAACCTTCAATATCCATCTTAATCAGGGTGACCGGTTCCTGAATATCCTGATCGATGGTTACGGCTTCTACAGCTATAGAGCCTTGATCGGTAAGAACGTTGGCGGAAATATCCGCTGCATGCTCCTGAATATACATGCGGCCGGGGTGATCTGAGGCTCCCTTTTGGCAATAAACAATGTTCTCGTAGCCTTTCAAATTTTCCTGGAGCATTTGCATCGTACGGGGTGAGATTTCATAACAATAGAAACGTTTATAATTTGCACCATAGACTGAAATATAATCTTTAACCGTATCGCCGGTATAGGCACCCAGATCGACCATCACTTCTTCCGATCCGCATTTCATGATATCCATGTCAAAATAACTTTTATATAAAGTTTCCTTAACCACCCGGAGTGTTTCCGTATCAAAGCTGTACCAGTTGTTTACGAAAGCAAAAAGCACCAGCCGGGAGCGGTAGTCCGCCAATCGCTGGTAGAGCCACAAGAAATCCTCATAATGATCATGCAGGGCTTTGGCCCGGTTAGCCAAAACACCGTCATCGCCGGCAGATATGTTCAGCGTTCCCCAGAAGCCATATTTTTTGAAATAGTCCTCCAGAATTTTTTGAATGCGGTCCGGCAGGGCTTTATAAAGAAGATTCAGCCGCAGCCGGATCTGCTCTTCGGGTTGAGCGCCGATTTCCTGCATCATCCGCTGGAATTGCAGATCCAAAGGATAAAGATTCCCTTGCTTTTCTTGATTATTATATTGTTGAATATTCACGTAGCGTCACCTCCTCACTATGGTATTCCGGTGAAGGGGAAATAGTACATATGCCGGAAGTAATGTCATTCCCTGCAATGGATTGTGATCGTCAGTTTTGCTTAATGAGTGTGGGGAAGGTACGGGAGAAAATCAGGAGTTAATTGATCTATAGTATGCCTGCCGCCATAGTTTAGAGAAATCTGCGGCTGGATGGGACTGGGAGAGCGACCGGCGGTGGTGTGTAAATGGTTGACAAATGGTGGAAGGGAGTATACTTTATACTCAAGAGGCTATAAAGGGAGAGTTTTGCTGGCAATTGAAGCTTTATATGTCTATTGGCTGGTGGGAATTATTTTGGAAGAAAGGATAGTTCTTGCCAGTGCGAACCCTAAGCGACCATCGATTTCCTGGAACCTTCGCACCAAAAATTACGTAAAAAGATATGTTTTATGTGGTTGAAACCGAGTGTTTTATGGATATAGATAATTGCAAAGCCTATATATAGATGGAGAAGGAGTTGGCGTGCCTATATATAGCAGTGTCGCTCTCTGCGGAGAGCGTGGATTGAAATCCGACGGCACGGTCACGCTGTAGCCGTTGCCGGTATTGGTGTCGCTCTCTGCGGAGAGCGTGGATTGAAATATGCCCCAGCACTTTTGGAGTCCGTCCAGGTGCGGTGTCGCTCTCTGCGGAGAGCGTGGATTGAAATTTGGATTTTTTGCGTGATGCTTGGCATAGTCCGGTGTCGCTCTCTGCGGAGAGCGTGGATTGAAATTTTATCGTAGACTTGCCCAAGGAGGCTATACGGGTCTGGTGTCGCTCTCTGCGGAGAGCGTGGATTGAAATGCCTTGGCCCGAAAGGGATTGGCCCCACCATGCTTTGTGTCGCTCTCTGCGGAGAGCGTGGATTGAAATCCGGTCGTGGTCTGCGGCTACTTTGCCCTTCGGGTGTCGCTCTCTGCGGAGAGCGTGGATTGAAATGTCTTCCAACGGTAATCCATAAGTTCTTACATATGTGTCGCTCTCTGCGGAGAGCGTGGATTGAAATGGATAAAGTAATCTAGATAGGATAAAAACTCCGGGTGTCGCTCTCTGCGGAGAGCGTGGATTGAAATCCATATCGAAGTAGCGCAGTATGCCGAACACTTACGTGTCGCTCTCTGCGGAGAGCGTGGATTGAAATTACGGGATTATGGTGATCTTGTCTATAAAGCCACGTGTCGCTCTCTGCGGAGAGCGTGGATTGAAATTCTGATCTTTACGCGAACCCCTATTACCGCCAGGTGTCGCTCTCTGCGGAGAGCGTGGATTGAAATAAGTCGGTGACGCAGGCAGCCGGGCAACTGGGCGGGTGTCGCTCTCTGCGGAGAGCGTGGATTGAAATATTAACGCGATGTACCCCTGCTTTAGGATTATCATGTGTCGCTCTCTGCGGAGAGCGTGGATTGAAATAAGTCGGTGACGCAGGCAGCCGGGCAACTGGGCGGGGTGTCGCTCTCTGCGGAGAGCGTGGATTGAAATCAGCCATAAACCATACACAGCGCCCATGGATAGCGTGTCGCTCTCTGCGGAGAGCGTGGATTGAAATTCACTCGCTACCTCCTCTCCTTAAAAAATTTATGTGTCGCTCTCTGCGGAGAGCGTGGATTGAAATCATTAACATCGTCCATGAGGTAGGTTTTGGTAGTGTGTCGCTCTCTGCGGAGAGCGTGGATTGAAATCTAGGTATTTTACCAATTGAGCAACGGGGTCCCAGTGTCGCTCTCTGCGGAGAGCGTGGATTGAAATCGTTTTTGTGTGCAAAAGTAGGTGAGGCCGCTATGGTGTCGCTCTCTGCGGAGAGCGTGGATTGAAATTTCGGCCAATTTCTGTTTGGCGGCCCTCAAAACGTGTGTCGCTCTCTGCGGAGAGCGTGGATTGAAATAAACAAAAAGTCTGTCAAAAGCCAAGGATATTGTGTGTCGCTCTCTGCGGAGAGCGTGGATTGAAATCTGCGTTAACCAGGGATATCTTGGCGGTTGTGCAAGGTGTCGCTCTCTGCGGAGAGCGTGGATTGAAATTCAAAAGGAATGGCAAGCTGTTCTTTCTTTTTTATGTGTCGCTCTCTGCGGAGAGCGTGGATTGAAATATGGGCAGCAGCGCAACGAGCTTGGCCCCGGCGAGTGTCGCTCTCTGCGGAGAGCGTGGATTGAAATATTGCTTCAAGCTCTGCCTGGGTATATGCCGGTTCAGTGTCGCTCTCTGCGGAGAGCGTGGATTGAAATACGGTAAAGCGGGAGGCCGGCAGCAGCGGAAGCAGGTGTCGCTCTCTGCGGAGAGCGTGGATTGAAATATAAGGTCAATAGCCGTATGGCGTCATTGATCGGGTGTCGCTCTCTGCGGAGAGCGTGGATTGAAATCAGTGTGGGGTCTAATCGCAGCGTTTTCGGGGTGGGTGTCGCTCTCTGCGGAGAGCGTGGATTGAAATTTTAGCCGCTTGAATCATGGCAAAAACCTGGGGCCAGTGTCGCTCTCTGCGGAGAGCGTGGATTGAAATACTACCACGGGGACCGGTCCGGAAAAAACGGTAACGTGTCGCTCTCTGCGGAGAGCGTGGATTGAAATAAAAAACATCAGACAATCAATAGGCCAAGCCCTTGTGTCGCTCTCTGCGGAGAGCGTGGATTGAAATCGGCTAACAAGGTGATCGACACCCGGATTGAGCCTGTGTCGCTCTCTGCGGAGAGCGTGGATTGAAATTAGTAGACTGACAATGTAGGCTTTGCTTATGTATGTGTCGCTCTCTGCGGAGAGCGTGGATTGAAATGATAAGGGCCATCACTATCTCACGCTGTTGCTCTGGTGTCGCTCTCTGCGGAGAGCGTGGATTGAAATTAGCGCCGTCTGTAATGGCCTTAAAAACCCTGTCAGAGTGTCGCTCTCTGCGGAGAGCGTGGATTGAAATCGGATCGTTAAGAATACTATCGTCAAAGGTAAAGCGTGTCGCTCTCTGCGGAGAGCGTGGATTGAAATCCGCATAATCCGCTATCACATCCGATGTGGTAAAGTGTCGCTCTCTGCGGAGAGCGTGGATTGAAATCTGCGAGGCATTAACGGAGGCAATTAACGGCCCCGTGTCGCTCTCTGCGGAGAGCGTGGATTGAAATATTTTCCCACTTGTATTCAAACCGCCGGTCAAAGTGTGTCGCTCTCTGCGGAGAGCGTGGATTGAAATTAAGATGGCGTTAGACATAAGCAAATGGACAAGAGTGTCGCTCTCTGCGGAGAGCGTGGATTGAAATCTTATTGATATTAACATAGGAAAAGAGTCCTGGGGTGTCGCTCTCTGCGGAGAGCGTGGATTGAAATCAAGAAGAGTTAATCGTTGAGTTAGCGACAATCGTGTGTCGCTCTCTGCGGAGAGCGTGGATTGAAATGCCTGTGGCTGATGCTGCGCCCCGGTAGCCTGTGGTGTCGCTCTCTGCGGAGAGCGTGGATTGAAATATGCTTTGCCTCCCAGTCCGCAATTAGTGCCTTGGTGTCGCTCTCTGCGGAGAGCGTGGATTGAAATACCTTTTTCTCAAAATCCTCATACGGGGCCATGCAGTGTCGCTCTCTGCGGAGAGCGTGGATTGAAATAACCTTAAAAGCTACAACCGCCGGAGTGTTTTTGAGTGTCGCTCTCTGCGGAGAGCGTGGATTGAAATTGCTGTTGTGTTATCAATCTCCACCGGCTGTTTAGTGTCGCTCTCTGCGGAGAGCGTGGATTGAAATCCACAACAAAGTAACCACCTTGTTTATTTTTGACGTGTCGCTCTCTGCGGAGAGCGTGGATTGAAATTCAAGATCACCAATCGCCTCATCAACAGCAGCTGGTGTCGCTCTCTGCGGAGAGCGTGGATTGAAATATAACAGACTGAATTTTTGTTCGGAACAAAAAATGGTGTCGCTCTCTGCGGAGAGCGTGGATTGAAATTTCACCGCGCCAGGCTGGGACAGATCGGGAAGAGTGTCGCTCTCTGCGGAGAGCGTGGATTGAAATGAGTAAGCCGGGGGAAGAAGAATTAAAAAAAGAGTGTCGCTCTCTCCGGAGAGCGAGAATTTAAATGCTAAGCCTCGTATCAATTTTATTCATTGGTACGAGGCTTTGTTTATAATAATGGAACCGCTTACAGTCCTTTTTTAAAAGAAGGATTAATATAATATGTTTGTAAAATTTTCTCTAGTAACAGAATGAGAATATCAAAAGTGAGGATGAGCACCTTGTTAGGATTTAGACTCGAATCAAAGCGCGGGGGAAAAGTAACTTTAAATGGTGAGATTATTACTGAATCATGTTTTGAAAAAGATAACGAGTGTGAAAGCTATCTTATTTTGAATATGAAGTATTCAGATGCCATAAGAGAATTAGGTGTATTGGAGATATTGGGGGAAAGAAGTTGCATAAAATATATTCAAATTGAATCAATGAATGAAATAGCTGATTTAATGGTTTTAAAAGAGACAAAAACTGAACTATGCTACCACCCAAGTCCTGATAATAAACTCGTCATAAATTTCTGGGGCGATATTAATTTTGTGGAATGGAATAAGGGGTACACGATTCGTGAATTTGTATATAAATTGAGGGAAATTATAGAATCAGATAATCAAATTAAAATTACTATATTTTATGGAGAATATTCAAAGAATGAATCAGCCGGCGAAATAAGCGGTATAGAATTTGTAACGACTGATGTATGCCTGGACGCTAGCTTTGGAGAAAATGAAGAAAAATTATTGCAATTACTTCATGAGTATTATTTAAAAGCACATCAAGATCTAATGCATAAAAATGGCTCCATTGTTTTTGAATTTGAAATAGATAATGAGTTTATGATTCCTTGCCGACAATATTTAGACTATTTTATTCAGTTTTTAAAGGATATTGGAATTGAGGCCCAAAGTAATTCGTATGAATATATAAATAAATTACTCTTTGAAGTTATTCCACAAGACAAAGGAACTGCGTTAAATAATATCAAAGAGAGTCTGATCATATATTTAAGTTTGATCAATAATCCTGATATTGAAACTTACGATGCCTATGATAATGTGGCATATACTCAGCTTAAAGCAAATATCAGCCATCTGAAAAGCCAGCTCATGCTGGCTCAAGCCACTATAGAGCAAAAGCAGATGGCAATTAATATGATGAAAAGTATAACAAACAAAGATAGAATAGAAGATACGAACAAAAAAGAAGATACGAGTAAAAAAGAAGCGGAATTGCTGCAAGATGTTATTACTTTAGGGGAAGTTGACTATAATGTCCCCATAAAAAACGACACCGAATTGAAAAATGAAGTGTGAATCTGATAAACTGAAGAGAAAGAAAGGCAGGTTCACAACATGGCAAAGAGAAGAAAATTCACCAGTGAGTT
>JBCFAO010000045.1:0-33904 GCA_038562165.1 Clostridiales bacterium | reverse complement strand
CTCCAGACGTATGGTTTAATTATACCATACATTAAAGGCATTTGTACACACTAATTATTATTATTTTCCGGTTTTATTGACTTTTTTCGCTGTATGGTTTAATTTTGCGGGAAGTTAGGCTGTATGGTTTAATTTTGCGGGAAGTTAGGTTGCTACTCCTTTTGTCCGCCCGTTCAAGCTCCTGCCTTGGCACAAAAAAGATTTGGGGTATATTCTCTCACAAGAATACACCCCAAATCTTTCAATAGCGGCGCAGGGACTTGAACCCCGGACACTGCGGGTATGAACCGCATGCTCTAGCCAGCTGAGCTACGCCGCCATAAAGCTGGAGCTGCTGACCAGGATTGAACTGGTGACCTTATCCTTACCAAGGATACGCTCTACCGACTGAGCTACAGCAGCATGTTTGAAACTTACTTTTCAGATACTACCACAGATCGAAAGCAATTTCAACTATAAATTTGTGTCTCTTACCGATAATTTTATTTTTCTTGTTTTTTAGCCAAATCCTTCCTGGAAATGCTTACTGTACATGGCAGCAGAAGCCGCTCCGAAAGCTTGACAGGGTATTTTGCAGCGGCTAAGATGGAGAGGGTATTGCCCATTATTGACAGTTGATAGTTAAAGTAATAAACGATTAACGGAGAAACATCTTATGTCAAATATCTATTATGTATCGGAAGGCAAATTATATACGGTTCAAGAGGGCAGCGGCCGGCTGCTTACCAGTGAAGCAGCGGAAAAATACCGCCAGAATCTTAAGGAAATCGAGAAGCGCCAGGAATGGAAAACCAGCGGCGCCGGTGCCCGCTTTATGGGCATGGGCACGATGAGCCTGTCGGCTGCCCAATCCGCCCCCGAGCATGCTTACGTCAACGTAGAATCCCTGACAGCGGCAGGTCCGGAAAAATTAATCTACGCTTTATCCCTGGAGACCTCCGCCGGCCTGCACACCAAAAACCCTCTTAAGGAGGAAGCCGCCGAAGGGTTCATTCTCCGCCGCAATAATACCCGCATTCATCATATTGATTGCAATTCCCGGGATGGCGCCTTGGTGGCCTCTGTCAGCGACGGACCCAAAGAATGCCACATCGCCATTATTAAAGAGGAGCATTCGGAGTTTCATGTGATCACCGAAGGGGAAACGATGGATATTACCCCTTCTTATTCCCGGGCTAATCCCCAGGTTGTTTACTACTCCAGTGCCGGCTATTACGTAGACCCCCGCAAAAACAAGACCTATTACGGCAGCTATTGCCTCAATCGGCTGGATTTAGAAAGCGGCAGCCTGACGGAGGTTATGGCCGATGAAAAATACGACTACATCCGGCCCAAAGAGACAGCGGCAGGCAAGCTATACTGTATACGCCGGCCGAAAACCGCCCCTAAAGAAAGGCCGTTTTTGCTGGATATCCTTTTGATTCCTTTTCGCTTGCTGAAAGCTATTTTTGGTTGGCTGAACTTTTTCAGCCGCCGCTATACGGGAGAGGCATTGGTCAAGGATAAGGAGGGCGGCAGTAATCCCGCCAAACATCAGATGAAAAGCGAAGAAGAGATTTTCATTGAAGGCAATCTGATCAATGCCGAAAAAGCCTTGAAAGAGAACATCCGCCAAGGAGAAAAATACCCCGGCATCGCCCCTAAAAGTTGGGAATTGGTATTGATCGGTGAGAGTGGCAGCATTGAAATCATAAAAAAAGGCGTCTTGGATTACGCCTTCGACGGGGAAGATTTGCTGTTTTCTAATGGTAAGTATTTGATTCACCGCCGGGGCCGGGAAGAAGAAGTGATTTGCCAGGCTAAAGTGGCCGCCAGCATTGTCATAGGTTGATTGCCCCGGGCCGGTTATCTAAGGCTGATTGAGCTGCAGGCTCAACTCCCGGCTATCTTTTCCTCCAATTCCTGACCCCGATTGCGACACCCGGTTTCCAGCATCAGCCCTGCAGCCCCCCAGGATATCAGCACCATGAGGAAGCAGAAGCCGAAGGCCAGCCGGTAAGCAGCGATATCCACGGCCGCAGCAGTCCCAGCGACGGCAGCTCCGGCTCCGGCAACAACGCCTGCCCCGGCGACGGCAGCCCCAGCCCCGGCGGCCTTCATCACCGCACCGATTAAGCCCCCCATGACCGGCGCCGCTAAGGTAGCGCCTAAAAAGCAGCCTACATTATAAACGGCCACCGCCATACCGGCGTAGGCAACGAGATGCATCTCCTTGATCGATATCATCGTCAGCACCACAGCGCTGGTGCAGTAGCCTAAAACCAGCAGCAGTCCGCAAAAAACGGGAAAAGGGATGAAGCCGCCGGTATTGGCTGTCATAATCAGCCAGCAGAGGCTGAGAAGACCGCCGCAAATTACAAGGGGCCGCCGGCGCCGGCCGATTCTGCCGGAGATGCCGGTGATGGTCACACTGCCCAGAGCCATGCCGATCAGGGCATACTGTATAGCCGCCGAAGCCTCCAGGCCGGTTTTGCCGTAGGCGGCAGAAACGAAGGCGGTGCCCCAGACTCCGGTAAGGGCATTGAAGGAACCGAAGAAGCCCAAAGCTACGATGGCAGGAGGCAAGCTGCGTTTGCGGCTCAACACAATTCTGAGCCCCCGCCACATTTCTTTTTGCGTCAGAGTCGTACCGCCGGCTTTGCTGTCGGTACCCGGTATTGCGGACATCCCGGCATCTTCCGGCCTCACGTAAGTCCATTTGAGATTGGCCAGCCAAACCAACGCCACCATACCACCCAAGATCAGAAAGACCATCCGCCAGGACATTTTGGTAATCAGCCAGGCCAAGGGTGTCTGAGCTACCATTCCGCCTAAATAGCCTAGACAGGAAATCAAACCGTTCATGGCCCCGAACTCTTTTTCCGTAAACCAATAGGCCACGATTTTTGTCACCGGAACGAAGACCATGGCCGAACCCAGGCCGCAGAGGATGCGCCCGGCAAAAAGCAGCGGCAAATTGGAAGCCGCCGCAAAAACCACCGTTCCCAGCAATAAAATAAAGTTCCCCAGCATCGCCGTCTTCTTGGGCCCCCAGGAATCGGCCAGCATGCCGGTGGGAATTTGCATCATCAGGTAGGCATAAAAAAAAGCTCCTCCTAAAGCGCCGAAGGCTGAAGGAGATAGAAAAAAGTCAGTTTCGAGAGCACCTTTGACTACGCCCAAACAAAGCCGCAAAAAAAGGCCGATCACATACAAGCCCATCAACAAAGCAAAAACCAGCCAACGATAATTGGTTGGTTTTTTTAGTTTATTTGTCACCATGTTCATCTCCATATTACAAAATTCTCAACCTTTTAAATTATAGGACAACCCTTTAGGAAAAGCAAGTTTATCCCTGTCCTCAACGTAACGCCCCCTGCTTTCGGCGTAACTTTACACCGATTATCAAACTTTACACAAATATTACATAAGCCTGCGGTTGATTTATATATTCTTTCGCTAATCTGGCATCGTAGTAAACAATTTAAAAAACGAGATTATTGGAGGAAATATTATGAAAAAAGTAATATCCATTTTATTATTAATGGTTTTAGCGGCCTTTACCCTTGCAGGCTGCGGCAGCACCGGCAATCAAGGATCAACTACTCCCCCCGCAACCCAACCGGCAACTCAGCCTGCAACTCAACCGGCAACCCAGGCCAGCAACTTTAAAGCCGACAGTGATATCAGCGTTATTTCCCGGGAAGACGGCTCCGGTACCCGGGGGGCTTTCATCGAACTTCTGGGCATCGAACAAAAAGGCAGCGACGGCTCAAAGAAAGATTTAACGACTAAAGAAGCCATTATCGCCCGCCAAACGGACATCGTCATGACTCAGGTAGCCGGCGACCGCTACGCTATCGGTTATATTTCTTTAGGCTCTTTAAATGATACGGTGAAAGCCCTGAAAATTGAAGGCGTAACTCCTTCCCCCGCCACCGTAAAAGACAGCACCTATCCCATTGCCCGGCCCTTTAATATTGCCACAAAAGGCGAACCTTCCGGCCTGGCCAAGGATTTCATTGACTTCATTCTTTCGGCAGAAGGCCAGGCAGTAGTAGGCAAAGGCTACATTGCTATTGACGAAAGCGCTCCTGCCTATAACGGCAGCAAGCCCTCCGGCAAAATCGTGGTAGCAGGCTCTTCCTCCGTTACCCCCGTCATGGAAAAACTGAAAGAGGCTTATGTGACTATTAACCCCAATGCCAATATTGAAATTCAGCAAAGCGACTCTTCCGCCGGTATGACCGGAGCCATTGACGGCACCTGCGATATCGGTATGGCCAGCCGGGAATTGAAAGACAGCGAGAAGGAAGTTCTTACTCCTACCCAGATCGCCTTGGACGGTATTGCGGTGGTCGTCAATAAAGAAAATCCCGCTTCCGATCTTTCCAAAGACCAGGTGAAGTCCATTTATATCGGAGAGGTTTTGCGCTGGAGTGAAACCGCAAAATGAGTAAACGGCTAGAAAAAATCATGGCCGGCGTCTTTCTGGCCTCGGCCCTTGCCTCTATCCTGGCTGTAGCCCTCATTTGCATATTCCTGCTGTCTCAAGGAATCCCGGCTATGGGCAAGATTGGTCTTTTCGACTTCCTGTTAGGGAGGGAATGGTCCCCTACGGACATCCCTCCCGCCTTTGGCATTCTCCCCATGATCGTGGGCAGCCTTTATGTAACGGCAGGAGCCATTTTGCTGGGGGTGCCTGTAGGCATCCTGACGGCAGTCTTTTTAGCCAGAGTCTGCCCAAAGAAAATCTACAAAATGATCCGGCCCGGCGTAGAGCTGATGTCGGGGATTCCTTCGGTGGTTTACGGCTTTTTTGGCATGATGACCATCGTGCCTCTATTTAAAAGCAGCATTCTCTCCGCCGCCATCTTGCTGGGCATCATGATTTTGCCTACCATCATCGCTCTGGCCGAAAGCTCCCTTAGAGCCGTGCCGGAAAATTATTATGAAGGGGCCCTGGCTTTGGGGGCAGGCCACTACCGCAGCATATTCCACGTTGTAGTGCCAGCGGCAAAATCCGGCATCTTCGCCTCCGTTGTCTTAGGCATCGGACGGGCCATCGGTGAAACCATGGCCGTGATTATGGTGGCCGGCAACCAGCCCCGGATGCCCGTCTCTCTTTTTAAAGGCGTCCGGACTCTGACGGCCAATATCGTCATGGAAATGGGCTATGCCGCCGAGCTCCACCGGGAAGCACTGATCGCTACCGGCGTAGTACTGTTTATTTTTATTCTCATCATCAATATAAGCCTTTTCGCTTTTAAAAGGAGGGTTAAATAATGAGCAACACTCCGAAAAGCGCAGTAAAAAACATAGCGGAAAATATAGCGAAAAGCCCGGCAGGAACCCGCAGCTGGTCGGAAACCCTTCTGGCCCTGCTCACTTGGTCGGCGGCTATTCTCACTGTGGGCACCCTGGTCTTCCTGGTGGGCTTTGTCCTCATCAAGGGACTGCCCCATATCAAGCCCTCTTTGTTTTCCTTAACGTACAACAGCGTAAACGTCTCCCTTTTACCGGCCCTCATCTCAACGGTGATGATGACCGCCCTCTCTTTGGCCTTCGCCGTACCTTTAGGCGTCTTTGCCGCCATCTATCTGGTGGAATACGCTAAGCGCAGCAATAAAGCTGTGGTCCTTGTCCGCATGACCACCGAAACCCTTTCCGGAATACCCTCTATTGTTTACGGCCTTTTTGGACTTCTATTTTTTGTTACTTTTCTGGGCTGGGGTTTTTCTCTGCTGGCAGGGGCCTTTACTCTGGCCATCATGATTTTACCTCTGATTATGCGCTCCAGCGAAGAGGCGTTGAAATCCGTACCCGACAGCTACCGGGAAGGGGCTTTTGGCCTGGGGGCCGGCAAGCTCCGCACCGTATTTAATATTGTATTGCCCTCGGCTATGCCCGGAATTTTAGCCGGCATCATTCTGGCCGTAGGGCGAATTGTAGGAGAAACGGCAGCCCTGATCTACACCGCAGGAACGGTGGCCCAGATTCCCCTAAGCCCCATGCAGTCGGCCCGCACCCTCTCCGTGCATATGTACGCCCTGTCCAGCGAAGGGCTGCATACCCAGGAGGCTTATGCCACAGCAGTAGTTCTGCTGCTGGTGGTAATTCTGATTAACGCAGCGGCGGCAAAAATAGCCCGGCGTATTGGAGGCACACAATGAATTGTTTTGAAATCAAAGATCTTAATTTATATTACGGCGATTTTCATGCTCTCAAGAGTATCGATATGGCTATTGAGCAGGACAAGATCACCGCTTTTATCGGGCCTTCCGGCTGCGGCAAATCCACGTTGATTAAAAGCCTTAACCGTATGAACGATTTAGTGGAAGACTGCAAAATCACCGGCGAAATCAGTTTATACGGCGAGGATATCTACGGCAATATCGATATCAACCTGCTGCGCAAACGGGTGGGTATGGTTTTTCAAAAACCCAATCCCTTTCCCATGAGCGTTTACGATAATATTGCTTTTGGCCCAAGAACCCATGGCGTCCGGTCAAAATATCATTTGGACCAGATCGTTGAAGAATCCTTGCATAATGCGGCTATCTGGGATGAGCTAAAAGACCGGCTCCATAAATCCGCTCTGGGTCTCTCCGGCGGCCAGCAGCAGCGCCTTTGCATCGCCCGGGCTTTGGCGGTATCGCCGGAGGTATTGCTGCTGGATGAACCTACCAGCGCCTTAGATCCTATTTCTACCGGCAAGATCGAGGAGCTTTTGCTGACGCTGCGGGAAAAATATAGTATAATTATTGTTACCCACAATATGCAGCAGGCTACCCGGATCAGCGACAATACGGCCTTTTTCCTTTTGGGCGAGGTGGTTGAATATGGCAGTACCGAAGGTATTTTCTCTATGCCCCGGGATAAGCGGACTGAAGATTATATTACAGGGAGGTTTGGATGATGCGCAGCCGTTTTGACGAGTCATTACTACTTTTGAACAACAGCCTGATTGAAATGGGCGGCTTGGTTGAAGGCGCCATTTACAAGGCCACCCAGGCTCTGCTGGAGCAGGATGCCTCCAGCGCCAGAAACATCATTGAGGGTGACAGCATTATCGATGAAAAAGAAAAAGATATCGAAAGCCAGTGCTTAAAGCTTTTGCTGCACCAGCAGCCGGTGGCCCGGGACCTGCGGCAGATCTCTACCGCCCTGAAAATAATCACCGATATGGAGCGAATCGGCGACCAGGCTGCCGATATCTCGGAGCTCTGCATTTATCTGGCGGAGCAGCAATACATCAAAAAATTGGAGCATATTCCTCAAATGGCCGGCGAAACCATTAAGATGGTGACTTGGGCTATCGACGCCTTTGTCAAAAAGGATCAGGCCCTGGCTGAAACCGTCATTGCTCATGACGACGTGGTGGATTCCCTGTACGTCACCGTCAAAAGGGATCTGATCGATCTGGTTCATGAGGATGTAAAAACCGGCGAACAGGCTTTTGATCTTATGCAAATTGCCAAGTATTACGAACGTATCGGCGACCACGCCGTTAATATTGCCGAATGGGTAATTTTCTCCATAACCGGCAAACATAAAGACAAGCAAGTACTGTAAACGAAGGCATAGGCCGGAACATTAGGGAAAGGTCAATCCAGCCTTAGCGAACGTTCGCAGGCGGTTAAATTTCCTTAATAATTTCCCTTCAAAATTTCAATTGTCGAGAAGTGAGCAAAGGTTGGATTGACCTTTCAGGAAGGAGGCGGACTTTTGCCGAAAATATTCATTGTGGAAGATGAGGACCATATCCGTAAAATGATTTCCTACGCCCTGGCCATGGCCGGCTTCGAGGCCGAGGGCTTCATGGATGGCGAAGCTTTTTGGCAGGGTCTGGAAGCTCATTGGCCGGCTTTGATTCTGTTGGATATCATGCTGCCCGGCGAGGATGGCCTCTCTATTCTTAAACGCCTCAGACAATCGGAAAAATACGCCAAAATCCCCGTCATCTTGCTGACGGCCAAAGGTACGGAGTACGACCGCATCAATGGCCTGGATCTGGGAGCCGACGATTACATCACCAAGCCCTTTTCCGTTATGGAGGCAATCTCCCGCATCAAAGCAGTGCTGCGCCGCTCCGGCCAGGAGCCCCGGCAAACTGCGGAAATTCAAATCGATGGCCTCCGCCTTCACAAAGACAGAAGAACGGTACACGCCGGGGACCGGGAGATTACCCTGACTTATAAGGAATTCGAACTGCTGCAATATCTGATGGTCAACGAAGACATTGTACTGTCCCGGGACAAACTGCTGGAGCAAATCTGGGGCTTTGATTACAACGGTGAAAGCCGCACGGTAGATATGCATATTAAGTCCCTGCGCCAGAAGCTGGGAGATAGCGGCAGCATCATTAAAACGGTGCGCAATATCGGCTACAAGGCCTCGGGAGGATCGGAGGTTAAGAGTTGAGAAAGCGTATTTTTCTTAATATGATGCTGTTGCTTGCCGCCAGCCTCATTACCCTGTCTCTGCTCCTCTGTCTGGTGTTTTACGGTCAGCTTTCAACTATTGTGCAAAGAGACCTGCGGGACCTGGCGGAAGTCTTTCGGGACAACAGCTCCACCACGGCCATGGAAGCCTTTGCTCAGGCGCCGCCAAATGATGTCCGCATTTCCATCATCTCCCCCGCCGGCCAGGTTATCTTCGACAATACGGTAGAAGCCGCCGGCCTGCCTAATCACGGCGACCGCAGTGAAGTGATTCAGGCTATGGAAATCGGTGTCGGTGAAGCCAAGCGTTTTTCCGATACTCTTGATGAAGAAACCTACTATTATGCCGTCAGAATGACCGACGGCTATGTATTGCGGGTGGCTAAAACCACCAGCAGCATGCTGGGCGTGTTTGTCCGCTCCCTGCCGGTGGCGGCCTGCGTAATTTTTGTCATGATCATTGCCGGTTACATTCTGGCCGGCCGGCTGACCAAACGCATCCTTGCACCCATCAACAGCGTTGATCTCACCGCCGGCGTCATCTTGCCCTACGACGAACTGGCCCCCTTTACCGGTATGATCAATCAGCAGCGCCAGCGGATCGAGAGCCAAATAACGGACCTGCGCCAGCGTACGGACACCATTGAAGCTATTCTGGACAGTATGAGCGAGGGAATCCTGTTGCTGGACAAAAACGGCAGTATTCTCACTATTAACAAAAGCGCCTCCGCTTTTTTTACTATTCCCGACGCCGCCGGCAAAAATATTTTGGAGCTTTTCCGGAAGAAGGATGTTTTGGAGCATATCCGCAGCGCTTTAGCCGGCCGCCGCAGCGAGATGAACTTTTCCCGGCAGGACAAAATCTACCGCATGCATTGCAGTCCCGTAGCCGACAGCGGCGCTATTATTCTCTTTATGGATATTACCGCAAGAATGCAGGCCGAAACCCTGCGCCGGGAATTTTCCGCCAATGTTTCACATGAGTTGAAAACTCCTCTCACCACCATTTACGGCTATGCCGAAATGCTGGACGGCGGCATGGTCAAGGAAGAGGATAAACCTGCTTTTTATGGGCACATGAAAGAAGAGGCCGCCCGTATGATCGCCCTTATCGAAAATATTCTTCTGATTTCTAAGCTGGATGAAAAAGCCGGACAGGAGTTATTGGAAGAGGTGGACCTTGCCGCCGTGATTAATGAAACCGTGGAATCCCTTTCTCCCAAAGCCGCCGCCGGCAACGTCACTTTCCGGATTTCTGCTGAAAAAGCGGTCATGCAGGCCAACCGTTCTCAAATGTATGAACTCTTTTATAACCTCATCGATAACGCTATTAAATACAACAAGCCAGGGGGCCTGATCAGCCTTACCCTCCTCAACACAGGGGATCAACTAAAGCTGACGGTGGCCGACACCGGCATCGGCATCCCCCAGGAGGTACAGGACCGGGTCTTTGAGCGCTTCTACCGGGTGGACCTGTCCCGCTCCAAAAAAACCGGCGGCAGCGGCCTGGGCTTATCCATTGTCAAGCATATTGTTATGGCCCATCACGGCAGAATCGAGTTGAAAAGCCAAGTGGGTCAAGGCACGGAAATTATTGTTTATTTTCCATTAAAGTAAGCTTCTATAAGCTACGGTTTTAATAAATCGACTTGAAGAGACTGCCTCAAAATGGCGTCTCTTTTTCTTGTGCAATAAGGGGCAGAACAATCTAAAGGAGCCGTCTTAAATTGATTTTTCAAAACCAATTTGAGACGGCGCTCTTTTTTCTTTCAAATAAAATAAAATTCGATATTTTTTCCCCAAAAAGCTATTTTTTATTGTATAATTGCTTCATGAGTTTCTTTATTACTTTATAATAGCCCGTGGTTGAAAGAATACGTCTTTATGGGAGGATTCAATGAAATCAATTCAAAACAAACTAAGTCTTTTTATTACCGCTCTTATCTTTAGTACGGCAATAATCATAACGGGCTTTGCCTTGACGATTTTTTACAGCAATATGACGGCTCAGCTTGAGGAGGAAGTTGAAGCCTTATCTGTTGCTTACAGTCATGCCGTATATAATCAAATCCAGAATTTCAAAACAGGCTTGGAGATGTCTGCTACTTTAGAGGATATTACCAAAACCAGAGGCATGAAGAGAGAGGTTCTGCTGGCTGACCTGGCCAAAAGCCTGGGTTTCCAATACCTGGCTCTGGCGGACAAAATAGGCGAAACCACCCGCAACAGCAATATTGCCCAGCGGGAATATTTTCAAAAGGCTTTAGCGGGGGAGACCTTTATGTCCAGCCCTCTCATCAATATGGTAGACGGCTCCGTAACGATCATGGTGGCTACACCCGTCAACAACGGCAGCGGCTACCAAGGCGTCCTCTATGGCGGGCTGGCCTATGATACCTTCAGCGCCATAATCAAGGACATTAAAATTGGTGAGGGCGGTTATGCCTTTATTACTGACCAGACAGGAACCATAGTGGCCCATCCCGACGGCAACCTGGTTGAAACAATGATGAACTACATTGAGGAAGCCAAAAAGGACAGTACATACCAAAAGCTGGCTGCCGTCCTGGGCCGTATGATTGACGGGGAAACAGCCGTCTCTTATGCCGATTTCGGCGGCGCCAACAGAATGTACGGTTTTACGCCTGTCAATGGGCCGGAGCAATGGTCCATTTCCGTATCCGTACCCCTTAGCCAGATCATGGGCAAGGTTTACCAGGTTGTTGCCCTATGTCTGATTGTCCTTTTAATCCTGCTGGTCATCAGCGTTTTTCTGGCTTTCCGCTTTTCCCGCTCCATCACAAAGCCGATTGTGGCCGCCACCCAGCGGATCGAGCTTTTGGCAGCGGGTAATCTCAGCGCCCCCGTAGATAAAGTAAAGGGGCGGGACGAGTTGGCTCGCCTGTCTACGGCTCTCGGCGATACCATAAACGAGCTGCGCAGCTACATTGGGGATATCTCCCAAATGCTGGGCACTATGGCCGCCAATGATTTTACGGCAGTCAGCACCGTTGCGTATAAAGGCGAATTTGCACCCATCAAAAATGCCTTGGAAAACATCTCCGCCTCCCTCAACCAAACCCTGTCTCTCATCGGCACCTCCGCCGACCAGGTAAACTCGGGAGCCCTCCAATTTTCGGCGGCGGCACAAAAACTGGCCTCGGGAGCTGTAGAGCAGGCCGCTTCTATTGAAGAGCTATCGGCAAGCATTGCCAAAGTGGCGGAGCAGGATTCTCTGAATCTGGAATCGGTCAAGCAGGCAAACCAGTATGTCCGCCAGGCAAATACCGACGTGCAAAGCAGTGTGGGCCAGATGGCCCTGATGACCGAAGCAATGGATAAAATCGCATCCTCCTCCGGTGAGATCAGCAAGATTACGAAGCTTATTGAAGACATCGCTTTTCAAACCAATATATTGGCCCTCAATGCCGCCGTTGAAGCCGCCCGGGCCGGCAACTCCGGCAAGGGATTTGCCGTGGTAGCCGATGAAGTCCGCAGCCTGGCTGCCAAATCGGCGGAGGCCGCCAAACAGACGGCATCCCTTATCCAGCATTCCATCGCTACCGTAGCCGAAGGTACCGAAATCAACTCAAAAACGGCAGAAATTTTGCAGAATGTGGAGGGAAATACCCACAAGGTAGCGGAAAGCTTCACTTCTATCGAGCAAGCCTCCGCCGAACAGGCCATTGCCATTGAACAGGTTAAAATTGGCCTTTCCCAAATCGCCGATGTGGTTCAAACAAATGCGGCCACCGCAGAAGAGAATTCCGCCACCAGCCAGGAGATGTCTGCTCAGGCCGCCACCTTGCGCCAAGAGGTTGGCAAATTCAAGCTGGCCAACTAAAATCTTACAGCCATTTTTTAAGGGCGCATCGCTTTACGTTTAGTGTTAACGTTTTGCGATACGCCCTTCTTTTTTAACCGGTAAACTGCCTAAAATTTCGTCTCCGGGAAACCGGCGTTTAGCTGCCGGATGCATTGGGGATTTAGCTTAAATTGCTGAATGATATCATCGTGAAGCATCAAGGTATGATCGGAAACCTCTTTAAAACTGAGTCCCAGGCAGGCAATAAAAAGTCCGTTGAGAGACCAGTTTTGGACGCCTTTAGGATCAGAGAAGGTTGTGGAAAGGGGCATATACCTTTTGCCCTTTATTTTGGTAAGCACCGCTTGAAAGTAAACGAAAAGCAGGTAATGCCTATAGTATTTGAGACTTAGGTAAGAATTGGCCTGATGATAGCTTTTCAGCGAGGTAAAGAGTATTTTGCTATATACTATCTCATAAATCTTTCTTTTAATCTTGTGCCGGTCATAGCCCCGGGCAATCCCTATGGTTCTAAGCAACTGCATTTCCGGTGTGGAAAAACCCCGTCCCACAACCCGGATACCTGTTGCCTCGAATTTTATAGCTGGCAGCCGGCGGAGGACCTTCCTCAGGCTAAGCTTGCGCCAATCATGCCGGGTAAAGAGATATTGCAAATATTCCATAGAATAAGAGGAATAGGATTTTGTCCTATAAAAATAGGACTTATCTTCAACGGCGCAAAGCAAATCAAATTTTTCCTGCATGCTTTCTTCATATTGAAATGTGTATACCGGAAATTTCTCGAATATGGGTATGGTGTTCGTAATGTTTTTGACCTTAAAGGGCTGAGAAATTACCTGATGCTCTCCATAAATCAAAAAGCTAAAGGATAGGAAGTAAAGCAGGTACTTCGCCGCCGCCGTATCTGTCTGCTTCGTAAGCCAAAGAAACAGGAAGGAAAAAATAATCATCAGCAACTGATATTGAAAAAAGATCAAAAAGACAAAATCGAGAATTTTGTAATCAAATCTTACGATAAGCTCCAGCTTTTTGGCGTCGTCCGTCAAATACTCCAAGAAAATAAAGGTTGTAATTAAAAGCAGAGCCAGGCTTTCCCTTATATTGAATATATTAAAATAGGCCGTCCCATAGGAAAAAAGGTATAAGAGAAACATCCTTTGATTTTCCAAAAAGTTCGAATAGGAAATAATAGCCACTGAGACCATTATAAATATGATAAAAATATTATTGTTGAATAATTCTTCCATACTACATCTCCGAAGCCGGATATTTTGCGCTCCATTTTTTCCGGTCCTGCTGATTCTAGAAGAATTATATCGCATTTTCCAAGAAAGTCCAATCAGCGTTGATAGGCTATAGATGGATTTTCTTACTGCAACTATACGCAGCTCTGCCTAAGTTGGCTCAGCCTGAATTTAGCTTCCTTATGCAGCGTACATAAAAAAACAGACTTTCTGAGATTCACTCTCAAAAAGTCCGTTCCTTAGTTGCGGAGGTAGGATTTGAACCTACGACCTTCGGGTTATGAGCCCGACGAGCTGCCAGCTGCTCCACTCCGCGATAATGTTGCTGCCAGGTCTCCCTAACAGGCTTCATTTATGATACCAGAAAAGCAGGCTCCTGTCAAGCATGAAACAGCAATAAAAATAAAAAAGTTCTAAACAATAATTCTCGAATATAGTTGTTTCTTAATAAGCTTCCTGAAAAACTCAAAGATTGCGGGGCAGCTCTCTCGGTTTCTCATTGCGGTAGAGATCAAAGCGGAAGCCCAAGCCTTCCCACTCCTGTTGCTCGCCTTCTTCCACCAGCTTCCAATCAGGCTCCCCATCCAAATCCGCCATAAAACAATCGGCCGCCGCCGCCGCCAAAAACCTGGTGACCCAGGCCTGGCTGCAATAAGGCAGCAACAGCCGGTAAATCTCAGCGCCGCCGATAACCCAAACCCTTTCCGGCGGCAACCCCTGCTGCTCCAGGCACAAAGCCAGCTCGCTTAAATCCCGGCAGCTCCATAGCTGCAAGCCCTCTTCCCGGCTTTGCCGCAGACAAGGCTCCAGGCTATCGGGGTTTCTGGTCAGCACAATATTGACCCTGCCCGGCAAAGGCTTGCCCCCGGGCAAAGATTCCAGGGTTTTGCGGCCCATAATTACGGCGCCGCCAAGAGTTTTGGCTTTAAAATGGCGCATATCCGGAGACACCCGAAATAATAGCTGGTTATCCTTGCCGATACCCCAGTTGGCGTCGGCGGAAAAAATCAGATTCATCCTTCAACCTCTAACTTTACGATTTATGCCGGCTCAAACCGATGAATACCGGTCCATGCAAATTTCCAATGTTTCAAACTGCCTCACACCGCCACAGGGATAGCTCCCGGCGAGGGGTGAAATTGATAATCTTCCAGAGTAAAACTATCCGTGGTAAAAGCATAAAAATCCGTCACCTTTTGGTCCAGACTAAACTTGGGCGGGTTAAGGGGTTGGCGGCTCAGCATCTCCTCTACCATGGGAATATGGCGCTCATAGATATGGGCGTCGGCAATAACGTGGAGCAATGTCCCCGCCTCCAGGCCGGAGACCTGGGCCAGCATCATCAGCAAAATGCTGTATTGCACCACGTTCCAGTTGTTGGCCACCAGCATATCCTGAGACCGCTGATTCAGGATGCCGTTTAAGGTGGAACCGGACACATTGAAGGTCATGCTGTAGGCGCAAGGATACAAATTCATGGCATGAAGATCCTGATGATTATACAAATTAGTAATAATCCGGCGGCTGGCCGGCTGGTGCTTCAGGTCGTAGAGCACCCGGTCCACCTGGTCAAACCAGCCTTCCTTATATTCGTGCTTGACGCCTAACTGGTAACCGTAGGCTTTGCCGATAGAACCGCTTTCGTCGGCCCAGGCGTCCCAGATGTGGCTATTAAGATCATTGACATTGTTTGATTTCTTTTGCCAGATCCAAAGCAGCTCATCCAGAGCATTCTTCACACTGGTCTTACGCAGGGTAAGAATGGGAAATTCCTGCCGCAGATCGTAACGGTTGGTCAATCCGAAGGTCTTAATCGTATAGGCGGGGCTGCCGTCCTCCCAACGGGGACGCACGGGCTGATCTTTATCCCAAACGCCCTGCTGCAAAATCTGGCGGCAGTTTTCCTGAAAAATCACATCGGCTTTTGTCATATCTTCCTCCGGTTTTCTTCGCTTTCATTGACTGCTATTTCTCCATTTGCTGGTCCCGCTTCAGCAAATACCGCTCCAGCTTGCGTTTAACCCGCTGCAGAGCATTATCAATGGATTTGACATGGCGGTGAAGAATTACAGCCATTTCCTGATAGGTTTTGCCATCCAGGTAGGCCATCAGCACCTGCCATTCCAAGGGGCTCAAAATCTCGCCCATTTTACCCTCGATATCGTTAAACTCCTCCCGGCTGATAATCAACTCCTCCGGATCCGTAACCCGGGAGCCGGAGATCACATCCAGCAAAGTACGGTCCGATTCCTCGTCGTAAATGGGCTTATTGAGAGAGACGTAAGAATTTAAAGGGATGTGCTTTTGCCTTGTAGCCGTTTTAACGGCAGTAATGATCTGCCGGGTGATACAAAGCTCCGCAAAAGCCCGGAAGGAGGATTGCTTATCGCTGCGAAAATCCCTGATGGCCTTAAATAAGCCGATCATTCCTTCTTGAATAATATCTTCTTTGTCCGCGCCGATCAGAAAATAAGACCTGGCCCGGGCCCGGACAAAGTTTTTATATTTGTGAACCAGGTACTCCTCGGCTTTTTTATCGCCCTGCCCTGCTAATTCCACAATTTTTTCGTCTTCCATACCATCGTAAGCACTGGTCTCGACGGCGGCTTCTTCCTTGGTTTCTTCCTCTTCTTCCAAGAATAATTCTTCTTCCATTACAATCCTCCTAGTACTGATCCCGGATTAAATCCGCTATCCTTAGATATTGGGGCGCAGATGTTCTGCGGAAACAGACCGACAAATCGTTGGATTTTAATCCGGGATTAGTATCAAGCCAAAACGATTTATTTGGCTCTTCTTTGCCGGTTGATCTCCGACAAAACAATAGCTGCCGCCGCCGACACATTAAGAGAGTTGACCTGCCCGGCCATAGGAATGCTTACCAGCATATCACATTTTTTTCGGACCAACTGAGAAACTCCTTTGTCCTCACCGCCCAAAACCAGGGCCACCGGGCCTGTCCAATCCGTTTGGTAAATAGTTTGGCTGGCTTCCGCTGTGGCTCCCATGACCCACAAACCTACATCCTTCATCTCGTCGATAGCTCTGCTCAAATTGGTAATCCGGTCTACCATCACATATTCCCAGGCACCGGCAGAAGCTCGGGCCACACCGCTGGTCAAGGGCGCCGCCCGATGCTTGGGAATCACCGCTCCATGGGCTCCCAAAGCCTCCACAGAGCGCAAAACTGCTCCCAGATTATGAGGATCCTCCACCCCATCCAGCAGCACAAGTAAGGGCGCCTCACCGGCTGCCTGGGCTTTGGCCACCATATCCTGCCAGGGCGTGTACTCCTTAGGAGCAGCCTGGGCAGCAAATCCCTGATGCATCATACCACAACAAAGCCGATCCATAAAGACCTTGTCCACCATTTTAAATGGAATATTTCCTTGACGGCAATAGCCGATTATTTCTGCGGCCACCCGGTCATTTTCTTCCCGGGACAACCATACCCGGGTAATGGGCCGGCCTTTGCGCAACGCCTCCCTTACCGGGTTACGCCCGTATAACAGATCCTCGGGGGGCTGTTTATTCTCCATTTGCTTCTACTTCCTCTCCCAGTAAAAAAGTGAATAGCTGTTCCAGCCGGCTTTCCTGCCGGGATAAAAATAAGTATCCTACCAAAGCCTCAAAACCAGTGCTCATGTGATATTGGCTGACAGCGGCACTTTTGCTTTTGCGGGATTTGGCATTACGCCCCCGGTGCAGCACCTCGGCTTCTGTGGTCGTCAGATGAGGCTCCAATTTTTTATAATAAGCGGCCATAGCTTGGGCACTGACCAGATCAACGGCTCCCCGGTGGAGACGGTTGACCTTTTTGCCTCCTACCGCCAAATGACTGCGGACATAGAGCTCAAATACAGCATCACCCACATAAGCCAGGGTCAGGGGCGATAAGCGGACCGCATCTTCTTCCGGATATCTCCATAACATAGATTTCTGTCCTTTATGCTTTATGCCAGCGGGGGCCTGCTGCAGTATCTTCCACCACCAGGCCCAGAGCCTTCAGCCCGTCTCTGATCCTGTCGGCGCCGGAGTAATCCTTGGCTTTGCGGTAATTCTGGCGCAATTCCAGAAGGGCCGCCATTTTTTCTTCCACCGTCACCTCGGTGCCCTCCGTCTGGCGCAATTGATGAAGCAGATCTGCCAGAGCTCCACTCAGTTCCTGATCTTCCTGGCCGCCGTCTTCCTGAGCCATCAGCTCCAGGCCCAACACGCCGGCTAAAGCCACTAGCTGATCCAGGCCCTTTTGCAGGGCTGCTGCCGAGGCCCGGCGGCCGGCGGCGTAAGTGTTTAGAATTCGGGCCAAATCAAACAAAGCGGCAATAGCCAAGGCTGTATTGAAATCATCATTCATGGCCTCTTCGAACTGTTTTTTGGCTTCTTCCGTTTCCTGCAAAAACAGCCGGGTTTCCTGGTTTTCTCCATCACCCTCAGCCGTCTCAAGCACCGAAGCCGCCACTCTGGCTGCGTTCTTCAACCGGTCCAGGCCCTTTTGAGCCACTTGCAGCTTGCCGTCGTCAAAGTCCAAGGGGCTGCGGTAATGAACAGATAAAAGATAAAAGCGAACTACCTGGCCAGGAAACTTCGCCAGTATCTCCCGGAGCAAAAAGAAATTGCCCAGGGATTTCGACATTTTTTCCTGGTTGATGGTGATAAAACCGTTATGAATCCAATACCTGGCCATGGGGCGCTTAAACCGGCCTTCCGATTGGGCAATCTCGTTTTCATGATGGGGGAAAACCAAGTCGGCGCCGCCGCCATGAATATCGAAGCTTTCACCCAGGTATTTGTGGGACATGGCTGAGCACTCAATATGCCAGCCGGGCCGGCCCGGTCCCCAGGGGCTTGCCCAAGAGGGCTCACCGGGCTTTGCCTTTTTCCATAGGGCAAAGTCTGCCGCATCTTTTTTGCGCTGGTCCACATCCACCCGGGCCCCGTCCAGCAGGTCCTCCCGGCTGCGTTTGGAAAGCTTGCCGTATTCGGCGAACTTTTCTACGGCATAATAGACGTCCCCATCCATTTCATAGGCTTTACCCTCCTGAATCAGAGCGGCCACAAAGGCAATAATCTCCGGTATATGCGTACTGACCTGAGGGTAAACATCAGCTCTTAAGGCTCCCAGGGCGTCGGCATCCTTGAAATATTCCTGAATGTACCGGTTAGCCAGAGCCTGGGGCTCCTCTCCCTCTTCCCTAGCCCGGTTAATGATTTTATCGTCTACGTCGGTAAAATTGACCACATAGGTAACATCATAGCCTTTGTAGGTAAAGTAGCGGCGAATGGTATCGAAAACCACCAAAGGCCGGCCGTTGCCCACATGAATGAAGTTGTAGGTAGTGGGGCCGCAGCAGTACATGCCTACTTTGCCGGGATTCAAGGGAATAAAGGGCTCTTTGCTGCCGGAAAGCGTATTGTGTATGCGTATATCGCTCATGTTTTCCATCTCCTTGCTTTATTATGCAGAGGCCCCAATGGGGATACTCCATGCAGGCAACCAGGTTGCCTGCGGCGGTTTTATTGCTGATAGCCTCTTAGGACGACAAGGGTTTGAGGGTGCAAACTGCATAGCAAGCCATCCCCTCTTCCCTGCCGGCAAATCCCAAGTGCTCCGTGGTAGTGGCTTTTACATTGACCTGCTCCACACTGACCCCTAAGGTTTGGCTGATTTTCTCCCGCATTTCGGGAACGTAAGACGCAACCTTGGGCCGTTGAGCCACCAAAGTACAATCCACATTGTTGACAGCATAGCCCGCCGCCGTTAGCTTCTCACTAACCCGGGACAGCAGCATCCGGCTGGAGCAGCCTTTGTACTGGGGATCCTTATCGGGAAAATGAGTTCCGATATCGCCCAAGGCGGCGGCGCCCAGCAGGGCATCCATAATGGCATGAAGCATCACATCGCCATCAGAGTGGCCGGCCAGCCCCTTAGGCCACGGCAAAGACACGCCGCCAACCACCAGGGGCACTCCCGCCGCCAACTGATGAACATCGTAACCAATGCCTATTCTAAACATAGTATTCACCTTTTATCTGCAAATTACCAGTAATGACTATAGATAATAAGTAATTATTTGGAATCCGCTGTGCAAAAATAGGGCAACGGACACTGCTGAGGAGGTCGCTAAAAAAATGAGCAAAACTGCGGGTTTAAAGGAGGCCGCTGAAAAATCGCAGTCCGTATAGTGGCTAAAATCGGATTCACTGTTGCCAACTGCTCAAAAACCGAGGTTGTGTGATGGCAAGCAGGAGATTTTAACTGTTTTTCGCTTCCAGATGCACAAAAATCAAGGTTGTGTGACGGATTATAGGGCAGTTTTTCGTAATCTGAGCCAATTTGAAGGAAATCGTGCAACACAACTTCGATTTTTGTGCAGTTAGCCTCTGCTTTTAGCCTAAATTTACTGTCCGCTGCAACACAACTTCGATTTTTGAGCATCTCGCCCGATTTGCAGCCGACTTTTTCTGTAGCCTCCTGACCAGCTTCCGTCATGCCCTGCTAAGAAAAGCCTCCAGTAAGAGCAGATCCTCGGGATAAGTCAACTTGATGTTGGCCGGATGGCCTTCCACCAGATGGATTTTGCAGCCGCAGGCCTCCATCAGCGCCGCATCATCGGTAACGGTCAAGCCCTCACCAGCTTGGCGGTAAGCCTGACGCAACTCATGAAGCATAAAGCCCTGAGGCGTCTGAATCTGCCACAAGCCTTGACGCTCCAGGGTTTCCCGGACTATGCCCGCCTGATCTGCCCGTTTGATGGTATCCCGGACGGGAATAGCCGCAACGGCATTACCCCAGGTCAATACACCATCGATGACCCGGTCAAAAACTTCCCGGGGAGTACAAGGCCTGACGCCATCATGAATCAGCACCAGCCCCTGCCGGTGGGTCAGAGCAGCCAAGCCTTTTGACACCGATTCTTGCCGGCTTTCGCCGCCGGCTAAAACAGCTTTAACCTTGGTAAACCGTAATCCCGGCAGCCATTGGCCTCTAATCAAAGCTTCTCCCCGCTCCAAATGCTGCTCAGGCAAAACCAGGACCACTTCATCCACCCGGGAATAGTTTTCCAAAAAGGCTAGGCTATAAGCCAATACCGGCCGGTCTCCCAACATGAGAAACTGCTTGGCTTCAGCCTCGCCAACGCCAGCTCCGGCAGCAGCACCGGCGACGGCAGCAACCGCAGCTCCAGCTTCCGCCCCCGCCGCCGCGACGGCCCCGGCAACAGCCCCGGTCCCTACCGCATCGCTAAACCGCCGGCCGCTGCCACCGCAAGCCAGAATCACTGCCGCTTTATCTTTTTTGGCGATTTCCACGGCTTCTGCCACTGACGCCGCCATTACACTTCTCCTTCTACAAAGACCCGCTTATCCGTATATTTGGGCTTGACGAAGATCATCCTTCCCGCCGACGTCTGCAGCACGCTGGTCACAATGGCGTAAATCGTCTGGTTGATGTACTTCTTGCCCATGTCCACCACAATCATGGTGCCGTCATCCAGATAGCCGATACCTTGACGCTGCTCCTTGCCCTCTTTGATAACGTGGACGATCATTTCTTCGCCGGGCAAAAACACAGGCTTCAAAGCATTAACTAAATCGTTGATATTCAGCACCCGGACTCCCTGAAGCTCTGCCACTTTGTTCAAATTGTAATCGTTGGTCAGTATATCGCCATTGATCTGCTGGGCCAGAAGCACCAGCTTGGCGTCCACTTCCGCAGTCTCGGGAAAATCCGTATCCGTTACCTGAATATCGCTGACCATTTCTTTGCGCATGTTATTGAGGATGTCCAGGCCCCGGCGGCCCCGGTTGCGCTTTAAAGCGTCGGAGGAATCAGCAATATGCTGCAGCTCCATCAGCACAAATTTGGGCACTACAATAGTTCCCGACAAAAAGCCGGTTTGGTAAATGTCCGATACCCGTCCGTCAATGATGACGCTGGTATCGAGGATTTTCGGAATACCGCTAAAGCCGGACTCCGGCTGCACCGGGCCAGCACTTTCGGCAGTGACTGCGCCGAAAGCAGTCTCTCCTTCTTCCGTCCTGGTTTCCTTTTTCTTTACCGTGATATTCCTGAAACGGTTGAGGTTAAATACCTCTTCCCGCTTCTTCATCCCCAGAGAAAGGCCAAGGTAGCCAAGGAGTATGCTGATAATCAGAGGCAAATAGCGTCCGATGATGGGGATACCGGATAAAGAGGGGCCAATTAATGATGCAATTATAAGTCCAATAATCAATCCGAAAACAGCACCCATCAGGTCTGCCGTAGGAACCTTAATCAGCTTGGTTTCCCACCATCGGATCAATCGCTGAGTTTGGCGGATCAGGAAAGGCCCCATCATAAAGCCGATCACCAACGCCAAGCCCGTAAGCCCGCTCAGGATTATTATGCCTAGCCAGAAGCTTTTTTCCTGAAATGTAATCCGGTAAAAATCCGACAGCACAAAAAGCAGGCCGCCGGTAAAACCGAGGCCGCCAAAAGATATGGCAATGATGATTCTAACGATCCTCTCGGTTTTGCTTAACTTATGATACAACTCTTTCACCTCCTTTGCTTTAGTATAGCACATCAATTATATGTTGAGCCGATGCGAAAGGCAAGGTAGATTTTACCTAAAAATGGACATTATTCATGAAGTATTCATGAACATTAAGTAAACATTCCAAGATCTCCCAAGGTTGTACGATGAAAAGCCCTACCAAAAAAGAAGTCCGCCCTCAAATGGGGCCGACTCCTTCAATGAACTGGGCTCTATAAACCAGGCTCTATAAAATCCGCCGCTTTCGCCTATTCCGCACCGGCCGCCTTTGGCTCGCCGGCATCCCCAACCAAACAATCCGCCAGCTTTATCGTCACCTTCTCCGGTAAAATCTCTTCCACCAAAGCCAATTCACTGACCAGAAGCTGCCGGGCATTTTCCAGCATCTTTTTTTCCGTGGTGGATAAACCTTTTTCCTGATCCCGTTTCGTCATGTTGCGAACTACTGCCGCCAACTCAAAAATATCGCCGCTTTTCAGCTTTTCCAGGTTGCTCCGGTAGCGCCGGTTCCAGTTGCCTTGCTCTTCAGTAGCGTCTTCCGCCAGGAGAGTGAATACTTGATCCGCAGTCTTACGGCTCACGATAGGCCGGAGGCCTGCATCCTGCTTGCCATTTACCGGCACTAAAACCTGCATCTCCCCAATGGGCATGCGCAAAACATAATATTCTCTAACCTCTCCCAAGATCGCCCGCTTTTCGATAGCTTCAATGACGCCGGCGCCATGCATAGGATAAACAACCTTATCTCCGACCAAAAACACCTGTTCACCCCCACTTAAATATCTATGTATAATCCAACTATTAATCTAACTATATCTATTTTAGCAGAAGGAACGAAAAGAGTAAAGTATTATTATATTCGTATGAGCATTCATCGTCAATGGTAATAAAGCGGTTTTGTCAAAAATTTTTTAGCTCTTAATTAAAAAGTCTATGTAATATTCCGCCTATATTATTTTTCCGGCATTTAGCCCCCGGAAAAAATTTCTGGCGATTGACAGTTCCCGTTGGGCTTTCTATAATAGAGTCAGTAAATATGCCGATGAGGTGCCATAAAATGAACGAAATGCAATGCTCTGATTTTCAAAGTGCCGTTTCCCGCTTTTTGCTGCGCCACCAGAGTATTATTGATATCCTGTCCAAATGCCAGGAGTCAACCAGCCGCATCAACCGGGCCGCTGTTAAAGCCGTCACCAGTTGCGGTTGTATTGAGATAAACGCTTTTAAGCCCAAGCTGCCTAAGGATGCCAGCCTTGACGACCTGCGGGAGATTTTGTCCTCTCAGGTAGAAGGCCAGCTTTGCGACACCTGCAAGGAGGCCTTGGCCGAAGAAGTGGGCCGCAGCTTGTTTTATCTTACCGCCCTTTGCAATGTTTTCGACATTTCTCTGCAGGAGGTCCTCTCCATGGAGACGGCCAAGCTGGAGACCTTGGGCAAGTATAATTTGGTCTAACCGCCAAAGTTTATCTAAATAAGAATCAAAAATCACCTTTTCGTTACATTGCAGTTTGCATATCTGCAATGAGACGTCAAGGTGATTTTTTGTATCCTGATTTCCCGGAAAATTAAACAATGCAAGCATTAAATATTATCCCGGCAGCCAGCGGCAATTTGGTTGGGTTGTGCCCGCACTTCTGAAAATGTGCAAAATTGCAGGTTTGTCATCGTTCGATTAGGCTAACTGTGCAAAATTGCAGGTTTGTTATCTTTAAATCACTATTTAGGAAACCTATTTAGCCTGAGAACCCTATTTTCAGGCTAAATCACCTATTACAAACTTGCAATTTTGCTCAAAATGCCGCGATCCTGGAAACAAACTTGCAATTTTGCACATTTGGGGGCGCGGCCGGCTACAAACTTGCACTTTTGCACAGTTAGCCTGCGTGAACGGGGCGGGTTGATAATAGCTGCATACAATCGAAAATTTTGAGCCGCAGGCGGTGCCAGAGCCGCAGGCGGTGCCAGAACCGCAGGCGGTGCCAGAACCGCAGGCAGTGCCAGAACCGCAGGCAGTGCCAGAACCGCAGGCAGTGCCAGAACCGCAGGCAGTGCCAGAACCGCAGGCAGTGCCAGAACCGCAGGCAGTGCCAGAACCGCAGGCAGTGCCAGAACCGCAGGCAGTGCCAGAGCCGCCGCAGCCGCTCATTTCGCCCCAGAGCAAACATACAATTTAAATTCAATTTAAGGCCAAAGCCAGCAGTTCAATCAGCGTGCCTGCCTCCAGTATTTCAATGCCGCTATTCCTGACTTTATTTTTGGTGCCTTTGGGCGCCAGCAACCGGGTCATGCCCAGCTTCTCCGCTTCCTGAGCCCGTTTTTCCGGATAGGCCACCGGCCGAACCTCGCCGGCTAAGCCCACCTCGCCCATCACCGCCATTTTTTCCTTGAGAGGTTTATTTTTGAAGCTGGAGGCTACCGCTACCGCAATGGCTAAATCCATGGCCGGCTCCTGCAGCCGGATACCGCCGGTAATATTAACGTAAGCATCCTGGTTGCCCAGTTTCAGGCCCGTGCGCTTTTCCAGAACGGCCAGAATCATATTGACCCGGTTGTAATCCGCTCCCGTCACTATCCGGCGGGGCTGAGCCAGGCTGGAATTGCTGACCAGTGCCTGAACCTCCGCCAAAAGAGGACGGCTGCCCTCCATGCAGGCCGCCACCGCTGAGCCCGGCGCCGAGGTAGGCCTGTCCGCTAAAAAGGCTAAAGAAGGATTCAACACTTCCGTGAGCCCCTCATCCCCCATTTCAAAAACGCCAATTTCAAAGGTAGAGCCGAAGCGGTTTTTCACCGTCCGCAATATCCGGTAAGGATAGTGGCGTTCCCCCTCAAAATACAAAACCGTGTCCACCATATGCTCCAGCACCCTGGGTCCGGCAATGCTGCCTTCCTTCGTCACATGACCTACCAGCATTACGGGCAGATGGACGGTCTTAGCCAAAGCCCCCAGCCGGGCCGTACACTCCCGGATCTGCACCAAACTGCCGGGGCTGGATTCTAAATCGGGGGCGTACATGGTCTGAATAGAATCGACGATCACTAAATCCGGCTGCCGGTTCTCAAGCTGGGCTAAAATAGCTTCCAGATCCGTTTGGGCCCACAGCCATAAGCTGGCCGGGTTGCAGCCCATTCGGCTGGCCCGCAGCTTTACCTGCTGTACCGATTCTTCGCCGGTAATATACCAAACCTGCCGGCCCGCAGCCGCCGCCTTCGAGGCAGCCTGCAAAAGCAAGGTGGATTTGCCGATGCCGGGATCACCGGCCAAAAGCACCAGGGAGCCGGGCACCAGCCCGCCTCCCAGCACTCGGTTTAGCTCTGCCAATCCAAGGTCCATACGGTTGATTGCCAGATTATCGATGGCCTCCACCGGCTGCGGCCCCTCTTGCTGAGGGGCCATGGCCGGCCGCCGCTTCTGATGGCTGGCGGCGACCTTAGCCGGCTCTGCCTCTACTTTTTGTTCCATGGTATCCCAGGCGCCGCATTGGCTGCAGCGGCCCAGCCAGCCTACGCTGGTATAACCGCAATCACTGCAGACATACTTTGTTTTTGCTTTCATGCATTCTGCTCCATTTTATCAGGATTCTTGCTCGATGGCTTTCTTCGGCTGCCGGGGCTGCCGGGGTTTCTTGGGCTGAGCTGCTTCGGCTGCAGATGCCTCTGCTCCTGGGCCGTCTGCCGTTTTGCTCTTCCCAGCCTTGGAAGCTTTCCCCTCTTTAGCTGTGGCTTTAGTCCCAGCTTTAGCAACCGGCTTACCCTTGGCCGCCGCAGTCTTGGCGGCTGCTTTTGCCTTCGCAGGCTTTTTTGGCTTAGCTTCCTTGGCCGCCGCCTCAGACCCGCTGCCCTCACTGCCGCCTTCACCGTTACCGCCGCCGTTGAGTCTTTCGCCGCCGCTGCCATCTTCACTGCCGCCCTGGGGCTCATCCGTCAGCATCCGCATCTTCGGCGTTTCCTTCGTTTCCACCGTCAGCACCAGCCGGCCGTCTTCGCCTTCACCTTCCCACTCGGCCAAATAGCCGGTTTTCGGCTCCAGCTCGCCCAGAAGCCGTTTTTCCGACAGCTCATCCTCCACAATGCGCTGGATAGCCCGGCGCAGAGGACGGGCGCCATACATGGGATCCTTGCCTTCCCGCACCAGATGCTGGCGCAGGGCGGAGCCAAACTCCATTTTGATCTCCTGCTCCTCCAGCCGTTTGGACAACTGATCCAGCATCAGGTTGACGATGGATTGCAGCTCCTCATCCTCCAGGCTATGGAATACAATAACCTCATCCAGACGGTTGAGAAACTCCGGCTTAAAGGCTTTCTTGACCTCGCTCAAAACCTGAGACTTCATCCGCTTGTATTCGCCGGAGGCATCGGTGGAAGTCACGAAGCCCATGCTCTTTTCTTTGCGCAAGGTGGCGGCTCCGACATTGGAGGTCATAATTAAAATAGCATTGCGGCAATTGATGGTACGGCCTTTGGAATCCGTCAGCCGGCCATCCTCCAGCACTTGCAGCAGCGTATTGAACACATCGGGATGAGCCTTTTCGATCTCATCCAGCAAAATTACGGTGTAGGGCCGCCGCCGCAGGGCTTCCGTCAACTGTCCTCCCTCATCGTGGCCGATGTATCCGGGAGGCGCCCCCAGCATCCGGGAAACGGTATGCTTCTCCATGTATTCCGACATATCCAGGCGGATCATGGCGTTTTCATCGCCAAACATAGCCTGGGCAATGGCCTTGGCCAGCTCCGTCTTACCTACGCCGGTGGGACCGGCAAAGATAAAGCTGCCGATGGGCCGGCGGGGATCCCGCAGGCCGGCGCCGGAGCGGCGAATAGCCTTGGCAATAGCCGTCACCGCTTCATTCTGGCCGATAACCCGGTTGTGCAGAATTTTTTCTAAATCCAGAAGGCGTTTAGCATCCTCCTGGGCAATCTGGTTGGTGGGAATACCGGTCCAGAGGGACACCACATTGGCAATATCCTCCCTGGTTACCTGGTTGCCCTGCTGCTGCCGGTATTTGTCCCAGTTGGTCTGCCAGTTTTCCACTTCCTTTTGCAGCTCGATTTCCTCTTGACGCAACTGGCCGGCTTTAATGTAATCCTGCTCTATAATAGCCGCTTCCTTAGCGGCCTTCAACTGCTCCAGCTTCTTCTCCCGATCCTGAATCTCCGGCGGCATAGTATTGCAGCGGAGCCGCACTTTGGAGGCTGCCTCGTCGATGAGGTCGATAGCCTTATCGGGCAGGAAGCGGTCGGTAATGTAACGGTCCGACATTTTAACGGCAGCCTCAAGAGCATCGTCCTGAATGGACACCTGATGGAAGGTTTCGTACAAGGGCCGCAGACCCTGCAGAATCTTCAGAGCATCTTCTTTCGTAGGCTCTTCCACCATCACCGGCTGGAAGCGGCGTTCCAAAGCCGGGTCTTTTTCCACATGCTTGCGGAACTCATCTAAAGTAGTGGCGCCGATAGCCTGGAGCTCGCCCCGGGCCAGAGCCGGCTTCAAAATATTGGCGGCGTCAATGGCCCCCTCGGCAGCACCGGCCCCGATCAGCGTATGCATCTCATCAATAAACAAAATGATATTGCCTGAGGAGCGGATTTCATCCATGACCTTTTTCAGCCGTTCCTCAAAATCCCCCCGGTACTTGGAGCCCGCCACCAGCGAAGCCATATCAAGGGCAATTACCCGTTTTTTCTTGATGGCTTCCGGCACATCGCCTTTGACGATGCTGGCGGCCAAGCCTTCGACAATGGCGGTTTTACCCACCCCCGGCTCTCCCAGCAGCACCGGATTATTCTTTGTACGGCGGCAGGTAATCTGGATCACCCGCTGAATCTCTTTTTCCCGGCCGATCACCGGATCGATTTTCCCCTGGCGGCATAGCTCCGTCAAATCCCGGCCGTATTCGTCCAGATTTGGGGTATTGCTTTCCCGGCCGCCGCTTTTGCCGGCCAGGCTGTCGGAGCCGTTTTGACCGCCTAAAGCCATAAGAACGGCTTTGCGCAGAGCATCGGGGCTGATGCCCAAGTCTGCCAGGGCTTGCAGGGCAATGCCCTCTTCCTCCTGAGCCAAAGCCAGCAAAAGATGCTCGCTGCCTACATAGGACATATTCAAACGCAGAGCTTCATTGCGGGCCCGTTCCACCAGCATCTTCAGCCGGGGCGTCATATAAAGGAATCCGGCGCCGGCGATTTTTTCCTGAGGCGACATATCATTGATCACCCGGCGCAAACCGGCATAATCCACCTTGCACTCTTGGAGCACGTGGGAAGCCACGGTGCCCTTTTCTCTGCTGATCGCTAATAACAAATGGTCTGTACCTACGCCGCTTTGGCCCAGGCGGCGGGCTTCCTCCGCTGCGCCCTGGGTCACCAGCCAGCGGGCTCTTTCCGTATATCCTTGAAACATAAAATATCCCCACTTTCTCCGGATTCTACCTCTCGCACCCTGCAACCTCTGAAGCTGTCACAAAGCACTAGATTTTCCGGTTACGTTTTTATTGTATTCCTTCTGTAGATTTTACATACTCTTGTCCTGCATCGACTACTGGGCGTCCATGCGAAATAATGTGTTGATTGCCGTCAATAGCAGCCTGGCTCTTAATTGGTCTTGCTCCCGGCGGTCACCGGCCAAGACCTGGCGGTCCAGCATAGCCCGCAGCAGCAAAAACTCCCTGTCGGTAATAATGCCTTCTTCCTGCAGCCTGCGCAGCATGCCTTCCGCCTCGCCCTGGCCGATTCCCTCGTCTTTGGCAGAAAATGCGTCCATATCATCGGCGGACAAATCATCCCAGGACAGCTTGACTATCTTCAAATAACCGCCGCCCCCCCGCCGGCTTTCCACAATATAGCCTTGGGTAGGGGTGAAACGGGTACTTAACACATAATTGATCTGAGAAGGCACACAGCGGAAAATCTCTGCCAGTTGGCTGCGCTGCAACTCAACAAAATCCTGGGCTTCCAGCAGCTCCTTCAGGTATTCTTCAATTTGTCCGGCCAAACTCCTGACCATAGGTATCACCTGACCTTTCCTGACATTGAAGTCATTATATCAAAGATGGTCAAAAAATGCAATAATCAAGGTAACGAGAAAATGAGCGTTTTAGGGCAATGAAAAGCCAAGGGCACTTCAAAGCAAGATTTTACTTTAACAATTCTCAAACAACCGTATAATATAGTGATCGTGATTTTCTTCGTCTGGGAGGTCTTGTAATGATAAATATATTAGTAGTGGAAGATGATATAAAATTAAATCAAATCGTATGCGCTTATCTTTCCGATAATGGATATGCGGCGAAAGGCTGCCTTAATCCCAATGAAGCCTATGACTTGATGTATGGTAATCTATACGATCTGATTATTTCCGATATTATGATGCCGGGGATTGACGGATTTGAATTTGCTGAAACGGTACGCTCTCTCAATAAGACTATCCCTATTCTGTTTATGACTGCCCGCGATGATATTGCCTCCAAACAAAAGGGCTTTCGCGCCGGGATTGATGATTACATGGTTAAGCCGGTTAATTTAGACGAGCTTGTATTACGGGTTGCCGCACTCTTGCGCCGCGCAAATATTATGGAAGAAAAAAAACTGACGGTTGGTAATCTCACGCTAGATGCTGATGCGCTTTCGGCCAGTATTGATGATGGAGAAATCCCGATAACTGTCCGTGAGTTTAACATCCTGTTCAAGCTGCTGTCCTATCCTAAGAAAACATTTTCCCGGGCCCAACTTATGGATGAGTTTTGGGGGGTAGATAGTGATACGAGCTTGCGTGCTGTGGATGTTTATATTACAAAGTTGCGTGATAAATTTTCGGATTGCGACGGTTTCCAAATTGTCACGGTTCATGGGCTTGGGTATAAGGCGGTGCTTAAATGAGAAAAAAGAAAGAGCGTCCCGACGAACGTGTCAAATCCGCACATTTTTCCCTAAAGGCCTATCTTGTAACTTATTTTGTTTTGCTTGTCCTTTCAGCCGGACAATGGTTGATTTATGCTGAGTATATAGATTTTGGCACAATGCCGGTGGAGTATATTTTCGGTATGCTTGGTTATTGGGGGCTTGTATCAGCCGCGTTTATTTTAATCACGCATAGCCAAATCCGCAAAACCTTTGATGCACCGATGAGAAAACTAAGTAAAGCGGCGAAGGAAGTAGCCGAGGGTGATTTTTCTGTATACTTGGAGCCGGCTCACACCTCAGATAAATATGATTATGTTGATGTTATGTTCATAGATTTCAATAAGATGGTGGAGGAGCTTGGAAGCATAGAAACCTTGACAAATGATTTTATTGCTAATGTATCCCATGAAATTAAAACGCCTCTGTCTATTATTCAAAATTATGCAGCCGCCCTGCAAAAGGATAATTTGCCGGAGGAGGTCCGGAAAGAGTACGGCAATACCATTATTACCGCTTCCCGGAGGCTGAATACCCTTGTTGCTAATATCTTACGGCTTAATAAGCTGGACAATCAGGATATTACATTACCGGGAGAGCCTTATGACATATGTAAGCAATTATGTGACTGCGCTTTGCAGTTTGAGGATTTGTGGGAAAAAAAGGGCATTGAGTTTACTGCCGACATTGAGGACAAAACAATGATACGAGCTGACGAGGGCATCTTAGAAATTGTGTGGAAAAATCTTCTCTCCAATGCGCTCAAATTCACCGAACCGGGCGGCAAAGTGTCACTCATACAAACTTCTGAAAAAGATTCCATCACGGTTTCAGTCATTGACACGGGGTGCGGGATGGGCAAGGAAACGATGAAGCGGGCTTTTGACAAGTTTTATCAGGGTGACACTTCACGTTCTGTCGAGGGGAACGGTCTTGGCCTTGCTCTTGCCCACAGGGTAGTTCAAAAAATGGGTGGAAATCTAACCGTGGAAAGTGTGCTGGGCGAAGGCAGTACGTTCACGGTTACAATACCTGTTGTACATTAAGAGAAAACGCCATACCCCTGACAATGGAGCTTTTATAAAGTATGTCTGGACAGTCCATTTTCATGGACTGTCTTTTTTGTTTTAATATTTCACAAACAATTTTCAGACATTACGCAAACAAATGGGTGGTAAAGTGTGGGTATCACGAAACAAAGCGAGGTTAGGACAATGAAAAAAAGTAGTTTTGTCGCAATGATTATGGGAACTATTGGCGGTATTTTCTTGGCTATCGGCATGTGTATGTGCCTGCTGCCTGAATGGAATGCCTTTGGCGCCGGTGTTGTTATGGGGTGCGTTGGCCTTATTATGCTTCTGGCAACGGTGATCGTATGGCGCAGGATGGCAGGAAAAGCGCCAATTCAGCTTAACGGAAAAACAATCGGGACTGTGCTTCTTGGCATAGTGGGTGCGCTTTTACTCGGTGTCGGCATGTGCCTTGTAATGGTATGGAGCCATCTTGTATTTGGCATTATCGTGGGTGTCGCCGGTATTATCCTGCTTCTTGCCCTCATTCCGCTTATTAAGGGTCTGAGATGAAAATGACCGGCGAACAGGCCCATGCTTTATTAGCGTAATAGATAATTACAGGAGGAAATAGCATGAATAAGTTTATGGAAACAAACAAGAAAATCGAAGAAACTGTGGTAAACGGCTATAAAAAAATTGAAAACAAGTTTGTTACGTCCTTCCTTACACCCGGCGGAAATAGCCTTGGAGAGGAAAGCGCCGGAGACACAAGAAGCCAGGCTCTCGAAAGGAGTGAGGACAATGAGTGACGCGGCATCGGACGGGAATGGCTTTGTCGGATATGAGTACCGTGACATCACCGTAGAACGCAGCATGGAATCCATGTATGTAGACGGGTATCATAATTTTGGCTGGGTTCTGGATGGTACATCTACGCCCCAAGCCGGCCTGAACAGCATCACCCTGAAATTCAAGCGCGACAGGAAAATACGAAACAAAGCAGAGCTTACTCGTTTGCAACGCCAGTTTGATGCCTGTATCAATGAAATTCAGGGCATGGAAAAATCCAAAACGGCCAATGCATCTATTGTGGCTTTTACTGTCGGTTTAATCGGAACCGCTTTCCTAGCCGGAGCTACATTCTCTTTTCTCAGCGAGTTAATCATTCTTTGCATCATTCTGGCAATACCGGGCTTTATCGGCTGGATTCTCCCCTACTTTCTGTACCACTGGACTTATGCGAAGAAAACTGCCCAAGTTTCTCCTTTGGTTGACAGTAAGCACGACGAGATTTATGAGGTATGCAAACGGGCAAATGAATTGCTCGGAAACTAAAACAGGACGCCCTAGTATGATCGGAAAAATTGTTATTGGGACACTGGTTGCCCCTTTGCTAGCAAGCTCTGGCATGGCGGCAATGGTGCTTTACAATAAAAAGAAAAACACCCGCACAAACTGAAATGGAAGGAGATAAAATTATGAGTCCTGTCGCAATCGTGGTTGCACTCGTTGCTGTTGCAGCAGTTGGCATCGGTATTGTTGTTGTCAAAAAAAAGAATAAGTAACCGAATCATAGCGGCTTAAATGTTTCGTTTGAGCCGCTAATTTTTCAAGAAGGTTTTTGGGGTATGGCATTTAGTGGAGCCACTGCCTCCCGCCTCCTTGAGGCTGCAGAAAAAAGTCCACCCGCATTGCTGCAAATGGACTTCGTCAATAGGTTTGTTTTATCCGGCCTTCCCCTTAGCTTCAGCTCTTACCGGCAATGTACAGCGCCAGATCCATGATACGGCAGGCATAGCCCCACTCATTGTCGTACCAGGAAACTACCTTGGCCATGTGTTTGCCCATCACCATAGTGGCGGAAGCATCCACAATGGAGGAGCGGCTGTCGTCTACAAAATCCACAGAAACCAGAGGCTCTTCCGTATAGCCCAGATAGCCCTTTAAGTAGGTTTCTGCCGCCGCCGCCATAGCCTTATTGATCATCTCTGCCGTAACCTCTTTCTCCAAGGTAGCGGTGAGATCCACTACGGAACCAAAAGCGGAAGGCACCCGAAAGGCCATGCCGTTCAGCTTGCCATTAAGCTCCGGCAACACTTTGCTCACGGCTTTGGCAGCGCCGGTGGTGGTAGGAATAATGGAAATACCGGCAGCCCGGGCCCGGCGCAAATCGCTATGGGGCAGATCCAGAATCCTCTGGTCATTGGTATAGGCATGGATGGTGGTCATCAGGCCCTCGACAATGCCAAATTCTTTATGGAGGACATAGGCCACGGGAGCCAGGCAATTGGTGGTACAGGAGGCGTTGGAAATAATGAAATGACGGGAAGGATCAAACTTCTCCTCGTTGACGCCCATGACAATGGTAATATCCTCGCCCTTGGCCGGTGCGGAAATCAACACCCGCTTAACGCTGCCGCCCAGATGAGCTTTGGCTTTTTCCGCATCGGTATAGCGGCCGGTGGATTCGATAACAATTTCTACTCCCAGGTCGGACCAGGGCAGGTCGGCAGGATTGGGCTTGGAAAACACTTTGATCTCTTTGCCGTTGACGATAATCGCGTCCTCGGTATAAGAGATTTCACCGGGAAACTTGCGGTGGATGGAATCATACTTAAGCAGATGGGCCAGAGTCTTGGTGTCCGTCAAGTCGTTGATAGCTACAATTTCTACCTGAGGCTTGTCTGCAACGGACCAAAGAGCAAGACGGCCGATACGCCCGAAGCCATTGATACCGATCTTTACCATGATAGACCTCCTAACACATTATAAAATCACTATATTTATACCTGTATATTGATTATTATACTATATCTCCGAAATGTAATACAGAGGGCCATGGATATTTTCAAATCGAGTAGGAGGCTGCCCATTAGTCGGGCAGCCGACCTCTCACACCACCGTACGTGCCGTTCGGCATACGGCGGTTCAGTAACTTGAGTGCAGCGCCTCATATCTCTTGGCTATGTCG
>JBCFAO010000044.1:0-34038 GCA_038562165.1 Clostridiales bacterium | reverse complement strand
GAGTACATTGTTTATCCTATCCGTGAAATTTTACCTTACAATCTGTCTGGCGTCTACAGGAAGCCATCAAGCAACTTGTTAACCTGCATAGCCGAAGAGGCTATGACATTATTATACTAGGGAGGAATAGAAATGGCATATCAACTGAAAGAAGAAATGAGTAAGCCGGAACGGTTTAGCAGCGGTCACCGCATGTGCGCCGGCTGCGGCGCTCCTTTGGCGGTACGGGCGGTGCTGCGGGCTTTGGAACCGGAGGACAAGGCGGCTATCGTTAGTGCTACCGGTTGCCTGCAGGCATCTACTTTTCCCTATCCTTATACGGCCTGGGAGGATTCCTTTCTGCACAGCGCTTTTGAAAATGCGGGAGCCAGCATCGGCGGTGTGGAGACGGCTTACCGGGCCTTAAAGAAACGGGGCAAGGTAAAAGGCAACTACAAATGCATCGCCTTCGGCGGCGACGGCGGTACCTATGATATCGGTTTTCAATCCCTGTCGGGAGCCCTGGAGCGAGGCCATGACTTTGTCTATGTCTGCTATGACAACGAAGCCTATATGAACACGGGAATTCAGCGCTCTTCTTCCACTTCCCGGTTTGCCGACACCAGCACCTCGCCGGCGGGCAAAGTGGTGCCGGGGAAGCTGCAGAACAAAAAGAATCTGACGGATGTGGTGATAGCCCACAATATCCCCTATGTGGCCCAGACCACCTTTATGGGTAATTTCAGGGATCTGCACCAAAAGGCCAGAAAGGCCGTCTATACGCCGGGTCCGGCTTTTATGAATATCCTGGCCCCCTGTCCCCGGGGCTGGCGCTATGAAACCCAGGATCTGATGAAAATCTGCAAGCTGGCGGCAGATACCTGCTTCTGGCCTATGTTTGAAGTGGAGGAGGGCAAGTGGCGGCTGACTTACGAGCCAAAGAAGAAGCTGGCCATAGAAGAGTACCTAAAGCCCCAGGGCCGTTTCAAACATATGTTCAAGCCGGAGAATCAATGGATGATTGAGGCTTTTCAGACGGAAGTAGACCGCAAATGGCAGGATATTCTCACCCGCTGCCAATAGAGCATGATATAAGGGCGGATGGCGGGCGGCTTAAGCTGCCCGCCCGGGCCGATATAGAAAGAGGAGAGGGAGAAATGACAAAAGATTGGGATTCTTATATTGAGGAGCAGATTCATGATTTTTATCACCATAAAGGGATTAATTGCGCCATCGGCACGTTAAAGCTAATGAGTGAAATTTTTGACTTGCCCCTGGCCGATCAGGTTTACGACGCTGCCATCGGCATGCATGGCGCCGGCAAATACGGTGCTCAATGCGGTCTTTTGGAAGGGGGCTTGATGTTTATCACCATTTACGGCAAAGAAAAAGGCCTAGAAAAAGCCGGTTTGGTCAAGCTTTGCTACCAGTGGGCTGAGACCTTTGAAAAAACCATGGAGGGTATTCACTGTAAAGATCTGCGGCCTTACCCTTTTACCCCCGAAGACGCGCCGAAGCACCTTTGCGAGCCCACCACGGTGAAAGCGGTCAAGCTGCTGAAAGAATTTATGGAGCGGCAAGTACAAGTTAAACTTGCGGCGAAATACGATTTTGATCAAATGTTTTCCCGCCGGGGCAGCAACAGCTTCAAATGGGATGCCGGCGCCGCCGATCTGCTACCCATGTGGGTGGCGGATATGGATTTCGCTATTGCCAAACCTATTCAGGAGGCGATTATCCACCGGGCGGAGCATCCCGTTTTCGGCTATTCTCTGCCACCGGCAGAATATTTTGAAGCGCCTATGGGCTGGCTGCAGCGCCGCCATGGCTGGAAAACGGAAAAAAGCTGGTATAGCCACTGTCCCGGCATCGTGCCGGCTCTGCATATTTTTGCCAAGGCATTTTTTCAGCCCGGCGAAAAGGTGCTGATGCAAATGCCCGTTTACTATCCTTTCTTTGGCGCCGCCAAAAAGAATAATGTGCCCATTGTGGAAAATGAACTGATCTATAAAGACGGCCGCTATGAGATCGATTTTGCCGACTTTGAGGCCAAGGCAAAAGATCCTTTGGTCAAGGTCTTTTATCTTTGCAGTCCCCACAATCCCGGCGGCCGGATGTGGACAAAGGAAGAGCTGCAGAAGATGGGGGATATCTGTACAGATAACGGCGTTTTGATCATTTCCGACGAGATCCATTGTGATCTGGTCTTTAAAAACCACGGCAAAAAACATATCCCCATGGCTGCAATTTCCGAAAAAATTGCTCGGAACACCATTACGGCGATAGCTCCCAGCAAAACCTTCAATCTGGCGGGACTGCAAACCTCTTTTCTGATCATTTCCAATCCGGAAATTAAAGCGAAATACGATAAATTCATG
This sequence comes from Clostridiales bacterium, assembly GCA_038562165.1. Taxonomy (GTDB): domain Bacteria; phylum Bacillota; class Peptococcia; order DRI-13; family UBA5745; genus WRMS01. The sequence continues at coordinate 31,681 of JBCFAO010000044.1, read as the reverse complement.
GATAGCCTGGGCATCATGCGGCCCAATGCTTTTGGCATTCAGGCCTCTATGGCCGCCTTCAACGAAGGCGACGAATGGCTGGAGCAGGCATTGGACTATTTGGAAGGCAATCTGGAATTTTTGCGGCAGTATCTGGCGAAGCATCTGCCCGGCATCAAGATCATGGAGCCGGACGCCACTTATCTGATCTGGCTGGATTTTCGGGAATTGCAGGTGGATTCCAAGGTTTTCCACGATGCTTTATTGGAAGAGGGCAAGGTCTGGCTGGATGAAGGCTATATTTTCGGTCCCTGCGGCCAAGGTTTTGAGCGAATCAATATCGCCTGCCCCCAGGCCCTTTTGGAAGAGGGTCTCAACCGCATGAAGTCAGGCCTTAAAAAAGCCGGTATCATTAAATAGGAGGATTGCAATGAACGAGACTTGTCAAAAATTAAACGCGGCATTAAGCCAATATATCCGTCCCATCTCTTTTCCGGTAGCCGTAAAATTCCTTAAGGAAGGGGAGGAGCTGCCGCCTAAAACGAAGGTCCCCACCAGAGACTTCGGTTATCCCATCGCTTTTTGCCAGGGCATGAGTTTGGCCCGCAAATACGGCTGGGCCATAGCTTTTCGTCAAGAGGACCAGGCTTGCCCTCTGGGCCAGGTAATTCTCGGCCACAAAGAGGAGCCGGATTTTGTCAAAGACGGCAGCTTGGTGAAACCCCTTTATGCGGGCAACGATGAAGCCGCCGTAAAAACCCAGGCCACTACCCCCAAAATGCGTAAGGCGGACACTTATGCCATCTTGCTGGCCCCTCTTGATAAAAGCGACTTTGAACCCGATGTGGTAGTCGTTTATGCCAATGCGGCACAAGTTACCAGGATGGTACAGGGGGCTCTCTATAATACCGGCGGTTACATCGAATCCCGTTTTGCCGGCCGGGGAGCCTGCGGCGGCGAGGTAGTGGTTCCTTATATCCAAAACAAGTGCAATGTCATTATACCCGGCGGCGGCGAACGGGTATTTGCCCTCACCGCTGACGACGAGCTGGCTTTTGCTATGCCGGCCTCAAAAATCCGGGATGTTATGGAAGGCCTGGCCGCCACCCATAAAGGGGGTGTGGCCCGGATTCCCACCATTGTGGCGGGCCTCAATGCACGGCCCAGCTTCCCGCCTTATTATCACGAGCTGGAGAAATACTGCGGATTGCGCCAGGAATAATGCAAGACCGGCCAGGTAAATTTTTTGCCTGACCGGTTTTTTATTTTTTGGGGTTGCCTGTATTGGGAATTTCTTTTGCAGTCTTGGAGTTTTCGTTGTAGAATAGGTATAGTGTTTAAATTTGGCAGGTGAAAAAAATGGAAATAAAAACAGGATTACCGGTTGCGCCGGATTTTTTGGCGGCAGAATATTTTCAAAAGGCGGAATTAATTCCGGCCATCATCGTGGAAGACAATACGGGCCAGGTGCTGATGCTGGCCTACATGAATCAGGAGAGTCTGCTGAAAACTCTGGATACGGGCTATACCTGGTTTTACAGCCGCTCCCGGGCCAGCCTCTGGCATAAAGGGGGTACCTCCGGCCATGTTCAAAAAGTAGTGAGCATTACCGGCGACTGTGATAAAGACACCCTGCTGATCCGGGTGGAGCAGACGGGACCGGCTTGCCATACCGGCAGCCACAGTTGCTTTTTCAATACAATTGTATAGGAGGCACAAAAGCCATGAGCAAGGTGATTGACCAGCTTTATGAAATCGTTTTGGAGCGGAAAGCCCAACCGGCGGAAGGCTCTTATACTTGTTATCTTTTTGAACAAGGCCTGGACAAAATCCTCAAAAAATGCGGCGAAGAAGCCGCCGAAGTGATCATAGCGGCCAAAAACGGCAGCCGGGATGAGCTAAAGGCGGAAATCGGCGATCTGATTTATCATTTGTTGGTTTTAATGGCAGAAACCGGCCTGCCTTTAGAAGAGCTTTATGAGCTTTTGGAGGAAAGACGGCAAAAAATCGGCAATTTAAAGACCATGAAGCAGACAAACAAAGACTCCTAGCAGAAGGGAAGCAGCTTATATGATAACCGCCGTCAGCCTGCTTGTTATCGTGGCAGGGCTGATTATTTGCAGTTTTATGGGTTTTCCGGCATTGTATCCGTTGACGGCAGGGATTATCCTGCTTTGCCTCGTTACCTTGTATCACAAGGTGGAGTTTAAGGTCTTATGGCGGATGCTGCTTTTAGACATAAAGCTGCCTTTAAATTCTCTATACGTTTTTTTGGCTATCGGCGCCATTACCGCCTCTTGGCGGGCCAGCGGCACCATTGCTATGATTATTTATTACGGAGCTAGGCTGATTGATCCCCAGTGGTTTATCCCTTGCTGCTTTTGGCTGACGGCCCTTATGTCGCTGCTTTTAGGCACCGCCTTTGGCGCTACCGGCACCGTGGGCCTGACTCTTATCGTCATGGCCAAAGCTGCCGGGGTCAATCTGCCTCTGGCGGCAGGCGCCATCATCTCCGGCGCCTTCGTAGGTGATGTCTGCTCTCCCATGTCTTCCAGCACAAATTTAGTGGCGATAATGACCAAATCCTCCATTCACCGGTTGATTGCCAGGCTGATGAAACAAGCCTTGCTGCCTTTTGCTCTGGCCTCTCTTCTTTTTATTTTGCTGTCCCGCCAGGAGGCGGCCCCTGTCATTGAAAGCTCCCTGATTGAAGAAATGGGCCGGGCCTTTGTGATGAGCCCTTGGGTATTGCTGCCGGCGGCAGTGGTGTTGCTGTTGATTCTATGCAAGGTTAAGATCAGCAGGGCCATTACCGCTAGCTGCCTTGTGGCCGCTTTTGCCGCCTGGCTTATCCAGGGACAGCCGCCGGCCGGCGTTTTGCGAAGTATAGTTTTTGGCTACAGCATGGGGGAGGGGGCGGCGTTAAAAACCGTCATGGACGGCGGCGGTATTATGTCTATGGCTTATTCGGAGATGATCTTGCTGGTATCGGCTTTGTACAGCGGATTATTTAAAGGTACCGGCATGCTGAATCCCATCAAAAACCTGATCCGGCAAGTGGCCCAAAAAGCCAGCCGGGCAGTGGGGGTTACACTGGCGGCGCTGATTACCTGCTTATTTGCCCCTTCCCAGGTTTTTGCCATGATGGTAACCAATCAATTTGCGGCGGACTTATACGATCAGGAAATGGAGAAAGAACGGGAGCTGCTGGCTTTCGGTATTGCCAGCACAGCCATGATGTTTTCGCCCTTAGTTCCTTGGAATATCTGCAGCACCGTTCCCGCCGCCATGCTGGGAGTGGGGCCGGAGTATATACCTTTGAGTTTTTACCCCTTGCTTTTTCCGGCCTGTTATGCTTTCAGCGGCTGGCTAAAGTGGAGAAAGACTATTGACCATACGCTAAAAAGGAGTCATGCCGGTGTTGACCATTCGTAATTTTAATCTTCAGGAAATGGTATTTCCCATGGAAGTGGCCTATAAAGAGGGCTGGAATCCCGGCCTTTATGACGGCGTGGCCTTTTATCAGGCAGACCCAGAAGGCTTTTTTCTGGCCGAACGAGCAGGGGGCATGGTGGGGGGAATATCGGCGGTCAATTATGGAGACAAGCTGGTTTTTATCGGCAATCATTTTGTTTTACCCCCCTTTCGGGGTCAGGGCATCGGCAAAGCTTTGTGGGAGCACGGGATGAAGGTGGCCGGCCACCGGCTTATCGGCATCAACGGCTTGCCGGAAGGCAAAAGCTTCTACGAATCCTACGGTTTTCAGGCAGCCTATAATGTGATCCGTTATGGCGGCAGAATTTTTTCCGAAGCCCGTTTCAGTGAGGATATTTATCCTGCCCAGGATATTGACCTGAGACAACTGGCTGATTATGACGCCGGTTTTTTTGGCTTGTCCCGGCAAGCTTTTTTGAAGACCTGGCTGGAAACCCCGGCTATGGAAAGCGTCTGCCTGCTGAAGGAAGGCAAGCTCCAGGGCTGGGGCTGTATGCGCCGCTGCCGCCGGGGCTGGCGGCTGGGGCCTGTTTTTGCCCAGCATCATAGCTTTGCCGAAGAGATTTTGCGCCACTTGGCTCTTAAGACCTTTGGCGAACAGGTCTACATGGATATTACGGAGGCCAATGTTCAATCCATCCGCCTGGCTTTTGCCATGGGCATGGTCCCCTGGGGCGCCAGGCTCAGATTATATAAGGGCGGACTCCCCAAGGAGCCCCTGGAGAAAATTTATGGTTTTACTACTCTTGATATAGGGTGATCTATGCAGCATTGCTTTATTGTTAATCCGGTAGCCGGCCAGGCCGGCAGCAAAAAAGAAGAAAAACTCGCTATTGCCCTGGCCATGGATAAGCTGGGGCTGCCCTGGGAAATTTATGTTAGCCGGGGTGTAGGCGACGCCACAAATTTTGTGAACCAATATTGCCGCCATCATCAGGACGAGGTCCGCTTCTATGCCTGTGGCGGCGACGGTACGCTGAATGAAGTGGTTAATGGCGCTGCGGGCTTTGAGCATGTGTCCGTGGCCTCTCTGCCTTGGGGGACGGGCAATGACTTTATTAAAAACTTCTCCAATCAAAAAGCCTTTTGGGATATTGGCCGCCAAGCTTTAGCCCCAGCGTCAAAAATTGACCTGCTTAAAGTCAATCAGCGGTTTTGTATCAATATCTGCAATGTGGGCTTTGACGCCCAGGTTGCTTTGCATATGGCCAAGTTCAAACAAATGCCTTTTGTCCACGGCAGTTCGGCTTACGGCTTATCGGTGCTCTATTGCTTTTTTAAAAAGACGGCTTATGCCTTTACCATAGAGTTGGAAGACGGCCAGTATATTGATGACAAATTCTTGTTGGCCGTTATGGCTAACGGCAGGTTTTACGGCGGCGCTTACGAAGGTGCGCCCAGAGCTAAAGTGGACGATGGCTTTTTGGATTTAATCCTGGTCAAAAAGCTGTCCCGGCGGCGGATTCCGGGGCTGATTAATATATATAAAGAGGGGCGGCACCTGGAAAGCCCTCTTTTGGCTGACGTGATTACTTATAAGCGGCTTAGGTCTTTGACCATACGCTCCTCTGTGGCTTTACCTATCAGCTTAGATGGAGAGCTGATCAGCGCCACCGAATTGAAGGTGGAGGTTGTGCCGCAAATCATGAATTTTGTTCAGCCTGTGAAGGAACGGATGCTGAGTTTGACCATGGGAAAGGATGAATAGTCTAATGGTGGATTCTTCGATTATCTTTGATGTTGCCGTAGTGGGCGGGGGAGCTGCCGGCATGATGGCGGCTATCGGCGCAGCTTCCCGCCTGGGTATTGACAGCAAGGTAGCGGTATTGGAAGGCGGCCAGCGGGTAGGCCGCAAGCTGTTGGCCACCGGCAATGGCCGCTGCAATTATAGCAATAAAAATATAACGGCCAAGGCCTACAACCGGCCGGATTTCGTCAGGCGCATCTTTCAAGCCTGTTCGCCGGAAGATATTGTGGACCGGTTCACCAAATCCGGCCTGATGACGGAAGAGGAGGAAGGTCGGCTCTATCCCGCTTCCGGCACAGCTTCTTCCATGGTAGATATCCTGCGGCTTTTGATGGAGGAAAAAAACGTCTCCGTCTATACGGAGTTTAAGGTTTTGACCATGCGCTGGGATGGGGTCTTTCGTTTGTCTTCCCCCTCAGGCATGGTCCAGGCCGAAAAAGTTATCCTGGCCTGCGGCGGCAAAGCTGCCCCCCAGCTAGGCAGCGATGGCAGCGGTTATAAGCTGGCAGAAAATCTCGGCCATACGGTGACGGCTTTAAATCCGGGACTGGCCGGACTTAAATGTCCCGCCGCCCAGCAACGCCAGTTGGGTCTGCCTTCCCTGAACGGCCTCCATGTAACGGGCACAGTCTCCCTCTACCGCCAGGAAAAGCTGCTGGCTCAAGAAGCAGGGGAAATCCTTTTCCGGGAATACGGCCTTTCCGGCATTGCTGTCTTCCAGCTTTCCCGGTATGACGGCGATTTGATCCTGCTGGACCTTTTGCCTAAATACTCCATGCCGGACTTGTTTACGGAACTGCAGCAAAGGGCGGAGCGGTTGTCGGGCCGGCCCTTGGAGGAGTTTTTTACCGGCGTATTCCAGAAGATGGTAGGGGCTCAGCTAATGAAGGCTATTCATCTGGAACTGGAGGACCGGGATTGCGGCAGCCTAACGAAAGAGGAACTGGAGGCTTTGGCCGGTATCATCAAAGGCTGGCCTTTTCCTGTGGAAGGAGCCGTGGGCTGGCAAAATGCCCAGGTGACCCTGGGCGGGCTTGACCTTGACGAATTCAATCCCTTGACCATGGAATCTAAAATCCTGCCGGGGTTATATGCCGCCGGGGAGATCCTGAATGTGGATGGTCCCTGCGGCGGTTTCAACCTGCAATGGGCCTGGTCTTCAGGGCTTTTGGCCGGCTGGTCGGCAGCCAGATCCTTAAAACCGCGCAGCGCTGGCTAATAGGGATTAATGCTAATGTGCCTATTAATAGATAGTAACAGGCATTAATGGATACTAATAGATACGAATAGATATGGATACCGGCTGTAGTCCGGCATCAGGGGAGGCTTGAAGGTATGCTGTTATGGAGCAATATTAAACGGGTGCTGCAAACTACGGATGCAGCTTCGGATTATAGGTCAGAAGCCTGCCTGAACTATTTGCGGGAAAAAGCCTGTAAGGTTTTCCGGCTGCAGCCGGAGAATTTTCTTAGCTTGGCCATCGAAAAACAATCGGTAGACGCCAGGGATAAGGACAGGGTGAAACTGGTATTCAGCCTGCGCTTTGCTTTGACAGGGAATTTAGAGGAAGTGCTGCTGCGGAAAAAATTCCCCGATTTGAAGCAAATAGAAGAAGGCCCATCAATGAATGCCGGGGGCAACGGCTCGGCAGCAAGACCTCTTACAGCGGCGGCAGACGAGAGCAAGATGAGGAGCCCAAAGGCAGAAGAACGGCCGGTAATCGTGGGCAGCGGCCCGGCAGGACTTTTTGCGGCTCTGGTTTTGGCGGAGGCCGGTTTGCGGCCCATCCTTTTGGAAAGAGGGCCGGCTTTGGCCGAAAGAATAAAAGCGGTAGAAGGCTTTTGGGGCGGCGGCCCTTTGGATTCCGAAGCCAATGTACAATTTGGGGAAGGCGGCGCCGGAACCTTTTCCGACGGCAAGCTGACCACCGGCATCAAAGACGGCCGCTGCCGTCTGGTGCTGCAAGCCTTGGCTGAGGCCGGGGCGCCGGCGGAAATCCTATATCAGGCCAAGCCCCACATAGGTACCGACAGATTGCGGCAGGTATTGCTGCGGCTGCGGCAGAGAATCGAAAGCTTGGGCGGTGAATACCGCTTTAATCACCGTCTTGTGGGATTGAGGATTGAGTCGGGGCAGCTGCGGGGTTTGCAGGTGGAAGAAAGAAAGCCTGCCGAAGCCGGCGGCGGATTGCCGGTAATTGAGATACCGGCTGCCAACGCCATATTGGCTTTGGGCCACAGTGCCAGAGACACCTTCGCTATGCTGCATGAAGCGGGAATCGCCATGGAGCCCAAGGCTTTTTCCATCGGCGTCCGCATCGAGCATTCCCAGGAATGGCTGGACCGCTGCCAATACGGCAGCTTTGCCGGCCATCCGGCTTTGGGAGCCGCTGATTATAAGCTGTCCTGCCATCTGCCCACTGGCCGGTCCGTCTATTCCTTCTGCATGTGCCCCGGCGGCTTGGTGGTAGCGGCGGCTTCCGAGGCGGGAGGAGTAGTTACCAACGGCATGAGCTATCACCGGCGGAGCAGTGATTTCGCCAACAGCGGCCTCTTGGTCAGCGTGAGTCCGGCAGACTTTCCTGAGGCAGGACCCTTGGGAGGCATAGCTTTCCAGCGCCAATTCGAGCAATTGGCTTTCCGGGCCGGCGGTGGCGATTACTCTGCTCCTGCTCAATATGTGGCTGATTTTTTGGCCGGCCGTGCTTCCAAAGAGATCAAGGCCGCTGCCGCTACTTACCGGCCGGCAGTGAGAGGGGCGGATTTAGCCGCCTGTCTGCCGGATTTCGCCGCAGAGGCCTTACGCCAAGCCTTGCCCATATTTGACCGGCAGTTGCCGGGCTTTGCGGCGCCGGAAAGCCTGATGACCGGCATCGAAAGCCGCTCTTCCTCGCCTTTGCGCATATTGCGGGACTCCGGCTGCCAAAGCTCAGTAAAAGGCCTCTTCCCTTGCGGCGAGGGGGGCGGCTACGCAGGCGGGATTATGTCGGCGGCGGTGGACGGTATACGCTGCGCCGAAATGCTAATGCAAAAGATTACTCATTGACTTTTGACGGCAGTAGAGCTATACTGCATACATATAATTACAAAGAAACGTCGAACGGGACATACGTGAAGGATACCGCCGCCAGAGAGAGACTTTCGGCGAGGCTGCCGCACTTTAGGTGCTGCAGGCCGCCGGCTGTAAGAAGTTTTCGGCAGGGCCGGCATGGACCACCCGGGAGTTTTCGGCAAAACCGAACGCTGGCCGGCGTTAACGGCGCCAAAGTGAAGTCCGGGTCTTCAGTAAGCCCGGGCTTAACCAGGGTGGAACCGCGGGTTATGACTCGTCCCTATATGTTTATATAGGGGCGTTTTTCTTTGTCCGGCATCATTTTACAGCATAATAGGAGGGAAAATAATGAATATCAACATCCAGTACAAAAAAGGCAATAAATCTATGGAATTTCCCCAGGGTACAAAATTTCTGGCCATTATTCAAGGCTTAGACCAAGGGCTCAAAAAGAATGCCCTTTTAGGCAAGGTGAACGGTAAAATTACCGATTTATCCGCACCTATTGAAGAGAATGCTGAAGTGGAAGTCTTCACTTTTGAGGATGAGCTGGGCCGGGATGCTTACCGCCATACCTGTTCTCACGTCATGGCCCAAGCGGTGCAGCGGCTTTTTCCCGGCACGAAGCTGGCTATTGGTCCCGCCATCACCGACGGCTTTTATTACGATTTTGACCCAGCTAAGCCTTTTGCTCCCGAAGATTTGGAAGGGATTTCCCGGGAAATGGAAAAAATTATCAGAGAAAATTATCCTTTAGAACGTTTTGTGATGAGCCGGCAGGATGCTCTTAAATTTTTCGAAGAAAAAGGCGAGCAGTATAAAGTTGAGCTGATCAACGACTTACCGGAGGATGCGGAAATCAGTTTCTATAAACAAGGGGAGTTTGTGGATCTCTGTGCCGGTCCCCATCTGCCCTCCACCGGTTACATTAAAGCCTTCAAACTGATGTCTTTGGCCGGCGCTTATTGGCGGGGCAGCGAAAAGAACAAGATGCTGCAGCGGATCTATGCGGTAGCCTTCTTCAATAAAAAGGACTTGCAGGAGTATCTGGAAAGGCTTGAAGAGGCCAAGAAACGGGATCACCGCAAGCTGGGCCAGGAGCTGAAGCTTTTCAGCATCAAAGACGAAGGCCCCGGTTTCCCCTTCTTTTATCCCAAAGGCATGATCCTGCGCAATGAGCTGTCCGCTTATTGGCGGGAGGTCCATAAGCAATGGGGCTATGATGAGGTGATGACTCCTATTATATTGAACCGGGAGCTGTGGGAGCGCAGCGGCCATTGGTTTAATTACAAGGACAATATGTATACCACCAGCATTGATGATGAGGATTATGCCATTAAGCCTATGAACTGCCCCGGTTCTTTGCTGATCTACAACAGCGAGCTTCACAGCTACCGGGATTTCCCCTTGCGCTGGGGTGAGATGGGTATTGTCCACCGCCATGAGCTTTCCGGCGCTCTTCACGGTTTAATGCGGGTTCGCTGCTTTACCCAGGATGACGCCCATCTTTACATGCTGCCTTCCCAGATCAAGGATGAGGTGGCCGGCGTCATCAAACTTATCGATACGATTTACAAAAAGTTTGGCTTTGCCTACCATATGGAACTGTCCACCATGCCGGAGAAGCATTTGGGCGACGAAGAGACTTGGCGTATGGCCGAAGGCACATTGGAGGAGACCCTAAAATCTTTGGATGCGGAATACACCATCAATCCGGGAGACGGAGCTTTTTACGGGCCGAAAATTGACTTCCATCTGAAAGACTCCTTGGGCAGGACCTGGCAATGCGGTACGATCCAACTGGACTTCCAGCTGCCGGAGCGTTTTGATTTAACTTATGTGGGAGAAGACGGCCAAAAACACCGGCCGGTGATGGTGCACCGCACAGCTTTCGGCAGCATGGAACGGTTTATTGCCATCCTGACGGAGCATTTTGCCGGCGCTTTCCCAAGCTGGCTAGCTCCGGTTCAGGTGAAAATTATGCCCATTACGGAACGGCAGCACAAGTATGCCGCTTTCCTGGCCGAAGATTTAAAATCCGCCGGTCTGCGGGTAGAGGTAGATGACCGTAACGAAAAGATCGGTTATAAGATTCGGGAGGCCCGAAACGAGAGAGTGCCTTATATGCTGGTGGTAGGCGACAAGGAACAAGAGCAGGGAGCAGTATCCTTGTGGATCAGAGGCAAGGGCGATCAAGGCACCGTGAATTTCCTCAGCTTTAAGAGGAGGTTAAAGGAGGAAGTGGCGGAGCGCCGTTTAGCACTTATGGAAAAGGACGAATAAAGTGAAATGAGCAAACAGAAAAAAATAGCTTTGTTTTTAGCCCTTTTAATCGTATTAGCAGGGGGTAGCTATGGACTTTACCGTCTGTTCAGGACCCCTTATCAGGTAGGAACCAAGGCCGGCCAGTTGCCGGTCTTGGTTTATCACTGCATTGATGTGCCCCCCAGCGAGCGGGACAAGGCCAAAACCAAGGATTTCGATTATTTATACGTAAGACCCCGGGACTTCGACAAACAATTGGCCTGGTTAAAAGACGAAGGTTATCGTTTTTTGACGCCGGAAGAGGTATTAACCTGGCAGCCTGGGGAAAAAGCGGTGCTGCTAACCTTTGACGACGGCTATACGGATAATTACACCAAGGCCTTCCCTATTCTGCAAAAATACGACGCTAAAGCCACCATATTTATGGTGGCCTCGAAAATCAGCTTTTATAATCGCCTGACCGCCGATCAGCTAAGAGAAATGGAGAGCTCAGGGGTTTGGACCATTGGCAGCCACGGCTACCTCCATCAGGATTTCACTGAATTAACGGCGGAGAAATTAGAGGAGAACCTCAGGCTCGGCAAAGAGATTCTGGAGGAGCTGTCGGCAGGCCCTGTAACCGCCATCGCCTACCCCCGAGGGGGCTATGATGAGGTTGTGGTAGCGGCAGCCTCCCGTTACTTTGAGATAGGTTTTATCGCTTTGCCCAGCCAAAAGGAAGGGCAGACTCACTCGGTAATGAATCTGCCCAGGGAGGGAGTATATAGCTATACAACGATGAGAGATTTTCATTATCTCATGAGGCAGTATTTTCCTTGATCAATGCAAGGGCCGCAAAACCCCTTCGGCGCCGGCCAAACGGTGATTGACCTCCACCTCTGCTGCGGCAGACGTAATAATAAGATGAGAAACGGGCACAGCCTGGGTGTATTCCGCCCAGGCTTTACTTGAATATAAGCCGTCGGAGACCTGGCTGCCGATTTGATAAACGAGAACCAGAGCCAGGGTGCTGTGGGGCAGGATTGCCCAAGGCACCGCAAAAAAGCCGGTCTCGGCCTGCAGATCTGCCGAAGCAAGGGAAGAAGAATCGCTGTTTTCCCTGTTTTTGCTGAGGACGACGGCCTCTTTGCCGCTATAGATCATTTTGCCGGCAAGAAAAGAAAAGGAAGGATAACCGGGAGAAAGGGCCAGCAGCAGGTCGGAAACCGGTTCCGCCGTATGGTTCATAAAAGTTAGGTTATAGGTCAGGGAAGCGCCGGGCGCCGCCTTTTGCATATCGCTGCTGATAAAAAGAGGATTAGGCAGAATATGAACGGTCAAAGGAGGGGTTTTGGGTCCGGCAGGATATTGCAGCTTAGCCTGGCTGCGGGATATACCGGCCAGGGAGCCCGGCAGTATGGCCATCAGAATGGATAAAGTCATTTGGCAAAGCTGAGGTTCTTTCTGCTGTGAATGCTGCTGCCGGATTGTACTTGGGGAGTGCAGCGGCAATTCTACGGTATACCGGTAATGATGGCCGCTGATTTTCGGCTTTACCGCTTGGACATCGATACCTGCCTGGGGCAGGTCGGCGCTGGCAGAAAGGAAGGCAAAGCAGGAGCTGTCGTAATAATCATCAAGGATGACCTTGTCCTGTATGGCTGATAAATCAAACTCAGCCCTTATCGTAAAGGCGACGATGCCGCCTATGGTGGCTTGAGCAGGTGAGACGGTTTTTGTTAATTGCGGCTCCATTCGGGCAGACCCCCCAAAATGCTGAGTTTTCATATTCTATTCAGCCCAGGGGAAAAGGTGAACGATGGCTAAAGGGAAATGAAAGTTAAATGAACATTTTGGGGATGGCGTTGACTATGGCTTATTCAAGCATTAAAATAGCCTTTGTACCCATACCGGATAAACCCGGATACGAAAAGGAGATTTCCATGAAAATAAAAGCGGTTTTTTTCATTAATATGTTATTGGTCTTTATGCTCTTGTTTACGGCCTGCGGCGGTACCGGCAGCAGCGGCGAAAGCGGCAGCGGCAGCGTTGGCAGCGGCGGTGTTATTGCTGACAGCGAAAACAGAGGTGAAAGAGAGCAGCCTAATTTAGTAGACAACGGCGACAGTGTGTCCCTGACTTTTCCCGCTGAAATGTTTGAGGGAGTGGAGCTGAGCCAGGAGTTTAAAGAAGTAAATCATTATATCGAGGCAATAAAAAATCCTGACGGCAGGGTGACCATTACCATGACCAAGGAAAGACAGCAGGAGTTTTTGACGTCCATCAAAGATACGGTGGATTACAACATCGAATATTTTAAATCCGAGCTGGACTATCTGAAAGAGATCAAATATGCCGAGGATTTTACTGCCATGGAAATCTATGTGGCCGGCAACACGGACAAAGACACCCTTCGCGAGCTGCCCTATTTTTTCAGCTTGCCCTTTGAGCAGTATCAGCAGATGCTGGGCCAGGAGCCTGAGGTTGCTATTGCCGTCATTGACGAAAAAAACGGAGAAGTCCTGTTAAGAATGGACTTCCCCGAGGCGGAGCAAGAAAGTAAGTGAGCAGTAATTAAGCAGTAAGTGGGCAAAAAACGAAGTTGTGCGTGGATAGATGCATTACCTCGTTTTTTACTCATCCGGGCCATATTATGAGCGGGAAAACTCCAGATACTCATCGAAGGTCATTGCTTTATCCACCATTCCCACGGCATTGGGTTCCGTTGGGGATGGTGTTTTTATTTCAATAACCCGGTTGGCAATGGTCTGGATAAACTGATGATCATGGGAAGTAAAAAGCACATTGCCGGGAAAATCGCTAAGGCCGTTATTCAAAGCGGTAATAGATTCCAGGTCCAAATGGTTGGTAGGCTGATCCAAAACCAATACATTGGCGCCGGAAAGCATCATCCGGGACAGCATGCAGCGAACTTTTTCGCCGCCGCTGAGCACATTGACGGCCTTCCAGACCTCGTCGCCGGAAAACAGCATCCGACCTAAGAACTGCCGCAGATGGCTTTCGCTTTTTTCTGAGGAATATTGGGATAACCAATCCAGCAGGCTTTCGTCATGGCCGGCGAAAAACTCCGTATTGTCTTTGGGGAAATAGGCCTGGGAGGTACTGACGCCCCATTTGAAGCTGCCGCTGTCGGCTTGCCTTTCGCCCATGAGAATGTCGAACAAAGCGGTGATGGCCAGCTCGTTTTCGCCGATAAAGGCAATCTTGTCGCCGTGGTTAAGATAGAAAGATATATGGCTCAGCAGAGGAGCACCTTCTACGGTCAGGCAGATATCGTCCACCAGCAGGATGTCCTTGCCGGCTTCTCTGTCCGGTTTGAAGCCCACCCAGGGATAGCGGCGGCTGGAGGCCGGCAGGTCGTTGATGGACAGATTGTCCAGCAGCTTTTTGCGGGAGGTAGCTTGTTTGGCCTTGGATTTATTAGCGGAAAAACGGGCGATAAAGTCCTGCAGCTCTTTGGCCTTTTCCTCAGCCTTGCGGTTTTGATCCCGCAGCATTTGCTGGATCAGGCGGCTGGATTCGTACCAGAAATCGTAGTTGCCTACGTAAAGCTTCAGCTTCGTATAGTCGATATCCAGGATATGAGTGCATACCGTATTGAGAAAATGACGGTCATGGGAGACCAGGATCACGGTGCCGGAAAAATCCATCAGGAAGTTTTCCAGCCATTCGACAGAGGCATAATCCAGGTTATTGGTAGGTTCGTCCAGCAGGATGACGTCGGGCCGGCCAAACAGGGCCTGGGCCAGCAGGACTTTTACCTTTTCCCGGCCGTTAAGCTCCGACATTTGGCTTTCGTGAAGGGACACGGGAATGCCCAGGCCCTGCAGAATCTTGGCGGCGTCGGATTCCGCCTCCCAGCCGTCCATTTCGGCGAATTCTCCTTCCAGTTCCGATACCAACACCCCGTCTTCGTCATTGAAGTCCGGCTTGGCATAAAGAGCCTCTTTCTGCTCCATGATTTCGTAAAGGCGCTTGTTGCCCATGAGTACCGTTTGCATGACCTGGCAATCGTCGTATTGGTTTTGATCCTGGCGCAAAACGGATAAACGCAAACCCGGTCCCAGGTGAACGGAACCGGTAGTAGGCTCCAGTTCGCCGGCCAGGATTCTTAAAAAAGTGGACTTGCCGGCACCGTTGGCGCCGATGATGCCGTAGCAGTTGCCCGGGGTAAAAGAGAGGCTGGCCGGAGCAAAGAGTTTACTGGCGCCAAAGGAATAGCCGACTTGATCAACGGTTAACATTAATTACTACGCTCCTTAATTTGTAATGATAGACCTGTAGATTCTACCCTATTTTGGTTGATTAAGCAAATAATTCTGCGGGACAAGATAAAAAAGCTTGACAAATTCCGGTGATCCTCATATTATAAGTAAGTACATTACATCAAGTAGAAGCCATCCGCTTCTCACCTTACGAAGAATCGTCAAGGTAAACACGTATTTCAACTTTAAGTTGTGATGCTATTTAAGCGGAGGTTTCTCCGCTTTTATTTATTTACGGAGGTGAAACATATCAGTAAAGATGGCTTTAGGGTCAATGAAGAAATCAAGACCCGGGAAATTCGTCTGGTCGGAGAGGCCGGAGAGCAAATGGGAATCATGTCCCCCAGGGACGCCATGCAGATCGCTTTAGAAAGAGGTCTGGATCTGGTGGAGGTAGCGCCTGCCGCCAAGCCCCCGGTATGCAAGATTATGGACGTAGGCCGCTATAAGTATGAACAAAGTAAGCGGGAAAAAGAAGCCCGCAAGAAGCAGCATGTCATCAGCGTCAAAGAAGTAAAACTACGCCCTAATATTGAGGACAACGATTTCCACACGAAGGTTCGTAATGCCATCCGTTTTCTTGAAGAGGGAGATAAAGTAAAAGTCACCATCATGTTCAGGGGACGGGAAATGTCTCATCCTGAGCTGGGCCGGGAGCTTTTGGACAGAGTTGCCGAGATCATCAAAGATCTGGGTAATATTGAGCGGGGCGCCAAGCTTGAGGGTAAGAACATGAGTATGATCGTATCCCCTAAACAAAACTAGAGAGGAGCCACACATCCATGCCTAAGATTAAAACCCACCGGGGCGCAGCCAAAAGGTTCAGCAAAACCGGCAGCGGTAAAATTCGTAGAAATCACGCTTTTACCAGCCATATTTTAACGAAAAAAACCCAGAAAAGAAAGAGGAACTTACGGAAAGCCGCCATCATGGATAAAGGTGACGCCGCCCGTGTAGCCCAGTTAATTCCTTACAAATAAAACGGCATCAATAGACAGGAGGAAATAATCCATGACGAGAGTAAAAGGTGGCAGCCGTGCCCATCAAAGACATGTTAAAATATTAAAACTTGCCCGGGGATACAGGGGGGCTAAATCCAAGCTTTACAGGCCGGCTCACGAGCAGGTCATGCATTCACTGGCTTACTCTTACGCTCACCGTAAGGATAAGAAAGGCGATTTCCGCAAGCTGTGGATTGCCAGAATTAACGCCGCCGCCAGAATGAACGGCATTAGCTACAGCCGCTTTATCAACGGCTTGAATAAGGCTGGCGTAGCAGTGAACCGCAAGATGCTGTCCGAGATGGCCATCAGCGACGCTCAAAGCTTTACCCAGCTTGTGGAAGTGGCCAAGGCTAACCTGTAAATCAGGGTTAAAGGCAGCCATTAGGCAAGCGAATAGCAATAGATTAAGACATTCCGTGAGAGCGGGATGTCTTTTTTTGTGGCTCGGGTATGGATTTTTGCATGATAAAAACATTTGTGGAGAGTTGACAAATGGTGGAAAGGAGAATACCTTATACTCAAGTGAAAGTTCGTAAATTTGGGGATTGCTTTATTTAATAAGAAGAGGGATTAAAGATTAAGGAATTATGAGCTATAGAAAAGTTTGAGAACGTTTTAAAGAAAAGAGTGTTTTACTAGTGCGAACCCTAAGTGGTAGTATGATTGCCATATCCTTCGCACTAAAAATATCATGAAAAGGTATTGTGTGATGTAATATTATCCTTTGTTTTACATAATAGATGATAGCAAAATCTATATGTAGGCATGTCTAAGGATAATATGACTATATGTAGCTGTCACCCTCTGTGAAGAGGGTGTGGATTGAAATGCAGATGCAGCAGAGTATGAACAATCAGTTTACCAGGTCACCCTCTGTGAAGAGGGTGTGGATTGAAATTGGCCGGTGAGGTGCTGCGGGAAGATATGATTAAGTCACCCTCTGTGAAGAGGGTGTGGATTGAAATGCCGATGCCTAAATGTAAATCCTGCGGCAAGCACTGTCACCCTCTGTGAAGAGGGTGTGGATTGAAATGTGTGCCATCTGCAACCAATACCGGCAGCGGCTACAGTCACCCTCTGTGAAGAGGGTGTGGATTGAAATAAAATGTAGCCGAAGCTACGTTTCGTCTCGAATGAGGTCACCCTCTGTGAAGAGGGTGTGGATTGAAATTCTTTGAGGTCATAGCCCAGGGAGTTGCATTCCTGTCACCCTCTGTGAAGAGGGTGTGGATTGAAATCAGTTTTAAATATAAGAAAAGCGCCACACGGGCGCAGTCACCCTCTGTGAAGAGGGTGTGGATTGAAATCATCAATACTGGCGTCAGCTACCGTTTGTTTATGGTCACCCTCTGTGAAGAGGGTGTGGATTGAAATATGGCCGTATCGTATACGCCAAAATGTAAGTGACTGGTCACCCTCTGTGAAGAGGGTGTGGATTGAAATACGGCTCAGGAAACCAATATCAACAGCAAATTCATTGTCACCCTCTGTGAAGAGGGTGTGGATTGAAATTGTGGCTATCCAAGATGGATGAATAGTTTAATAGCGTCACCCTCTGTGAAGAGGGTGTGGATTGAAATTCGACAGACCCCTTAGAGGTCATCAATTTACTTGTCACCCTCTGTGAAGAGGGTGTGGATTGAAATCCTTTGCTGTCCACCTCGAAGAAAAGGACGGCGAAGTCACCCTCTGTGAAGAGGGTGTGGATTGAAATCGAAGCTCAATTTCCGCACCTCCTTTTATTTTTAGTCACCCTCTGTGAAGAGGGTGTGGATTGAAATTGAAAATCAGCATCGTCAACGTAATCACGATAAAGTCACCCTCTGTGAAGAGGGTGTGGATTGAAATCATTTTTCACGGTGACAATTCCTACGACTCCACCGTCACCCTCTGTGAAGAGGGTGTGGATTGAAATTTGGCTGTTATAAGTGGAGCTGCCAAAGTAGCACTGTCACCCTCTGTGAAGAGGGTGTGGATTGAAATGGTGATTTCGCTGGCTACCTGAGCATCGTCCTGCGTCACCCTCTGTGAAGAGGGTGTGGATTGAAATCGAAAAAAGTGACGATGAGTCCGAGGATGATTTGTCACCCTCTGTGAAGAGGGTGTGGATTGAAATTCCACATATCAATGTGCCTCATAAGGACTGCTTTCAGTCACCCTCTGTGAAGAGGGTGTGGATTGAAATTCAAATTTATTCTTAACGGCAAATGTGTGAGTATCGTCACCCTCTGTGAAGAGGGTGTGGATTGAAATGCTGAGGTTTAAGATTGTCGCTACTTGCTTTGTGGTCACCCTCTGTGAAGAGGGTGTGGATTGAAATTTTCCGACACCCCTTTTTATTTTCGGGTGGACTCAGTCACCCTCTGTGAAGAGGGTGTGGATTGAAATATGATCAACTTATACCGCCGGGCCTCGTCCAGCGTCACCCTCTGTGAAGAGGGTGTGGATTGAAATCGTAATCCATAAAGGCTGCAAATACTTCAATCCCGTCACCCTCTGTGAAGAGGTGACGGGATTGAAGTATTTGATTATACACCAATATTGACGTATAATAAAAATATATCTTTCTAGGGAGAGCTTGGATTGAAATCT
Organism: Clostridiales bacterium; assembly: GCA_038562165.1. Classification (GTDB taxonomy): domain Bacteria; phylum Bacillota; class Peptococcia; order DRI-13; family UBA5745; genus WRMS01. The sequence goes on along the minus strand of JBCFAO010000044.1, from coordinate 13,283 downwards.
GGCCAGTGAGAGCGGTGTCAGATCGTCGTGTGCGTAGCTCTCCGCAAGAGGAGTTTGGATTGAAATCAGTGTTAAGGAATTTGTCATCATAAAGGAAAATGTCGTTCTCCGCAGAGAGAACATGGATTGAAATCATCTGGCGCATGACATCGCCGGAATCGGCCTCCCTGTCGTTCTCCGCAGGAAGAAGGTTGATCGAAATTTGTAAGTAAAGCTTTGATAGTATCACAGTGCTCTCGGGGGAAAGGGGATTAATTTCTTATATCCTGGGCAAATTAAAAATCCCTTATTCTCCTTAAAATCTTGAGATTCATGTTTTTAGAGAAGACGGAGAAATAAGTATGGAAATTATCTATTCAAAGCAGGCCATTAAGGCAATTTCTAAGATGGACGTTTCGGCAAAGCATCGTATTAAATTAGCTATTGAGAAGTTGCCTAAAGGTGATGTGAAACTTTTAAAAGGGCGGCTATCAACTTATAGGCTCCGAATCGGTGATCAGAGAGTGTTGTTTTCCTATCCCGATAAAAATACTATGCTTATAGAAAAAATAGGGCCTCGTGGACAAATATAGAAGGAGGGCTGATTATGTCGCTTGCTAAACAAATAAATTTAATCGTTGAACAGATGCCAGAAAAGAAGCAGGCCATTTTACTAGAACTAGTAAAAACTATGGTATCACCCGATGATATTTTATCGGAGGAAGATATTGCTGAAATAGAGCAGGCTCGTGCTGAATTCATTCGTGGTGAATGTATTCGTCATGAGGATATTAACTGGAGTTAAAATACAAATTCATTTGTATTTGCCTCGGATCATTTGACTATGTCATTATAGCCATTGATACGAGGCTTTTGTTTATAATGTAGATGAAATACAGTCGTTGTTGCATTTTATATTGAAATTTATAAAATAGTTAACAAATGGTAGAAAGAAGCCCGCCTTATGCCCAAGTGGTATTTTGTCAGTTTATAGAAAAGTGCAGTCTTTCTAGTGCGAACCCTAAGCGGTAGAGTGATTACCGTATCTTTCGCACTAAAAATAGCCTAATAAAGTGATATTTAATGCGATATTACCCTTTATTTTACAGAATAGATAATAGCGAACCCTATATCTGCTCATGCATAAGGGTAATATAGCTATATGTAGCTGTCACCCTCTGTGAAGAGGGTGTGGATTGAAATTGGCCGACCGCAGGAGATTAGCCCCCGCAAAGCCTGTCACCCTCTGTGAAGAGGGTGTGGATTGAAATCCCATCAGCAACGACAAAACGTACTGCAAAAAGACGTCACCCTCTGTGAAGAGGGTGTGGATTGAAATTCTTATTCCTGCAAAAGTCTTCGTGCTTTTTAGTGTCACCCTCTGTGAAGAGGGTGTGGATTGAAATCAACGTCTGGCCGGGATAGAAACGCACCTGGACAGAGTCACCCTCTGTGAAGAGGGTGTGGATTGAAATACATCAATGCACTCAACCAGGTCTGCAATTACCGCGTCACCCTCTGTGAAGAGGGTGTGGATTGAAATATCTTGCGCAGGGATCACACCACCTGCCATCAAAGGTCACCCTCTGTGAAGAGGGTGTGGATTGAAATTTAATCATTGACTTATCCCCCTAATTTTAATTAATGTCACCCTCTGTGAAGAGGGTGTGGATTGAAATAAAAAGCTGATGGTACGTTTTTACATTGGCTTGAAGTCACCCTCTGTGAAGAGGGTGTGGATTGAAATCTTATGTGCATCCTCTGTTTCAAAGCGGATACCGCAAGTCACCCTCTGTGAAGAGGGTGTGGATTGAAATATGCCCCGGCCCTGTTGGAATCTGTCCAGGTGCGGGTCACCCTCTGTGAAGAGGGTGTGGATTGAAATCGTCAGGCGTCACCCTGGGGACGGATTATACCGGGGTCACCCTCTGTGAAGAGGGTGTGGATTGAAATCAGGATCACTGCAAATGTGTTTTTACAAATTTTCAGTCACCCTCTGTGAAGAGGGTGTGGATTGAAATTATCAAGACAATTTTTGAAGAATACTTCAAAGCTAAGTCACCCTCTGTGAAGAGGGTGTGGATTGAAATGTGAGTATACCAGAGCCAATACCATGCTGCGAAGTCACCCTCTGTGAAGAGGGTGTGGATTGAAATCTTAACCAGGGGGATTCGATCAGAGCAAAACAATCTGTCACCCTCTGTGAAGAGGGTGTGGATTGAAATATTGGTATATTCGTGGTAAACGGTGGCGGCTATATGTCACCCTCTGTGAAGAGGGTGTGGATTGAAATCCCTGATGCCCCTTCCCCGGCTGCACCATCGCCGGGTCACCCTCTGTGAAGAGGGTGTGGATTGAAATGAGGTGTATCGCTCTCTGTAAGATTACGCCCACTGTCACCCTCTGTGAAGAGGGTGTGGATTGAAATTCTCACAACATCGGCAGCGGCATCTTGGCTTATGTCACCCTCTGTGAAGAGGGTGTGGATTGAAATAGGCGCCGCCTTGGAAACGGGCAATGGAAAAGCGGTCACCCTCTGTGAAGAGGGTGTGGATTGAAATTTTTGTTTTCTGTTCTTGGTTAGAGAAATAAGCAAAGTCACCCTCTGTGAAGAGGGTGTGGATTGAAATTGGTGTTGATTTTGAGAAGGAGGTATAAGCAATGTTGTCACCCTCTGTGAAGAGGGTGTGGATTGAAATCCGGAGTGAATTTGTGACCGCATTTGAGGCAGGTGTCACCCTCTGTGAAGAGGGTGTGGATTGAAATGATGATTTCGCTATCTACCTTAAACTTTGTCATTGTCACCCTCTGTGAAGAGGGTGTGGATTGAAATTCATGCTGGGTGCCGAAGTAAAAAGCAATCACCAGTCACCCTCTGTGAAGAGGGTGTGGATTGAAATCGGCTAACAAGGTGATTGATACCAGAATCGAACCGTCACCCTCTGTGAAGAGGGTGTGGATTGAAATTGGCTGCTGCTGTTGGGGCTGCTGTGCTGCTGCGTCACCCTCTGTGAAGAGGGTGTGGATTGAAATCCCAAAGGCTGTTTTAAATTCACTCGCTGTCATGTCACCCTCTGTGAAGAGGGTGTGGATTGAAATATCGGCATGACGGACGGAGAGGCTGGTGCCGGACAGGTCACCCTCTGTGAAGAGGGTGTGGATTGAAATTAAGGCGGTGATTAAATGGCTTTAGAAAGTGGCGTCACCCTCTGTGAAGAGGGTGTGGATTGAAATCGAAGAGGCAGTAACGGCTTATGAGACTGACGAGTCACCCTCTGTGAAGAGGGTGTGGATTGAAATTGCTCTGAATGACCTATTTTGTAGCAACCCGCCAAGTCACCCTCTGTGAAGAGGGTGTGGATTGAAATCAGTCAATGCCTTTGGGCTGATCTGCACCCGTAAGCGTCACCCTCTGTGAAGAGGGTGTGGATTGAAATTTCGTCGTAAAGTTTGCCTTTAAGTCTTTTAAGGTCACCCTCTGTGAAGAGGGTGTGGATTGAAATTCGTCGTTACGGGTCTCTATCTTGCCCATTCTGGTCACCCTCTGTGAAGAGGGTGTGGATTGAAATTATGCACTTCCTGCCAAAGGCGCAAATATTGCTTTGTCACCCTCTGTGAAGAGGGTGTGGATTGAAATCGAAAAAAGTGACGATGAGTCCGAGGATGATTTCGGTCACCCTCTGTGAAGAGGGTGTGGATTGAAATATTAGCTCCTGGGCCGATACGGACACATTGTAATGTCACCCTCTGTGAAGAGGGTGTGGATTGAAATATTAGCTCCTGGGCCGATACGGACACATTGTAATGTCACCCTCTGTGAAGAGGGTGTGGATTGAAATTGAATATGACGTTTGCCCCAATTTTACAGTCATAAGTCACCCTCTGTGAAGAGGGTGTGGATTGAAATTACTCCAGGCCGCAACGGTAAAAGAGAAGCCAAGTCACCCTCTGTGAAGAGGGTTTGAAGTTCTGAGCGTATTGGGCAAAATCCTAAGTTAGGGCCTGCATAAATATCTTATAATAGGATATTTTGTAAAATATGGTTGACAAATGTTAATGTTAAGTATAACTTATATTTAAAGATATATTTGATATTTAGCATATATTTATATAGTAGGCAAGGGGATCAACACTGATGATGGAAACTTTATTAGCCCATCGCAAAGTTAAAAACAACGAGATAAAAGAGCAATTTTTGCTGGATCATTTATTTGCTGCTGCTTACCGAGGCGAAGAGATAGCCGTAGCAATAAGTGTGGGGAAAATGGCAAAGATAACAGGCCTTTTGCATGATTTCGGTAAATATTCGTATTGGTTTCAGGAGCATATTCATGGCAAAAATGTAGGCCGGGTAAATCACTCTTCGGCTGGGGCAAAAGTTTTACAATATATCGCCGATAAAGCCATAGCAGAAGTGCCAGAATATGATCTGGCAAATCGAATAAAGACGGAGAAAATCTATGCAAAGTCTTGGCGCCTATATAGAGAGATAATAGAATATGCTATTTTGGCCCATCATGGTTTATACGATATTATCGAAAATACTACTTTTAGACACCATACAAGCGTGAGATTGGACTACGATAAAGATGGCAAGTATGATTTCGATGGGGCAGGCTTGGCATATTTGGATTTCTTAAATCAAAAGTATGAAAGCCGGGAGCAACAGCCAATATGGCAGCTATACTACGAGGGGTTTAAGGAATTCCTGGAGGTGGAACAAAAGTTAAAAAACCTGTCGAGGGCCGGCAGTGGGGAGCAGGAAATTAAAGTTAAAACCATCTTTTTCTACTACGGTGCTTTAGTCAGACTCTTACTTTCGATTTTGAAAGAAGCCGATATTTATGATTCGGCCAACTGCTTTTATGAAGATAAGGACAAGCTTTATACCCAAGAGGAGAAAAACAAGCTATGGCAAAGTATGGGTAAAAAGCTAGAGAGTATTTATGAGAAGTTTGCACGCAAGGAGAACAAGTCTGCTTTAGATCAGATTCGCTCTTGGCTGGCGGATCAAATCCAACAGTTTTCAATATATGATAAAAATGGGGCGAATAAGCTCGACCTGCCGGTAGGCTCCGGGAAAAACTTGACTTCGCTCCGCTACGTCTTAACTAATGCAAGAGAGTTTGAGAAATCCAGAATATTTTATTGTACAGCTTTTTTATCGGTGTTAGAGCAAAATGCCTCCGAAATAAAAAACAACTTAGGTGATCAGTTTAGTGAATACATTTTGGAGCATCACAGCAATGTGATAGAGGATGAGGAGTTTTGTGAAGCTGAGGACGAAGCGTTAAAGGATGAAAAAGAATACTCAAATATCGAATACCTTAAGGAGAGTTGGGAGTCTCCCATAGTTTTGACGACTCTAGTGCAACTGACCAATACGTTATTTAAAGACAAAGCATCCAATCTCAGAAGATTCAGTAAGCTAATCAACTCCGTAATCATCATTGATGAAATTCAGAGTTTGCCCTCAAAAGCCATTTATCCCTTTAATCTCATGACCAATTTTCTGACCCACATCATGAACTGCAATATTTTGCATTCAACTGCAACGCAACCTAATTTGGACAGCAAGGTTGCTTTGGAATATCCTTGTATCTATAATAAGCCCTTTTTGATTCCCGAGGAGATAAGTAATTCTCCCGTTTTTCAAAGGGTGGATTATTACAATCTACTAGGTGAAAGTTTCGAGGAATATTTAGATACTCGAAAACTAATTGCACATGTTAAAGAGCAGCTTAAAAACGAAATTAGTTCGTTAATTGTTCTCAACACAAAAAAAGCTGTTTATCAGGTGTATTCTGCATTGAAAGAAGATGAAGATGTAGAGGAGGAGCAATGGGAATTTATCTATCTGACAACAAATCAGTGTCCAAGGCATAGGCTTGACCTTATTGAAGCAATGAAAAAAAGACTGAAGGGAATAAGGGAGGGCAAAGACAAAAGAAAGCTGATATGTATCAGTACAAAACTGGTGGAGGCCGGTGTAAATCTGGATTTTGACTTGGTTTACAAATCCATTACCGGCGTAGACAGCGCTATACAATGCGGAGGCCGCTGCAATAGAGAAGGGCTAAGAGAGGAGAAAGGCAGACTCTATTTATTCCAATACCAAGGGGAGGATCTTAGCCGTTTATCGGATTTAGAAGACGAAAGAGATGCAGCTCTAGCTACATTCAGGAGCATGAAAGACGATATTCCTTATGGATCAAAGATAGATATCGAAAAGGCTTGCGACAATTATTTTGAGAAGCTTTATCTTAACTATAAAGATAAGGAAAATGGGAGGCATCTGAAGTTTGCTATTGGGAAAGAAACCCACACGACTATTCTAGATTTGTTATCAACAAATCCCGCAGGAAGTAAGGATTATGCAACCAGAAATAATGTTGAAAAGCCAGATTTCTCACTGAAGCAAAGCTTTCAAACTGCCGCCGCAGCCTTCAACCTCATTGACAAGGAAGGCATTAGTGTTATTGTGCAATATAAAAATGAACAACTGCTGAAAGACCTGGATGAAGCAGTTGATAAAAAAGATTATCAAAAAATAAAAAAATATCTGAAACAACTCCAGCCCTATACCATAGAAATTAGTAAATCTAGCAAGTATATGAATCATGTAAGACCGCTACTGGATAATCAAATTTTAATTCTACTTGAAAGTTGTTATGAAAGTGAGGGCATCGGCTTAACAGAAGGAGATCTGGAATTCTTAATGTATTGAAAGGAGGAAGCTATGAGTGATTTTAAATCCAATCCATTTTATATGAGCGTTTCCGGGGATTATGCCTTATTTACAGATCCTATGACAAAAGGCGGCGGCGAAAAATTCTCATATCAGGTGCCCACCTATCAAGCACTAAAAGGATTGATCGAGGCTTGTTACTGGAAGCCTACGCTTTATTTTGTGGTAGATGAGGTTAAGGTACTAAAGGAGATAAGAACGGAAACCAAGGGCATACTGTCCATGATGAAAAACGGCAGTAAGGACCTAAATTATTGTACTTATCTGAAAGATGTCGAATATTTAGTGAAGTTCCATTTCCGCTGGAACGATAACCGCCCGGAACTGGCCCATGATCGCAATGAAAAGAAGCATGAACAGATACTCCTCAGAAGCATGGAGCGGGGCGGGCGAAGAGATGTTTTTTTAGGCACCCGGGAATGTGTCGGTCACATTGCCAGAATAAAAGAACGGGATTATGAAACAAAGGAAAGTTTCTATGATGGGAAAACCCTATCTATGGGTATTATGTTTCATTCTTTTGGGTATCCGGACGAATCTTACAATGAGGAGCAAAAAGACATCCTTGTGTCCCATTTCTGCTCTATTGTAATGGAAAATGGTGTCATTCGCTTTAAAGAACCGAAGGATTGCGAGATCAGACATGAATTGGGCGGCTATAGTATAAAAGCTTTCGGTCAAGGTAATTTTTCCGCTGTAGATCAAGAGATTCTGGAATATGAGAGGATGGGGGTGCCGGTTCATGAGCTTACTGACTGCTCTTCTTGAGACCTATGATTTTGCTCTGGCTCAGAATCTGGTGGATAACCCGAAGCTCAGTGTCAACGGCATGAGCCTTCTCCCCATTTATCATTCCAATAAGAAAAGCAACGGTGAGGATATTTTCGAGATTACCGTTGACAAAAACAGCCAGGCGGTGGCGGGGGGATTCTTGAGTAAGGATGTGAGAGTTGTTTTTCCGGTTACGGAAGATTCCATTACAAGATCCGGCGCTCAAATTGCCCCTCATGCTATCTGTGACGAGCTTTCTTATTTATCGCAAGAAATAGATCCGGCCAAAAACAAAAGATTTCTGCAGGGAATTGAGGAGTTATTAGCTTATGAAGCAACTAATCCTTGCGAAGATTTTCGAATTATCGGGAATTACATCCTGAAAAACAATGTTCTGGAAAACTTTTTAAAGTTCTATTCAAAGGGCAGAAAATATGAACTAAATGAAAAATTCGTTCTCGAGTTGGCAACTGAGGAGGATGGGAAAACCAATATAAAATCCTTAGACCTCAATAAGGTGTTTATAACTTTTAAGTTAGAGAAACAGGGCGCAGGAGATATTACCCTGACCAACTCCAAGGCTATTCATTATTTCTATATCCAATATGTACGGGATAAAAACAGCGCTAAGGATTTAGTTTATTGTGATCTTACGGGAAATTTGGAATACTGTGTGGAACGGCACCGGGGAATTATCGGCAATGCCAAAATGATCAGTATCAGCAACCATGATGAGACCTATTACGGCCGGTTCAAAAAAGGCGGCGATATCTATCATATCGGCTATGAGGCTTCACAAAAGGTTCACAATATGCTGAAATATCTTTTGGATAACAGCAGCCATGCAGGCTATATCGGAGAAGGTGCTTATGTAGTAAACTGGCTTGCCCATGAGTTGGATAAGGGTGGAATCAAATTCCTTTCTGATCTTCAACAGGATAGCATAGCCAACCGGAATATGCCAGATGAAGAATTTGAGGATGAAGATGAATTTGAGGAAATATCTGAAGCGACTATGGCAGAGCTGGGGGGAGGGCCATCGAAAGTCCTGAAGAACTACTTTATGGGCAATGGCGGTGCCATTGATCCTACAGGAAACTTTTATGTGTTGCTTATTGAAAAGATCAGTAATGGACGGGTTTCCATCAAACATTTTAAAAAACTACCCAGCTCTGAAGCCTATGAAAGACTTTCCCAGTGGTATGACTCCATTGAATGGAAGCATTTCAAAACGTTAAAATCACCTTCCTGTTATCAGATCGTTGATTTTTTATATGGCTACGAGGATGGAGAAGGGAAGCTGAAATGTGAGAAGGACAAGCTGAAACGCAGCCAGATTGAAAGGCTCATCCCCTGCCTATTGGAAGGGAAGGAGCTGCCGAAGGATATGGCAAAATTGGCCTTCAGCAGGCTGACAAAACGGCAATCCTACAAAAAACAATGGGACACCGCACTGTACATTGGTTGCGCTTTATTTAAGAAATATAAAAATAATGAATATGTTATTCATGCTGAAAAAATAGGGGAGGTGGAGCAATTGAAAGAAAGTGTCAGTTTTTATTATGGCAGACTGGCAGCCATTTACGAAAGGGTGGAGATAGAAGGGGTGAGGGCCAGGGATTTTCAGCCTGATTCCGGCGGAGAAGAAGAAAAAGATAAGGGGAAAAAATTCTCCAGAGTAACTATCATGAGCAGATTTTTTACTCAGATGATCAGGATGCCGGAGCGGACAGCACCCGTTGTTCATCAGAGATTGAATCCTTATTTTCAGATGTTAATGAAACGAGATTATGCACGGTATGGGTATTTAAATAATCTGATCGCACAAATTATCGCCTCTATTGGTGAATTAAAGGAAGCAGGTAAATATAAAGATGAGGCAATTAATGAAGATTTTTACTTCGGCTATTACTACCAGGTAAATGAGTTTTTTAAACAACGCAAAAAAGGGCATTCGAAGGATAAGGATATGACAGAATCGGAAAATGAAGCAATAGCAAATGAAGCTGAGGAGGAAAAGTAATGACTACATTAAATAAAAAAATAGATTTCACCGTAATATTCACCGTTAAAAACGGCAACCCCAACGGAGATCCTCTTATGGATAATATGCCGAGGACCGATTATGAGGGCTTTGGCGAGGTATCTGATGTTTGCCTGAAGAGAAAGATTAGAAACCGGTTACAGCAGGCCGGTTACGAGATATTTGTGCAGTCCCAGGACAGAAGTGAGGATGGTTATAAATCATTGGAGGCAAGATTTGATGCAACCTTCGTAAAAAATGATAAGGACGAGGACGTTGCAAAGCGGGCTTGCGAGAAATGGATAGACGTAAGAAGCTTTGGGCAAGTATTCACCTATCAGAAGAGATCTTTGGGCGTAAGGGGACCCGTATCGGTAAGCCTTGCCAAGAGCCTCCGTGAGGTCGGAGTAATAAGCATGCAGATTACAAGAAGCACAAACGGTGTAAAAGCCGAGGAAGGCAAGACAAGATCCAAAGATACCATGGGACTGAAGAATTACATTGATTTTGGTGTGTACAAGTTTACCGGCAGCATTAATTGTTATTTTGCCGAAAAAACCGGCTTTACAGAAGAAGATGCCCAGCAGATCAAGGAAGCCTTGCGAACTTTATTTATCAACGACATGTCCTCTGCCAGGCCTGAGGGCAGTATGGAGGTAAAGAAGATTTATTGGTTTGTTCATCCCAATAAATTGGGCACTGCTTCATCAGCTAAAATCAATGAGCTTATCAAAGTAAAGGCGCCGGATAAGCAAAAAAATATCACCTATGAAGATTATGAGATAAGCGTTGATCAGGAGGGGCTGGCTAAATACCAAAAAGATGGCTTAGTGCTGGAAGAGATAGAAGGGATTTAAACTAAAATGAATAATTCTGATTCAGTAAAAATAGGCAATGAGGAAGAGTATTTACTGATATCAGGAATACAGCATTTCATTTTCTGCAGAAGGCAATGGGCGTTAATTCATATTGAGCGGTTGTGGGAGGAGAATTTTTTTACATTGGACGGTCAAATCAAGCACGAAAAGATAGAGGATGGCGCTTATGAGACAAAGAATGATAAAAAAATTCTCCGCTCCCTGCCCATTGTGTCGCATAAACTTAGAATACAGGGAAAATGCGATGTTGTTGAGCTGAAACCGGATCCCAATGGTTTTTATTTCAGTAAATATGAAGAGAAATATAATGTTTACCCGATAGAATATAAACGGGGCAAGCCAAAGAAGGATGAAAGTGATAAGATGCAGCTCTTGGCTGAGGCAATGTGCCTTGAGGAAATGCTGGGTGTTCACATAGAAGAAGGCGCTTGTTTTTATTTTGAAACAAGGCGGAGAGAAAGCGTTGTCTTTACGGCGGATATGAGGGAGCGGCTGGTCAAGATGATTGAAGAGATGAATCAGTATTATGACAGAAAATATACGCCCCGAGTCAAGAAATCTGCTAAGTGTAAATCCTGTTCACTAAAAAATCTATGCTTACCGGAGCTTTCTGAAGCCGGGTGGGTATCGAAATACATGGAAAAGAGGATTAAGGAATGAGACAATTGCGCAATACTCTTTATGTAACGATGCCGGACGTGTATTTATCTGTTTCTAGTGAGAATATTGTTATCAGCCGGGAAGATAGGACGCTGGCCAGATACCCCTTTCACAATTTGGAAGATATCGTGTTGTTTTCCTATCTGGGAATGAGTCCGAAGCTGATTCAAAAATGTATGGAGTATAATATCGGCATATGCTATCTCACAGCCAACGGAAGATTTATTGCCCGGATGAAGGGTGAATCAAAAGGCAATATTTTACTGCGCAGAAAACAGTATAGAACGGCAGACAATAACGAAGCAAGCCTGATTATTGCAAAAAACATTATAGCCGCCAAGATTTACAACGAGAAATGGACTTTGGAACGTTATATCAGGCAATATGCGGAGCGGATTGATTCCGAACGGCTGAAGAATATTTCAGCTTATTTAAGTGAACTAATGAAAAAAGCGTATCAAGTAAATGATGTTGCAGAGTTAAGAGGAATAGAAGGTTCGGCTCAGGCTGCTTATTTTGGCTGTTTTGATGACATGATACTGAATCAGAAAGAGGACTTTAAGTTTCAATCAAGGAGCAGAAGACCTCCCCTAAATTCAGTCAATGCTATGCTTTCCTACTTCTATTCTATATTAGCTAATGAAACCGCTAGCGCCTTGGAAGCTTCCGGTCTTGATGCCTATGCGGGATTTATGCATACGGACCGGCCAGGCAGAGTGTCTTTGGCCTTGGACTTGATGGAAGAGTTTCGTGCCCCTATTGCTGACCGGTTTGTTCTGTCATTAATCAATACCAATCAAATGAAAAAAGACGATTTTTCTTATCAGGATAATGGCGCGGTCCTGATTCATGAAGACAGCAAGAAAAAGTTAATAAAACTTTGGCAGGAGCGGAAGCAGGAAACCATAACCCATCCTTTTTTAAATGAAAAAATTGAGTGGGGCCTGGTGCCTTTTGCTCAAGCTATGTTGCTGGCAAGATTTTTACGAGATGATTTGGACGGTTATCCGACGTTTATGTGGAAGTGATACGATGTTTATTTTAATAACTTATGATATAGAAACCATCTCAAAAGACGGAAGAAAAAGGCTTAGAGATGTGGCGAAAATCTGTCTAAACTACGGTCAACGTGTGCAGAATTCTGTATTTGAATGTAAGGTTGATGAGGGTCAATTCCGTCTGATTAAGCATGAGCTGGATAAAGTTATAAATCATGAGAAAGATAATCTGAGATTTTACAGGCTGGGTAAAAATTATAAAAGCACGGTTGAGCAAATAGGCCGTAACACAGCTTACAATATTGAAGAGCCATTGATATTATGATGCTTATAGTGCGAACCCTAAGTGGTGGCTGATTCTCCGGTCGCTTCGCACTAAAAATGGATTGAAAAGCTATGATTTATGCGATAAAAGCCTGGGATTTTGAAGAATAGATAACAATAAAATCTATATATAGGTATGGATAAGAGGAATATACCGATATGTAGCTGTCACTCTCCTTACGGAGAGTGTGGATTGAAGTAAAAATAAGGCCGGGCTGGCCGGTCATATCGTGCTTGTCACTCTCCTTACGGAGAGTGTGGATTGAAGTCTGAACCTCCTCCATCTCTAAGCCCTGGGCTTCAGTCACTCTCCTTACGGAGAGTGTGGATTGAAGTTGGGATAGGATTTGTCGATTGGAAGCTATATGAACGTCACTCTCCTTACGGAGAGTGTGGATTGAAGTCGGCCACACATGGCCGATTTACAGAAACGATCAAGTCACTCTCCTTACGGAGAGTGTGGATTGAAGTATATCTTCCAGCCTCGGGCCGGCGGCGCCAGCAACGTCACTCTCCTTACGGAGAGTGTGGATTGAAGTAAAGGGGCAAAGCGGTTTAATGCCCCGGCGCTGCTGGTCACTCTCCTTACGGAGAGTGTGGATTGAAGTACCGAACTTATCGTCACATTACGGTCTTCGAAATCGTCACTCTCCTTACGGAGAGTGTGGATTGAAGTCCGGTGGTTTGCGGTTTGTCGAACCCATGGCGATCGTCACTCTCCTTACGGAGAGTGTGGATTGAAGTATCCTGAAAATGCGACTTTGCAGCGGGCCTTGCCTGTCTGAATATTACGGTGCGGCGGAGCCGCCAGACCGGTGTGGCGTGAGCCACCATTCCGGACCGGCGGAGCCACCAGAAAAGTCTTATTTGTCTTGCAGCAGATCAAGGCCATAGACTTCTCG
>JBCFAO010000043.1:0-35230 GCA_038562165.1 Clostridiales bacterium | reverse complement strand
GTACAATGGTTCTCACAAGGGGCAGCCTCCTTTGGTGTTTAATGGTTTTTGCGACTTTATTAAACCACATTTTACTGCCTCTTGTTTATTTTTTTATCCTACATCTATTTTACACCGAGATGCTAATTTTCTAATTATATTAATTGCGTAAATTATTTGTCGAATACTAAGCTGTGCCGTCCTGCCGCTCATCCCTGACGGACCGGATGGCGGAAACAGTAGGAACTCCATCCTCGTCATAGTTTACGGAAGCTACGATGCCATACACTTCCCGCAGCATTTTTTCCGTGATCACTTGCCTCGGTTCTCCCGCTTGATAAAGCTTGCCACAATCATCGAGAATAACAATATGCCGGGCAAAACGTACCGCTAAATTAATATCGTGCAGCACCACAATTATACTGACACCTTTATCCTCAACGAGGCGCTTCATCATCTGGCATAATTCCAGTTGCTTTTGGAGGTCCAGAGAATTGACAGGCTCATCTAATAAAATTATTCTAGGTTCTCGCACCAAAGTTTGGGCAATAAATACAAGCTTCTTCTGGCCGCCGCTTAATTCACCAAGACTTTTTGGCGCTAAATGAAGAATATTAAGAGCTTGCAGCGTTTCCATAACACTGCTTAAATCTTCATCCTTCACCCGGCGGCCCAGTTCCGGTAAACGCCCCAGCAAAACCATTTCCAGCACGGTAAGAGTTGAGGTTTCCACATCCATTTGGGGCAGGTAAGACATCAGTTTCGTTTTATCCTCCGTTCTCATTTTCGTGACATTTTTCTCATCGTACCAAACGGTTCCATCATAGCTGAGCAAGCCAAACACAGACTTCAGCAGCGTCGATTTGCCGGCTCCATTAGGACCCAAGACCGCATTAAGGCCGGGCTTGAACTCAATGTCCAAATCTTGAAAAACCGGCTCTTTATCTTTTTTAGGCTTATAAGAGAAAGAAAGCTTTTCGATCCTTAGCATTACATCACCCGCATTCTGCTGAAAATAATGGCCAGAAATACCGGAATGCCGATTATTGCCGTCACCAGGCCAATAGGTAAAACGACACCCGGAATAACCAGTTTACTGACAACGAAGGACAGGGCAACGATGACAGCGCCAAGCAAGGCCGACAGCGGCATGAAAAACCTTTGATCCTCACCGACCAACTGCCTGGCTATATGGGGGGCAATAATGCCCACAAAGCCTACGGAACCCACAAAGCAGACGGCAAAAGCCGTAGCCAGAGAGGTCAGAATAATGACCATGCGCCTTACTTTTTGCGTATCTACGCCCAGGCTGCGGGCCTTTGTATCATCCAAGGTCATGGCTGTAAGCCGCCAGGCATTCTTGTACAAAATCACAAAACAAAAAATGAGGGCCCCTAAAACGATCAGGAATTTTGACCAAGTGGTTTTAAGAAGGCTCCCCATACTCCAAAAAACCAGGCTTTTTAAGTCCTCGTCATCGGAAATATATTGCAGCACCATGGTCAGAGCACTAAAAAGAAAATTAAGAGCAATACCGAACAAAATAATTGCGTTTTTCCCGGCCCCGGGCCGGCAGGAAAAGATATATATGCACACCGAGGCCAATAGAGCAAACGCAAAAGCGTTGGCCGTTACCATCAGCGCCTCGGATACCCGAAGAATATTGGTATTAAGTATTAATCCCAAGGCGGCTCCAAAGGTGGCGGCATTAGTAATACCTAAAGTGTAAGGGCTGGCAATTGGATTCCTTAGAATTGTCTGAATCTCGCAGCCGCCGATACCCAGACAGGCGCCCACAGCCAAGGCCATCAGCGCCATTGGCAGGCGCACTTCCCTGACGATCATTGCTTTATGGCCCTGCCCCTCTCCCGTAAACAAGATCCGGACTATCTCCGCCAGGGATATGGAGGAAGAGCCAATAGAAATATTCAGGAGAAATAAGATCAGCATGACACCGAGGAGAACCGCCGTTAAAACGGCTCTCCTTCTGATCATACTATCATAAAGTGTCCGGTCCGGCCGGCTGCCGTATCCTTTGCCGTCCATGGCTCAGCGAGCTCCGGCAGCCTGATAGCACCAGCCGGTAACATCGCTGTCCACCAGCATGAACTTATCAAAAAACTCATCCATAATACCATCAACGTCTATGCCCTGAAAATCTTCGGGATAAAATATGGACGCCAGCTTTAAAACCGCATGAAAACCAAAGATCGTGCGGCTGGTAGCGTGGGCCAGCTCATAAACATTACCGTTTTTAACGGCTGCCAACTCACGCCAGCCTGTTCTGTTCAGAATATCAAACTTCGGCACCTCCGGTGTGGAGCCGGGGTAATTATCCATCCAGCCGGCGCCGGAGCCACTGAGAACAATGAATTCCGGATTGGCCTCCAGCACATATTCCGGATCCAGGGTGCTGTTGCCTCCCTTACCGGCGGCAGAGTCCAGCAACACCGGATCGGCAATGTTTTCACCGCCGGCCAAAGCAATGACCGTTCCCCAGCCGGATTGACTGGAACTGGTAGAACCAAATATCTCGGAGTAGCCGGACTTTTCGTAATAAACCGTAGGTTTATCCTGGCGCTGATCAAGCTTTTTGGAGGCTACCAATGCATACTGTTCGTCAATAAAGGAGGCTATCTCTTTTGCCCGTTCTTCCTTTTGGAATATTTGTCCCAGCAGCTTTACCGTATCCTGGACAGAGGTGGCCAGGGATTTGCCGGGTACGTCGATGAGCACAATCGGAATACCTGCCGCTGTCAATTGGTCCTCGATCTCCAATGCATACCGATGAGCGCCCATAGCGGAATTAACGATAAGCACATCGGGATCCGTAGCCAGAATCATCTCCAAATCAAAGGGTGCGTTATGCTCGGAAATCTGGCCCACATGCTCCATATAATTGCCGATAATAGGCGTATAGAGCTTGGCATAAGTTTGAAGGCCGCCGCCGCCGTCCTGGCCGGAAGCCACCAGCATATGAAAGGCCTCTTCACCCAGCAGTGGAATCAGATAATCGATTACATCCATGGTGCTGATAGCATAGGTAGAGATGGGGAGATCAAGAGCTATCTGGCGGCCCTTCACATCTGTTATGGTAATTGAATCTGTTATAGGAGCCTTTTGGGGCATAGCGCTCATATCCAGGGAAAAATCTTCCCGGTCCGCCGCCTTTGGCGGGGTATAATTGTAATCCGCCGGATCCAGTCCGGCCCTTTCCAAAGCAACTGCTACGGCAGCAAGGATAGCGTCTGCCGTTATGGTTGCTCCTGTCACCGTATCTACCTGAAGGGATTGTCCGTCTACAATGGCGCCGGGTATTCTCTCGATAGGGATGGTCCCGATGTTTTCTGTTTCCCCATGATCCTCCGCCACCTCTACGGCAAGAATTTTGCCAACCTTATCCAACGTCACGGTTACGTCAAGATCACCGTGGTAGCCTGGAGCCGAGCCCTGATACGTGCCGGAATAATCCTTGGCCTGGCCGGTATTTTCCCCGGCCGACACGCCGGCAGTGCCCCCGCAGCCTCCCAGCATCAATAGAACAAAAGATAGTACAAGCAAAACCGATAATAACCTTTTCATAAGCGTCCTCCTTACATCTCTTGTGAACATCAGTTGCCTTAGGACCATTTTAGGTATAAAAAATAAACCACTCTCCCCTCGGAAAATGAATTTATGCTAACCGGCAGGCAGGTCTCCTGACTTGCGCCCCCGAATGCCGCCTTCCCAGCTTAAGCCAGTGGCATAATGGCATTGAGTTCTGCAGCGCTTACAGTAGCGGGGCTGTTACGGATTTGCACCGTATTCCCTGTTCGTTACTTTCGTAAACCTGTCGGCGATGATATGAAATTTTAATCCTTATTTCAGCCTCCGGGAATTTCACCTGAATAGGGCTTAATATCCAGCAGCGGTGTGCCGTCTAACATGTCCACACCTCGGAAGGTTAAAATACAACCGTCGGTGCTTAAAAATTGTACGATGGAAAGGCCGATGCCGTTGGGACGGTTGGGACTGCGGGTGGAGAATACGCCCACCGGTTCTTCATAACGGGGGGACCGAGTGGTCAGATTATACCCTTGCGAACGATCAAAATAAAAAATCAGCATTGCGTATGCTCCCGGTTTAATGTCGGCGGCGCCTTGAGCATACTCTTCGAAAAGACGGACGGTCCCTATGACGTCCGGATCATGATAAGGCGCCCGGGGATCAAAAGGGGGAACTTTCAGGTCCTCCCGTGTCTTGAAAGGCGTCTCGATTCTGCCAATGGGTTTCATGGAGATTACATTGTTCATTATTAAACTCCGTCATTAATCAGGCTATTGCCCTGTTTTATTGACTGTCTTTAATCCTGGTTTTTACATATATATCGATATTGTCCCGCATCCGGTACAATAAGTGCCGGATAAGCTCCACTTCCTCAGGGGTGAAGCCCGCGGTCAGAATCTTATTCAGCTCTTTATATATCTGATGGTACTCTTCTCTGATGGCAACGGCTTTTTCCGTTACATAGACCTTTTTCCTGCGGCCATCGCCGGGATCTGCTTTACGAAAAACGTAGCCGTCTTCCTCCAGCTTCTTAATAGCCCGGGCCGTATGAGCGCTATCCACAACCATCTCTTCCGAAAGCTGCTCCTGGGAGATACCATCTCCGCTCAGCAGCAGCCTATTAAAGAAGTACCACTGGCCCCGGCCAATGCCATATTTTGATATACTTTCACCGATATAAGCCAAACTAATCCGGTAAGTATCAAGAATCGCCTTAATTAACGATTTGCGTTTTTCCACAAAAAACCACCCTTTTATGACTCATCATAACACCAGGTTAATTGATTAGTCAACTAATTTCTCCGGAAATCGGTGAGGCATTTTACTAAAAGATCGCTAACGTGAAAAAAGCCTGTTCCTGGCTCATGGGAACAAGCTTTTTTCGGTTTCGAATGCATCTCCGCAATCTGAGAGAGTGGATCTATCCTAAAAAAAGGACACCGCCGGGTTTTGCCCCCGGACGATGTCCTTTTTCTTCTTCTTATATTTTATTGTCCTCAATCAGCAATAAACTTATTGGATAGCGTAAGTCACCGTGACATTGGCCGTAATTTCCATAGAACCGGCTTCTATGGGTGTGGCAGCCCCCGCCGCCATATCCCTAGCCGCCGCGCTTTTAACGATAATGCCGCCGCCATAGCTGGCCTCTGTCATCTGCACTACCTGGCCTACAACTGCACCGCCGGCTGCCGCCAGCACATCGCCCTTATCTTTGGCATTTTTTACGGCAGCTTTCAAAGCTTCCCCATAATATTTGCTTTCGTCGCTGACGGTAAAATAAATGCCGTTAATGCTATTGGCGCCGGATTGCCCCGCTAAATCGATAATGCCGCTTACTTTTGCAATATCTCTTACTTTAATGGTCATGCTGTTATTTACAACATAGCCATTCACCTTTCTGGTGTTTTTTTCATAATCATAAGATACGTCTTCGTAAATGCTATAGTTGGAAGTTTGCATGTCGGCGTCGGCAATACCGGCTTCTTTAATCACTTTGGTAAGGGCATCCATCTGCGCAGCATTTTCTTTTTGAGCCGCCTCAGCTTTTGCCCCTCTGGTCTGCACGCCTACGGTGATTACCGCCATATCCGGTTTGACCGATACGGCTCCCGCTCCCGT
The DNA here is from genome assembly GCA_038562165.1 of Clostridiales bacterium. GTDB lineage: Bacteria > Bacillota > Peptococcia > DRI-13 > UBA5745 > WRMS01. The sequence continues at coordinate 29,587 of JBCFAO010000043.1, read as the reverse complement.
CACTGTGATGCTTCTCTGGGTTGACTGGCTTTCTGCAGCAGCCATTAAACTGCCGGTTTTAGGCAAAGTGGCGGCCCAGGAAGCCGATACAACAAGTACTCCTACCAATACTACAATTAATGTCAATTGACCAAGTTTTTTGCCATTCATCCTGATCCCTTCCCTCTATGTTTATTGTGTCTTTCTGGCTGTTTAGACGCAGGAAATTTTAAAAAGTTCCCAACTAGTTGACAGGGGGTCAAAATATAGTATAATTGGGTTGATTCTTTAGAAATCTGGGTTTTTGTTACACAAAAATTAAATAAGGGGGCATGATAGATGAAAGTAATGGGCCTTCATGTGTTGGCCGAGATCCATGATTGTGACATGGAGTTGCTTCGGGATTTGCATCAATTGGAAGCTTTAGTAAGGGATGCTGCCGGCGAAAACGGTTTGGTTGTGGAAAACAGCGTTTTTCATCAATTTAGCCAGGATGGTATCAGCGGCGTATTGATCGTACCTAAAGCCAATCTGACAATTCACACCTGGCCGGAGGGCCGCCGGGCCACCGTTGATATGGTGACCTGCAGCGAAGATATGAATCCATTAGCTTCCTGCGAAAGCTTAGTTAGTAAATTTAAGGCCAGCCACATGACCGCTAAATCAAACAAGAGAGAAATCGAAGTACCATTTGCAATGGCGGTTTAATTAATTAGGAGGTATTTTTATTTTAAGTCGACGAAGTAAGCCGAAAGGCAAAAAACACAAATAGACGCCGTTTCAGCAATGAAGCGAGCGTCTATTTTTTATGCCGGCAAATTTCAGAACGTTTATTTTTCAAAAATTCCGGCCGGCTCTGCGAAAATCCGCAATAGATTTTTTCTTGATTAAAGCGCCGGCTTTTTCTGATCCTGCCATGGTCTTTTCGATTTCTGCCGTTAAATCAAATAGGGGCTTGGCTTCCGAGGCCTCTTCATAGCCCTTGCTATCTTCTTTTCCCTCAGATAAGACCAGCTTCCGGAAATAGCCGACTCCTTGATGATCCGCCTTGCCCACCGCCAGCTTCAGTTGCCTGCGCAGCCCCACGGGGTCCTTAAGCATCCTGTTGGTTATCCAAATGACAGTAATGTTCTCTTTCTTTAGCCAAAGTCCCGTTTGGGAAGGGGTTCTGGGGGGTTCGCCTAATTTAACGGCCAGCCGCAGCCTGGGCAGGTAAGCTTCGAATAAATAGCTGCGGAAGGGCCAGTTTAACAGAACTGTCTCACCGGGAAAACTCCAGGACAATAGCCGAAGTAAACGATACTCCGGATCAATCTCTTTTTCCGACTTTAACCCTATTTTAATTTCCGGTTCTGAAATTGCCGGGCCCTCCGGTTCCAAAGCTGCCGGGACAATATTTTCCAATTCCGGCGCCTGCTGCATTTCCGGCAACGGCGCAATAACGGCTTTAGCATGCTCTGCAGCCAGTTCCTCTTCTTCTGCATTTGCGGCGGCCTGCTGGCCCGCTGCCTTTGCCTCCTCTGCTTGCACAGCCGCCTTCCCTGCCGCAGCCTCCTTGCCGGCCTCCTTACTCATCTCAACTTTATCCGTTTCCTGTTTTCTTTTGCCCGGTTCTGCTTTCTTTGTATAATAACGTATACTGGAGATAGAAATCACATCTTTGCCTGTGGAATCAAAAGCAATCTGGTCCTGCTGGCCATCCTGCTCCTGCAGCAATTCCTGCTTTTGAGGAGACAACACCTGATCCTTACTGCCTTTTTGCTCCTGGGCCAACTCCCGCTCCGGAGGCAGCTCCCGTTTTTTGCTTAATTCTCCTTTATTGATTTCCGCCGATACCGCTTTTCGTTCCTGTAGAATATCCGGCCGCAATGTTAGTTCACCTTTAAGATAACTTTGGCAAAATGCCTGAACAGCATCGATGCAAAACATGGATACCGCTTTATTCTCCAGCTCCGGCAGACGTTGGGAGAAAAGCTGAGCAGCCATTTGAGGCAGATACTCTTTTCTGCCATCGACTAAGGAAAGCAAAATAGGGAACAATGACAAGAAGCTTTCCGTCAAATGTCCGTCTTTCAAACAATCCTCAGGCTTGGCACCAGGATGGTCAAAGTAGTACTCTGACAAGTCCCTGCCTATAGAATCTGCCATCTTAATGATTGTCTTTTCGCCGGGGTAAGTCATGTTATCACCTTCGCTTCTTCAATATTTCCTAATAAACCCATAATTATCAAGGTTTAGGGGTTAATTATGGGACATTACCGTTTCACGAAATATTTTATTAAAAGCTATTGACGAATATGCCTTTGTTTGCTAAAATACATTTTGTCACGTCAAGCGGGGCATAGCGCAGCTTGGTAGCGCACCTGGTTTGGGACCAGGGGGTCGGGGGTTCGAATCCCTCTGCCCCGACCAGTATTCAGGTGATCAGCAATACTGGCCCGGTGGTCAAGAGGTTAAGACACGGCCCTTTCAAGGCTGTAACACGGGTTCGATTCCCGTCCGGGTCACCATTTTTTCTTCTTTTGTTTTTATCTTGCGGAGCCGTGGTGTAGTGGCCTAACATGCCTGCCTGTCACGCAGGAGATCGCGAGTTCGACTCTCGTCGGCTCCGCCATTATCTTGCCGACGTAGCTCAATTGGCAGAGCAGCTGATTTGTAATCAGCAGGTTGCGGGTTCGAGTCCCATCGTCGGCTCCATATTACCTACTATATTTACCCACTGTGGAGGGATTCCCGAGTTGGCCAAAGGGGGCAGACTGTAAATCTGCTGGCACTGCCTTCGAAGGTTCGAATCCTTCTCCCTCCACCACTTTTGCTAAGTTTTGTTGGGGTGTAGCCAAGTTGGTAAGGCAACGGACTCTGACTCCGTCATTCCTAGGTTCGAGTCCTAGCACCCCAGCCATTTTTTATAAAACATTTTTACTTGCCATCTGCGGTCGTGGCGGAATTGGCAGACGCGCTAGATTCAGGTTCTAGTGCTCGCAAGGGCATGGAGGTTCAAGTCCTCTCGACCGCACTACAAAAAACCGTTTAACTAAGCCATTAGGCAAAAGTTAAGCGGTTTTTTGTTGTCTGGCTATCGGGAATTCTAAAAATAAATCTTCCTCTTCTGGGCATCTCACCCGGCACAGGGCTGTGCAACCGCCTCTGCCGTACAACCTAACCTCCCGCAAAATTACACCTTGGCGCAAAGGCCCAGCAGACAAAATTGCAGGTTTAAAGTGGGCCGTTTCTCTATGGCAGTGGCAAATTCCATGCAATAATGTTCCTTCTTACGGCGAAACACTATATATAGAGCAAAGATGGTATTTAACTTTATTCAGAAATTTAAACTTGCATTTTTAGTTATTTCCGCTACCCCACGCTGATCCGCCGGCGAGGATAAGAGGGTTTTCAAACTATATTGCCCTATCCCTAATGGAAAGAAACGGGTACCCCCCCACTGGCAGGGGGTGGTCGGCTTATTATAGGTCCCCCTCTGTGCAAAATTGCAAGTTTGTCTACGTCTAGAGACCCTTTCAGAGGAAATGTTAGAAAGCTTAAGCATTTTTTGCAGTTTGGTAGTGAATTCATTTCTGCCAAGGCACTAGATACAGCCAAGTCATACGTTTCTACTTATTTTTTGAACCGCCATAACTCTAAGGGGTGTCTACAAACTTGCATTTTTGCTCAACTGGCGCCCTTACTGGATACAAACTTGCATTTTTGCTCAACTGGCGCCCTTACTGGATACAAACTTGCATTTTTGCTCAACTGGCACCCTTACTGGATACAAACTTGCATTTTTGCTCAACTGGCACCCTTACTGGATACAAACCTGCATTTTTGCACAGAGAGGACAAAACTTGCAGACCGGACAAAAGTGAATTCCGGGTCAAGCTTGGCAAGACAAATCTGGTCATTGGCGGCTTTTCTCGATGTATGGTTTAATTTTGCGGGAGCTCAGGGTTTATGATAAAATGGCCATAAGAGGTGATAGCATGGTCAGCTCCCAAGAATTAAAAATGATCATTGATAATAGCTCCGATGGCATTTTTGTCACCGATGGCCAAGGCAAAGTACTGATTCTAAACCAGGCCTGCAAAAAATTCCTTGGTATTGAGGATGAAAACTATATACTGGGCAAAAACGTGGACGTGCTGGAAAAGGAAGGCATTATCTCCTCCTCCGCTATCGTGGATTCCCTGCGCAAAAAACAAAAGGTCACCCTTTTCCAGGCTACCAGAACCGGCCAAAAAATCATCGTCACGGCCAATCCGGTTTTTGATGCCGCCGGCAACATCACCAAGGTTATCAGCAACTCCCGGGACGTAACGGAATTTTTGGCCCTAAAGGAACAATTCGCCAAAGAAAAAGAGCTGGCCGAGTTTTACAAGCGGCAGCTAGAGCAGCGCAAAAAGCTAAACGATTTGGTTTATCAGAGCCCCGCTATGCGAAAGCTGGTGGCTATGGCCGCTAAAGTAGCCGAATACGATACCACCCTTCTGCTCACCGGCGAATCCGGCGTGGGCAAAAATGAAATTGCCAAGCTGATCCACCAGTTGAGCAACAGGGCCGCTGCTCCTTTCATCCAAATCAATTGCGGCGCCATTCCTCTCAATCTCTTGGAATCGGAGCTTTTTGGCTACGCCAAAGGCGCTTTCACCGGAGCCAACAAAGACGGCGATATTGGGAAACTGGAGCTGGCCAACAACGGCACGTTATTGTTTGACGAAGTGGCTGAGCTGCCCCTGCAGCAGCAGGCTAAGCTTTTGCAAATTATTAATGAAGGCACTTTCATGCGGGTAGGCGGCAAAGAGCTGATCCGCGTTAATCTCCGGATCATCAGCGCCACCAATAAAAATCTGGAAGCTTTAGTGCGCAGCGGAGAATTCCGGGAAGATCTCTACTACCGCCTCAACGTCATCAATCTGAAAATCCCACCCTTGCGGGAGCGCAAAGAAGATATTCCCCGCCTGATCAAGCATTATCTGGATCATTTCAACGAAAAATACGGCATTGAAAAATCCCTCAGCAATCAGGCTTTAAGGATTTTGGAAAGCTATCCCTGGCCCGGTAATGTCAGAGAGCTAAAAAATCTGGTTGAACAAATGATGATACTCAGCGAAAACGATATTATTGACCGTCAGGATATTCCGGAGCATCTGCAAGGCGAAATGACAAAGCTTTGGATGGATGAAAGCCTGAATCAGCACAGCTCTTTGGCAGAACTGATGGACGATGTGGAAAGGCAGATCTTTAACCGTTTGCATCATAAGAATTACAGCTCGTACAAAATCGCAGAGCTGCTAAAAATCAGCCAGTCTACTGCCATGCGCAAGATTAAAAAATATCTCTCCCCTCCCCCCTGCTGATTCTATCCCTTTCTTCCTCTTGCTGATGCCCTTTTCTTCTCCTCTAAACCAAATATGGTTTATGTATTCCAATTATGGTTTACTGAAAAACCCCTGTCAGGCTTATCGTTAAGTCAAACCTGCTCAGGGGCCTTTTTTATTTAAAAAGCAAAAGGACGCATTATCTGGCTTTTTTGCGGCAAAAGGTTTGGCAAGAAAATTGCAGTACATAGGGACAAAGAAAATCAAGGAGGTTTTAACCATGTACCAGCATTTATTGTATGAAGAAATCGGTAGAGTTGCCAAAGCCACCTTAAACCGTCCCGAAAGCTATAACGCGCTAAACAAAGTATTGAAAGCAGAGATTATCGACGTTTTCCGCAATACCCAGAAAAATCCCAATTTAAGCTGCCTGGTGCTCACCGGCGCCGGCGACAAAGCCTTTTGCTCCGGCCAGGACCTCAAGGAAAGCATGGTTCTCCACTCACCTGAAGATGCCGAAAAGTGGGTAAGAAGCTTCGACGATTTATATGCCGCTATCCGGGACTTTGAAAAGCCCTATATCGCCTCGGTCAACGGCGTTTCTGCCGGTTCCGGCTTCCAGTTGCCTTTATTGGCGGATATTCGCATTTGCTCCGACAACGCTAAATTTGCCATGACGGAAATTGACGTGGGCTTTGCCTGCATCATCGGCACCACCCTGATGTGGGATATTTTTGGCCGGGCCAAAACCACCGAGCTGATTCTGAGAGGCAATTTCGTCAGTCCCCAGGAAGCGCTGGATTACGGTCTGGTATGCAAGGTGGTGCCCTTTGCCGATTTGGAGAAAGAAACCATGGCCCTGGCTCAGGAACTGGCCGAAAAGGCTCCCGTCTCCCTGAAAAACAATAAAAAATGGTTTAGAGCCCTCACGGAAGAAAAATTTAAGGCTTGCATGGAATTTGCTATTCAGGCTCACATCGAAGGCTACCAGGCAGGAGAGCCCAACGAGTACCAAAAACGCTTTTTTGAAGTCCGCAGCCGCAGGAGGCCTGAAAAATGAACCTTCTGGAATGTGAAGGCAAAAAACTCTTAAAAGAATACGGCATTGCCATTCCGCAAGGACAATTAATCACCGGCCGGGAGCTGCCCCAGGGCCTGCCTTACCCTCTGGCTTTGAAATCCCAAGTGCCTGTGGGAGGCAGAGGCAAAGCCGGCGGCATCCGTATTGTCAAAGATGCCGGCGAGGCAGCAAAAGCCCTGGAGGAAATTTGCAATTTAAGAATCAAAGGCCATCTGCCCAGCGCCATCTTGGCGGAAGAAACCGTAGAAATCCGGCAGGAGCTTTATATCAGCTTCACTATAGACCGCAAAGAAAAAAAAGAGCTTCTGCTCTTTAGCCAGTCCGGCGGCATGGATATTGAAGAAATCAGCCGGGAGCATATCGTTGCCCTGACGATTAATCCTTTACTGGGCTTGCAGGAATACCAGATCAACCGCTTGTTTTTCGGTTCCTCTATTGCCGATGAGCCGAAAAAACAAATCAAGGCCATGGTGCGCAAGCTCTACCGGCTATTTAAGGAGAAAAAGCTTGAGCTTCTGGAAATCAACCCCCTGGTCATCACTGCTGCCGGCGTTCTTTGCCTGGATGCCAAGATTGTCTTGGAAGACATTTTGTATTATTTAGATAGCAGCCGGTTGCCCAGAGCCCAGTATTCCTTCGAAGAAACCACTCATGCCTTAGGCGTAAACGGCGTGGAGCTATCCGGTGATATTGCCCTGATTACCAGCGGCGCCGGTTTGGGGCTGGCCACCATCGACGAAATCATGTCCCTGGGCGGTTCGGTACGGGCTTTTGTGGATATGGGGCCTCTGGTCCACCACAAGGAAGAAATGATGAAGGTAATCAGATTAGTAGCTGATTTGAAGCCAAAAGCCTTCTTATTTGTCTACTTTTTCCAGGTAGCCAGTTGCGTCGCCATGGCCGAAGCCATCGTCAATACGGTGGGGGATATTCCCACGGCAGTACGCTCCCGGGGCCGGGAAGAAGCCGAGGCTAAAATGCTCCTTGAACAAAAAGGCTGCTATGTAACCACAAATTTTCATGATGCCGTAAGCAATGCCATTGCTTTGGCTTCTAAAGGGGGAATGTGATATGGCTATTTTAGCCCATGAAAAAAGCCGTATCATTATCCAGGGGCTGACGGGCAAAGTCGGCCGTATTTTTTCCCAGCGGATGACGGAAAACAAAACGCCTCTGGTGGGCGGCGTCACACCGGGCCGGGGCGGCAGTACCGATGACTTTGGCGTTCCTGTCTTCAACCTGGTGGAGGAAGCCTGCCAGGCCACCGGGGCCGATTGGTCCTTCATCTGCGTACCGCCTTTAGCCGTACGGGATGCCGTTATTGAGGCCATCGACGGCGGCATCAAATACATCGTTATTTATTCTGAGGGTGTACCGGTTCAGGATGCTGTGGTCTTCCTGCATTATGCCGCCCAGAAAAACGTTTTGATCTTTGGGCCCAACTCCGCCGGCGTCTATTCGCCGGGTAAAGCCAGCGTCGGCGATTTAAACGAATATCTGATCAGCCCCGGCAATGTGGGCATCATCTCAAAAAGCGGCACTCTGACTTATGAGGTTGTGGACCTGTTAAAAAGCATAAACCTGGGCGCCACCACTGTAGCCTGCCTGGGCGGCGACCCTTTAGTGGGCTGCGATTACCTTACCTTATTGAAGGAGTTCGATAAGGATGATGAGACTAAGCTGATTATCATACTGGGTGAGCCCGGCGGCGATCTGGAAATCAAGGCCGCCCCTTATATTAAAGAAATGAGCAAACCTGTGGTAGCTTACATCATCGGCCAAAATGCTCCTGAGGGCAAAAAAATGGGCCATGCCGGCGCTCTCGTTTCCAACAAAGAAGAAACTGCCGAAAGCAAAAAAGCGATTTTGGCCGCAGCCGGCGCCCATGTGGTATCAACGCTGACTCAGATTCCCAAAGCAGTCAAGCAGGCTATGTATTAATATAAGACGCCAATTCAGACGGCGGCAGCAACGATCATAGGCAGGGCAGCCCGGGCTTTATTTACCCGGGCTGTCGATTTTTTTGGCGTATTATGTTATGCTAAAATAAGAAAAGTTCACTTATTGTTCATCATTTTAAGGGAACATCCGGCATAAAAATGCCGTCAAAAAAAGTAAAACATATCAACGGAGGTACATATACTATGAAACGCAGATTCTTTTCTATTTTAATAGCTTGCTCCCTGGTGGTTGCTTTAGCCGCTTGCGGCTCCCCTTCTTCCAATGGGGCCACCACCCCTAACACCGACCCCGGCGCCGTCCAGACAGAGCCCGTTGTCGATGACACTCCTATCGAAATCACTTTTCCTGCCGAAATGTTCGAGGGCGTAGAAATCAATGATTTAGATGCTTATGCTGAGGGTAACGATTTTATTTCTGCCGCTTTTAATGACGACGGTTCTCTGACCGTTACCATGACCACTACGAAGCACAATCAGATGCTGGCTGCTATCAAATCCAATTTCGAGGATCAGGTGGAGCAGCTTTACAGCGATCACCCCTATGTCAAGGAAATAACCTATGATGAAGATTTGGCCGATATCAAGATTCTGGTAGACCCTGAGCTGTACAAAGACATTTCCACCAATATTGTGCCAATGATTTTAAGCTCCACCATCGAGCAGTACCAGATTAATGCAGGTGAAGCTCCGGCCTATACCTTCAGCACGGTGGACGCTTCAACCAACCAGGTATTGGATTCGGTGTCCTATCCGGCTAACTAAAAATTAAATAAGGAAGTGATCTTCATTGACTGCATCAGAATTCAGGTTATCAGCCCGTCAGGTTTTGAAAGGCAAGTGGACGCCCAGCCTTACCGTGACTTTGCTAGCCGGCCTGCTGGGAGCGTCTTATGCGGGCTTAGATTGGACCTTTGAATATACGGAGCGCATAAATGAATTTCGATTTCCTCTCTTTTACGAATTACGCCGCTGGCCGGATCTCGGTACTTATCTGAATATAATTTTAAATCTCGTCCCCATTCTGGCTGTATTTTATTTGTTTATTACTTTTGTTCTTGGCCCTGTTATGGATATAGGCATAAAAAAGTATTATATAAACTGCTATGATGGGGTAGAGCAAAATCCCTATACTACTTTGCAAAGCCGGAACCATATTTTGTTAAAGGCTTTGGGACTGAGCATCATTAAGGGTGTTTTTATCCTTCTCTGGGGTCTCTTATTGATTGTACCAGGCATCATCGCCGCTTACCGTTATGCCATGACTGATTATCTGCTGGCCGAGAATCCTGATTTGGGCATCATGGAGGCGATCAACAAATCAAAAGAAATGATGAAAGGTCACAAAGCCGGGCTTTTCTGCCTGCAGTTAAGCTTTATCGGCTGGGCTATTCTTTCCGCTCTGACCTTCGGCATCGGCTTCCTCTGGTATAACCCCTATTACTATGCTGCCGAGACCGCTTTTTATCTACACTTATGTGAGCAGGATACACAAGGCATAAATGATGAGAACGGCGGTAACCTGTGGCCGGAACAACCTTAAGCTCTACGGGCTAATCTTTCGCCATATTTAAAAGGTGGATTCACCTGTCAAAGGAAATCCACCTTTTTTCATATTATTCCACAGCAAGGAGAATACCATGCCCCCTCGTAAATCCAAGAATAAGACCACACCCTCCTCAACTTTTATCCTTTCGGCAGCCGTGGTTTTCGTTACCCTGCTGACAATTTTCAGCAATCCCGCCGGCGGTGGCAGTCCTTTGGACTTTTTGGCCCAGGGTATTTCCCGGGCAGAAAAATTCAGCAGCAGTCTGAGCAATCCGGATAATCCCGGCAAGCCGGTCAGCAATCCGGATAATCCGGAGGGCAGCCTGAGCGGCGGCGGCTCCGGCTTGGGAAGCAACGCTGCCGGCCAGGAGGCCCTAACCGTCCATTTTATTGATGTGGGCCAAGCCGACAGCATCTTCATCCAATCCGGTGATCATTGCATGCTAATCGATGCCGGCAACAACGACGATGGAGAAGCCTTGGTCCGCTATTTGCAGGAGCAGCAGGTGGAGCGGCTGGATTACGTCATCGGCAGTCATCCTCACGAAGACCATATCGGCGGCCTGGATGACGTCATCAACAACTTTGCTATTGACGCCATTTTGATGCCGCCAAAAGCCCATACCACCAAATCCTTTGAAGATGTTATCGATGCCCTGGAGGCCCGGCAGTTGTCTATCACCTTTCCGGAGCCGGGAAAAACCTATACCTTGGGCTCAGCAGAGTTTACCCTGCTGGGGCCCCTGAAAGACTATGAAGAGGATCTCAACAATTGGAGCATAGCCTTAATCTTATCCAATGGCATCCATAGCTTTTTCTTCGGCGGCGATATAGAGGCCGCCGCCGAGGCTGATATCTTGTCTGCTTATCCCTACGGCCTGAAAACCGATGTTTTGAAGCTCAGCCATCACGGCAGCAGCACATCCTCTTCTGAGGCCTTTCTGGAGGCCCTCAGCCCCTCTTTTGCCGTAGCCTCCTGCGGCGCCGGCAACAGCTATGGCCATCCCCACCAGGAGGTTTTGACAGCTTTGGAGGACCGCCATATACAGCTTTACCGCACCGACCGTCAGGGTACCATTCTGGTCACCAGCCAAGACGGCCGTCTTACCTGGCAAACCGAGAAAGGAGACTAAGATGCAGTTGATTATCGACCGCTTTGAAGGAGACCTGGCCATCTGCCAAACACCTGAGGGTGAAAGCCTGACGCTGGCCAAAGCCCTTTTTCCGCCGGCGGCTCAGGAAGGCGATCTTTTTCTGTGGCAGGAAGATACCATTACGCTGCTGCCCGAAGAAACGGCCCGCCGCCGCAAGGCCCTGGAAGAAAGATTCTTCCGCTTATTCAAAGAGCCGGAAGCATAGCCCGGACAGTTTGCTCATTGAGGCGTCCTTTGCTAATTCCTTCCATTCCTAGTGCTTCCATTCCCAGTGCTTTGTGACCTCTAAAAGCGGAGGGCCGAGGCATAGCCGGTAACTATGGTGAGGGACGACAACGCAGGTTCTTCAAACCCAATCCGCTATCCGAAGATACTAAGGGCGCGGATGTTCCTGCGAACCCAATCTGCTATCCGATGATACTAAGGGCGCAGATGTTTCTTCAAACTCAATCCGCTATCCGAAGATACTAAGGGCGCGTATGTTCCTGCGAACCCAATCCGCTATCCGAAGATACTAAGGGCGCAGATGTTTCTGCGAACCCAATCCGCTATCCGAAGATACTAAGGGCGCGTATGTTCCTGCGAACCCAATCTGCTATCCGATGATACTAAGGGCGCATATGTTTCTTCAAACTCAATCCGCTATCCGATGATACTAAGGGCGCGTATGTATTGTCTAAAATAGGCAAGCAGATGTAAACTTTTAGAGGTTACAGAGTACTAGCTTCCTGCAAAATCATCGATTTTATCTAACTTTCTTACGGGTCTGATATACTTAAAATACTGTTCGGGATTATAATAAAAGTACATTATCCTGCCGGGGGAAGTATCAATACAGTAACCATTGCCAGCGTAATCAAAAGTTGCCATTGCCTTTTCAATTTTTTCTTCTACGCTGCAATTTTCCTGTTCATAATCAAATGCTCCATGTTCAAAAACAATATACTCGGCTTCAGGAACATCAATCATCAGCATTTGCGGCGGCACTTCCCCGCTATAATCGAAAGGAAGCCGTACCCCCCAACACTCTGTACGCAGAATACCCCAATCGCAAAGTCTGCCCTTCGGATCGTTTATATAGGCCATAATCTGACCGCTGCCACAGTTAACTTCGCTGCCGCCATCATCATCCAATTTGCCCTTGATACTATCGAGTAAGCCGCAAATCGTTTCGCTGTCCTGTCCGGGAATAAGACTTTGCTTTTGCCAAAAATCCCAATATCCATTACTCTCATTGTTTTTAACGTGCAAAAATTTATGTGCGGGTATGGTTACAAAATAAACTTTTACTTTATCCGCAGATTTAATCATACCAATTTCCCCTAATCCTAAAAAGTAGCGGTCAAAAGCGCTGATTTTTGTACGAAGAACCACAGGCCTAGGATTTTTTCGATATTCACTGGGCGTCACACCATATGTTCCCTTGAAAGCTCTGGTAAAAGCCTCATGTGATGAAAACCCATAATCAAAAGCAATAGCCAAAAAGCTTTTATCGCTATCCCGAACCTCTTTTAGTGCAAAGGCTAACTTTCTGTGCCGCAAATACTCTCTAAACTGCATACCCGATATTTCTTTGAATTTTCTTGTCGTATAAAATTCAGAGTAACCCAGCTTGCGGGAAAGGGAACGCAGCGTCAAGGCCTCGCCGATATGATTTTTAATACACCGGTCAATCTCGTCAACGATTATTTGAACTTGTTTCTGCCACACATACATTGGTTATTTCACCTCGTTTCAACCACCCTGCATTTATTATAAAGAAATAGGGAAGCTGCCGCTTGATTTTACTTGTTGTTATTTAATCCTATAGGCTGACAGCGTCGCTTCCGCCGCTACTATACCTACCTGGTGCTCAGAGCATTTTGTGCAAAATTGCAGGTTTGTTAACATGATCATGGCGTTTTGTGCAAAATTGCAAGTTTGTAGTAGGTGATTTGGCCTGAAAATAGGATTTTGCCCTATTTTCGGGCCAAATTTGTTCTGAAACCGAGATTTAGGAGTTACAAACCTGCAATTTTGCACAGTTAGCCTAAGCGAACCACGACAAACCTGCAATTTTGCTCAGTTAGCCTAAGCGAACGGCGACAAACCTGCAATTTTGAGCAGTCACTGCCTACTGCCACTATCCGGCGTCCTCCAGCCCGCGAGTCACTGCCGACTGTCCACTGCCAGCACCCTCAAGCCTATGGCTCACTGCCCATTGCCAGCACCCTCAGCCTATGGCTCACCGCCCACTGCCCAGAGCCCCATCACTGCCGGCTGCCCACTGCCCACTGTCCGGCACCCCCAAGTCACTGTACCCTCACCTATCCGCGACTATACCTGCCACGTGTATCGTGTAATGTCCCGGAAAGTTAGACTCTTTCTGCAAACCGCCCGGCAAATAGAAAAAACCGGCTGCCCATAAGGCAACCGGCTAATCGTCTGAAAAAGAGTCGGAGCGACAAGACTTGAACTTGCGGCCTCCACCACCCCAAGATGGCGCTCTAGCCAAACTGAGCTACGCCCCGACGACAACGACTATTATAAAATGTATTCTGCCAACTGTCAAGGCATAAAAGCTCAAAAACCGCTTAAATTGACATAAAATTTAACACAAAATTTGAAAGCTTTGTTTGAATCTTAAAACTACAGCAATTTATTGATTTCCGCCACTAACTCATCACGGCTGGGAATAATGGATACCCATTTGATTTCGCCATTGATGCACAAAGTGGGCAAATTGGTCAGACCTTTTTTGCGGATGCGGGCAATGCCGTCTTTTGTGGTGTATTTGTACTCCACAATATCGATCTTGTCGCCAAAGACCTGGTCCTTGACGGCTTCCACACTGGCCCACATATAGGTGCAGGCGGCGCAGCTTTCGGAATCCAGGGTGCAGACTTCCACCAAAGGCTTGGCCAGATTGGCATAGTCCGGCAGCTCCACATCGACGCTGTCGTCAACGGCTTCATAACCGGCTACCATTTCCCGGACTACTTCGGTGTTTTTCACGGCCTGCATGGCTGCCACGGTATTCTCGATAGGAACATCGTAAGGCATATCGCAGCCGGGGCTGAGGATGAAGTTGAAATGGTCGATGCTGTCCAGCAGCTCTACTACACATTTCATGTTGTCCTGCTGATTGCCGTGGAGCATTACCGTGGTCAAGGGAATGTTGCCGGCCAGAGTAATGCCGTATTTGTCAGTGATGGCTTTCGCCGTGGGCAGACTGACGTTTTCGTCTACGGAAATGCAATCCGGCTTCGTATGGCACATCACTTCCAACTGCAGGCTGGCGTTGCCGCAGACAAAGAAGGAAGAGAACAGGCCTTTGCTGCGGATATAATCGAAGCAGGCGGTGAAGGTAGGATTGAGCATTGCTTCAAAGTGATCCGGAGAAATCTGGCTGACCAGCGGATCCACCAGGGCAATTACATCCACGCCGGCTTCGGCATAATAATCCGCCATAGCCATGCAGACTTCGCCGCAGAATTCCACCAGATCTCTCACGTATTGCTCGTTCATGATCATATCCATAAAGATATCGCTGCCCCGCAAGTGAGAAGCCAAGGTGAAGGGACCGCAAATCAAGCCGTACAATGCGGTGGTGTCGCCGATTTCTTTCTTGATCCGCTTGGTTACATCCAAAATCATGGGGATACGGCCGGAGTCTTTCTTGGGAATTTCGCATTTGCAGGGAATCTTGTATTCGCTGCCGGCCAGGGGATGGGTTTTGACCGAAGGAGGATTGGACTTAGCCCACAGCAGCTCGCAGCCCAAAATCTCCGCCTCCAACTGAAGATCAAATACGATGGGCAGGCCGTCCGGTGCATAGAGTTTCTTTACTTCCATCAAGGATTCAAAAAGCTTTTCACCATCGGTGAGCACTTCTTCGGCTGTATGACCCTTTAATTTGCCGGCATGAACGCCTGCAAAGGGCACCCAGGGTACGGAAGGGGTTTTCTGATGGCGCAAGGTCTCAAAAATTAATTCTTTACCCATAAATCATCCTCCGATTCGTTTGATTATTCTTATCATAAAAAAAATAGCGGTCTTTATTCTAGGATAAAAACCGCTACATTTAGTACAATCCTGACTACTAATTCCGACGATTTTCTATAAATCCGGATTATTTCCTACTAATTCCATCAGTCTACTCTAATTTGCACATTATCGCCCCAATATTTACGGGCTTCCGCCGTAGCCAGAGAAATGATTTTAATGCCCACAGAAGCGATAACCACCAAAGAAGCCTCCCCTCCCATTTTTTCAACGGGCTGGATATTTATCTCCTCTCCCACGCAGCTAACAAAGCAGGGGCCTTCCGTGGTCATCATAAAGCCTTTTATCCGGTAGGCATGGGGCGTCAAGCCGGACAGCAGGGCTTTTAGCTGGGTCATCTCTATGGCCTTTGCCGGGTGAATGGTCAAGGTCTTGGGCCGGGTTTCCGGCGTATTGGTGCTGTCAAGAGCCGGCCGGCCCGTTGCTGCCGTTCCTTCTCCCGCCTCAGTCTCATCCCGGGACGGCGCCAGGTCTTGATATAGCTGATCGAAGGCAATCCGGCAATAGGAGGTTTCGTAGACCGCAGCCGCCGGATTAGTCTCCCGGATCAAATCCAGGCACTGGGCTATTTGCGCCGGCTCCACCAGGTCGGCCTTATTAATTAAAACCACTTTGCTATAAAGCAGTTGCCTTTTTAAAGCCGGTAAAAGAGAGAAAAACTTCGGAAAATAAAGGGCATCCACCAGGCAGACTCCGCCCAGATAACGGTAGGCATCCTTCGTCTGCTTTTTGATGCCGTCCAGTATGGCCGTAAAATTGGCAGGGTCCGCCAAACCGGAAGCCTCAATAAACAGCAAGTCCAGGCCGCGGCCAGACAAATCAATTAACGCATCCACAAAGTGATCTTTAATACAGGCACAAAATATTGAACCGTTATTTAATTCCACCAGGCTGGTGCCTGAGGGCGCCTCAATAATTTGACCGTCCACGCCGGTCTGGCTGAACTCATTAACGATAACGCCAATGGTTTTTCCCGGATTTTCATTGCCGGTTAATAAGCGGTTTAATAAAGTAGTTTTACCGGCCCCCAAAAAGCCGGTGAGCAATATAATGTCGGTCAACGGTATTTCCCCCTTTTCTA
Organism: Clostridiales bacterium; assembly: GCA_038562165.1. GTDB lineage: Bacteria > Bacillota > Peptococcia > DRI-13 > UBA5745 > WRMS01. Next base: position 13,427 of record JBCFAO010000043.1, on the reverse strand, counting down.
TGTTACCTCCGGAAAGTCCATCTGGCAAATATATTGCTCCATAAAGACAGCATCGCAGGCCAGCTCACAGTGGCAGGTATTGGCAATCAACTCCCGGGCCTTGGCCTCCAGGTTTTGATCCAGCAAATACATAGCCGTACCCAGACCTGCTCCATTGCCGATGGGAATGATTTTATCAGCCGCTACGGCAGGCAGCAGACCGATGGTTAAAGCACTATCCTTATCAATATAATTGCCGAAGGCTCCTGCTAAAATTAACTCGTCCAGCTCCTCCAGCTTCAATCCCCAATTGGCGGCCAAGGCCAGGCAACCGGCGCAGATGGCACTCTTGGCCAACTGGATTTGCCGGATATCCTTTTGATCGATAAAAACTTGGGGCGTCAGATAAAAAGCTGGCAACTCCCCATGGGCTGCCAGGCAAGGGGCCAGGCGTGCTTCCAAATCAGAGCCGCCATGGAGCTCTTCGTATTCCTTACGGCTTAATATCCGGCCTGTCCTGTCCATCAGCCCGTGACGCAGCATGAGGGCCACCGCATCCACAATGCCGGAACCGCAGATTCCCACGGCCTGGCCGCCGCCGATTACCTGGCAAAGGATAGCCTCTGCACCGCCAGCATCAATGGTTACCCTCTCAATGGCCCCTCTAGACCCCCGCATACCGCAATTGAGGCTGGCCCCCTCAAGGGCCGGGCCGCAGGCAGTGGAAGCTGCCAGATAGCGGTCCTTCGTCCCTAAAACGATTTCGCCGTTGGTGCCCAGATCAATAATCAGCCGAAGCTTCCGGTCCTCCGGGATGGTCAGCAGTACCGCCGTAATATCACCGCCCACAAAGCCGCCAATCAAGGGCAGGAAAGTAACCTGGCAGCGCCGGGGCAGCTCCAGGCCCGAATCGGCTCCTGTGGTTTCCTGCCTTTCCAAGGAGAGGCTGGCAAAGGGACTATGGCCTAAGTTTTCGGGATAATAGCCAAAAAAGAAATGCTGCATAGCCGTATTGCCGCCAGCCACGAAGGAGAATAGATTTTCTTTTAGCCCCGGCAGGGAGGCCGCCCCTTGCTCCAGCAGATCGTTTATGGTCTTGCCGATAAGCTCCTGCAAGATTTTTGTACCCGCTTCTTCACCGCAAGCAAAAGCAATACGGCTGATTACGTCGGCGCCGTGGCTGATTTGTCCATTTAAGCCGGACAGGGTCAGCAGTAAAGTCCCGCTATTTAAATCATAAATAAACAAAGCCACACTGGTAGTGCCGATATCGCAGGCTGCCCCATAGAGCAAAGCCCTGGTATCCCCGGCCTGAATATCGATAACCTGATCTTGCCGCTTCACCAGGGTTATCCCTTGATCCTCCGCTCCCTGCCGGAATATCTCACCCAGCTTCTTTAAAAGGTAAGGATCTGTCCAGGAGGTGAAACCGCCGCAATAATCGGGAGTCATCTCTTTTGCTGGCAAATAAGTTTTCGTCACGGCAGGACGAAGCTCTGCCCTTCTGCCGGCCAAGCCGCCGGTGAGGATATTGGCCTGATGGACGTAATCCTCCGCCTGCAAAAACAGGCTTACCGGCTCCTCCAGCAAAGTCCGGCAGGCCATAACCCGGCTTTTTACCCCTGCTTTTTCTATGCTGATCCAGCATTTGCCGCAAGTGCCTTTGCCGCCGCAAACCAGATTCAGGGGGAATCCGGCCAGAGCGGCAGCCTGGGCCAGGGTAATGCCGTGAGGCGCCTGTATGGTCTTGTCCTGGAGGGGAAATTCTACGGTATATTCCCGGCTTTTGTCCATCTCAGTACTCCTTTCCGATGTCCTACGTCCTTATTATAGCAAAGCGGGAGATAACTCCCGCCTTATTATATAATATTTTATTACTTGCCCCGGAAATAGCATTTTTCCCTGGTACAGCGGCTGCAATCGTGCTGAATATCGCATTGAGGGATATTGGGGTCTGCCCCAAATACATATAGGATACTTTTTTCCGGATTCAGCATATAATGGTCATTTATACTGACAGGTATTTCCCCCTGTCTTTTCATTTCGTCTAAAAATAGGGCCTGGTATTCTAATTCCAGCAGGCCTTCACCGGGAGAAAAGGGAATGGTCAGATTATACCCCTGCTCCCTCACCTTGGCTTCGATAAGCCGGTTCATTTCCTCACTGGCGCTAAAGAGCATTTCGTTGCCCAAATGATCCAGCAGGTAGCCTTCCAGATAATCTCTGCTCTCAAAGTAAAGTCCGATTTGTGCCGATATCTTGGGGCCCAAGGTAGCAAAGCATAGCACCAGCTTCTCGCATTGGGCCAGCTCCGGCTCCGGCAACCGGTATATATTGGGCGCCAGGTAGTAATAACAACTGCTTTCCACCAACCCGGCGCTATTTTCAAGCAACGATATCAGAGCAGAGCGAGAAGACTGGCAGGCTAAAGAATCACCGGTAATGCTAAGCCGGCGAAACACAGCTTCCTGATCCACCGGACAATTTGTCTCCAATTTGATCAAGGTCATGTCTCTCCCTCCTCATTATTTCATTATATAGCGAAATCTTATTTCAATTTTATAAAATTTTTGCGACTTTTTGTAATATTCCGCTATGCACTGATTTTGCCATTGCGGTACTGTTTGGGCGTCTGATTCATCACTTTTCGGAAAACTTTAGTATAATAACTTTGATCCTCAAAGCCCACGGCCAAGGCAATATCCAGCAAATTATTGTCCGTATCCCGGATCAGGGACAGGCTCTTGTTGATGCGGATTTCGTTCAGATAATCTGTAAAATTCTGGCCCATTTCCTGCTTGAACAGCTTGGAAAGATAGGATTCGTTGACATGAAGAAGCTCAGCTAAATTTTTTAAATTAATCTTCGTCATATAATTGGTATTGATATGGCGGATGGCATTGGCGATAATAAGGGAGCGGCCGGAATAAATGCTGGAAAATACATTGTCAATGAAATGGTCCACCACCTTTTGGGCCCATTCCTGTAATTGCGGTACCGTAAGGATACTATTTAAGGAAGCCACCAGGTCAAAATTAATACCAAAAACCTTTTGAATGGAAGCGCCGCTTTCTACGCCCGCCCGGGATAACGTTATATAAAGCTCAAAAAGCCGCAGTTTCATGACCTCAAAATTGCCGGCTTCCGACAGGCGGATATCCTCTAAGACCATATTCGCCAAATGGTAAGCTCCCTGACGGTCTCTGGAGCGGATCCGTTTTTGCAGCTCCCTGACCATATCCTCCGCTGCATTTTGAGAGATTTTTTCCGCGGAAAGCCTTTGTTCTTCTTTATAATTCTTAATATCCTCAGAAATCTGACTGTATGTATTATATTTCGTGCTCATGTATAAATAGTCTTCTTTATTGCTGTATAAGCTCAGCACCGTATTGAACAATAATTGGGACAGGCTGGATATCCTGGCGGGGGTATATATAGGCATGTCCTTGATGAATAATGTTAATTTTGGTAAAAACTCCTGCATATTGGCGCTGTTTTCATTTAATTCTATGATAGTGCTGATGTTTTTCTCGCTGATGGTATTCATGGATATAGGTCCGGCTATAAAGCAGCCTTGAAACTTTCTGTCGTTGATCAAGGCCACACAAATATGCAAAAAGCCTGCCGGACAGGAATAAATATAGGGTTCTCCCAGGTTGAGAGCCATCTCACCGGAAAATTTTAAAACTTTTACACAGGCACCGTATTTATTATAAATTTCGGAGAATTTACAGACCTTGCTCTCCCGGCCAGCCTCCGCTATAATTACCATTTCTTCATCAAAGACAGTGACCGGGACGCCTGTACAGTCGGTATAAGATTTAGCCATATTTTCTAGCTGTTTCAGCGAAAAAAAATTAGTCAGCATAATTATCAGCCTCCCATCCTTTTGCTTTCTGCATCAAACGTCATTATATATTATAATAAAACTGCAGTATAGTTGTCTAACACCAATAACATGATTTTTTACAAAAATGATTTTTCATCAAAAAATCGTTGTACTAATATTTACAAATATTTGTGGAATTTATTTTAGTTTTTTATCAGCCAATAAGCGATAATGCCATCAGGACCACTAGTGGAACAAATGGTTCAGAGGCTTTGTACGCCACTCGATAGCGCTGAAAGAGTTGGAGGGGAACATGAGCCTATACGAAGAAATCGCCCAAGCAGTAGCAAACGGTGACGAGGCAAAAGCATCCGTACTTTGTCAATCCATGCTGGAGGCCGGATATAATCCGGTGGAAATCATCAGCCGGGGTTATGTACCGGGCATGGACATGGTGGAGTTGGATTACCGGCAGGGAAGAAAGTACATACCGGAAATCTTGATGTCCGCCAGAGTTATCAACAAAGGTATGGACAAGATCGCCCAGTATCTGGGCGACCGGGAGCTGACCCGGCTGGATAAGGTCGTCATCGGTACGGTTAAAGGCGATATCCACGATATCGGCAAACAATTAGTCAAAATGATGCTGGAAAGCGCCGGCTTCGATGTCCTTGATCTGGGCACCGATGTAAGCAAGGAGGAATTCATCAAAGGCATCCGTCAGGCGGAAGCCTCGGTGGTTTTGATTTCCGCCATGCTAACCACCACCATGTCCAATATGAAGGAAGTGGTGGAAGCTATCCGGCAGGCAGATTTTGATCGTCCCGTAACCATTTTGGTGGGCGGCAATCCCGTAACCAACCAATTTGCCCGGGAAATTAATGCCGTCTTCGTGGATAGTGCCGTGGAGGCCAAAGATACTGTGATGGGCATCTACCAAAACAACAGGGGAGAGGAAGGTTGAACAATGAGCATTTTGCAGGAGCTTAGCGATCTGGTGATCGCCGGTAATTTCATGAAAATAACGGAGAAGACCCAAGAGGCAGTAGATCAGGGCCTTACCGCCCAGGACATCCTGGACAACGGTTTGATGTGCGGCATCAATATTATTGGCGAGCGCTTCGCCAAAAACGAGGTTTTTGTACCGAATGTGCTGATGGCAGCCAAAGCCATGAACGCAGGTGTAGACGTCATTAAACCTCTGATGCTGGAAGGCGGCATTACCACTAAGGGCACCGCCGTGCTGGGTACCGTTAAAGGCGACCTTCACGATATCGGCAAAAACCTGGTAGCTCTGATGATGAGCAGCGCCGGCATCAAAGTTGTTGACCTGGGTACCGACGTATCCTCAGAAAAATTCGTAGCTGCTGTCAAAGAGCATAGTGCCGATGTCATCGGTCTGTCTGCTCTCCTGACTACTACCATGTACGAACAGAAAAACGTCATTGCCGCTTTAGCCGAAGCCGGCATCCGCGATTCCGTAAAAGTCATGGTGGGCGGCGCTCCCATCAATCAGGCTTGGGCAGACAAGATTGGCGCCGACTGCTTTGCCGCCGATGCTGCTGAAGCTGCCCGGTTAGCAAAAGATTTCGTAGCCTAGAAAGGAGCGTTCCACATGCAAGGAAGAATCAAATATAACGTAATGACCCCTGAGGAATTGGAACTGATGAAAAACCGGCTGGAGGATCTCCTTTCCATCCGGGGTATCGAAGTAGATCATGCTGAGTTAGTAGCCGAACTGGCAGCCAAAGGCGCAGAGGTAAACGGCCATAATGTGAAATTCAGCAAAGACCTGATCAAAAAGGCTTTATCCACTATTCCCGCAGAATTCACTTTGGCCTCACCCTCCGGAGAATTCGATTTAAAATTCCCGCATCCTACCGGTGATTTCTACGTGCGCACCAACACAGGCGCCATGAACTATCTGGACATCAATAATGATTCCCATTATATCACCTTAGATGAGGTAGCCGAGTGGACCCAGTTGATCAACGTTATGGAAAACGTCAACTACTGCACTCTGCCCTCCACCTCCGGCGAAGAAGTGCCCGTAGAGGCTATTGACGTTTCCACGCTGGCCCAGGTGCTGAAGCACAGCAAAAAGCACATCTGGATTCAGCCTTATGAGACGGAAAACGTCCAGCATCTCATCAACATCGCAGCGGCAGCCGCCGGCGGCCTGGAAAACCTCCAAAAACGGCCTATCGTCAGCTTCATCGCTTGCGGCGTACCTGTATTGACCTTCAAGAACATGGACGCTGAGGTTATTTACCGTTGCGCCAAAGCAGGCCTGCCGATTCAGCCTTGCTCCCTGCCCACCGGCGGCGCCAATACACCGGTAACCGCTCAGGGCACCGCTTTGGTAGCCTGTGCCGAGGTTATGGCCATGATCATCATGGCTCAGCTCATCGGTCCCGGCACCCCGGTTATCGCCACCACTTTGCTCTTCTCCATGGATATGATGACCACCTACACCCTGCAGTCCAATACGGAAATTACCATGGGCCGCCTGATCTGCATGCAGCTCTTTGAGCAGGGCTACAATATCCGCGCTCATTCCTACGGCACCGGTACAGACAGCCTGGTCATCGACGAGCAGAACATGATTGAACGCACCTCCTTGATTCACATGATGGCTATGTCCGACGCCAGCGTATTGGGCGGCGCCGGCCAGTTGGAAACAGCTAAAACCATCAGCCCCCTGCAGTTGATCATCGACAATGAAATTTTCGGCATTGCCCGCCGCCTCCGCAGAGGTTTGGAAGTCAGTGACGAGACTTTGGGCTACAATGAGATCATGAACGGTGACGACAAAGCCGGCTTTATTTTGAGTGAGCATACTATGCGCCACTTCACGGAACCCCACCGGCCTTTGATGTTTAACCGGGACGGCATGGCCAAGTGGGAACAGTCCGGTAAGAAAACCTTATTGGATCAGGCCTTGGATCGTTATCGTGAACTGGTGGCCAAACCTGTCAAAATTGATCTGCCCGAAGACAAAATCAAAGCTATTGATCAAGCCCTCGCCGAAGCTCATAAAGCTTTAATTAAAGGAGGACAGCAATAATATGAAGGTCACAAAAACAGAATTGATTTGGCTTCTTGCTACAGCCCTGTTTTATGTGCTTTACAACCTGCCCGGCGTCCCTGCTCTTTTGGACGCCAGGGGCATGGGCATCCACGCTCTCTTAACCGTAGCGCCTTTATGGATCATCACTTATGTCGGTATGACGAAAGTCTATAACGAATATAAGCTGAGAGATCAAGACGAGAAGGAGGAATAGCCCATGTTGAGTTCAACCACTATATGGATTGCCTTTGCCTGTTATATGTGTTTCCTCATCGGCGTAGCCTCCTATGTGACCATGCAGGAACGGCGGCAAAGCCAGGGGGGCAGTCTGCTTACCGCATCCGTAGCCTGGCCTGTATTGGTTATGACGTATATCGCCTCTTTGATGAGCACCTGGGTCTTCTTTGCCGGCCCCGGCGCCTACTATCGGGGCGGTCTGGGCTACTGGCTTTCGGAAATGAGCTATATTCCTTTATTCCCCATCATCGCTCATTTCACCATGAATAAAGTCTGGTTAATCAACCAGGTTAAAGGCGGCACTTTTTCCACGCCCGCCGATTTCTATTTTGAACGGTTCAAAAGCCCCGCTTTAACTACAGTTTTAGGCCTTATCTTTTTGGGAGCTTCCTTCCCTTATATCTCTTCTGTTTTGGTTGCTATTGCCCAGGCAGCTCAATATGCTACCGGCGGCAACATCAATTACCAAACTGCCGTTATCGTGGTAGGCCTGATTATGACCATCTTCGTCTGCATCGGCGGCGTTAAATCTGCCGCCATGGCCGATACTATTCAAGGTCTGATCTTCATCGGTCTCCTCTGGGCCATCGTTATCGCCTGCCTCATCGTAGGCTTCGGCGGTTCCCTGGGTGCGGCTCTGGCTACCCTGAAGGCTAACACTCCTACCTTCTTCTCTTATCCGGGACCCAGCGGCTGGGTGCCTTACAGCGGCCGCTTCGGCTATCCTTTCTCCTGTGCTATTGGCTGGACTATCATGCTGCCTCACGTCTTTGTCCGTTCCGGCTATTTCGGCGACAACCTGAAAGCCCAGCGCCGGTTATCCTACTTCACACCTATCCTGCAGGCTATCGTTTGGACGGGCACCATGTTTATCGGTCTGGTAGGCTTGGCTTTGGTCAATAACCTGGCTAGTTCCGACAGCGAGCTGATCATTCCTTATATGATCCATAATTTCGTTGTGGCCTACAGCCCCAACTTAGCCGTCTTCCTGATGATCGGTTTCTTTGTAGGCGCCTGCGCCGTGGGTCTGTCTACAGCCAATGCTTTCCTTAGCGTGGCTTCCGCTATCGTTTCTACAGACTTGATCAAAGGCACCTTTAAGGTCAATATCCCTAAGGAAAAGGAAACCTTGGTCAACCGGGTGATCATCGCTGTACTGGGCTTAGGCTCCATCGCTTTGGCCATCAATCCGCCGGAACTGATCTTTACTTTGATCATGTTCTCCATCGCCATCGTTATGCCCCTCTTCCCCGTACTGGTTTTCGGTATCTACTGGAAGAAGGCAACGAAACAGGCGGCCATCGTTTCCTCCATTGTCGGCACTGTGCTGGTGCTGATGACCTACTTCGTCTGGAACATTGGCGGCACCTGGTACGGCGCCATCGGTATGCTGGGTTCTACCATCTGTATGTATGTAATCAGCCTGGTTACCAAGCAGGATGCTGCGGATTCCGAGGAATTCTTCGACATGCTTGCTAAAGCCGGCCGCCGCTTCTACAAGGTACACGACACCTCCATCAAGAAGGCTGCCTAAAACAATCTCTTCATTCATCTTAACTCAGTTCTAACGTGGCCGATCCTATTGCGGGAAAGGCATGGACGGCTGCCTTTGAGCCAGGCAGCCATCCCCCTCTCTCTCGTCCAATAGGTATACTATACATCTAAATACATACAATGGATTATCAACAAAAAACGAGCTCCTCGGAGCCCGTTTTTTATTGTGATTATAATATATAACATATTACTTGTTCTCTGTCTTAGCGGCGGTGTCCTACCTGCTTCATCAAGCTCCGTTCATCCTCATGCCAGCTAACCTCCGCCCCCTTGCCGCAAATGCGCAGCTGGTAGACCCGGCAGCTAATCTCCCGGTCTTGCCAGGCTTTGGTGATGACTGAGCCGATAGCCTCTTTATTGCGGCCGCAAAACACCAATACGGAAGGGCCGGAACCGGAAAGGCACACGCCATAGGCGCCGGCAGCCAAGGCAACTTCCATCACTTGATCCAACCCTGTCACCAAAGGCTGGCGATAGGGCTGATGAAGCCGGTCGGCCATGGCCTGCCGCAGCAAATCATGGCGGCCGCTAATCAACGCCCCGGCTAAAAGGGAAGCCCGGCCCACATTAAACACAGCGTCGCTATAAGCTACTTCCGCAGGCAAAACCTTCCGGGAGTTGGACGTCTTTAATTCAAAATCCGGTACTGCCGCCAGCACCTGCAAAGATTTAGCCGGCATAGTCCGCAAATAGCGGATAGCCCCGCTTTCCTGAATCGTAATGACGAAACCGCCCAGTAATGCCGGCGCCGCATTATCCGGATGGCCTTCCAAGGCTGAGGCCAAAGACAGCAACTGGTCATTATCTAAACCGGCATTGAGGAAGTAGTTGGCCGCCTTCAAGCCCGCTACCGTCAGCGTAGCGCTGCTGCCTAAGCCCCGGGAACGGGGCACTCTGGCTCTGATGGCAAATTCCAGCTCCGGCAAACGCCGGCCTGCTTCCTCTGCCAGCTTCGCCGCCGCCGTCATGGCCAGATGGGGGCCGCTGAGGCTGTAGTAACCTTTGGGGAAAGGGCTGTCTGATTTTTCTCTGACAATAATTTCATTGTATAGATTCAAGGCAATGCCGAAGGAATCGATACCCGGCCCCAGATTGGCCGCCGTAGCCGGCACTTTGATCAATAACATGGATTAAGCTACACCTTCCACCCGTAATATGGTAATGATTTCTTTCGTCACATCCAGGCTGCGAATTTCCTCCAGGGCTTTTTGCATATCCCCTTCCCTTACCACGTGAGTAACGAAAACCAGCTCGGCGTCGCCGCCTTTTAAATCGATCTGGTTGACTGTATCCAGGCTGACCTGATATTTACTCAGGGCTTTAGTGATTAGAGCCAATACGCCGGGTTTATCCGCCAGCAACAACCGCAGGAAAAACCGGGTCTTCACTTCTTCGATGGGCAGGATAGCTTTTTCCCGCTGGCAGACTTCATTAAGCCTGCCCGAACAACCAAAACGCATATTCCTGACGATTTCCGTCACGTCACCCAAGATAGCGCTGGCTGTGGGGAAACGGCCCGCTCCCCGGCCGTAAAGCATAACCTCTCCCAGATTATCGCCTTTTACAAAAATGGCGTTGAAGGTATCCTGAACGGAAGCCAGAGGATGGCTCTTCGGCAGCAGGGTAGGATGAACCCTGGCTTCGATTTTGCCCTCCACCTCTTTGCATAGGGCCAAAAGTTTGATGGCGTAGCCCATTTGATCGGCAAAGGTTATGTCTTCCCTGGTAATTTCGGTGATACCCTGAATATAGACGTCGTCTAAGGTCACTTGGCTGTGAAAGGCCAGGGTGGATAAAATAGCGGCCTTCCGCCCGGAATCGATGCCTTCCACATCGGAAGCAGGATTAGCTTCCGCATAGCCCAGTTTTTGGGCATCGGCTAAGATAGCGGCAAAATCTCCGCCTTCCTTGGCCATTCTGGTCAAAATATAGTTGGTGGTGCCGTTGACGATACCCATAACCTCTTTCGGCGGATCAGCCGTCAGGTTCTGCCTCAAAGCGCTGAGAATGGGTATAGCCCCGCCTACACTGGCTTCAAAATAAAGGTCCACACCTTTTTCTTTGGCAATAGCAAAAAGCTCCTGGCCGTGCAGAGCCAATAAGTCTTTATTGGCGGTAACCACATGCTTGCCGCTTTTTAAGGCTTCGCTGATAAAGGTTTTGGCCGGTTCAATGCCGCCCATAGTTTCGATAACAATGTGGATTTCCGGATCCTCCACTATGTCCTGCCAATTGCCGGATATATCGATTGCCCCCCGGTCAAAATCCAATTGCTTATCCTGATACTTCTCTAAGATGCGCTTTAATACCAGTTGGCAGCCCAGTTGTTTTTTCCAAAATTCCTGCTGTTTGATCAGCATGATGGCTACCCCTTGGCCTACGGTTCCCATCCCTAAAACCGCTACATTAACTGTTTCCATTTTATTCTCTCCTTACGCTTTATTCCTCATAATCTTTATTAAGATTTAATTGCTATCTTCAACCCGCAGCAAAGTCAAAACTTTTTTGGTCACTGCCAACTGGCGGATTTGGGCCACAGCTTGCTGCATTTGGCCGTTGGGCACCTCATGAGTCACAAAAACCAGTTCCGCATCGCCGCTGTCCAGCACAATCTGGACCAATCTGGCAATGCTGACCCCCCATTGGCCGAGAATATCGGTAACCTGGGCTAAAGCGCCGGCTTCATCCTTCAGCAAAAGCCGCAGGAAAAACCGGGTTTTGACTTTCTCTATGGGCAATATGGGCAGAACCCTGTTTTCCACCATGTTCAACCGGCCTTGGCAGTCGTAACGGATATTGCGGGCTACGGCCACCACATCCCCCAGCACTGCGCTGGCGCTGGGCAGCTGGCCGGTACCCACGCCGTAAAACATAGTCTCACCCAGCTCCGGCCCCTTCACAAAAATAGCATTGTAGATATCGCGGACGCCGCTTAAAGGATGATCCAGCGGAATTAAAGCGGGGTGAACCCGGGCCTCGATGACTTCGCCGTCATTGCGGCAAATGGCCAGCAGCTTGATCCGGTATCCCAGATTGCGGGCCAGGGCCATATCTTCCTTGGTGATTTTGCTGATGCCTTCCGCGTAGACGTCGTTAAAATTAACTTGGCTGTGAAAGGCCAGGGTGGCCAAAATAGCAGCCTTGCGGGCAGCGTCGTGGCCCTCTATATCCGCAGTAGGATCGGCTTCAGCAAAGCCTGAATCCTGGGCTTCCTGAAGGGCCTTTTCAAAACTGCTGTTTTCCTCTTCCATTTTGGTTAAAACGTAGTTGGTGGTGCCGTTAATAATGCCCATGACCTGGGAAAGCCTGTCGGCAATAAGGCTTTGGCGCAGGGGGCCTATGATGGGGATGGCGCCGCCTACGCTGGCTTCAAAATAAAGATCCCGCTTTGCCTCCCGGGCCGTCCGGAAAAGCTCCTGGCCATAAGCGGCCAAAAGGTCTTTATTGGCGGTAACTACGCTTTTGCCCGCTTGCAAAGCCTGCAAAATATAGGTGCGGGCCGGCTCAATGCCGCCGATGGTTTCCACAATAATCTGAATGGAATCATCGTTCAAGATATCTTCCCAGCGGTTGGTGCACATACCCTCAGGCAGAGGGATATCCCGCTTTCTTGTTAAATATTTTTCCAATACCCGGCCCAGCTCAATAGGACAGCCGGCATTTTTGGCCAACTGCTCTCCCTGTGCATTGAGCATGGTGATTACGCCTTGCCCCAAGGTGCCCAGGCCCAGCACCGCAATTTTTATTTTCTCCATGGTTCTCCCCCATTTCTTGTTTGGGCTCAATCCTTTAATGCATTGATCCGTGATATTTGGAATTGCTGTGCCGGATACGTTTTCCAAATGCAAGGCGGAGGAACGAGGCCTAGCCGGAGCTATGGCGAAAGGCCAACGCCGCAACCGGGAAAATAGGCAAGCAGCAAACCGAATGTTCAGCGGGATAGCACACTATAACTGGGTTACGACTTCTACTTTTTTTACGCCTTCTTGAGCTTGTAAATTCTCCACTAAACCCCCTATATCCCTAATTAAGGTGGTATTTACATTCATGGTGGCTACCGCCACTCCCTGAACAGGCATACTTTGATTGATGGAAACAATATTTCCTTTCATGGCGGCTACCGTATTAAGCACATTGGACAGTACGCCGGAGCGGTGCTCCAGAATCAAGGTCATTGCCGTCACTTTTTCTTTATCCTCCCGGGTGTAAGGCAAAACCCCATCCCGGTATTTATAAAAAGCGCTGCGGCTGAGGCCGGCCCGCTCCACTGCTTCATTGACAGTCAAAGCGTCCCCTCTCATCAGCATTTCCTTGGCCTGGGCAGTTTTCAAAATGGCCTCGGGCAGGATATCTTCCCTTACGATATAGGATTTACTCACTTTTTTCGCTTTCAAAGCCCTTCCGCCTTTCCATCCACAAAAAAATAGCGTCCGCCTGTAAAAGACATTTTATCACTTTTCCTTTGGGAGTACAATTGTTTTAATGGCGTCAGAAGGCAACTTGGCGACGGCACGGCAGCGGCGGCACATAGCTGCTCAAAATTGCAGGTTTGTCGCCATTTGCTAAGGCTAACTGTGCAAAATTGCAGCTTTGTTCCGGTTCGCTGCGGCTAACTGTGCAAAATTGCAGGTTTGTAAGAGGGCACTGAAAAAGCACCACTTTTATGAGACAAAAGGTTTACTTCTTCTAAATTCGCCGAAAGAGGAAGAACCATTTGGTGAAAGTTGAAGAAGAAAAAGTGCTCATTGCGCTGCTGCC
>JBCFAO010000042.1:0-35872 GCA_038562165.1 Clostridiales bacterium | reverse complement strand
AATCATCATTCTCAAAAGCCAAGGTTGCATGATGGGTCTGTAAGTAATTATGGACAAAAAGCTGTATCCAATGTCACACTACGTTTTTTAAATTTGTGTCTTGACAAGGGGGACACTATAGACTGCAAAGTGTTTAAAATAAATTTGGGACAGCTATTAAAACTTTTAATGAGAAGATAAGGCCAGTACATAAAGTGTGGCCAAAATCGTTAGTTGCTAACTGAGTCATGCGGTAGTGCTGGTTGTGATGGTACTGGCTGACCCAGGGTTTAGCTGAAAGAAGAAGCTAACTACTCAAAATTCGAAGTTGTACGGGACTTTGACTGCTTCAAGCCCGTTTTGCGGGCACTGACTGCTCAAAAATTGAGGTTGTGCAGCTATATTTTCCGCAAATCACTAAAAACTGCCCTATATTCCATCACACAATCTTGCACAAGTTCGATTTTTGAGCACTGAGCCCCGGATTTTAGGTCAAATCCGCTGCTTGCCGTCACACAACTTCGATTTTTGAACAGCCGGATCCAACCCAACTTAACCGCAGATTCTTATTTTAAATCTCCACCAGATTGCTACAAAAGCACACAAAAAAGACGCCCCTTACGGAGCGCCTGGATTGATTATGCAATAATGTAATTCTGTAGGGTTGAAAGAACCGGACTACTGGGCCCGTTGTACTTTGCCGGAACGGAGGCAGCGGGTGCAAACCCGAAGCTTTACGCTTTGGCCGTCAACATTGGCCCGGACAGGCTGAAGATTGGGCTTCCAAACCTTCTTAGTACGGATATGAGAATGGCTGACTTGCATGCCAACGGATTTTCCTTTGCCGCAAATATCGCATTGAAAAGACATTAACTCCACCTCCTTTAGGCTTATCACTAAAGCATTGTACCAAATATAAAAAGGAAATGCAAGGATAAAAATTATCATATTTGTGTTTTCTAAGCATAAGCTTGGTTATAGGACATCTTCCAGGGTGGATGATCGGACATTCTTGCGGGAGGAATCATTATGCTGATCAAGGTTTCGGAAATGAGAGATATGGAGGTTATCAGTCTCCACGATGGGCGGCGTCTGGGACCTATCATGGATATAGAAATGGATTTGGATGAGGGCAGAATATTAGCCTTGATTCTGCCGGAGGAGCCTGCGGGGGGGTTTAGCTCCCTGTTTCGGAGCGCCCGGGAGCTTTGGATTCCCTATGAGCAAATTTACCGTATAGGAGAAGACGTGATTCTGGTGGATATTACTGGCGAGATTTTAACGCCGGTTCCGGAACAAATGCGGGAAAGAGAAGAGGGTAAAGACGACGAAGAGGATGAGTAGTTTTTTGCAAAAATCATCCATTTTCACTCTTGACACAACTATATCTAGTTGCTATGATTATATCGGACACTATACCGATAGTTGAAAAGCCGATATATAAGGGGGAATAGTCTTGCTTTGCCCATATTGCGGACACGATGATTCCAAGGTTTTAGAAACCAGAGACAGTGAAGACGGCAGCGTTATCCGGCGCCGGCGGGAATGCATTTCCTGTCAGCAGAGATTTACCACTTTTGAGCGGCTGGAAGAAGTCCACTTGTGGGTGATTAAGAAAGACGGCAGCCGCCAGCGTTTTGACGTACAAAAAGTATTGAGCGGCATGCTGCGGGCTTGTGAGAAACGGCCGGTTTCTACGGAGCTTCTGGAAGAGACGGCTCAAGCCATTGAGAGAGAACTGCGTCAATCTACGGGCTCCCGGGAGTTTCCTACTATCCTCGTCGGCGAAAAGGTCATGGAGCGATTGAAAGAAATTGATGAAGTCGCCTATGTTCGCTTTGCCAGTGTATATCGGGAATTCAAAGATATCAATACCTTTTTGCAAGAAATTCAAGATCTGCTTACCCGGGAGCAAAACCATCGAATGTGAATGGACAAGCCGGCTATTACTTTTTTGGAGGCGAGGGCATGCTTACCCAAATTCGTAAAAGGGACGACAGGATCGTGCCTTTTAATGAAACAAAAATTACTAATGCAATTTTCAAGGCCGCCCAATCTGTGGGAGGCGAAGACCGTCAGATGGCTATGGAAGTCACGCTGGATGTCATCAGAGAATTAAAAAAAATGCCGGCGGATCATATTTTTTCTGTGGAAGAGGTTCAGGATGCTGTAGAAAAGATTCTTATCGAACAGGGCCATGCCAAAACGGCTAAGGCCTATATTCTTTATCGGGAAAAACGCTCTATGGTGCGGGAAGGCCGGACGGAGCTGATGGATGCGGTAGCGGAGATCCTGAAAGAGACTAACCGGGACAATGCCAATGTGGGTAACTCCCCTTCCGCCAAAGTATTGCAGATTTCTGAAGCAGCCTCAAAGAATTACTACCTGAAACGGGTAGTCCCGCCGGCAGAAGCTACAGCCCATCAGGAAGGCGACATCTATATCCACGATCTGTCCTGGTATGGCAAAACCTTTACCTGCCTGCAGATTCCTTTGGACAGGCTGTTGCGGGATGGTTTCAACAACGGTCATGGTTATATCCGGCCCCCTAAAGGCATTAAGACGGCGGCAGCTTTAGCTGCCATTATCCTCCAGAGCAACCAAAACGACATGCATGGGGGTCAGTCTTTCGCTTATTTCGACCGGGATATGGGACGTTATGTAGAACTTGAATTTCAGCGGCAGCAGCGGCTGCTCAAAGAAGAACTGGACAAGCTGGGTTTAACGGCAGAAGAAAAAAGAATCAATGAAGTGGCTCTGGAGCGGACGGAAGACGAAACCTATCAGGCCATGGAAGGTTTTATTTATAACCTCAATACCATGCATAGCCGGGCCGGCGCCCAGGTGCCTTTTTCCAGCATCAATTTTGGTACTGATACTTCCTGGAGCGGCCGTATGGTTACGGAAAAGTTCCTTTTGGCCTATGAAAAGGGCTTAGGCCGGGGGGAGACGCCTTTATTCCCCAATGCCTGCTTTAAGGTCATGGATGGAGTCAACTACGATCCGGAGGACCCCAATTACGATCTTTTCATTTTAAGTATGAAGGTAGCCTGTTCCCGTTTATTCCCCAATTTTTCTTTCCAGGACTCTTCCTTCAATGCTCCTTTCCATGAGCAGGAAGTAGCCTACATGGGCTGCCGTACCCGGGTGATGAGCGATGTTCATGGCATGGAAGTGACAAATGGCCGGGGCAACTTATCCTTTACCACCATTAACCTGCCTCGTCTGGCTATCAAAGCCAATAAAAACATGTCCGGCTTCTGGCAGAGCTTGGACGATACTGTGGATTTGGTGATCCGGCAGCTTCTGGCCAGATATGAAGTCCAGAAAAACCTGAAAATGAAAGACTTCCCTTTCCTTATGGGGCAGCATCTTTACGTGGATAGCGAAGATTTGGGCTTCAATGATCCTGTGGAAAAAGCCATTCGTCACGGTACCTTAAGCATTGGTTTTATTGGTTTGGCGGAATGCCTGACTGCTTTGCTGGGCAAGCATCACGGCGAATCCGACAGCGCCCAGGCTCTGGGACTTTCCATCGTCAGCCACATGAGGCAGAGATGCGATGAGGCTACAAGGCAGTGTAAGCTTAACTTCAGTTTGCTGGCCACGCCGGCGGAGCAGCTCTCCGGCAAATTCACCAAACTGGATGTGGCACAGTTTGGCATTATTCCCGGCGTAACGGACAAAGAGTGGTATACCAACTCTTTTCATGTGCCGGTAGAGTTCGAGATTGATGCACTGAAAAAGATCGCCTTGGAAGGGCCTTACCATAAATATTGCAATGCCGGCCATATTTCTTATGTGGAATTACCTTCTGCCCCTAAAGGCAATCTGGAGGCGTTTGAAACCCTGGTACGGGCCATGTATGATAATGACATGGGGTATGCCGCCGTCAATTTCCCGGTAGACATATGCAAGGATTGCGGTCTTAACGGCGTTATTGAGACCAGTGTCTGCCCCAAATGCGGCAGCAAAAACATCAGCCGGGTGCGGCGGATTACCGGCTACTTGTCCACTTTGGACAATTTCAACGACAGCAAGCTGGCAGAGGCTAAGGCCCGCCGGGTGCATATGAAGCTGCCCCCCTTTATGCGTACATAGAGGAATTGGCAATCATTTTGATCGGCTAGACTATAAATAAGACCGTGCCTGTTGAAAAACGGTACGGTCTTATTCTTTGTGTGGGAAGACAATGCAAAAATGACCAGTTGAAATCATAGAGGAAAGAAAAAATTTCTACAGTCGAAATTTTTCCACTGAGGAGTTATAATTAGAATATAAGATTACTAAGGAGATTGTACGTATGCGTATAGCTGGTATTTTGCATGAGAGCGTAGTGGACGGGCCGGGAGTACGGTTTGTGGTATTCGGTCAAGGCTGCCCTCATCATTGCCCCGGTTGCCATAATCCCGAAACCTGGACCCGGGAA
Organism: Clostridiales bacterium; assembly: GCA_038562165.1. Taxonomy (GTDB): domain Bacteria; phylum Bacillota; class Peptococcia; order DRI-13; family UBA5745; genus WRMS01. The sequence goes on along the minus strand of JBCFAO010000042.1, from coordinate 31,464 downwards.
GGCGGCGAAGAGAGGACTGTCAGAGAGCTGTTGCGGGAGATTCATAAAGCCCCCGGCTGGGTAAAGGGTATTACCCTCTCCGGAGGCGAGCCTTTTTTGCAAGCCCGGGAGATGGCGGAATTGGCCGCCAGGGTTCATCAACAGGGGCTCAATGTGGTGACGTATACCGGCTATACTTATGAAAAATTGCAGGAGATGGCCGGGGAGGATGAAAGTATAGCCCGGCTGCTGGCGGAAACTGATATTTTAGTGGACGGGCCTTTTATTGAGGCCCAAAAGGATATCGGCCTGAGGTTTCGGGGTTCTGCCAATCAAAGAGTCATTGATATGAAAGCCAGCCGCCAGGAGGGGAAAGTCGTGCTGCTGCCGGAAGAAGCGGCGGGCAACGGCAGCGGCAACAGCCACGCCGCCGCCATCACCACCGCCAACACAAACGGAACATAATAAAAGATCAACTTTTGCCGTATATTTATTTACATTTTGTTTACTTTCACCCAGGGACTCTTGCCCTATTTTCGCTTGCTTATACTGGTAATCCATCTGAAGAAGTGATATCATATGTAGATAAATAGTTTGCTTTAGGAGGGAAAATGGCAGGAAGCTGGCGGCAGCATACATGGAGATGGCAAAGCAATCAAGGTATCTATTGGCTGGAGGATAGCTTTTTGATGGACTCCGGCATGGTGCAGCAGGGCTTTTCCGGACGGCTGGGCGGTGTTAGCCTGCCTCCTTATGATTCATTGAATCTAAGCTACAGCTCCGGTGATGAGATTGGAGCTATTCAGGAAAACCGCCGCCGTTTGGCTCTGGCCTGTGATTTTTCTTTAGAATCCTGGTCCGGTTTGCGGCAGGTTCACGGCACCCGGATTGAGCTGATCACAAAAGCTCAGGCTGGCCTGGGCGTATTGGACCCGGAACCGGCCTTGCTTAAGGCCGACGGTCAGATTACAGCGGAGCCGGGGATAACCTTGGTTACCCAGCATGCCGATTGTATCCCTCTTTATTTTGCAGACCCGGTTAATGGAGCTATTGGCCTGGCCCACGGCGGCTGGCAGGGGACTTTGCGGAATATAGCCGGAGCCATGGTTAAGGCAATGGCTGATCGCCTGGGCAGTAAGCCCGCCGATTTGCTGGTATCTATAGGGCCGGGGGCAGGGCCTTGCCATTATGAAGTGGATAAGCCGGTTTTAGATCAGGCAGAGCTCTGTTTTGCTAAGGTGCCCCGGGCATTGGATAAAATTTTAAGGCCTTCCCCTTTGGCAGGCCGGGCTTATTTGAATTTGTGGCAAGCTAATGCTATTTTGCTTGAAGAAAGCGGTATTCTGCCTCAGCATATTTCTATTGCCGGTATTTGCACGATTTGTGAGAATCAACGTTTGTTTTCGCATCGCCGGGGAGATAGGGGAAGACAAGTTGCATTTATTGATTTAAGACAAAAATAAAAGTGCTTATAGAGTACTTATTATGGAGATAAGACATTGGCTATGGCGTCATCCGGCAGAAAACCGGTAAGAAGAGAAGGGGCTAAAAGACAACCCCTATCAAAAGGGCGGCCTGAATCCAATCGGTTTCAGGAGTCGGCAAGGCTCGCCAGCAAAACATCTGACCGCCGGCAGCAGGACAAGCCCTCAAAAGAGGATATCCGCCGGGAGAGAAAAAAACATCAGCGCCGGTTTAGGTTTGTTATACTATTCGTAAGCTTGATTTTTTTAGCCGGCGGTTTATATAGCGTGCTTAGCTTTCTGCTGACTTCTTTAGCGGATTTGGATATGGTAAAAACAATGGCCTGGGAGTATAGTGCATCCGGCCAGGCCTGGTCTTTCCAACGGGAGCTGATCACCTCCACGGATCAGAGAGGAACCTTAATTCCTATTGTCAATGAAGGAGAGCGGGTATCAAAAGGCCTGGAAGTAGCCAGGCTAAACTATCTAGGCGGTACCAGCCTCAATGAAGAAAGCAACAGACGTCTTTATAGTCCGGTAGCAGGAATAGTCTCTTATGAGCCTGACGGCCTGGAGATTATCAGTATGAAAAAGGATTATGAGGAATTGACGGTAGCTTTGCTGGAAGAGAAAATTAATCAGCTAATGCCGGCAACCAAGGAAAACCAGGGGCTGGCAGGCTTGCTGCAGGATAAAATGGCCCAGGAAGGCGGCGAGGGCGGGGAAGCGGCAACATCTCCCGAAGAACCTCTTAATACGGATTCCCTGCCGGGACAAGAGGCACCTGCTGCTGTAGTAAAGACGCCGCCTAAGGAAGTAGCTGCCGGTACCGTTATTATGAAAATAACGGATAACCTTTCGGATTGTTATGTTTATATCCGTTTGCCTGAGCAGGAGGAAGCCCCCTTAGCCGAAGCCGATCCGGTAATCATGCGCCTTGAAGGGGCAGGAGAGGGCAAAGGTACGGTTTTTGAATGCCAGGAGATTCCCGGAGGCTGGGGCGTATTGGTGAGATTGGAATCCGGTCTGGAGGCTTTGCGCCACAGCCGGCAGCATCAGCTAACTTTGGTTTTAGGCAGCGAAGATAAAGCTGTGGTCAGCCAGGGCACAGTGATAACGAAGAATGGCCAGCAGGGTATTTATGTAGTGAAGAAAAATAAAGTACACTGGCAGCCGGTACAGGTTTTGGAGGAAAGAGACGGCCTGCAGGTTGTTGAAGGTATTGAAGACCAGGAAATTGTAGCCGGCGACATAGTGGTGACCAGGCCCTGGATTGTCTGGGAAGGTATGCGGCTGCGGGGCTAAAACCTGCTGGTTGAGATCAAAAGGTTTTTGAGGAAAGGTATAAAGCAGTGAATAATATGACAGCTTCAATAGAAAAAAATTATAGGCAGACGATGGAGGCTTTTGCAGAAGCCTGCAAAAAAGCGGACAGATCACCTCAGGAAGTAAATCTTATCGCCGTTTCCAAGTTTTTTTCGGCGGAGGATATACAGCAGGTTTATGATATGGGCCAGCGTTCTTTTGGGGAAAACCGGGCCCAGGAGCTTATGGAAAAGCAGCCGGTTTTGCCAAAAGACATCCAATGGCATTTTATTGGACGATTGCAAAGAAACAAAGTAAAATATATAATTGATAAAGCGGCAATGATCCATTCCGTAGATAGCCTGGAGCTGGCCCGTGAAATCAGCCGTCAGGCCCTTCTCAAGAATGCGGAGATGCCGGTGCTGATCCAGGTAAATCTGGGCGGCGAAGAGACGAAAGCCGGATTTGCTGCCGAAGAGCTGCGGGAAGGCCTTACCGCTATTGCTGCATTACCGGGTCTTGCTGTTCAGGGCTTGATGACCATAGGCCCTTATATGGCAGACCCCGAGGCAACCAGACCCCTGTTTAGGCAGATGCGGGCCCTGAAGGAAGAAGCAGCCTCCTGGACCATACCGGGGGTGGACATGCGGTATTTATCCATGGGTATGAGCCACGACTATGCGGTGGCTATTGCCGAGGGAGCAGACTTTGTCCGGGTGGGTTCCGCTATTTTTGGCAATCGAGTTTACGAATAAGAATAAATATGCAGACCTGAGATCGGCTAAGGAGGAGCAGAATAATGGGAGTTTTTGATAAGTTTATGGAGGTCATGGGCCTAAGCGACGAAGTAGAAGAAGAGGCCATTGAGGAAAGGGAAGAAACAGCCGACGATTGGGCAGAAAAAAGCCGTCGGAGCAATACTGCCAAAAATAAGGTTGTTCCCATCACTGCCGCAGCTAAAGACGCCTTGCGGGTAGTACTGGTGGAGCCCATTTGCTTCGATGACTGCCAAGTCATATCTGATCACTTAAAGGCAAAACGTAGTGTTATCATTAATCTGGAGGCTTTGGATTTGCCTACCGCCCGGCGTATTATCGATTTTGTAGGCGGTACGGCTTATGCGTTGGATGGCTCCATGCAAAAGGCCGGCGGCAGCATCTTTGTAGCAGTCCCTTCCCATGTGGAGATTACCGGCGATTTATTGAATATTGCTCAGCCTAAGGAGGTTATTCCCTGGATTAACCAGATTCAATATGAAGACTGAACAGCGATATCTAAGGACAAGGAAGGGTAGGGCTGATTATGGCAAACATTGGTTTTATCGGTTCCGGCATGATGGCAGAGGCTATTATTGGCGGTATGCTGAAGGGTGGATTTTCCGCTTCAGAAATATGGGGTTCCGATCCCCAGATCTCCCGCCGGGAATATATGCAGGAGAAATACGGTATCACGGTTACCGGGGACAATAAAGAACTGGTCAATGCCTGCAATGTCTTGGTTTTGGCAGTGAAACCCCAGTATTATGGCAGTGTGGTGCCGGAACTGCAAAAGGTTTTACGCTCGGAGCACCGCATCATTTCCATTATGGCCGGTATTACCACAGCCCGCATGGAGGAGGACCTGCGAAGCTGGAAAAAGGTGCCTAAAAAAGCGGTTGTTGATACGGCGCAGCCCGCTAAACCCACCGGCGAAATTTTATCGATCATCCGGGTCATTCCCAATACCCCGGCTGTCGTAGGCGCCGGGATCACAGCTATCTGCGCCGGCAGCCAGGTGGAGCAGGCGGATATGGATTTGGCCAAACAGATATTTTCTGCCGTAGGCAGTGTAGTGGATGCGGAAGAGCACTTGATCAACGCCATTAGCGGTGTGTCTAGCTGTGGTCCTGCTTACGTCTATATGATGATTCAGGCTTTGGCCGACGGCGGCGTTATGATGGGGCTGCCCAGGCACCTTGCCCATAAGCTGGCGGCAGAAATGGTCCGGGGAGCTGCCCAAATGGTGCTGGAGGATACGGGTCATCCCGAAGAGCTGAAAGATAAGGTTTGTTCTCCCGGCGGCACCACTATAGAGGGTGTATATGCTTTAGAGAAAGCCGGCTTCCGGGGCGCTATCATGGAAGCGGTAAAGGTCGGTACGGAAAAATTCAGCCGTATGTAAGTCTGCAGAGTTAAGGGGCAGCAGCAGTTAGCGTTAAAGAAACGGATAAAGGATGGGCAATCTATGGGTCAGCTTTACACATTGGTTAATGCTATTTTTGAAGTTTATATTTTTTTGATTTTCATTCGCTGTATTTTATCCTGGATACCTATGGGAAGAAATGTCATCACTCAATTTATTGTTGAGATGACCGAACCTTATCTGGCTATCTTCCGAAATCTGCTGAGCAGATATTATGCATCACCCGTAGATTTTTCACCTATGCTGGCGCTGCTGTCTCTTTATTTGATCCGGCGGCTGGTTATGAGATTATTATTCGCCTTAATTTAGCGAGAAAGTTTTCAGGCCGGATGCCTGAGATAATAGACGTAGACAATGAGGAGGTTTATGTAGATGCTGACACCTTTGGATATCCATAACAAGGTTTTTGAGCGGGCCTTTCGGGGCTATAAGATGGAAGAGGTTGACGCCTTTTTGGATGAGGTTATTCGGGCCCACGAAAGCCTTTTCCGGGAAAATAAGGAGTTAAAAGAAACCGTATCCCGCATGGAGGAAGAAGCGGCAAAAAGCCGGGAGGTCGGCGCCGCTCTGGAAAAAACCATGGTATTGGCTCAGAAGGTTTTTGAAGAAGAGACTTTGCGGGCTAAAAAGGAAGCGGAGCTGATTCTTTGGGAAGCGGAAAAGAAAGGCGAAAAACTGATCCAGGAAGCTCAGCGGGAAGTTTTGGATACCCGGCAAAAAATTGAGCATCTGCGCCTCTATGAAAAGCAGCTATACTTGAAGCATAAAGGCTTTTTAGAGTTCCAGATGGAGCTTTTGGACGGCTATAATGACCGGGAAGCAGTTTTAACAGACAGCGATATGGATAAACTGTCCTTGGGCGGACGGGAAAGCCATGGTCTGGGAGAAGAGGACAGGGGCAAGCACAGTTTGCCTGATGTGGTTTCCATTGATAAAGATGATACTGTTTCAGAAGCAGCAGAGGGCTTAGTTGACGAAAAAGAAGGCTCATTTGCCGGAATTGCCAATGGCGAAAATGCTGCAGCCTTTCAGTCAAAACCGGAAAACCAGGAGGCGGCAAGTTTAAGCCAGGACCAGGCAGAACAGCAGAATCCCGCTGATCAAGGAACGGCAGTCCCGGAAATTTCCGGCACTACGGAAGCGGCAGAAGAAATAGCTAAGGATTCGGCGGCAGCCGGTGACGGCGGCAATTCCCCTTTTGTGCTGGATAAAGAGGCCGGCGGTATGGAGCAAAGCATGGAGCAGGTTGTGCTTTTGGCTCAAAAGATGGAGGAGGCATTGAAAGCTTTAGATACGATGTATGGGACAGATGAGAATGGCGAAGAAAGCCTTTGATTCCTCAAATCGGCAGCAGGCTGATTGGCGGCAATTGAATTCAAAAGATCAAGGCAAAAAAAACACCCTGGGCATTTGGCTGGGTGTTTTTCTGGTTTTCATTGGTGCCTCCTTTTTTTATCTTATCCATGTTGAGCCGGCGGAACCGCAGTTCTATTATTTGCGCTCTGAGGTCTATAGAAGGCTGGGGCAGGAAGAAGAAGCTCTGGAAGAATACCGTAAAGCCACGACTTTGGAATATGCCCTGCTGCCGCCGGCAGAAAAACAAGGCTCCCAGGCGGTTAACAAACCCTTTCAGCAAAAGAAGCAAGGAATTACCCTGATGCGCATGTGCAAGGAAGTAGACCGTAATACCTGGCTGCCTCTGGGTGAAACCGACAGCTTTAGCAGCAGTTTGGAAAAGATTTATTGTCTGATTCATTTAGCCCGTCCAATGGAGGAAGGGGAGAAGATTATTCTGGAATGGCATTATGACGGCGTCGAAACCGTGGCTGCAGAAATTGATGATCAGCCCGGTTATAATGTATACGATTTTTATTTGACGCAAAAAGATTGGCAGGAGCGCCAGGGGGATTGGGAGGCTTTGCTTTATTTGAGCGACGCCTCCGGCTATATTACGGAGAAGGCGGCCTTTACAATTACCGACTGATTCTATTTTAATTATATTCTGAGGGAAGATAGGGAGAGGAACAGATGACACAGGATCAAGAGAAACAATACAACGATACGCTAAATTTACCAAAGACGGATTTCCCCATGCGGGGCGGCTTGCCCCAAAAAGAACCGGAGATTCTGGCCCGCCAGGAGGCAGCCGATATCTATAAACTGGTTCAACAATCCCGGGCCGGCCGGCCGAAATACGTCCTGCATGACGGGCCTCCTTATGCCAACGGCAACATTCATCTTGGCCATGCCTTAAATAAAGTTCTCAAGGACATGATCGTCAAATATAAGACTATGCGGGGCTATGACGCCCCCTATGTGCCGGGCTGGGATACCCATGGCCTGCCCATTGAGCACCGGGCCATGAAGGATCTAGGCTTAAAGCGCCATGAGATTGACACCCTGGTTTTCCGGGAAAAATGCCGAGAATTTGCCCTGCAATTTGTGGATATTCAACGGGAAGAATTCAAGCGCCTGGGGGTCCGTGCCGACTGGGATAATCCTTATATCACTTTGCAGCCGGAGTTTGAGGAAGCCCAGATCCGGGTCTTTGGCGAGATGGCAGCTAAGGGCTACATTTATAAAGGCCATAAGCCGGTGTATTGGTGTCCTTCCTGTGAGACCTCCCTGGCGGAAGCGGAAATCGAATACGAGGAAAAGAAATCTTTCTCTATTTATGTAAAGTTCCCTTTAAAAGACGGCAAAGGCGTCATCAAAGCCCAAGATGTGTTTGCCGTAATCTGGACTACTACCCCCTGGACTTTGCCGGCCAATCTGGCCGTCTGCGTCCATCCTGAACTGACTTATGTGGTAGTGGAGGCCAGCCAGGAAGAAAAAACAGAAAAATACCTGGTGGCGGAAGCTCTGCTGGAGACTTTTACCAAGGCCTGCGGCCTGGAAAACTGCCGGGTTTTGGAAAAGGTGGAAGGTAAAGAATTAGAGGGCTTGCTTTGCAGCCATCCTTTTATGGACAGGGATTCCCTTGTGGTGCTGGGAGAGCACGTGACCACCGACGCCGGCACGGGCTGCGTCCATACGGCTCCAGGCCACGGTGTGGATGACTTTGAAACCGGCAAGCGCTACGGACTGGAAGTACTTTGTCCCGTAGATTTCCGGGGCGTCTTTACAAAAGAGGGTGGGCCGGTGGCGGGCCTGTTTATCGACGACGCCAATCCGGCGATCTTAAAGCTTTTAGCGGAAAAAGGCCTGCTTTTGGCTAAAGGCTCTCTGCGCCATCAATACCCTCATTGCTGGCGCTGCAAAAAGCCGGTGATGTACCGGGCGGCGGAACAGTGGTTCGTATCTATCGACGGCTTCCGTCAGAAGGCTTTAGAAGCTATTGATCACGAGGTGGAGTGGGTACCCGCTTGGGGGCGGGACCGTATCCACAATATGATCGCCGACCGGGGAGATTGGTGTATTTCCCGCCAAAGAACCTGGGGCGTGCCCATTCCCATTTTCTATTGCAGCGATTGCGGCGAGGCCATCATCAACCGGGAGACCATTGACCGGGTAGCTGATATCTTTGGCCGGGAAGGTTCCAATGCCTGGTGGATTCGGGAGGCTGGGGAGCTTTTGCCCGAGGGCTTTGTTTGTCCTCATTGCGGCGGCAGCCGATTCAAAAAAGAACAAGACATCATGGACGTTTGGTTTGACTCCGGCTCCAGCCATATGGCAGTATTGGATAAACGGCCTGAGCTAGCCTGGCCGGCAGATATGTATTTGGAAGGCAGTGACCAGCACCGGGGTTGGTTCAATTCTTCCCTTTGCACCGGCGTTGCCATCCGGGGTCAGGCCCCTTACCGGACGGTATTGACCCACGGCTTTTTGGTAGACGAGAAGGGCCGCAAACAATCAAAATCCATGGGCAATACCGTGGATCCTCATAAAGTCATCCAGCAGATGGGGGCAGATATCCTGCGGCTATGGGTAGCTTCTGTAGATTACCGCAACGATATGGCCAATTCCGACGGCATCATGAAGCAAATTTCAGAGGCCTACCGCAAGATTCGCAATACCGTCCGCTATCTTTTGGGTAATGTTTATGATTACGATCATGAGAGAGACCGCCAGCCTTACAAAGATCTGTTGGAAATCGACCGCTGGGCTCTGGATCAGTTGGCCCGGCTGGTGGATCTGGTGACGAAGGCCTTTGATGAATTTGAGTTCCATACGGCGTATCATGCCCTGCATCGTTTTTGCACCGTAGAAATGAGCGCTTTTTATCTGGATATTATCAAAGACCGGCTCTATTGCCAGAAAGCTGATTCAGCTCAAAGACGCAGCGGTCAGCAGGTGCTTTGGGAGGTATTGCAGGCGTTGACGGCTATGATTGCTCCTATTCTCACCTTCACGGCGGAGGAAATCTGGCAGTATCTGCCCCAATCCCAAACCATTCCCTTTGCTCAAATGGCCTTTTGGCCCAGCCGGGAGGAGGAATGGCTGGATGAAGCTCTGAATAAGCGGTGGCAGAAGCTGATTGATGTACGGGAGCTGGCTTTAAAAGCCTTGGAAGAAGCCAGGGCTGATAAAAAAATCGGTCATTCCCTGGATGCCAAGGTGGTGCTGAAGGCCGGCAAGGATGCCTTTGTCTGGCTCACCGACTACGAAAAGCATCTGCAGGACTTGTTCATTGTTTCCCAAACCGAGCTTTTGTTAGTGGACGGCGACGGCTTAGCGGTAGAGGTAACGAATGCCGCCGGCGAAAAATGCCAGCGCTGCTGGATCTATCATGAAGACTTAAATGACGCCGGCACTTGCCCCCGTTGCAGCAAAGTGCTGGATCAAATGGCTGATTAAACAAGGAGTTTATTGATGAGAAAAGAAACGGAAGTACTGGTGATCGGCGGCGGCCCTGCCGGCCTTTTGGCAGCCATCGCGGCTGCCCGCATGGGGGCTAAGGTTATCTTGCTGGAAAAAAACAAGATGCTGGGCAGAAAGCTGCGCATCACCGGTAAAGGGCGCTGCAATATAACGAATACGGGAGATATTCCCGCCTTTATCAGCCAGTTCGGCGAGCAGGGACCTTTTTTATACAGCGCCTTTTCTCGTTTCTTTCATGAGGATATCTGCCGGCTGTTGACAGAAGAAGGCGTAGAGCTAAAAACGGAAAGAGGAGGCCGGGTATTTCCCGCTTCGGATCAGGCCGCCGATGTGGCGGCAGCTTTGGAAAACGCCGCTCAAAAGGCCGGAGTAGAAATTCGTAAAGGCTGCAAGGTACAGGGATTGCTTTTGGAAGAGCTGTCCCAGGGAACGGATTGCCAATTGCATAGTGATCCGGCGGTGGTTTCTTTGCCGGCCCAAAAGAGCAAAAAGGGACAAGGCAAGCAAAAGGCAAAGCCTAGCTACCGGATAAAGGGCGTTAAGCTCTATGACGCTTGGGATGACTTGGAGATTCGGGCTCAAGCGGTGATTCTGGCCACCGGCGGCAAGTCTTATCCGCTTACCGGTTCCACCGGCGAAGGCTATGGCTGGGCCCAAGGGGCAGGCCATCGGGTAGTGGAGCCCCGGCCGGCCTTAGTGCCGTTGGAATCCTCCACCGGCTGGGTGGCGGCTTTGTCCGGCTTGACCCTGAAAAACGTAAAGGCTTCTTTATGGGCTGCCGAATCCAGTTCCAAAGGAGAGGCTGAATGCGGCTCCGAATGCAGTCCTCAATGCGGTTCCGATTCAACGGGGACTCCCCGCTTGCTTGCTTCTTTTCAGGGAGAAATGCTTTTTGCTCATTTCGGCCTGACGGGGCCGATTATTTTGAGCTTGAGCCGCTATTACCGCCAGGAAATGGCAGGCTCTGCCAAAGTATTAATCGATTTTAAGCCGGCCTTAAGCCATGAGGTTTTGGATAAAAGGTTGCAGAGGGATTTTCTGCAATACCAAAAAAAGCAGTTAGTTAATGCCATGACGGATCTGCTGCCCAGGGCGTTGATCCCTATAGTGATCGCGGAAGCGGGCCTGGAAGAGACGCAGCCCGTGGCGGAGCTGACCAAAGAGCAGCGGCTGGCTTTAGGCAAGGTATTGAAGGCCCTGCCTGTGGCGATTACCGGCACCAGGCCTATGGAAGAAGCCATCGTTACTGCCGGCGGCGTGGCCCTGGCGGAGGTTCAGCCTAAAACTATGGCCTCCAAAAAGACAGCCGGCTTATATTTGGCCGGGGAAATTCTGGATATCGACGGCTTTACCGGTGGCTACAATTTGCAGGCCGCCTTTTCTACCGGCTGGGTGGCCGGGGAAAGTGCTGCTTTCTCTCTTGCTCCTTAAGGTTGGGTATGGCGGATATGGTGAGTCTTGGCTGATGGGCTTAGTTTATAATGAGATATAGGAAGATGAGTGAGTTGTAATGAAAAAAATCAAGGTCTATGTGGATGGGCAGTCCGGTACTACAGGCTTGCAGATTAATGAGCGTTTGGCTGGCCATCCTTATGTGGAGATTCTGCGGATACCGGAAGAGGATAGGCGCAATGAAGAGATGCGCCGGCAATTCATCAATAAGGCCGACGTAGTGTTCTTATGTCTGCCGGATCAAGCTGCCGTTGAAGCCGCGGCTTTGGTCGATCCGGATAACCAGACCACCAGGATTATTGACGCCAGCACCGCTCACCGTACCCATCCCCAATGGGTCTACGGTCTGCCGGAGCTTTCTCCGGTGACCAGAACGGCCATTGCCGCTGCTGTCCGGCTGGCCAACCCCGGCTGTCATGCCACTGCGTTTCTGCTGCCGGTGAGCCCCTTGGTGGCAGCCGGTATTTTGCCGGCAGACTATCCCGTAAGCTGCCACAGCATTACCGGTTATACCGGCGGCGGCAAAGTCATGATTGCCGAGTATGAGGATCCTCAGAGGCAGGAGCGCTATCCCGATTACGATGCGCCCCGGGAGTATGCTTTGGGTCAAGCTCATAAGCATTTGCCGGAGATGCAGAAATACGCCGGACTGGCCTTTGCACCGTCTTTTTCTCCTATTGTAGCCAGCTTCCCCAGAGGCTTGGCGGTATTCACTCATTTGGAAACCCGGCTGCTGAGGGCTCCTCAAGGAGAAACTCCTCAAAGCGAAGCGCCTCAAGGAGAAGGAACGCAAGGGGAAACACCTCAAAAGAAGGCGAGCCCTCAATTGATCCGGGAGGTTTTAGCCAAGCATTATCAGGACAGCCAAATGGTGCAGGTGATGCCTTATGAGGGAGCCAGTTGTCAAGGGGCCGGTTATTTGAATGTGAAAGCCTGCAACGATAAGGACCGGGCGGAGATTTTTGTTTTCGGCAATGAAGAAAGGATTACCTTAGCTTGCCGGCTCGATAATTTAGGCAAGGGCGCCGGAGGGGCTGCTATACAGAACATGAACATCATGATGGGCTTGCCGGAAGATACAGGCCTTGTGAAGTAGTAGAGCGCGTGCGGTGGGGCAGTGATAATCCCTGCTTCGCAACGGCTGCTCAAAATTGCAGGTTTGTCATCGTTCGCTTGGGCTAACTGCTCAAAATTGCAGGTTTGTAACCCCTAAATCTCGGTTTCGAAACAAATTTGGCCCGATAATGGGGTGAAAACCCTATTTTCGGGCCAAATCACATACTACAAACTTGCAATTTTGAGCAAAAGGCTATGAGTTGATGTTACAAACCTGCAATTTTGCACAAACGCCGCGCCCCCCTTCTACAAACCTGCATTTTTGAGCAAAAATGGGCTGATGGCCATTGAAAAGTAACTTGTTGGAATCATTGTCACCCTGAAAATAAAAATAGTTGACAATAGACTGGTTTCTGCTTAAAATGTATTACAGTGAAATGTATTACAGCAATAAGCTGAAAGGAGGCCTTATGTCTTGACGACAAAGAATCAGGTGCTGGCCAGGCTGGAGAAAGAGCGGGGCAGCCTTATATCCGGCAGTGAACTGGCCAAAGCCTTAGGAGTAAGCCGCAATGCTGTCTGGAAAGCCATAAAGGAATTACAGAAGGAAGGCTACCGCATCGATAGCCAGACCAATGGCGGCTACCGCTTGCGGGAGGACAATGATATTTTGTCGGCGGCGGGCATAGCGCCTTATCTGCAGGTGGATATTGCCCCAACCAATATTCAGGTCTTTCCAAGCCTCAATTCCACCAATGACCTGGCTAAAGAAAAGGCTTTGGCAGGGGCAGCCGCCGGCACGGTAATCCTTGCGGAAGAGCAAACAAAAGGCAAAGGACGGATGGGCCGCAGCTATTATTCCCCTGCCGGGGCCGGTATCTATCTCAGTATGATCCTGCGGCCAAAGCTAGCCGGCAGCCAGGCTCTGCTTTTGACTACGGGGGTAGCGGTGGCTGCTGCCCAAGCTATTGAGGAATTATGGGATTGCCGGGTCAAGGTTAAATGGGTCAACGATTTGTATGTGGAAGGCAAAAAGATTGCCGGTATTTTGACGGAAGCAGCCACCAATTGGGAAACCGGCATAGTCGATCATGTTGTTTTAGGGGTGGGGATTAACGTCAGATCCAGCCGGGAAGGTTTTCCTATGGAACTGGCCCATAAGGCAGGGTTTCTTTGCCCGGAAGAGCCGGCCGCAGCAGATGAAGACGCTAACCCGGATCAAAAACAGCAGCCAGGAGGAAAGCTGCTGCGCAATCCTTTAGCTGCAGCATTAATCAATCATATATGGCAAATGGCCAAGTCTTTGGAAGAGCAACCGGAGCCGGCAGCCGCAGAGCTGATAAACGAAGCCCGCCGGCGCTCCTGCGTATTGGGCAAACAAGTGTTGATTGAAGGCTATGCAGGGCTGGATCAGGCTAAGGCGGTGGACATTAATGAATGGGGCTTTTTGATTGTAGAAGATCAGCAGGGCTGCCGCCACATATTAAACACAGGGGAAATCAGCTTGCGTAATCAAGAAGGCCAAAGCTGGCAATAAAAAAGCATCACTAAAAATCAGAAGAAGAGAGGTAACGAAGGTAATTATGAAAAACTCCAATTCAGTATCGATGCCGGCAAAACAGGCGAAATCCTCCTGGACCATCCGGCAGCTAATTTATTGCGCCCTTTTTTCGGCGTTGACCGCTACGGGGGCTTTTTTCAAAATCCCTATGCCATATTTTGATTATGTGACCTTGCAGACTCTGGCCGTTCTATTAGCCGGTATGCTTTTGGGCAGCCGGGCCGGGGCCTTGTCTCAAATTGCTTATGTATTGCTGGGGCTGGTGGGCGTACCGGTTTTTGCCGGCGGCGGCGGCTTCGGCTATGTATTAAAACCTACCTTTGGTTATCTCATCGGTTTTTGCCTGGCCGCCTGGCTAATCGGCAAGCTGCTGGAGAAAAGGCCCCGATTGGAGAGAAAATTTATCCATTACTATCTGGCCGGCCTGGCCGGTCTGGGGGCCCTTTACAGCTTGGGAATTCTTTACCGCTGGTTTATTACGAATTTCGTTATGGAAGTTCCTTTACCTTTTTGGACCTTGGTTTTATCCTGTCTGACACTGGAAATACCTAAAGATATTCTGATCTGTGCCCTGGCAGCTTGGTTAGCCGGGCGGCTTCATCAAGTAGTTAAAGCATAAAAATTTCCTGGGAAATAATGGATAATATATTCTTCATTGCATAGAATGGATAGGTTGACAAAATACCTCCTTAACGTTACAGTTTTTAGGGAGGTGTTTTTTATGAAAAAATTTGCGGCAGGGCTTGCCATGGGCTTAACTATCGGCTTGAGCTTGTCTGTTTCTCCGATTTTGTTTGCCGGCTCCGATATCAGGCTGATCATTAACGGCAAAGATATTACGCCCTTGATGGACGTGAAGCCACAGAATATCGATGGCAGGATACTGGTGCCGGCCCGTTATGTGGCGGAAAATTTAGAGGCTAAGGTGGAATGGGACAGCAGCCGGCAGGAAGTGATCATCACATCGGACGGAAAAGGGCTGCCGGGCTCATCGGCTCCGGATTATCTGGCTCCCTTGGAGGATAATCCTCATCGATCCTCAGAAGAGCTGGATGAAATCTACCGGGCGGAGCTTGCCGCCTTAGAGTTAAAAATAACCTATAAAGGCACAGCCTTTGTCATTATTGACCGTTATACCGAGGATATTGTCTACTCCATCAGCGGTGGCAATACGGAAAACCTGGTGCGGGCTTATCTGAAACAGGAATTACAGCGAAAAGACCTAATTTAACCCATGAATTTTCATCATAATCATATTTTTTTCCAGTGTTGACGAAGCCCTATAATGCAGAGTATACTGAATATAGATTATGCTAAATTAATAATAAACTGCATATGCAAATCTTTTGCGAATATTACCAATACTAAGGCAGTCAGTTCTTTACCATGTCAGAATAAGGAAAGGGAGATCTTCAGACAATGTTTAAGAAAATGAAACTGGCGACAAAGCTATCCGTAATTATCGGCGGTACCTTAACTGTGGTATTTATTCTCCTGATTTTTGCAACCACCTTTTTGATGGACATGCCTAAAGCTCAGGCAGTTCCTTTGCTGGTTGCCTTGTCGGCGGCAGGTTTGGCGGTATTGCTCCTGCTGCTTGTATTGGTCTTGCGCCGTTCCCTTCGTCCTTTAAATATGATGATTCAGGCGGCGGAGAGTATTTCGGTGGGCCATTTGGATGTAAAGCTTGAGGCCAATAGCCAGGATGAAGTAGGGGCGTTATCGGCAGCTTTTCAGAACATGACCGATAATTTGCGGCGAATGGTTACAGACGTCCAATATCTTCTGGGCGAATTGGCCGAGGGGAATTTTAAAATAAAAAGTCGGGCATCGGATTGTTATGTTGGTGATTTCACAGAGTTTTTGCAGGCCATGCGCCGGTTAAACCAAAGGATGAACGACACACTATTGCAGATTTTGTTATCCTCGGATCAGGTTTCTTCCGGCAGCGACCAGGTATCAAGCGGCGCCCAAACTCTTTCTCAAGGCGCTGCCAACCAGGCCTCTTCCGTTCAACAACTGGCCGCCAGCATTAATGTGATTTCTGAGCAGGTGACACAGATGGCGGCAAATGCCAGGCAGGCCAGTGAGAAAGCCAATGCCGTAGGCCAATCGGCTAATGAAAGCAATGAAAAGATGAGCCAGATGCTGGAGGCTATGGCCAATATCCGCCATCAGTCTGATGAAATCGGCAAGATCATTAAAACCATTGAAGACATTGCTTTCCAAACGAATATTCTTGCCCTCAATGCCGCGGTGGAAGCGGCCCGGGCCGGAGCAGCCGGCAAAGGCTTTGCTGTTGTAGCCGATGAAGTCCGCAATCTGGCCAGTAAATCTGCCGAGGCGTCAAAAAATACCGCCGCCTTGATCGCAGGCTCCCTGCAAGCGGTAGAAAAAGGCACCCGGATTGCCGATGAAACGGCCAAAGCTTTGGAGTCGGCAGTGACCGGTGTTCAGGAAGCGACGGAAATCATCGATATGATTTCTATCGCCGCCGATGGCCAGGCAGCTTCCGTTTTTCAGATTTCTCAAGGTATCGAAGAAATTTCCAGTGTCGTGCAGACCAATGCTGCCACTTCCGAAGAAAGCGCCGCCGCCAGCGAAGAACTGTCGGCTCAGGCCCAGCTTCTCAAAAGCCTGGTTAGCCGTTTCAACCTGCGTACAGATGGTGTGGACCAAACCAGCGCCACCTATCGCTAGGCTCAATTCATCATCATGGCCTTATATACAAACGCCTGCAGCATTTCGCCGCAGGCGTTTGATTTGTTTATAATTCTGTGACCATTTCTTCCAGAGAGCGGTATTTCTGATGAAAGGAGCTGGGCTTTGCGTCACCGGCAGGATAGCCTGCCGGCAATAGGCAAACGGGCTGGATATGAGGGGGAAGGTTAAAAATCTCTTTAGCTTTAACCGGATCAAAGAGCATCACCCATACGGAACCCAAGCCTAAGTCCTTTGCCGCCAGCATCATATGGGTGCAGGCGATAGTGGCGTCCATTTCACCGCTGTCATAGCCTTCGACATAAGGGCTTTTCCAGCTCAATGTATTGTCCTTGCAGATCATAAAGACAAGGGGGGCATTAAAGGTATAGTTGCATATAGACCTGATCTTCTGCAGCGCCTCCGGACTCTTTATTACATATATCTTTTGGGGCTGGCCGTTTTTGGCAGTAGGGGAGATCTGAGCCGCCTTTAAAATTGCTGCGATTTTTTCCTCTTCCACCGCCTTGGCCGCATAAGACCGCACCGAATATCTTTCCCTTGCCAATTCCAAGAAACTCATTTGTATATCCTCCTGTGGCATACCTATTGAATTATTTCAAACAAAATCCGGGCACCTTGCAGGGTTTAATCTCGATAGTCTCCCAGACCTTTCCTTCTATATAAGGCTCTTTGGCCAGCCATTCTTTTTCCATAGCCTCTTTTGAGGGGAAATCCACCACCATCATAGAACCGATCATTTCGTTCTTTTCGTCAACCATGGCTGCGGCATATAGCAGGGTTTTATCCTTGAACATCTTTTCTGCCCCGGCCAGATGCTGATCCCGTACCCGCATTCTCCGCTCTAGCGCCTGCTCGTCCTTGCCGTCATAGCCCAATACTAAGAATTGCATTTTCAATCACCTCTAATTATTCTTTCAATAAGTATAATCTATTAATGAAAAAATTTCGAGTGTGATATTGCTAACTATACAAAATTTCAAACTGCCGAATAAAAATACTTGACAAACGAGGCAACTATTTTGTATCATTGTATTAGTTGGTTAATACAATGATACAAAGGTGGAGGTAATATGAATTGGAAGCTATCGGAAGACCGGCCAATCTGGCTCCAGCTTGCCGAGCAGTTGACCTTGCGCATCGTATCCGGCGAATATGGGCCCGGCACAGCAGTGCCTGCAGTACGGGTGCTGGCGGCAGAAGCCGGGGTCAATCCGAATACCATGCAGCGTGCACTGGCTGAGCTGGAAACCCGGAAGCTGGTGGAAACCCGCCGTACGGCGGGGCGTACCGTAACCGAGGATATGGCTTTGCTGCGCCGGGTACGGGAGGAGCTTGCTTATAAGCTAATGGACGAATTTTTGGCGTCCATGAAGGCGCTGGGTTATACCGATGATCAGGCCCAGGCGCTGCTGCAAGAGAAAAAGGAGGAGAATCGATGAACAGCAATATTATTACTTGTCAAGGGCTGACAAAGCTTTTCGGCTCTAAAGCTGCCCTTGAGCATATAGATTTGACCGTGGGCAGAGGCCGTATTGTCGGTCTGCTGGGTCCTAACGGCTCCGGCAAGACTACCTTTATTAAACTGCTTTGCGGCCTGCTGCAGCCCACATCCGGCTCCCTGCAGGTAGACGGCCAGACGCCGGGGCCTCATACCAAGTCGGTGATTTCCTACCTGCCTGACCGTATGTATTTTGCTGATTGGATGAAAGTAAATGATATCACGGATTTCTTTGCCGATTTTTATGGGGACTTTGACCGGGCAAAAGCTACGGAGATGTTTGGCGCTCTGGGCATCGCCCCTCAGGACCGCATCAAAACCATGTCAAAGGGCACCAAGGAAAAAGCCCAGCTTGCCTTGATCATGAGCCGCCAGGCCCAGCTTTACTTGCTGGATGAACCCATCGGCGGTGTGGACCCGGCAGCCCGGGATTTTATCCTCAATACTATTTTGACCAATTATAGCGAAAACAGTACTGTGCTGCTATCCACCCACCTGATCACCGACATTGAGCGGGTTCTGGATGAAGCCATCTTCCTGCAAAACGGCAAAGTCGTCCGCCATGACACGGTGGATAACATTCGGGAAAAAGAGGGCAAATCCGTGGATCAGCTCTTCCGGGAAATTTTTGCTTATGGAAGCTGGGAGAAGGGGGGAAATACTAATGTTCAGTAAGCTTTGCAAATATGAATTCAGGTCCTTAGCACGCACCCTTGGGCCTGTCTATTTAGCCGTCATTGCTGTGACGATTATCAACACCTTTATCGGCCTCGGTTCCATAACCGGCGGGAACCTGAATCAGGCCCTCAGAGGCAATAGCGTTTTCAGCAGCTTGATCAGTATTCTGCAGGGCGTCTCCGCCTTCGTATACTTCGGCGTAATGGTGGCTCTGGCCGTACTGACTCTCATCATTATTATTCAACGGTTTTACAAAGGCCTTTTATCCGATGAGGGCTACCTGATGTTCACCCTGCCCGTAAAGCCCTGGCAGCTTATTGCTGCTAAAGGCTCCGTAGCCTTTGTCATGTCCGTTGCCAGCATGCTGGTGGCTCTGCTGTCGATTTTAATTTTGGTTTGCGGAGAAGTGGGTCCGGTGACCTTTTTCTCTGAACTTGCCCGGGGTTGGACCGCTCTGATGGCTGAATTGTCCCGCTGGCTGCCTTTATGGCCGCTTTACGTTGTAGAATTCCTGTTGCTGGCCATTGTCAGCGGCCTGGCCAGCCTGTATCAGATTTATTTTGCCATGGCTTTAGGCCATCTTTCCGGAAAACACCGTATTATGATGTCTGTGGTGGCCTATGTGGCTATTTCCACTATACTCAACATTATTTTCGGATTTAGTATGGTGTTTCTGAGCAATTTCCCCCCAATTCAAAGATTTTTTGATCAGCTGAACTCCTTGTCTTTTATGGAGTGGGGCAACTTGTTCATTCAGCTCATCTTCCTGCTTTCCCTGCTGGTGGGCCTGGTGCAGCTTGCGCTATTCTTCTTCGGCACTGAGCGGATTCTGGCCAAGAGGCTGAATTTGGAGTAGAGCTCTCCC
Source organism: Clostridiales bacterium (assembly GCA_038562165.1). Classification (GTDB taxonomy): domain Bacteria; phylum Bacillota; class Peptococcia; order DRI-13; family UBA5745; genus WRMS01. The sequence continues at coordinate 11,881 of JBCFAO010000042.1, read as the reverse complement.
ATAATCAAAACATACCTCAATATCGCAAAAAACCCGATACTCCTTCGTATCGGGTTTTTTGTTTTAACCGGGCTTTTTACTATTCATCATCCGGCCGCAACAGAATATCAAAGAAAAACTCCATCTCATATACCGTTTCCCTTACGGTGGGGAATCGGCCGCTAACGGTATAGTGGGCGCTGTAGGGCGCCAGAGGCAGCGTATCATCGGTCAACTCCTCACTGGAAACATAGTAGCTTTCCGTGCGATCCCAGTTTTCCACCTTGACTTTGTAACCATCCATCGGCTCATACGAAAAGTAGAACTTCACCTGAGGCGGAAGAACGCCGACAACGCCGCCCGGGCTTTGATCTTTGAAATGATCGGGGATCTCCTGGGGCTGGCCGCCGCTGCTGACCGAGAGAATATTTTTAGAAGCGTGCATCAGTTCCTTACCGCTGATCTCCTCGTTAAAATACATGGTCATCTCCGGCGGCCAGGGGGCTGGGTCAGGATCTGCCGCATCAAAATCCAGCAAGGAATCCACATATGCCCAGTCAATTTCGTCTTCAAGAATATAAGTGATATTACCAAATTCATCATAGGGGATATTGGCCCGCAGCAAACCGTCGCCAAGCTCCAGCCGGGTAAAACTGACGGCCTCTCCTGCCACAGTTTCGGCATAATCCACATAGAGCCGGCGCTGGCTACCTTCCAGGTAATTGCCTGCATAAACCTGCTTCACCTGAAGGGAGGCAAGGTAATCGGTGAGGGCAGCTTCCTGCCAGCCGTAGACACTTCGGAAACCCCGCAGATCCCCAGGCCAGTTGTATGTTGTAATACTGTCTATAGCAATTTCTTGGGGAGCTTTATCAAAAACAAGCTCCTTTACGCTGCTGCCGCTGCCTGCCAAAGCGATGCTGCCGGCGCCCATTAAAAGGACCAGCATGGCAGCTCCCACAACCACTGCTCCCGAAAACCGTTTGCGGGGCGTCATCACATTTTTTAGCCGGTAACGCAGAGAGTTGGCCGCTGCAGACAGGCAGGTAGTGTAGCCTCTGCCATCCCCGGCGGTTTTCAGCAAAAGCTCAGCATACTGTTTGCGGGTTGCCTCGTTGCTGCCTTCCAGTACAGCCTCGTCGCAACTAAGCTCCAGGTCGTCTGCTATCTTGCGCCGGGCCACCCACATCAGGGGATTGAACCAGCACATAGCTGTGCAGAAGCCGAGAAAGGCCTTGACCCGGGTGTCGCAGCGCTGAATATGCCGAAACTCATGCCTGAAAATCAGCTCCAGCTCCTTTTTGTCGTAGCTTTGGGGCGGTAATACAAGCCGCATGGTTTGATCATAGCAGCCAATGGTTACAGGCGTGGCTGTCAGCGGGGATTGCAGCAGGGGAATGTTTTTCTTTATCTCATGCCGCCCTTGCTCGTAATTCCATTGTGCCAGGATTTCCTCCCGGGTAACCGGCTCAGATCCTTGCAGCAAAAAATGGCGGTAGCGCAGATGAGAGATGATCTGCCACAGCAGGACGCCGACAAAGCCGGCGGTCCACAGCCCTATCAGCAGGGAAAGCCATTGCCTGGGCAGAGTAATGGTAATGAGGGGCTTCATGCCGGCGCCGCCCAAAGCCATGGTAAGATACAGCAGATTGGGCAAAAGCCACAGGGCAGCGCAGGCCCGGGCGGAGATAAAACGCCGCAAAAGGGGCAAAAGGCAAAGGAGGAGGGCAAAATAAAGGCCGATGTACAAAAAGAGTACGGTGCAGGCGGCTGCCAGACTTGTTAATGCCTGGGAAGTACCGCTTTTAGCGATTACCATGACAACGAGCACAACCAGAAAAAGGGGCAGCAGCAGGGGCTCCGTCAGATAGGTTTTGCGCCCCGGCTTCAGCCTGTGGAACTTAAAATTTCCTTCATAGCGGCTTCTGTCATGAAAAGCCCAGCCCACGGCTACGGCAAGGATCAGACCCAATAGAAAATTGTAGGCATTCATAGTTCACCCCGCTCCAACAACCTGCGCAGTTCGTCGATGTCGGATTTGCTAAGGCCGCTGTCACAAAGGGCAGCGGCAAAGGTGTAGAGGTCGCCGCCGCAGAGCTTATCAAAAAAACGCTTGCTTTGGGAAGCAAGATAATCCTGTTTTGAAACAAGGGGGGTATAGCAGTTGCTGCGCCCGCATTTGTCAACGGCCAGAAAACCGCGGTCCGTCAGCCTCGTAAGAAGTGTCAAAATGGTGGTGACAGCCATAGGCCTTCTCTCATGCAACAGATTTTCAATATCTGCTCTTGAGACAGGTGGCGGACAGCTCCAAATGGCCTGCATTACCTCAAGCTCTGCATCAGGCAGGCGATGTACGATTTGCTCCATTGCAAATCCTCCTCTACAAATGTAGTATAGATTAATACTACATTTGTAGAATCTAAATGTCAAGGGGCAGATCAGCCGTAATCTACTATTCCGATCCTGCCTTAAGGGCTTCGCTCATAGGGATTTTTATAAGTTTCCGCCCGCTTAGCCCCTTGGTTGCCTGGTACACGGTAACAATCAAAGCGAAACTGAGAATCACGTATGCCGGGTTTAGCATTATAGGCAGCACCATATTGATCATTTCCCCCAGATAGCCGTAAAGCGCACTTGTAGAAGCAAGCATCAGCGGAATACTCAGCATAAAGCCAAGCAGCACCACCCAGGCGGAGCCGTTGAGAATCAGGGACCGCACCTCCTTGCCCCGGTAGCCGAAGACTTTAAGTAGAGAGATGGCAGCCCGGCTTTCCTCGATCATCAAAGAGGTAACAAGGTAGATAATAATCGCTCCCATCAGTGCGGCAATTAAGGCCATAAAGATTACCATTAAGGTCATGGGGGCTGCCAGATCCTCCATAGTATTGTTTAGATTCTGCAAATCCTTAACGCCGGCAAGCTCCCAGTCCTCGTAAGGAAGCTCCCCCATACTGAACACGCCGGTATAGCTTCCTGCCGGCTGCCCGGTCAACTTGTTGAAGTCTTCCAGGGGCATGTAGATAAACTGACCGGAATAGGTCTGGACAATTCCGTCCACAACCAGCTCATAAGACCGGCCATCCAGTTTGCTGACAAAGGCAATTCGTTGGCCCTCCCGCAGCTTCAGCCGGTCAGCCAGCAGGTAAGTGATGTTTACCTGGTTTTTGGGCAGAAGATTGCCGCCAGCATCCCGCAAAAAGATGCCATCAGCATCAGAAGCGATGCCGGTGAGGTAAAACTCAGCATTTTCTTTACTCTCCGGGTAGCAGCGAAGGGCATTGAAGGGGGTAGCTCCATCAGGCACTTGGCCCTGGCGCGTTTCTTTGAAGGAATACTCCCAAGCGTAATCGTAGGTACCGTCAACGCCGCTCTGAAAAACTACATTCATGGAATGATTGATCGTAAAACCAAACATCATCATGACCGATGCGGCGGTTACGCCAAACAGCAAAAACAGCAGCCGGGGAATGCTGCGCAGTTGTTCACGCAGACGGAATTTGGTGCCGAAAGAAAACCGCTCCAACCGAAGCCCGCGCTCCAGAAAGTTGATCTTCGTTTTCCCTCTATCGCCTTTCATCAGTTCTCCGGCGGTTTTACGCAATTCCCGCCGGATGACAAGAAAAGCGGCCAACCCTAAAAAGGCTGACGGCATAAGGATGCCGGCCAAAACATCGGCGGCAGACACAGCAAGCTTTTCATAGGGGATGATGTAATAACTGTTTGCCATATACTTTACGGTGGGATAGATTGTGGGCAGTCCCATCAGCACCCCCGTCAGTCCGCCGGCGGCGGCCAGCAACAAAGGGAGAGTAAGATAGTGAAGGGTCAGTTCCCGGCGGCGGTAGCCCTGGGCATACAGGGCGCCGATAATTACGCTGTCTGCCTTTACCGTTCGCCAGATCACAATGCCCACAATCAGACAGCACAGAAGGAACAGGGCTACCGGAAGAGGAACCGCTATGGTTTTTGCTCCGGTGATGGTAGCCCAGGGCATTCGGATTCGTTTGTTGTTTCCGGCGTCAGTCCAATCGGAAAGCCCCACACCTTGCTTTTCCAGGGCTGCCCGCAAACCGATGACCTGCCCGCCCAGGTTATCCCTGGCGGCAAAGCGGACGGAATAAACCGTTACCGCTTCCGGATGACTATCCATATCCGCCGGGGAGACCAGACCAATGCCAAAGCCACTGGGAGGCAGAATATCGTTGATGTATTTGAGGGGGTAGATATAGTGGGGCAAGGCCAGGGTACCGACGATGCGAAAGCTTTGATGACCTGTGTCAATTCTGTCGCCGATTTTAAATCCGTGGGTGGAGGCGAAGAAGGGGTCAATCAGAATATCACCCGGTTGCTGCAGCCCGCTGCCGGATGTGACGGCCGGCAGGTTGACGGTTTGCTGCGGCGTGAGCAACCGCAGCTCTCCTTTGTCTGAAAGGGGAATATCGGCATACCGGTAAGGTTCAATGGCCGCGCCGGTTTCCTGTTTCAGGGCCGCCAGTCCCTCCAGAGGCTGGTCAACGGAAAAGGAGAGGTCTTCCTGCAAATTGTGGAGAGCAAAACGGTTTACCAGCAACCCGTAATTGTCAGCGAAACCTTTGGCTGCCACAAGAGTGAAACTACCCAGGAAAATAAGGATGAAGATGCCGATATAACGCCCTTTGTTTTCACTTAATATACGCCAAATCCGTTTTTGCAGCGCCATTACCACTCAATCCTTTCCGCCGGAACAAGCTGGGAATTGCGGTACGCTTCCGCCACTTTGCCGTCTCTTAGCTTATAAACGGCCTGCGCCATGCCGGCAATGGCACTGTTGTGGGTAATCATCAGGATGCTGGTACCGTACTCGGCGTTGACCTTCTGAAGAAGAGCCAGCACATCCCGTGAAGTGACATAATCCAGGGCGCCGGTAGGTTCGTCGCAGAGGAGCAGGGCCGGGTTTTTGACAATGGCCCGGGCAATGGAAACCCGTTGCTGTTCTCCGCCGGATAGCTCCCGGGGGAAACGGCGTTTCTTGTCGGCCAGTCCTACCGCCGACAGCACATCGTCAACAGGAAGGGGGGCTTTGCTGATGTTGGATACCACCTCAATGTTTTCGGCCACGGTGAGATTAGGTATAAGGTTGTAAAACTGAAAGATAAAGCCAATCCGTTCCCGCCGGTATTCGGTAAGCTGATCATCGGTCAGTGCTGTTACGTTGATTCCATCCACCAGGACTTCGCCGCCGTCTGCCCGGTCCACACCGCCAATGATGTTCATCAGCGTGGATTTTCCCGAGCCCGAGGGACCGAGAATCACTCCGACAGAGCCCTGTTCCAGCTCCATGTTTATTCCGTCCAGCACCGGAGTGGTAATCCCGCCATAATAGCTTTTGGTAAGATTCGATACGGTTAAAAACATGCTCAGACCTCGTTTCCATCTTTGTATAGCACCTTGCGCAACAAATCCAGATATTCCCGCAGCTCCCCTTTGATTTTATCAATCTGCCTGTTCCAGTCCTCTTGTCTCCAGTCATACTGGGCAATCCGGTGGTTGTAGCCGTGGATCGTCCAGATAATCATATCCGACGCTTTTTCAACGTCGATATCCTCCCGGAAAGCGCCATGGTCCATCTGCCGCCGGGCCCTTTCAAAAAGTCGGTCCAAAGGGTTGGCAAATCGGCTTGCTTCTTCCGGAAATTCCTCCCGCAGAGTCAAGACGCCATAACCCATAAAGCGAAGGAGCAGAGACATGGTGGTGAGTAAATCAACGGCAATCATGGAGATATCCCATATTGTTTCAATAAAGTCCTTGTTTGGAGCCACAGCCTTGGCATATTCCGTGCTGACTATGTCGATGGCATACTGCAGCAGGAAAAGAAAGAGTCTTTTCTTAGAGCCAAAATAGTGAAAGAGCAGTCCTTTGGAAATGCCTGCTTGTTCCACAATGACATCCGTATTGGCCTTACTATAACCCTTAAGAAATTCTTCCATGGCGGCGCTCAGGACACGCACACGTTTATCCGGGTCCATGGTCATAATTTTGTGCTCCTGAACCGGAGGGCTGAAAGCAACCTTTTTTTCTATTGCGAGAAAATCCATATAAGCAACTCCTTTTATTGACTCGTTAGTCAATCGCAATTTAGATTGTAACACGAATTGACTTGTTAGTCAATCAGAAGGGGATTGCTGAATGCTGCTTGAGGGCATAAAAATGACAAACCTTAATTTCAAGCCATTCCTTGAAAATAGGTTTGTCCTCGTTAGATTTGTCGTTAGCATGCTTATGTTGCCGTTAAATGCTGTCGTCAAGCTTGGCAAGAGGGAGGGGGCTTTCGGAGCCGGCGGAGTTTTTCCATCTTACTTTCCTCCATAAACAATCGGCACAGCTTTTTCCATGATAAAATTGTTTAATGTGACGCCTTTTCTTATTACCGTATTCTCCCGTAAAATCTGATATCCCTGCTTCTCAAAAAAGGGTCTGGCGGTAATTGATGCATGAGTGGTAAAGTTAAAAATATTTTGTTTGAGGGCGGCAAGCTCCAGTGCCTTTACAATAGCCGAAGCAATACCCAGTCCTTGATAGTCTTTATGGACAAACAACCGGTCCAGATAACCGCTGTCATCCATATCCCCAAAACCTGCAATCCGGCCATTTATTTCGGCAACAAGGGTATTGTGTTTTAAAAAGGAATTGTCCCAGGCGGATAAATCCACACTGCCCGTTGCCCAGGCATCAAGTTGAGCTTGGGTGTAGTCCTTTGCGTTTATTGCGTGTATGGTATCATAAAACAATTGTGCTAAAACAGGGCAGTCGGAGGATTGATATTTTCTTAGCTGCATAAATTTTCTCCGCAAATCCAAATTTGTCAATGCTCTATGAAAATCGGAATGATTTTATAAAGAGCTTAACATATCATATAGCTTATTGACAGTTTTCCAGTTTCGAACGGTGGCCGAAGGAAATGCTTTTGCGGCGCGAATCGCCAGTTTTGACTTGCGTATACTTTGGTAACAAAGAAGGTAGACCTCTTTATCCTCTTTTCGCAGTACATCCGGGCCAACAAACCCCTTACAGATATCGTCAATTTGTGATTGCTCAGGTGGGGTGTCTAAAAAATAGACATAAAGATGCTCAACCTGGGAATCGGCAGCTTCGGCAGCAGCAATCTTTGTGGCCGAGATGGGCAGTTTATTAATCAAGGCTCGTAATTCATTTATGCTGCGCAGGATAACATTGCTTTCAAACCCAAAGCATTCCATAAAACCTGCGCAAATCCCATGTTGCAGATGCGTTTCCTCTAAATCCGTTTCAAAAACCACATTGCCGCTTTGAATATAAGTTTTCACCTTGAGCAATCCCAAAGCAAGAAAGAGCTGTTGTAAATCGTCCATTTTTACACTGTTCTTTCCGCCTGCATTGATTCCCCTAAAAAGCGCTGCATATTGCATATGTTTTCTCCCATGTTCGTTGAGTTTTTAGCTTCCTTACAAAACTCTGTTTTGTCTGTATCTATCATACTACGCTTTCTGAGATAAAAAAAGGCATAGCCTCCCCGTAGTGGGAAGCTATGCCTCATAATATCTGCACATCAATATTGAGATATTGCTCATTACCTCCGACTGATCAGTTCACCGGATACGATGCTTTGTATTTCTCCCTGCGCGTCTATCCAAATAGTTTGATTTCCTCCGGCTATATTAGTTGCGCTGAAGCGTATTTCCCAAACGCCGTTGATATAATCAAAATGGGCTCTTACAGTATCATAAGATATGCTGCACTTCGCTTTGGCGATTTCTATTGCTTCTGTCTCAGACAAGATGCCCGTTCCAATCTCTAGGCTTTCCAGAATGGACATGACGGCATTTTCATATTCAGACCATTGGCCTTTTGAAGAGGAACATTCAACTGCGTAAGAGCCCGGAACATCATGATAAATCAGGAAAAACCAAAACCCATCATCTATGCTTTCGGTGCATTTAGTAGCCGTCAACCCGTTTTCAAAGGAGATATCCTCAAATGTAACACCAGTGCCGCACAGACCAATGCCGTTGACGTGGTAATAGAGGCGAAACGCCATTGACGGTTCGGCTTGCGGCCAAAATTGTATGCCAAAGTAATCGGCAGATTTGCTGCCGCCGGCAATTTCTTCATCTCCCGCACCAGCCAGAATATCGTATTCCCAGGATAGGGGAAGCTTAAGCCTCATGTTTGTATATTGATAGCTGTATTCAACCGTTATCGTATTTTTCTGTTGTTCGAGGTTACCTTCCTGTATTACACCGTTTTCAGTGCCCTGCTTACTTCCGCCAAGTCCGGTTTCTGCCGGGGTTTGTGCACAACCTGAAAAGAACAGTGTAAGCAATAACGCAGACAGCGCAACAGACAACCGTTTTTTCATCATATACCCTCTCAATACAAACTACATTATTTATAAGTATGACGTGCAATCGATCAAAAAGTTCCATATTAATAATATTATGTTTTTTGGTATAAAAAAATATAGCTTCTCCTTAACAGAGAAGCTATATTTTATGGACCCGGAGAGGATCGAACTCTTGACCTCCGCATTGCGAACGCGGCGCTCTCCCAGCTGAGCTACGGGCCCTTGCAGCAAGGAAAGAATGCTTTCCTGCTTGACCTTTTTTATTATAACAAAAATACGGGCTTTGTAAAGATAACCGGCTAAAATAAAGTTTCCAGATTTCCCGCCTCATCGAAGGTCAATTCAAAAGGCTCGCTTATTTTTTCGATATTCGCCTTGTCTTTTATGGCGTCAAAGACCTTCTCCGATACGGCCATATATTCCAGGGAGCTTGTATTTTTGATGTAAATGGCCCTGAGAGATTCCGTTTCTTCGATGCCTGTGGAGGTGAAGGAAACCTCGATAGCTTTAAGGTCATTGGGCGCCACGCAAGGAATTTTTGCCTGGAGAAGGCAGGTGGAGGTCATACCGGTTATGGAGGTGGCCTCGATATCAATTTTAGCAAAGGCCCTTTTGGTAATGATATCGACTACCCCCAGGCCCATTGCGTTGCCATGGGATGCCTCGGTGAAATCCAGTACGGCTACGGTCTTGATCTTCGGCGCGGCAGGCTCGGCCTGGCCCGGAATCATGATTCTGCCCACAACCTTCGTGTCAACGCAGGTGCCGGAAATATTTTTGCCGGCTTCCTGTATAATCAGGGTATCAAGATCAGCTAAGGGCAATTTGATGGAGCTGTTTTTTACTTTTTCCAATAGAGCCATTTCTGTTTTCAGGAGCTTTTCAGGCAGCACTCCTTGAATACCGTTTGTTTCCTGCTTCCAATTTTCCGTTATGGCTATGCCAAATATGACGGGGAGTTTCTCTAACATCAGGGCTGCCGCTTCGCGGATGGCGGGCCCATAGCCCAGCCTTAAAGCGTTGGCGTGGATACTTGTAGCTCCCTGATGATTTCCTATACCGATAGCTAATAATTTGCAGAGGCCGCTTTCAGTGATATCCTCAAAATCCGTATGGCCCTTGATACGATTAATGATAATCATTTTATCAAAATCCAGGGCAGTTTTAGCGCCATAAACCTCCATGCCGTTTTTCGCTTTTCCGTACAATACGCTTTCCGTTGTCCAGATGATCTCGGCCCCTATGCTTTCTGCAGTTATACCGAGGGAATGGAGGATTTCTTCTTGCCCGGAAGGCGTACTGGCGCCATGGCTTCCCATAGCTGCAAAAATAATGGGGCGGCCCTGGTGCTCTTTCACCAGATCAACCACCTTTTTTACAATAGTCCCAAGATTGCTGATACCCCGGCTGCCTACGGCAATACCCACGGTTTGCCCCTTTAAGCTGTTCAAGTCATATTCTATTTCCCGCACTGCTTTGATGACGGCTTCCGGTATATCGGCGATTTTATCTGCCTGATAATTTTGCTTAATCATGACGAATCTGGGAAACATTACGCACCGGCTTTCTTTCAATATCTCTTGTCAATATCCCTATGTCAATATTGGTGAAACTCTATATAAGGAAAACTCTCTATGCCCTAATTTTTCGGCCGCCGTCAACTCGCCCTCAGCTACGGCAAGGACTTGATTAAAAATCGTTTCCCCGCCTGCTGCTATAGAAGTATCGCCTTCCACGATATCCGATAAATCGATATCAAAATTCTCCCTCATTAGCTGGGCTACCTTGGAATTGGCCGTTACTTTTATCACTGGTGCGGCTGCAAAGCCCATAGGAGTGCCCCTGCCTGTGGTGAAGATGATAATTTGGGCCCCTGCTGCGCTTAATCCCAGGGAGCAAGCCATATCGTTGCCGGGGGTATCAACGAAGCTGACGCCGCTCTTCGTAGCCGTATCGCCAAACTCCAAAGCTGCTACAATCAGGGCCCGGCCTATTTTGCAGACGCCGCCTAAAGATTTTTCTTCGATAGTGGAAAGGCCGCCCTCAATATTACCGGGAGAAGGCTGAGTCCCTCTTAAATCCACTTTCATATCAATGGCGATATCTTCAACCTTTTTGATCTTGCCCACAATAAAATTATAGATTTCTTCACTGGCACAGTGCTCTTTAATGATATCTTCCGCTCCCATCAGCTCCGTTGTCTCGCCAAAAACCACCTTGCCGCCCAGGGCGGTAAGCTTTTCGGTAAATACGCCTACCGCCGGGTTTGAAGCGATCCCCGAAGTGAAATCAGAGCCGCCGCATTCCACACCGACGGTCAGGTTAGCAATATCGGTCTCAACTTTTTGCAGGCCCTCAAGTTTAGCTGCAAACTTTTTACAAATTTCTCTGCCGATTTCCACAGTTTTCTCTGTGCCGCCAACCTCCTGCATAACCAGCAATTCCGTATTTGGCTGTTGGGATTTTATAGCTTTATACAAATCAAGGGGAAGTATTTCTTCACAGCCTAAACCAACGACGAGAACGGCGCCGTTGTTTGGATGGATGCCCATTTTTGCTAAACATTTGCTGGAAAGCTCTTTATCGTAGCCTAGCTGGTCGCAGCCGTAAGGATGAGTATAGGCATCGGCTATCTCTACGGCAGAAGCGATGAGCTGAACCACATGATTCACACAGGCTACAGTGGGTATTACCGCAATGCGGTTTCTCGCTCCATAGCTGCCGTTTTCACGCCGGTACATTTTAATGTTCATCGCAAATCACCTCTGCCCCGGCGGCTGGCAAGATTATGAATATGAACAAGCTGACCGGCGCTAATCCCTTGCGTAGCCTTTCCAATAGTATGATTGTATTTGATGATTTCATCTTCAGTCTGAAGATTCTTAATCGCGATTTTATGGCCTCTGTTTATATCATTCAAAGCTCTGATTATGCAAAGGGCCGCCTTATTTGCGTCCTTTATTTCCACCTCATCGCCTATAGCCACATCCTCAAGAACAGTGGCCGTATTATCCTTTTCTGAAAGGAGCAGGGCTTTTTTCACGGAGAATCATCCTTTCTGTCGAACCGTTAATCAGAACGCTGTAATTATTATTATAACAAAAGCGGGCTTGTTTTCAAGCCCGCTTTTGCCTGGGTACCTTTGCTGAATATGCTTTTTTACAGCCTTACACTTTGTCTTTGCCTCCCGGCAGATTGATAGGATAGAGGTCTTCATAAGATTCGGCTTCGCTGTCGGACGTTACTAACGAAGGGATCAGCCCGGTACAATCCATAGCGGAAGTGGTAACTTTCGTTTCAAAAATGGCTCCTTGATTAACGGCGCCATTTTTTTTGCGCAGAGTTTTGTCCATAGTCAATCATCCTTTCCCGTATCTTCTTCCGGTTTAGTTTGTGCCGGCAGAGAAATCCTATTCAGTCATCCTCGGTGTAAAATAGATGTAGGATAAAAAAATAAACAAGAGGCAGTAAAATGTGGTTTAATAAAGTCGCAAAAACCATTAAACACCAAAGGAGGCTGCCCCTTGTGAGAACCATTGTACA
>JBCFAO010000041.1:0-35876 GCA_038562165.1 Clostridiales bacterium | reverse complement strand
TTTCCCTAAAAAATACTTCATCTTCCCTCACCTCTTACTATGGAAGATTCGACCTTTTTTCCCCTTTTCCTTTAAACCTTTCTCTTTTGTTTACTTTTTGTTCATTCATGCTCTTGTCGTGAGGACAAGTCAGATAAATCAGGAGAAGCAGCTTTTCTCACCAGCTTCAGCAACTGCTCCCGCTGCATCAGCATAATATGGCCGCAGCCCATGCATTGCAGACGGTATTCCCAGCCGGGCCGCAGCACCTTCCAGTCCTTGCTGCCGCAGGGATGGGGCTTCTTTAATGTCAGTACGGTCCCCTCGGTATAAAGGCTCATGCTTTCTCCTCCAAAATCACCTGCGTGTGGGGATAGGCTATAGCTATGCCTTGAGCCGACAGCGCTTCTTTGCCCTTTTTGCGCAAGGCTCTTTCAAGGCCCCATTGCTCCATGGGCTGCGACTTGCCCATCATACGAACCACCATACCGGCGGCCGTTAAATCCACAATACCTAAAGCCGTAATTTTATCCCGGATAATTTCTTTGAATTCTTCGTTGACAGCATCGCAGGCCTCCTGCAGCACCGCAACGACTTTGCCGATATCCTCTTCATAAGATACGGTTAGTTCCACCATTACCCGGCAACTGCCCCGATGGTGGTTGGTCACTAAAGTCATACCGCCATTGGGCAAGATATGCAGCCGGCCGTCAAAATCCCGCAAATAAGTGCAGCGCAAATTGAATTGCTCCACGTAGCCGGCCACTCCCTGGGCTTCGATGTATTCGCCCACCAGGTATTGGTCTTCAAATAAGATAAAAAATCCTGTGATAATATCCCGGCAGAGGCTTTGAGCGCCGAAAGCCACGGCCACGCCTAGGACACCGGCTGTGGATAATATGGCCATTACCGGCACACGCAGACGGTCCAAAACGGTTACGGTCATGACAAAATACAGGCCGTACCTAACCAGATTCTTCAGCAGGCTCTCCAGGGTTTTGATCCGATTGTGATCAAAGGGCCTGGATACCCTGTTCAGCCGGGCTTTCGTCAGGCTGTCAATCAGCGCATTAGCCACCCGGATCAAAATCAGGCCTCCTGCAATAATCAAAACCGGCACGAAAATTATCTCAAGGATTTTTTGATTTTCTACCACATAGGTTGCGATCCACTCTCTCATTTTTTATCCTTTTTTCGTCCTGTTTGTTTTTCTGTCAACATTCCGTTCTTTCGTTTATCTTGCTTATGGCCTTTTGGCGTTCTTCTTCCACCCAAGGGTCCGGGTCTTCTCCCATTTCCCGAAGATAAGGCAAGGCCTCCCCTTCGCCCCAGCTACCCAGAAGTAAAACGGCCCTGCCCCGCAGCCGCCAGCTGGGATGCTTGAGATAGCCGGCCACATTCCCCCACAGGTCTTTCATTTCCAGCTTCTCGGCAGCTTTCAGCGCCGCCCTGACCAATTCCTCGCCGCCGGACATCAGCGCCAAAAACGCCAGATCCTGGCAGCGTTCGTCTTTTATCTCCGCCAACAGTTGAAGAATCTGGGCTTTTAAGCCCCCTGGGCATTCTGTAACAAACCAGAGATTCCAAAGGCTGTCGGCTCCTTCGGGCCCCAAAGCCAGCAAGACCTCGCCGGCTTTCACTGAGCTATGATTTTGCCGGAGCATTATTTGTGCCAAGGGCTCCAAAATCAAAGCCGGCGGACAGACTTTCAAAGCAGCCGCTGCTGCCAGCTGCAAAACTTCCTCCCGCTCTTCCAGATACTTCAGTAAAAGAGCCACTGCCTTGGGACTGCCGCTGCGGCCCAGGCAACCTAAGAACTCCAAAGCTAAAGCCTGATCTTCCCGCCGCCGCAGTTTTTCTCCCAGCCAGTCTTCCTGGCCTCGAAACAAGGTCTCCGCCAGCCCTTGGATCTCCAGGCTTGAAAAGCGCCGGCGGTGGGTCTTGATTCTGGTCCAGTTTCCTTCGATGTCCATTTTAAGCACCACTTTCTATATCATGCCACCCAGGGGATCACATATATTTGATAAATACCGGCCAGCCAGCTCACTAATTTTGAATCCAAAAGATAAGGATAGATTCGGGCCATACCTTCGGCGCCCTCGGACATCAGAATAACAGGATAAACCAACCCGCAAAAGATTACCAGGAAAGAGGCTGCCAATACCGTAGTGGCTATCATGCCCAGCAGGCCGTCAAAGAGGCCTAAGAAGGTTTTGCCTTCGCTATCGGCAAATAGCATACCCAAAAAGCTTCTGACCAAAAAGGTAATCAGGGACCAGATAATCATAAACAGCACAGCCCACAAAATACTTTGGCTGATTTCCCGCATAAGGACGCTGACGATCAGCTCCGGCGAGGGTACCGACTCTGCCGGCGCTTTCTCTAAAGCCCGCTGCAGATAAGAGGCGACCTCCGGCGGTAAGGGCAAAGCCAACAGGCTGGTTTTAATATCCTGAAGGGTTTGGGCGGTTTGGCCCAAGGTCCGGATCAACTCCTGCAAAGAGGCGGGTATCCTGGCGCTCAAAAACTCCGCCAGCTTTGTTTCTACCCCCCAGTATCCTTCCAGCCAGGCTTGGGCAAGAGGAGTCAGGAGCCAGGCTGAAATTAGGCCGATGATACTGCCGATAAAGCCTTTAAAAGCTCCCAGCAGGCCTACCTGGTAGCCAATAAAAGCAGCTATAGTAATAAAAAGTATAATGATAATATCCGCCCAAGGCATTAGCGGGCCTCCTTAATTTAGGATAGACAAATCCTTAATGATATTCACTGAAATGATTGGGGTCCACCAGTTTTCGGTACTCTTCAACAACCAGTTTCATATCTTCCCATACTAAAGCTTTCAAATTGGGATTTCGTAAAAGGGCGGCGGGATGATAAGTAGGCATCATCTGAATACCCTGCCATTCTTGAAAACGTCCCCGGCTGACACTGATTTTAGCTTTGGGATCCACCAACCCCTGTAGAGCTGTGGCTCCTAAAAGAATGATGATTTTCGGCTCTGCCAGACGAATCTGCTCCTGCAAATATGGCAGGCAAGCCTCCCGTTCCTCCGGCAAAGGCGTGCGATTGCCCGGCGGACGGCATTTAACGATATTGGCCACATAGGTATTTCTCTCCCGGGAAAAACCTGCTGATTCCAGAATCATATCCAAAAGACGGCCGGCGCGCCCTACAAAGGGACGGCCCAGCTTGTCTTCTTCCTGGCCGGGGCCTTCGCCGATAACCATCAGGCCCTTTCCCAATACTCCCTCGCCAAACACTACCTGGTTGCATTCTTTTCGCAGGCCGCAGTTTTGGCAAGCCTCCGCTTTCTTTTGTAATTCTGCCATCAACATATTTTGCTTCATGATGATGCTGAGCTCCTTATTCTTCTATTTCCCGGGCAATACTGCCCTTTTGCCTCAAACTATTATACCGCCCCATTATATCATGACAGTGGCAATTTTGCCAATTAAGCCCGGTAATTTTGCCAGCCGGACCCGGGGATTTTTGCTGTTTGTCCGCCAAAAGTACGAAAAAAACGGCATCGGGATCATCGCTGACCCAATGCCGTTCTGTTGCTATTTCTGCCGTGATTATACTATATCTCAGGCAATATTTTCTTCTTCTTGATCTTGATTTAAGGTATTGAGGGTACGGCAGCTGCCGATAAATTCCGCCCCTTCTTCCATGATCAGATTGCCCATGGTGGCATTGCCTCTTAGCTTGGCTTTGCTGCTAAGCTCAATTCTGCCCTTAGCCGTAACGTCACCCTTGATGGCGCCGCAAATATAGAAATTGCGGGCGTTAAGATTACCTACGCAAGAGCCTTTATCTCCGATATAAATATCGCCTTCCGTCACCACGTCTCCGGTATGGCTGCCGTCGATTCTGATGCTGCTTTCCAGCCAGATATTGCCTTCAAAACGACAGTCTTCACTGATGATGGTGCCTACGGCTTCCGCTCGATCTTTTGCCATTATTTCTTTGCCTCCCCGGCATCCAAAACCTTCATAGGATCAATGAATTTGCCGTCTAACTGAATTCCGAAATGAAGGTGTGGCCCGGTGGCCCGGCCGGTGCTGCCGCATTTGGCAATAATATCACCCTTCTTCACCGTCTGGCCTTCGAGGACATCAATGCTGCTGCAGTGGGCATATTGGCTAACGTAACCGTAGCCGTGACTGATCAGTACCATTTTGCCCCAGCCGGATTTGACGCCGGCAAAAGTAACTACGCCATCACCGGCAGCCCGGATAGTCGTACCAGACTTATTAGCAATGTCAATGCCCTGGTGAAATTCAGTGCCCCGGCCGAAAGGATTGCGCCTGGTGCCAAAAGGAGATGTGAAAATACCATTCATCGGCCAATAGCTGGGCAGTGCCGCCTCAAAGGCTAACTGCTTGTCCACATCGTCTTTGAGGTAGAGAAGCTCGGTGGCTTGCTCAGTCATCTGCAAATCCATATCCAGCAGCTCCTGACGCAAATCCTCCAAGGTATCCATCTCTTCATCCACATTGCCCTCTGTATCAACCACAGCGCTGTCGCCCCGGGATACGGTATAACCGGCAACCACCCGGCTTTCGCCGCTGTCGTCATCTTCCAGGCCTACTTTGCTCCGCACCTCAGAGTTTAAAGACTCAATGGCCTCCAGCTTCGTTTTCATGTTGACGGCCATGGTTTGTAAATCTTCGATTACCACTGCCTGATCCTGGTTGGTACTGGTCAGGTCTTGATTTTCTTCATTTAAAGCTACTAAAATCTTTTTACTATTAAGATAATCTTGAGTCAGATAAGTGGCGGTACTGCCAAAGGCAATCAAAGATGCACAGAAAATGCTGAAACCGATTTTAAACTTTTTGGCAGAGATCCGGATATCCCTTATGGGGCTGCCGGGGCCACCCATGACCATAAATGTGATCTTATCATTTCGCTGATGTTTTATGTCCAACATAGAGTTTTCTTTTTTAGAAAGAATACTCAAGACATCTCCCCCTGTCTTTTGGAAAATATTTTTAGCAAATTCTGACGTTTATATTTTAGCAAATTCTTGTTCATATTTTGTTAACATTATAGACGAATCCTGCCTAAAAAGCAAGTAAAAAAATGCGCCACTACATCTAGGCAAATGCTGATAAAACAAGGCTAAACCTAGTAGTTTTCGTCGTTTTTTGCCTCACTGCCATAGGCCTACCAGCAGGCAGATCAGCAGCAGCGACGGCAGCATGTTGGCGGTTTTAAATTCTTTGATTTCCAGCATATTGAAGCCGATGGCCAGAATTAATACGCCGCCTACTGCCGTCATCTCGGTGATCATGGAATCGGTCAGGTACTGCTCCACCCAGCGGGCTCCCAGTACAATGGCTCCTTGATAGATGCCGGTGGTTACGGCGGAGCCCAGGACGCCGATCCCCATGGTTACGGTAAGCACAGCGGCAAAAATACCGTCCAGCACCGCTTTCGTAACCAGGATGCTATACTCCCCCTGAAGACCGCCCTGAAGACTGCCCATGATACTCATAGGCCCGATACAAAAAAGCAGGGTGGCATAAACAAAGGCCTTACTAAAGCCGTCACTGCCGGCGGCCAGCTTGTCCTCTACCCTTTTGCCGAATCTTTCCATGGCGCCGTCAATATCTAAAGCTTCGCCCAGCAGGCTGCCGATAACCAGGCTTAAAAGCAACTGAATAAAATGGTTAACCTGCAAAGCCATCTGCATGCCCAAAAGCAGTAACGCTAATCCCCCTGCTTTGATAGCACTCTGACGGTAATTTTCTTTTAATCTATTGCCGAAAAGTCTGCCGATAAGGCAACCGAAGGCGATTGCACCTACGTTGATTAGGTTTCCCAACATATCTTCTATTCGCATCCCAACATTCTGATCTATCCACAATGTTCTTGATTATACCACTTTTGCCGAAAAAAGGCGAGTAGTTTGAGAAGCTGCGTAAGCACTGACCCCTGGCGGCGGACAGTGACTGGGGCCATTCTGTGCAATTTTTTCGGTTGTATGCAATTTCAGCTGGCAGTTTGTTCATTTTTTTCGTTTGTATGTAAATGGCATCCCCTCTCAGGAGCAACTCAAGCCAAATCAGGCTGTTTCTGTGCAAAATTTACGGTTGAAGGGAGGGCACTGAAAAAGTCGCAGTCCGTATAGTGGCTAAAATCCGATTCACTGTTGCCAACTGCACAAAAATCGAGGTTGTGTGACGGCAAGCAGAGGATTTGGTTGTTTTTCGGTTCCAGATGCACAAAAATCGAGGTTGTGTGATGGATTATAGGGCAGTTCTTCGTAATCTGAGCCAATTTGAAGGCAATAGAGCGACACAACTTCGATTTTTGTGCAGTTAGCCTCTGCTTTTAACCTAAATTTGGTGTCCGCTGCGACACAACTTCGATTTTTGTGCACCTCGCCCGATTTGCCGCCGACTTTTTCAGTGCCCTCGGTTGGAGGCAGATTTTCCTCTTACATTTCACCTACAAACGCAATTTTTGCACACCCGACCCCGCCTATTTTCCTACAAGCGCAATTTTTGTACAGAAAACCTGCCTGCCTTACATTCTCAGTGCCGACTAATAAGGATTCCTCCCTGCAGCTCAAAAAAACTGCCGCAGCTCCATGAACTACGGCAGTTTTTCTACATTCTCTTCCAAGGCCTTCTTCCAAGGCCTCTTCTATTTCCCCATTCCGGCTTATCCCAGTCTCCCGTCACTATTTCTTAGCGGTTGCATGGGCCTCGGGAATTTCCACATTATACTTGCCCCGGCAAGTGTAGTGGGTGTGCAGCAGATGATGAGATTTTTCACTGAGGGGTTTGCCCAGGAACTTCTCATAGACTTCCTTAATGGCCGGATTATCGTGGGACTTCCTCAGAGTCTTACCCCGGTCCTCGGCATAAATAGCTTTACGCCGCACAACCTGATATTCCTCATCCAGATCCAGCCGCTGGCCGCTGGTAACCAAGGGCTGACCGCCGCCGCCGACACAGCCGCCGGGGCAACCCATGACTTCGATGAAATGGTATTGCTTTTTGCCTGATTTCACCGCATCCATCAGCTTGCCGGCATTGGCCAGGCCATGGGCTACCGCCACCCGGACTTCGCCGTAGTTTGGTATATCCAGGGTAGCTTCCTTAATTCCTTCCATACCCCGGACAGGCTCCAG
The DNA here is from genome assembly GCA_038562165.1 of Clostridiales bacterium. Lineage (GTDB taxonomy): Bacteria > Bacillota > Peptococcia > DRI-13 > UBA5745 > WRMS01. Next base: position 28,753 of record JBCFAO010000041.1, on the reverse strand, counting down.
CTCCAGATTGGGCAAAGGCTTGCCGGCCACAACTTCGTATACGGTACGGATGGCAGCTTCCATTACGCCGCCGGTGACGCCGAAGATATCGGCAGCGCCGGTACCCAGCCCCATAGGTGCATCAGCCACTTCGTCGGGCAGATTGACAAAATCAATGCCGGCCCGGCGGACCATGGCCCCCAGCTCCCTGGTGGTCAGTACCGCATCCACATCGGGAATGCCATCCTGAGCCATTTCCGGCCTCTGGCATTCGTATTTCTTGGCTGTGCAGGGCATAACCGATACGGAATAAATGGATTTAGGATCGATGCCTTCTATCTCCGGATAATAGGTTTTGGCTAAAGCCCCAAACATCTGCTGGGGAGATTTGGCTGTGGACAAGTTATCCAGAAGCTCCGGGTAGGTATGTTCGCAAAACTTAATCCAGCCCGGGCTGCAGGAGGTAATCACCGGCAGCTTGCCGCCGTTAACCAGACGGTCGATAACTTCATTTCCTTCTTCCATAATCGTTAGGTCGGCGCTGAAGTCCGTATCAAAAACTTTATCAAAGCCCAGGCGCCGTAAAGCTGCCACCATTTTGCCGGTGACGGGAGTGCCCATGGGCAAACCGAACTCTTCGCCCAAAGCGGCCCGTACGGCCGGGGCAGTCTGTACTATCACATGCTTTGAGGGATCGGCCAGAGCCTGCCAGACCCGTTTCGTATGATCTGTTTCTCTTAATGCGCCTACGGGACAAACGTTGATGCATTGGCCGCAATTGGTGCAGTTGACTTCTCCGATGCCATGGCCAAAAGAAGGCCCTACAGTAGCTTCAAAGCCCCGGTCAATCAAGCCCAAAACGCCTACCTGCTGTACCTGGTTGCAGACGGATACGCAGCGGCGGCATAAGATGCACTTAGAAGCATCTCTGACGATAGAAGCCGAAGACAGATCCAGATCGTAAATGGTCCGCGCTCCGGTATAAGGTATATCGGAAACCCCCATCTCCTTGGCCAGGCTCTGCAATTCGCAGTTGGTGCTGCGGCTGCAGGTCAGGCATTCCTGAGGATGGTTGGACAGCAAAAGTTCGATTACTGATTTGCGGGCAGCCAGGACTTTAGGAGTATGGGTATAAACTTTTAAACCTTCCGATACGGGATATACGCAGGAAGCCTGCAGTCCTCTGGCTTTTTCGATTTCCACCAGGCAGACCCGGCAAGCGCCGATCTGGTTGATATCCTTTAAGTAGCAAAGGGTGGGGATCTTTATACCCGCCTTCCTGGCGGCCTTAAGGACGGTATAGTCCGACGGAACTTTAATTTCCACGCCGTCTATATAAACCGTTACCATTTCCATTGCTAACACACTCCTTTTTAAGGGCGGAGCCCTACTCTTTGATGACGGCGCCAAATTTGCAGCGGTTCATACATTCGCCGCATTTAATGCACTTAGCCTGATCGATGACATAAGGCTCTTTCACCTTACCGCTGATGGCCTCAGTGGGGCAATTTCTGGCACAGAGGCTGCAGCCCTTGCATTTGCGGGCATCAATCTTGTAAGACAACAAGGCCTGGCAAACACCGGCCGGACATTTCTTGTCATAAATATGAGCCTCGTATTCATGACGGAAATGCTTGATCGTGCTAAGTACCGGATTGGGCGCCGTCTGGCCCAAAGCGCACAGAGAGGCATCTTTAATGGTTTCGGCCAAGGCCTCCAAATTATTAAGGTCCTCAGGGGTGCCGTTGCCGGAGGTGATCTTATCTAAAATCTCCAGCATTCTCTTGGTGCCGATACGGCAGGGCGGGCATTTGCCGCAGGATTCTTCCTGGGTAAATTCCAAAAAGAACCGGGCAATATCCACCATGCAGGTATCCTCATCCATAACGATCAAACCGCCGGAGCCCATCATAGAGCCGGCTGCCGTCAGGTTTTCGTAGTCAATGGGAATATCCAGATGCGTTTCGGTAAGACAGCCGCCGGAAGGTCCGCCGGTTTGGGCCGCCTTAAATTTTTTGCCCTTGGGAATGCCGCCGCCGATATCATAGATGATAGTCCGCAGAGAGGTGCCCATGGGAATTTCGATCAGACCAATATTGTTGATCTTGCCGGCCAAGGCAAACACTTTGGTACCCTTGCTCTTTTCCGTACCCATGGCGGCAAACCATTCCCAGCCGTTGCGGATAATTTTAGGAATATTGGCCAAAGTCTCTACATTGTTGATGACCGTTGGTTTGCCAAATAAACCGGATACCGCAGGAAAAGGCGGTCTGGGCCGGGGCTCGCCCCGGCGGCCTTCGGTGGAAGCCAGAAGAGCCGTTTCTTCACCACAAACAAAGGCGCCTGCGCCTAAGCGGATATCCACATCAAAGTCAAAGCCGGAATCAAAAACGTTTTTGCCTAATAAGCCGTATTCCCTGGCCTGTTTGATAGCGATCTTCAACCGCTCCACGGCGATGGGATATTCGGCCCGGACATAAATATAGCCTTGAGAAGCGCCGATAGCATAGCCGGCAATAGCCATAGCTTCCAGCACGCTGTGGGGATCGCCTTCCAACACACTTCTATCCATAAAAGCGCCGGGATCGCCTTCATCCGCATTGCAGACCACGTATTTTTGATCTGCCTGCACCGGCGCCGCAAAACTCCATTTCATGCCTGTGGGAAAACCGGCGCCGCCCCGTCCCCGAAGTCCCGACTTCTTAATAACGTCGATAACCTCCTCCGGCTTCATTTCCTTAACGCACTGAGCCAAGGCAAAATAGCCGTCTTGGGCGATGTATTCTTCGATGTTTTCCGGATTGATCTTGCCGCAGTTTTCCAAAGCCACCCGCTTTTGGTGCTTGAAAAACTCGATATTTTCCATCTCTACGGTATCGGTGCTTTCCTTCTCATGCTGATAAAGCAGCCGTTCCACCGGGCGGCCTTTGACCAGATGCTCCTCTACGATTTGAGCAGCATCGGAGGGCTGTACCTGACAATAAAAGGTGCCTTCGGGATAAACCACCATGATGGGACCCATGTTGCAAAAGCCAAAACAGCCGGTTTCAATAACCTTTATTTCTTTATCAAGACCCCTTTTAAGGATTTCCTCATGCATATTCTGGCGGAGCAGACGGCTGTCCATGGAAGAGCAGCCGGTACCGGCACAGATCAAAACGTGAGCGCGATAAAAGTCCATGACCTCTTTCCTCCTATTCTTCAAACCTTGAGCTTATTTATCAAGATTAAGCAGCCACTCCTGGACCGGTTGTTTGTTGATCAGATGGCGGAGAACGATGCTTTTGGCGTTTTCCGGAGTAACCTTAATATAAACATAAGGCTTCTCGCCGGGAATAGTCACGGTCAGCATGGGCTCATTGATGCACATACCGGGACAGCCGCTTTGGACCACATGGATTTTATCAAGATTACGGGTTTTTATTTCATCCATGATAGCGGTCAAAACTTCCCTGGCCCCGGCTGCAATGCCGCAGGTTCCCATATGGACGTTGATCGTAGGCACCCCTTTTTCGTTGCGGCTGACCACATCGCCTTTATTTCTCTCTTTAATAGCCCTTAATTCTTCTATACTTTTCATGACCGACCCTCCCTCTTCTCAAACTTATTCAAACTGACCGATGATGCCGGCAACGTCGTCGGCAGTCAAGCGGCCAAAGACCTTGCCGTTAACATTGAGAACCGGGGCTAATCCGCAGGCGCCCAGACAGCGGCAAGCCTGCAAAGTAAACTTGCCGTCTTTCGTCGTTTCCCCTACTTTTACATCCAACTGGCGCTCAAACTCAGCCAGGATATCGCCTGCGCCCTTTACATAGCAGGCTGTACCCAGACAGATGCTGATTTTATGCTTACCGATGGGTTCCGTGGTAAACAGAGAATAGAAGGTAACTACGCCGTAAATTTTGCTGAGGGGAATATCCATGGCTTCTGCCAGATAAGATTGTACATCCTCCGGCAAATAGCCTAATGCCGTTTGGATCTGTTCAAGATTTTGGATGAGAAAGGACTCATCCCTCCCGTTCTGCTCAAGAATTTGATCGATTTTAATAAACCGCTCGTCCTTGACAGCAGAACCACATTTACAACTCATACCGATTGCCCCCTTTTATCCCTAAAATATTGTGAATTAGAACCAATGTAGCCAAAAAATCTGCCTTTTTCAAGATTCTTTTCATCTATAGTTTTTTAACGCCTGCCCCCTTTTCCATGCTGTATTCCCATCAACAAGTCACGTTTATTGTTAGCCCGCGCTAATAATAGTGAAAATTTTCACCTGTATGCTTAATCTTATAATAGCCGATTCCTGTTTCTAAAACAACCTCTATTCCGTTATATTTCGCTGCTGCCTGCAAATAATTCCAATATACGCTCAATATCATCCTGGGTATAATAATCGATAACAATTTTACCGCCTTTGGTTCCCTGGATGATCTCTACTTTCGTATTGACTTTATCCCGCAGGATATGCTGAATTTCTTTTAATTCTATAGATAGAGGTTCTTTGACTGGTCTGCGGCCTTTTCTTCCGGCATCCTCTTTATCCCCACCAGCCTCCTCTTCATCTTCAGTCTCTTCGTTTGCATCTGAACTTGATTTATCCACAGAGGCTGGAAAAGCTGCCGGTTCCTGGGGCTGGGGAATACTTAATTCTGGATTGAGAATTTGTTTGGCCCAAAGCTCAGCCTCCCGGGCAGTGGCTTTTTCTTCGATGAGCCGTTGAGCCAGGGCCACAGCCTCTTTCTCCTCCAGCATAAGCAAGGGCCGGACATGGCCAATAGTCAGCGCTCCCCCGGCCAAATATTTAAGGATGGACTCAGGCAGATTCAATAGGCGCATGCTATTGGCAATATAAGAGCGGCTTTTGGATACCCGTTTGGCTATCTGCTCCTGGGTCTGGTTAAATTCCTCCGATAAACGCTTATAGGCCCTGGCCTCCTCAACAGGATCCAGATCTTGACGCTGGATATTTTCGATGAGGGCGATTTCCATCATTTCATGGTCCGTCATTTCCCGGACCAGGGCAGGTACTTCTGCCAAACCGGCTTGACGGGCTGCCCGCAGGCGGCGTTCTCCGGCAACCAACTGATAGCCGTCGCCAAAAGGCCGTACCAAGATAGGCTGGACTACGCCATGCTCTTTGATAGATTCCGTTAACTCCCTTAATTTGTCTTCATCGAAAACACGCCTGGGCTGATAAGGATTGATACTAACCAGCTCCAGGCTTACTTTTTGTTCGCTGCCGGCGGCGGCGAAGCTGCTTTCTATCTCTTCTGCTTGGGGAATCAGGGCCGACAAGCCCCGGCCTAATCCTCCCATGCCTTTTGGTTTAGCCACGATTGATTACCTCCAAAGCTGCCAAGCGGTATTGTTCTGCTCCTTTAGAGCGGGGATCATACAAATTGATCGGCAATCCATAGCTGGGAGCTTCACTAAGCCGTACATTGCGGGATATGGCTTGGGAGAAAGTCTTTTCTTTGAAAAAACGGCGAACTTCCTCTGCTACTTGATTCGACAAGTTTGTTCGGGAGTCCTGCATAGTCAGCAGAGTGCCGAATATTTCCAGCTTGGGGTTAAGGTGTTTTTTGACCAGTTCAATAGTATTCATTAACTGGCCTAATCCCTCCAAAGCATAGTATTCACATTGGACAGGAATCAGTACTCCATCAGCAGCGGTAAGAGCATTTAAAGTTAACAAGCCTAAAGACGGCGGGCAATCAATCAATATATAGTCATACTGCCCTTGGGTATTAGTTAAAGCACTTTTTAGGAGTTTTTCCCTGTCAACTAAGGAGACCAGCTCAACCTCTGCTCCGGCCAATTGAATAGTAGCCGGCAACAAGGTCAATCCCTCCACCGGTGTTTTTTGACAAACCTTGTCCAAGGGATATTCGTTGATCAGCAGATCATAGATACACCGCATTCCGGGTTTTTTTTCCACACCCAGTCCGCTGGTAGCATTGCCTTGGGGATCCATATCTACCAAAAGAGTTTTCTTACCCTCTTCTGCCAGAGCTGCTGCCAAATTGATGGTAGAAGTAGTTTTCGCTACTCCGCCTTTTTGATTTGCGATGGCCAATACCTTTGTCATGGTTCCTCCATGTTTCACATGAAACAATTCTGCCTTTGCCGGATTCCTGATTTTATTTCTTTGCCCGGGGTATAGTAATAGTCAACTGAATAAAATCATCAGTCTCTGTCTGATCCATCTTGACATCGATACCTGATTCCTCAATAGTAGTAACTGCCGCTTTAATTGTATTAACATAGATCCGCATGTCAGCAAATATACGGCGAATCCGCTGCTGTTTCTGCACAGTATCCGCTTCACCGTCTTCCTGAGTTTCTTCCCCTTCGCTGATCACAATCCGGCCTTCAAGAAATTCTGTAATTAAATACTCAGAATCCTTTACGTTTAGCTCTTTCTCATAAATCTCTTTTAAAATCAACAACTGTTCTTCCGGAGAGCGCAGCTTTAACAAAGCCCTCACGTGACGCTCTGTCAAAAGCTCTACCATTATATTCTCTTTAACGATTGGATCAATTTTTAAAATTCGCAGCTTATTGGCAATAGTCGGCTGACTTTTGCCAACTCGAGCGGCCACATCCTCCTGAGTCAAATGGAATTCTTCAATTAATTTGCGATAGCCTTCCGCTTCTTCGAAATAGTTCAAATCCGCCCGCTGCAAATTTTCAACTAAAGCTATCTCAGCCATTTCCCGATCCGTAAAATTACGAACCACCGCCGGTATCGCCGTAAGCCCGGCCATCCTGGATGCCCGGAAGCGCCGCTCTCCGGCAACAATTTCGTACTTATCCCCTGATTGGCGCACCACAATAGGTTGGATAATGCCAAGCTCCGCTATGGAACGGCTTAGCTCCTCCAACTGAATAGGATCAAATTGTTTGCGAGGCTGATAAGGGTTGACTTGCAACAAATTAAGATCCAGGCTCAAAACTTGATCCGATGCTTCCTCGGCCTTATTTCTGCCAAAAAATTTAGAAACTGAGTCAATCGCCAAAATACTCCCTCCTTGTGTAACTATAATAAATTCGCTTCCGGCTAATCTTTTCCTGCCGATTACCCAAAAAATGAATGATAAATTCCCCATGTCCGCCGCATGAACGATAGAAAAACGGGGAAAATAGCTATGCTACATAAAAAGGGGGGCTAAAAAAATGAAAAGCAAGAACGACAGCATCCGGTGCACCGTCCAACAGTGCCAGTATCATGCCGGTCAGGATCAGTACTGCTCTTTAGACAAAATCACTGTGGGAACTCATGAAAAAAACCCCACAATGGTGGAATGCACTGATTGCCAAAGCTTTAAGTTGAAGTAAATCTTGCAAAAAACTGCTTCAGGGATTCCCTGAGGCAGTTTTTTTTATGCCGCTACATCATTCTATCTTAAAGCGAAAAAAGAATCCACACCTTTAGAAGCATTTTATAAAAAATTTTTGATCTGTGCTATAATATAATTCACTACTCACCGAAGGGAGAGGGATTATGGAGTATACGAATCTTGGCAAGACCGGCCTTAAGGTATCCCGTTTCGGCTTAGGCTGTATGCGGCTTCCCCAAGAGGAAGCGGAAGCCATAAAAATAGTACGTCAGGCCATTGACCAGGGCGTCAATTATTTGGATACCGCTTACATGTACAAAAACAACGAAGTCCTCGTGGGCAAAGCTCTGCAAGGCGGTTACCGCCAAAAAACTTTCCTGGCCACCAAAAGCCCTATTTGGCATGTGGAAAAACGTGAAGATTTTGAGCGTCTCCTTGACGAAGAGCTGGTAAGGCTAGGTACCGATTATATCGATGTTTATCTCCTTCATAATCTCAACCCCCATCACTGGGAGGTTGTTAAACGCCACGACGGCCTTACTTTTCTCGATAAAATGGTACAAAAAGGGAAAATCCGTCATAAAGGCTTCTCTATCCATAGTACTTTCCCTGCCTTCAAAGAGATCATCGACTCCTTTGACTGGGAGATGGCTCAAATACAAATGAATATTTTAGACGAACATCAACAGGTAACGATAGAAGCCCTGCCTTATGCCGCAGCAAAAGGCGTTCCTTTGGTAATTATGGAGCCCTTACGGGGCGGCACCCTTTTGGCCAATACACCCCCCGAAGTTCTCGGGCTTATTAACAACTTTCCCATAAAGCGCTCTTTGGCAGAATGGTGCTTCCGCTGGCTCTATAATAAGCCGGAAATCAGCATTATCCTTAGCGGCGTTAATACGATAGAGCAACTGCAGGATAATCTGGCTATTTTTGAAAACAGTGCCGCCGGATCAATGTCAGCAGAAGAACAGGAATTGATCAGCGCTATACAGAAAATATTTGAAAACCAAAAAGCCATTTCCTGTACCGGCTGCAAATATTGCCTGCCCTGCCCTCAAGGGGTGAATATCCCTAAAGTATTTAATATGTTTAACCGCCATCAGACAGCCAAACCCCATAATGTCCAAAAAATTGCCTACCGCTGCGAAATGATCTTTAACAAAAACAGCGGCGACTATTGCGTAGCCTGCGGCCAGTGTGAAGAAAAATGCCCGCAAAAGCTGCCGATCATAGACCTGCTGAAAACGGCTCATGAGGAGCTGGCAGAAAAGTAATATCCATTCCACTCTACTTGAGAGGCTGCTTTGCCGGTATGCCCGGCCGCCGGGGATAACTTTTCGGTGTAGCCGCCACCTTCTGATAAATCAAGATGCTGCGTTCTCCCTGCTCCATAGGCAGGGAAGCTTCATAGACCTCCACCAGTCTGCCGCCCAGGAGGGCGGCTGCTTTTTTGGCCTCCTCCGCCTCCTCCCGGCCGCCGGGGCCTTTATAAGCTGCCATAAAACCACCCAATCGTAAAAAAGGCAGGCAATACTCCAGTAAAACCGGCATAGCCGCCACAGCCCTGGAAAGAGCCCAATCATAGCACTCCCGAAAATCCGGCTGCCGCCCCGCCTCCTCGGCCCGCAAATGAAAGGCTCTTACATCCTCCAAGGCCAACTCGCCGGATAACTCCTGCAAAAACTTCACCCGCTTGCCCGACGCCTCAAACATATCCAGAGCAATCTCCGGCGAGACAATCTTCAGAGGCAGACCCGGAAAACCGGCGCCGCTGCCCACATCGGCCACTTTACCTCTGCCCGTCCATAAAGAGCATTGCCGCAAAAGCAGGGAATCCAAAAAATGCTTGATTTCCACTTCCGCCGGCTCCGTAATAGCCGTTAAGTTTACCTGGCTATTCCACTGCAAAAGCATTTGCCGGTAAGAAGAAAAATCCTTTAATTGCTTTTCTGTCAGGCCTAAGCTTGTCAAGTGATCAAAGGTCATTCCGGCTCCCCTCCCTTCAGCCCTTTTCTATGTTCCAGAAAAAGCAGCAAAACATTAATATCCGCCGGCGTTACGCCGGTGATGCGGCTGGCTTGTCCCAAAGAATGAGGCTTCAGCCTGTTTAGCTTTTCCCTGGCCTCTAAAGATAAACCTTTAAGTTCCTCATAATTCACATCCTGAGGCAAAAGCTTTTTCTCCAGTTGATTAAACTGACGGACTTGAGCCTCTTGTTTTTCAATATAGCCCTGATAACGAACCTGAATCTCGATCTGCTCTTCCACCTCCGGCAGATAAGCAGGCATACCGGAGAATCTTTTTAAATCCTTATAGGAAATCTCCGGCCGCCGCAGCAATTCCAGCAGAGTTATACCATGCAAGGGCATGGCGCTGCTCTTTTCCTCCATCAAAGCAATCAGCAAAGGGTCTTTGGGAGACAGGGTCAGAGAGCCCAGGATCTTTTTGCCCTCTTCGATAGACGCCCGCTTTTTCTCACAAGCCCGGTAACGCTCTTCCGCAATCAATCCCAGCTCATATCCTAAAGCCGTCAAGCGCAGATCCGCATTATCCTGACGCAGCAAAAGCCGGTATTCCGCCGCCGAAGTCAGCATCCGGTAAGGCTCCGTAATACCTTTCATTACCAAATCATCAATGAGTACGCCAATATAAGCCTGGGCTCTCGTCAAGATAAAAGGTTCTTTACCTTGAATTTTTAAAGCGGCATTAATACCGGCAATCAGCCCTTGAGCCGCCGCTTCCTCATAGCCGGAGGTACCGTTAATTTGGCCGGCAAAAAATAAACCGGGGACTTCTTTCGACTCCAAACTATGAGTAAGAACCTGAGAATCGATGGCGTCGTATTCGATAGCATAGCCGGAACGCAGCACTTCCGCCTTTTCCATACCCGCCACCGTCTGCAGAAAGCGCTCCTGCACATCCTCCGGCAAAGCTGAAGAAAAACCCTGGAAGTAATATTCCTGAGAATCTAATCCCTCAGGCTCCACAAAAAGCTGATGGCGGTCTTTATCATGAAAAAGCACCACCTTATTTTCGATGGAAGGGCAATAGCGGGGGCCGTTGCCCTCCAGCTCGCCGGTATAAAACAGGGACTTCTCTAAGTTTTCCTTGATCACCTCATGGGTGTGCTGATTGGAATAGGTCAAATAACAAGGCAGATCCGGCAAAGGCCGCCTGGTTTCCCCGGTAGCCACAAAGGAAAAATGCTGAGGCTCAGCATCTCCCGGCTGCAGAGACATCTTGGAAAAATCGATGCTCCTCTTATGGATTCGGGGAGGGGTACCGGTTTTAAAACGCCTTATGGCAAAACCCTGCTCCGCTAAAGACTCGGATAAGCCCCAAGCCGCCGTTTGACCTACAGGAGAACCGGGGACATTGGATAAACCCCGGATTATACGGCTATTTAAATAGGTGCCGGTACAAATAATCACCGTCTTTCCTTTATACCGGAGTCCTGTTTCCGTTTCCACTCCTACCAGCCGGCGGTTTTCATCCAAAAGCAGAGCTACCACCATATTTTGCCGTACCAAAAGCCCGGGCTGGCTGTCAAGAACCCGGATCATCCGCCGCTGATAAGCATAACGGTCAGATTGAACCCGCAAGCCATAAACCGCCGGCCCTTTGCCCGTATTCAAGACTTTGGCCTGCAGGGCTGTAGCGTCGGCATTGATAGCCATTTCGCCGCCCAAAGCGTCGATTTCCCGGACAATGGTACCTTTAGCCGGGCCGCCTATGGAGGGATTGCAAGGCATTAGAGCAATCTGATCCCGGGATATGGTCAACATTAAAGTATTAAGGCCCAGACGGGCCGCCGCCAAAGCTCCTTCACAGCCGGCATGGCCGGCGCCTACTACTATACAATCATATTCACCTGCAAAAAACGCCAAGTTCCCTCATCCTCTCTAGTCCTTTGCAACAAGTTAAAATTTACAAAGGACTTGGTTATTTACCCAAACAAAATCTGGAGAAGATCTCTTCCACTAAAGCCGGCTGAACCGTTTCTCCCGTCAGTTCGCCCAAAGCGGACCAGGCCTGCTTCAAATCGATAGCCGCCATGTCCTCAGGCCAGCCCTTTTCAAAAACCGCCAAAGCCGCTTCCAAAGCAGTTTTGGATTTTAATAAAGCTTCTTCCTGCCGCCGGTTCAGCAAGATTTCCTGACTTTGGCGGTAATGGCGGCCTGTCTCAAAAAAGCTTTTGATATGTTTTGCCAATATCTCAAGACTGTGGGGATCCAAAGCTGAAAGACGGCAGCACTGCCAATCCTCAAAGCCAGCTTCGTTCATATCTTCAGCCGTCATTGTCCCAGTCTTATCTTCTTCGATCAAATCCATCTTATTAAAAACAATCAACGTTCTGGCTTTATCCAATTCTGTCAGCAAATCTCTGTCTTCTGCCGTAATACCTTCCTGCATGTCCACAATATATAAAACCAGATCGGCTTTTAAAGCCATCTGCCGGGCCCGGTCCACGCCGGCTTTTTCCGCCTGGCTGCCGGTTTCTCTGATACCGGCAGTATCCGTCAACACCAAAGGAATACCTTTCAGGAGAATTCTCTCTTCCAAGGTATCCCGGGTGGTTCCCGGTTCCGGCGTCACAATAGCTCTCGGCTCCTGCAATATGCCGTTTAATAAGCTGGATTTGCCGGCATTGGGGCGGCCATAAAAAACGATTCGCAAGCCCTCCCGGTAAATCTTACCCAGGTTGGCGGCAGCCAGTAGTTCGGCGGTATCGGCCAAAATCTGCCGAAGCTGACGGCTCCAGCTTTTGGCCCCTTCCCTGTCGCCTAAGCCTTCATCGGGAAAATCCACATCCACTTCGATTGAAGCCAAAAGATTTAACAACCGGCTCTTAAGCTGGCTGATCCGGCGGGATAAAGCCCCTTCTATCTGCTCCGCCGCCAAACCGGCAGCCTTTTGATTGCTGGCACTGACCAACTCCATAACCGCTTCCGCCTGGCTTAGATCCATTTTGCCGTTCAAAAAAGCCCTTTGAGAAAATTCGCCGGGCTGGGCAGGCTTTATGGGTAAATCCGGCCAAGAGGTCAGCGTCTCCATAAGCCGGCCCAGCACCACCGGACCGCCGTGGCATTGCAGCTCCGCCACATCCTCACCGGTAAAACTATGGGGGCCTTTCATTTTCAACAGTAAAGCCTGATCCAAAAAACAATCCCCGGCATATATACCGCCGTAAGTCAGGCTATAGTCTCCCAATTCCTCCATAAGCCGGCCTCGTTTGCTGCGGAAAACCCGGGCGGCGGCAGCAAAAGCTGCCGGTCCGGAAAGACGCAAAGCTCCCATGGCGCCTATACCGGGAGCCGTGATTATGGCCGCTATAGTATCATTCGTTAAATCTGTCATAATATCACCTAACACCAAGAGTATGAGCAGACATCTTGAAAACAAAAAGGAAGATTTTACTCAAAGGCCAAATCAGCCACGCTCACTTCTCGCCGCTTAAATTTTGAATAAAAGTTTCTCTCAGGAAATTTAGACGGCTGCGAACGTTCGCTGTAGCTGACATGGCCTTTTCTCTAAATACCTTCCCTTATTTCTGCAAATTGTTTACTCACACTTCTGCTCTATCGTATTCCCTTAGATTTTCTCATGATTTCAATAAGACTCTTAAAAAAACTGCGTTAAAATGGTGTTGGCCACTTCAACGCAGTAGGTAAGACGTTTACGCTTCTTCGTCCCTTTGGTCGCCGCCTTCATTATAGCTCTGACTCCAGGAAGAGCCGGTTTTGCGATAACCCCGGTTGCCGTAGCCGCCGCTGCCACTGCCTCTTCCTTCCCGGTATCCTTCTCTGCCATAACGATTGGTACGGCCCTCATAACTGCCGCTATAGCGGGTCTCCCCGCCTGCGGGATAAATGACTAAACGGCGATAAGGTTCTTCACCTTCACTTTGGGTTTTGATTTCCGGATCATTTTGTAAAGCCGTATGAATTACCCGGCGCTCCATGGGACTCATAGGCTCCAACACTACCCGGTGCCCGCTGCGCTTTGCTTTGTTTGCCAACCGCTCGGCCAAACGAATTAACGTATCTTCCCTTCTTTGGCGATAATCCTCGGCATCTACGACAATGCGTTTGCGGGATTCCTCTTTATCTCTGCCGGCAATGATATTTGATAAATATTGAAGGGCGTCCAGTGTATCTCCCCTTCTGCCGATTACCGCCCCCATCCGGGGACCGCTGAGGGTATAAAGAATAGATTCCTCTTTTTCTTCTTTATTGATGGCAGCTTCTATACCCATAAGGCTGGTCACATCAAGAATAAATTGAGCTGTCTTATCATCGTGCTCTGCTTTGAACTTTTCAGCCTTGGGCTTTTCTTCTCTTGTTTCGGCGGCTTTGGGATTTTCGGCTTTGGGATTTTCGGTTTTGGACTGGACGGTTTTTAGCTCTTCTCGTTCGGTGCTTTTTTCCTTCAACCAGACTCTGACCTTGGCATCCTTTGCTCCAATGCCCAAAAAGCCTTTGGCCGGCGCCGTTAATATTTCAATCTCCGCTTGTTCCCGGGTGCAATTTAGCACTTGAAGGGCCAAATTAACAGCCTCTTCAACACTTCTCCCCGTCTTTTCCACAGTATTTATCATGACGGCCCTCCTCCACATCTATACTGCTCTTTTTACACACCCTTAAAGATAATCATCAAAATCCAAAGCTTTGCCCCGATTATCATCATCGTCTTTTTTATTGCCGCGGTCCGCCTCTTTTTTCTTTTCGGCAGCCTTCTTTTTGCCGGCGTCTTTCTGCCGTTCTTTTTGAATGCCCTTGGCTGTCTGAGCTGCCGCTACTTCTTTAATATCGTCGGCTTCCATAGCCGCTTGCATATCGGCATGGGAACGGTTAACTATGGCATTGATAGCCATCTGGAAAATGAAGCCTAAGGTATTAAAAACAGACCAATAAAGAGCCAAGCCGGAAGCAAAATTTCTCGTCATCCAGGCCAGCATCACCGGCATCACATAGAGCATGGTGGTATTCATCATTTTGGCCTGCTCGCCGGTTTGAGGGGGCTGAGAGGCCATGGTAACCTTAGATTGCAGGAAAGAAGAAAGGCCTACCACAATAGGCAAAATGATTGTGGTATCCGGTTGTGACAGGTTTTCCAACCAGAAAAAAGATACTCCAGTACCTGTATACTCAAAATTTCTAAAAGCGCTGAACAAAGCAAACAGGATAGGCATTTGAACCAATAAAGGCAAACAGCCGGACAAAGGATTGACGTTATATTTTTTATATAAAGCCGATACTTCACGGTTGAGTATTTCCGGACTATTCTTATATTGCTGCTGTAACTGTTTCATTCGCGGCTGCAAAAGGCCCATAGCCTTTGTGCTCTTAGCCTGCTTTAAGTTTAAAGGGAACATCAGGATGCGGATAGCAACCGTAAAAAAGATAATAGCAAAACCATAGCTGGGAAAACCCAAGGAAACGGTTAACCCATACATAAAATTGATTGCACTAGTCATTAGTCCTACAAATGAACTCCACAAAATGCACCTGCTGCTTTTAATACTGACTCCGGATTAAACCGGAGGCCAGTGAGCAGCAGCTCACCTCCTTACCTTTATTAATTAATCAACTCTTTTTTTCCGGAACGGGATCATATCCCCCTGGATGAAAAGGATGGCAGCGCAATATCCTCTTGATGGCCAGCCAGCTTCCTTTCCAGGGACCAAAGCGTTCGATTGCTTCCCGGCCATATTGGGAACAAGTGGGAATAAACCGGCAAGAAGGGCCTCGCAGGGGAGAAATGTAGCGTCGGTAGCCGTCGATTAACCATAAAAGCAGCCCCTTCACTTTAACGCCTCCATTATACAGCCTTTTCTACGTAAAGCGTTGATCATATCTTTTTCTACTTGATAAAAATCGGCTTTTGCCAAAGAATGTCTGCCAATAAATACATAATCTTTTCCTGGCTTAATCTTTGGCAGATGCGGGCGAAGAGCTTCCCGCATCAAACGGCGGCAACGGTTGCGGACTACAGAATTGCCGATTTTTTTTGATACGGAAAAACCCACTCTTGGCGAGGCGTCCATACTTTTATTCCTAATATACAATACTATGGTGCCTGCCGCAACTGAGTTTTTTTCTCCGTATACCTTTTGAAAATCTTTGTTTTTTCTGAGACGATATTTTTTTTTAAGCAAAAAAACACCTTCCATACAAAATTAAGGCCACGTATTGTGGCCTTATACGGTCAGCTTCTTTCTGCCCTTCATCCGTCTGCGTTTAATCACTGCACGGCCGCCCTGGCTCTGCATTCTGCTTAAAAAACCATGAACACGCTTATGCCGGCGGTTCTTTGGTTGATACGTACGCTTCATTTCCATCCCCCCTTAGAAAAACTAGAGACACAGGTGAATTATACGTCATAGGCCAACTACTGTCAAGGAAAACCTGGCTTGAAAAACTTGGCTGCATGCTTATATTCTTTTTCTTTCCTTTGCTTGCGCTGGACTATCCTATCTGGTATATTTATTTATGGGCGTCTGATACCCTGCATTTTTTCCGGGCAGGGTATTGTGGCCGCCATTTTAGTCTATTTGGGGGTGTATACTGTGGCAAATCTCAATCCTAAGTATACTTTTGATACATTTATAGTAGGTCACAGTAACCGCTTTTCCCATGCAGCCGCTCAAGCCGCTGCCGAAGAGATTGGCACCCGCTATAATCCGTTATTTATCTATGGTTCCGCCGGCCTGGGCAAGACTCATCTTATGCAGGCCATCGGTCACATGGCTATTCAGCGGGATTCAGAATGTAAAGTTACTTATGTCTCTTCCGAGACCTTCACTGAAGAATTTATTCAAGCTATCCGCAACGACGGATTAAGCAGCTTCAAAAAGAAATACCGGCGTTCCGACGTTTTGATGATCGATGATATTCAGTTTTTGGCAGGCAAAGAAAGTACCTTGGAGGAATTTCACCATACTTTCAATTACCTATATGAAGCAAATAAACAAATTGTCCTGACCAGCGACCGCCCTCCTATGGAGATTCAGCCTTTGGAGGAGCGTCTGCGGACAAGATTTAGCTGGGGCCTTACCACAAATGTCTCGCCGCCGGACCTGGAAACCCGCATAGCTATCTTGCGCAACAAAGCAGAACTGGAGCATTTCAGCATGCCCAGGGAATGCTTTGTTTATATTGCCGACCGCATTACTTCTAATATAAGAGAATTGGAAGGGGCTTTAAACAGGGTCATCGCTTATTCCGTATTAAACCATATCGAAATCACCTATGACAGATGTGTAGACGCCTTAGCCCCTATCTTTCCCTCCGAAGGCGAAGCTGTCATCATTACTATAGAATTAGTTCAAGAAAAAGTAGCTAATTCCTTTAATTTAAAAGTTGAGGATCTCTGTTCTCAAAGACGTACCCGGGATGTGACCATTCCCCGGCAAATTGCCATGTATTTATGCAGGGAGCTGACAGAGGAATCTCTGCCCCGTATCGGCAAATCCTTTGGTGGCCGGGATCATAGCACCGTTATTCACGGACACAAGGAAATTGCCAAATCCCTCCGTTCCGACCCCCAAATTGCATTGATGGTTAAACGAATTATGGAAGAACTCAAATAATCCGGAAAGTTTTAATTAATAAGGAAAAGAGGATGTTAGCCAAAGTGAACGTTCGCAGACGGCCAAATTTCCTTACAAATTCCATTCAAATTTTGCTTCGAGAAGTGAACGTGGACGACATCCTCTTTTCCCCTCTTTTGTTGATAACTTTCGGGATAAAATGTTAATTGCTGTGGATACTCTCTGGATAACTTTTTTGCCTGTTGAACCTGTGGACAAAGCCGCAAACTTATCAACAGGTTTTCGCATTTAAAAAACCCAGTCAAAATATGGCCGTTTTCCACTTATCCACATATCCACAGCGCCTATTACTACAGATACAATTTTTAAATAAAATAAAGTATATGCCTTGAGGAGGATGATTATGCTCATTACCACTTCAAAAGAAAATTTAATCACTGCCATTAACGCAGTACAAAAAGCCATCAATCCCAAAAGCATCATCCCCATGTATTCCTGCATCAAGCTGGAGGCAAAGGAAAACACGGTTACCTTCACCGGTGCCAGTCTGGATATAGGTATAGAATGCAAAATTCCCGTTCAAGTGGAAAGAGAAGGCAGCACCCTTATTCCTGCCAAATATTTCAGCGATATTGTCAGAAAGCTGCCGGATGTACCCATTACTCTGGATCTGTCGGATTCCCTGGAAATGACCATTCGCTATGAAAAATCTTACTTTACGTTAAAAACCATGGAAGTGGAGGATTTCCCTCCCCTGCCTACCTTCAAAGGCGGCCTGGATTTTCAGATCTCATCTGATATTTTAAAAAAGCTGGTGCGCCAAACTTCCTTTGCGGCAAGCGCCGACGAATTAAAAGCCGTCTTTACAGGATTGCTTTGGGAAGTAAACGGTGAAGAGTTGGGTCTTGTAGGTACGGATACCCACCGACTGTCTTGGGGGAAAGGTCCTGTTCTCATTGAGGACAAAGAAGCCAAAGGCAGCTTCATCATTCCCGCTAAAATCGCCGTGGAAATTTCCCGTTTGATCCAGGATGCCTCCTGCCACATTCAAGCGGAGAAAAATACGGTCTTCTTCACCTTTGAGAATATTAAAATCAACTGCCGGGTTTTAGAAGGGAATTTTCCTAATTACCGTCAGGTTATCCCCCAGCAGTACGTCACCACGATACAGGCGGAAAGCAAAAAACTGCGGGATGCCGCAGAACGCATATCTCTTTTTGCTCTTTCCAATGATTCCAGCAATACCATCAACCTAAAAGTTTCCGAAGGAGCACTGACCATCCATTCCCGTTCCGACATCGGCTTTGGTCAGGAAGAGATGGAAGTGGAGCATAGCGGCGAAGATTTAAATATTGCTTTCAACGCCCGTTATATTACAGATGTATTCAAAGTCATCGACGGTGACAAGGTAATTATTCAATTATCCGGCCAATTGAGCGCCGGCATTATGCAGGACCCCGAAGAAAAAGACTTTTTATATCTCGTTTTGCCGGTAAGAGTTTAAACTTCTTTATTAACCCGGGAGCAATATCATGTATTTATCAACGCTAAACTTAAAAGATTATCGCAACTACCGCCAACTGGAATGCGAATTTTCTCCCGGCATCAATATGATCACCGGCGCTAATGCCCAAGGAAAAACCAATCTTATCGAAAGTATCTATTACCTTTCTATCGGCAAAGCTTACCGCCTGGCTAAAGATGAGCAGTTGGTTTTATGGGGCGCTAAGTCTTTTCAAATCAAAGCCGCAGTAGAAAACCGCCGGGGCAGGACAAATATCGAAATCCGTTACCATCAGGAGGAAAAACCCGCAAAGACCATAAGTGTCGGCGGTCTTCGTCTGACCAAAATGGAAGAACTAAGCGGAGCTTTGACCTCCGTTTTATTCTCTCCCGATACCATGGCCATCATCAAGGGCTCCCCTCAGGAACGCCGTAATTTTCTGGATTACGACATCAGCCAGGTCAGTCTCAATTATGGCAGAGATACTTACAAATATAAGCGTCTGTTGGCCCAGCGCAATGCTTTATTAAAAAAACTGGGCTCACTTTCTTTGCGCTTAGAAGAAAAAAAAGAAAGACTGCTGATTTGGGATCAGCAATTAATTGAATGCGGCAGCCGTATTATAAAAAAACGATTGGCCGTCGTAGAAAAGCTGACTCCTTTGGCCCGCTTGGCCCAAAGAAAGCTTACGGAAGGCAAAGAAAATATAGAGCTCAGCTATATTCTTTGCCATAAAAACAACAAAAACGAGGATAAAGAAAAAGACATTGACTCTTTTCTCACCGGGGCCAGAGAAGAATGTTTGGAAGAAGATTTACGCTGGGGTTCTACCCAATGGGGGCCTCACCGGGATGATCTGATGATAGCCTTGGACGGCATAAATTTAAAGCAGTACGGTTCTCAAGGCCAACAGCGTACGGCGGTTTTAGCTCTTAAGCTGGCGGAGCTGGAGTTTTTTCGGGGCGAATCCGGCGAATATCCCCTACTACTCCTGGATGATGTAATGTCGGAGCTGGATGAAAACCGCCAGATGCAATTGTTGAATTTTATTAATGAAAAATCTATACAATGTTTAATTACGGCCACTGAAGCAAGAAATTTAAATTTAAGAGAAAAAAGACAAAATAAACGATTTTATGTTGATAGAGGCAAAATTGAAGAGATTAAGCTGTAAAATTTTCAGGGGATACACTTTAAGTAAAAGAAAATGATCAATTAAAGCGATTTCTCTTGATTATTAATGCGATATCAGATAAACTTTAAAAGGTTATAGTGTTATAAGGAGGTAAAAAATGGCCAACGATTATAATGCCAGTCAAATTCAGATATTGGAAGGACTGGAAGCGGTACGGAAACGGCCGGGCATGTATATCGGCAGTACCGGGCCCCGGGGATTGCATCATTTAGTCTATGAGATAGTTGACAATAGCATTGACGAAGCTATGGCCGGCTTTTGCACCCATATTGAAGTGATTATCAATCCGGATAATAGCATCACTGTTATCGACAATGGCCGGGGTATTCCCGTAGACAAGCACCCCAAAGCCAATAAATCCACGTTGGAAGTAGCGATGACGGTACTTCACGCCGGCGGTAAATTTGGTCAAGGAGGTTATAAAGTATCCGGCGGTCTCCATGGTGTGGGCGCCTCCGTTGTTAATGCTTTATCGGAATGGATGGAAGTGGAGGTCTGCCGGGACGGCGGCCGTTATAAGCAGCGTTACGAGAGGGGTATCCCTACAGGTTCGGTAACCAAGGTGGAGAATAGCGATAGAAGCGGTACTACCACTACTTTTAAGCCGGATGACACCATATTTACGGAGACTACGGTTTTTGAGTTTGATATTTTACTTTACCGCTTGCGGGAATTAGCCTTTTTAAATAAGGGACTGGCTATTACCTTCAGCGATATGCGGGGTGAGGATCCCCGGGAAAAACGGCTGTGCTATGAAGGCGGTTTGGCCGACTTTATTGTCTATCTTAACAAAAACAAGGATCCTCTCCACGACAAAGTCATTTACATTAACGGGGAAAAGGATGAGGTTCAGGTTGAAGTGGCCATGCAGTACCATGACGGCTACAATGAAAACCTTTTTTCCTTTGCTAATAATATTAATACGGCTGAAGGCGGTACCCATGAAGCTGGCTTCAAAACCGCATTGACCCGGGTGATTAATGACTACGCTCGGAAAAACAATATTTTAAAAGAAAAAGACAGCAATCTTCAAGGCGAGGATATCCGGGAAGGCTTGACAGCTATCGTTTCCGTAAAGGTCAAAGAGCCTCAGTTTGAAGGCCAGACAAAGCAGAAGCTGGGCAATACGGAAATTAAAGGTATTGTTGATAGCCTTTTTGCCGAAGAGCTCAACAATTTCTTGCAGGAAAATCCCAGTCAGGCTAAGAAAATCATCGAAAAATCGGTGATGGCCTCCCGGGCCAGGGAAGCAGCCAGAAAAGCCAGAGAGCTGACCCGCCGCAAAAATGCTTTGGAAACCACAACCCTGCCGGGCAAACTGACGGACTGCACTACCAAGGATCCCAAAGAAAGCGAATTGTATTTGGTGGAGGGTAATTCCGCCGGCGGCTCCGCCAAAGGGGGCCGGGATCCCAGAACTCAAGCTATTCTTCCCTTGCGGGGCAAAATTCTCAACGTAGAAAAAGCCCGGCTGGACAGGATTTTAGGCAATGAGGAAATCAAGTCAATGATTACGGCTATCGGCTGCGGTATTGGAGCAGATTTCGATATTTCCAAAGCCCGTTATCATAAAATCGTCATCATGACTGATGCCGACGTAGACGGCGCTCATATCCGCACCCTTCTCCTCACCTTCTTTTACCGCTATATGCGGCCTCTCATTGACAATGGCTATGTTTATATAGCCCAGCCCCCTCTTTTTAAAGTAAAACTGAAAAAAGACAAAAATGATTATTATTTTTACGATGAAAATGAGATGCGGAAGTTCATTGAAGGCTTTGATGAAAACGGCTACGATAAGCCTCAGCGCTACAAAGGTTTGGGTGAAATGAATCCGGAGCAGCTTTGGGAAACCACCATGGATCCGGAAAAACGGACATTGTTGGTGGTAGAGCTGGAAGATGCGGTGGCTGCCGATGAGATTTTTACCATTCTGATGGGGGATAAGGTTGAGCCCCGGAAGGAATTTATCCAAACCAATGCTTTGTTGGCTAAAGAGCTTGATATTTAAATTAAGGATCGAGGTGAGAACCCTAAATGGATAAAGAAGGAAGCCTCTTTGACGGCAAGGTTGTCCCTATTCGCCTGGAAGAGGAGATGAAAAAATCCTATATCAACTATTCGATGAGCGTCATTGCCGGCCGGGCTTTACCTGATGTCCGGGACGGCTTAAAGCCGGTACACCGCCGGATTTTATATTCCATGCACGAATCCGGTATTACCAATGATAAGCCTTATCGTAAATCCGCCCGTGTGGTCGGTGACGTTATGGGTCGCTATCACCCTCACGGTGACTCTTCCGTTTACGATGCTTTAGTGCGTCTGGCCCAGGACTTTTCCAGCCGCTATATGCTGGCTGACGGCCAGGGCAACTTCGGTTCTGTGGATGGCGATGATGCGGCGGCCCAGCGTTATACGGAAGTCCGCATGTCGAAAATCGCTCAGGAAATGCTGCGGGAGATTGAAAAAGAAACCGTAGATTTTGTACCTAACTACGATAATGAGCTGCAAGAGCCTTCGGTACTGCCTTCCCGGATACCCAATCTTTTGTTAAATGGTTCTTCCGGTATTGCCGTAGGTATGGCCACCAATATCCCTCCCCATAATTTAACGGAGGTTGTGGATGGCATTATAGCCATGATTGATAATCCTCAGATTACCGTTGAGGAATTGATGCAGCATATCAAAGGTCCCGATTACCCTACCGGCGGCAATATTATCGGTACGGGCGGTATCCGCCAGGCCTATGAAACGGGCCGGGGCTCCGTGGTTACCAGGGGTACTGCGGAAATCGAAAACATCGACCACGGCAAAACCAGGATTATAATTACCGAGATTCCTTATATGGTCAATAAGGCCAGACTTATCGAAAAAATCGCCGAATTGGTCCGGGACAAAAAAATTGACGGTATCACCTCTTTGCTGGACGCCTCTGACCGCAATGGTATGAGGATACTGATCGAGGTTCGCCGGGACGTTAACCCTCAGGTGGTTTTAAACAACCTTTATAAGCATACTCAGCTCCAGGAAAGCTTTGGCGTCATCAACCTGGCCCTGGTAGGCGGCGAACCCCGGGTGTTAAACTTAAAAGAGATGCTTTATTATTACTTGAAGCATCAGGAAGAAGTCATTGTCCGCCGTACGAAGTACGATCTCAAAAAAGCGGAGGACAGGCTTCATATCGTGGAAGGCCTGCGCATTGCCATCGATTATATCGATGAAGTAATCCGGTTGATCCGGGCTTCCAAAGATGAAAAGGCAGCCCAGGAAGCGCTAATGAACCGGTTCGGTCTTTCCGAGCGTCAGGCTAAAGCTATTGTAGATATGCGTCTGGGGCGGCTTTCCGGCTTGGAAAGAGAAAAATTGGAGGCGGAATACGACCAGTTGGTCCAAAAAATCGCCTACCTCCGCTCGATTTTGGCTGATGAATATCTGGTAATGAAGATCATCAAGGATGAGTTGAAGGAGATCAAAAGCAAATACGGCGATGCCCGTCTCACTAAGATTTTGCCAGATGCCGATGATATATCCATGGAAGATTTGATTCCCGATGAAGAGGTATGTATTACCATTACTCACGGCGGTTACATCAAGCGGCAGCCCATTACCTCCTTCCGCAATCAAAAACGGGGAGGCCGGGGCGTCAGCTCCATGACCACCAAGGAATCGGATTTTGTGGAGCATCTGTTTACCACTACCAACCATAACTACCTCCTCTTCTTCACCAACCGGGGCAAGGTTTACCGCAATAAGGTTTACGATGTACCGGAAGCCGGACGTCAGGCCAAAGGTACGGCTATCGTCAATCTGCTTTATATCAGCGGCGACGACAAGATCACGGCGGTAATTCCCGTCAAATCCTTTGAAGAGAGCAAATATCTGCTGACGGTGACGAAAAACGGCATTGTCAAAAAGACCCCCCTTACGGAGTACAATACCTCCCGTAAAGACGGTATTATTGCTCTCAATATGGATGATGATGACGAGCTTATCGGCGTTAAGCTTACCGAGGGTCAGGATGAATTGGTGATGGCTACCTACCATGGCATGGTGATCCGCTTCTCCGAGGAAGATGTGCGGTCTATGGGCCGGGTATCCCGGGGAGTCAAGGGCATCAACCTGGGTGCCGGCGATCATGTGGTATCCGTGGAGAATATCGCAGCCGGAGAAGAGCTCCTCTTCATTACGGAGAAGGGTTTCGGCAAATGTACCAAGCTTCGGGAATTCCGGATTCAAAGCCGGGGAGGCAAAGGCCTCATCGGTATCCGCTGCACCAATAAAAACGGCATGGTAGCCGGTGTGACGGCTATTTCTGCCGGCGGCGAAATCATGATCATCACAAAAGAAGGCATTATGATCCGCTGCTTCACCGACGATATCAGCTCCATCGGCCGGGCCACCCAAGGGGTAAAAGTCATGCACCTGGGTGAAAATGACCAGGTGCAGGCCATAGCCAAGGTTGTGGTAAAAGAAGATGAGGAAGATGAAGAAGAAGGTTCGGCGGACTGAAAAGCTTTAAAGATTACATAAAGAAAATATTAAGGAGGCAATCAATTCATGAAGGTATTAGTAATCAACTGCGGCAGTTCCTCTCTCAAATATCAGCTTTTTGATATGGCTGATGAAAGCGTATTGGCAAAAGGTCTGGTAGAGCGTATCGGTCTGCCCGGTTCTATCCTGATTCACCGGCCCGGCGAAGCCAAGGTAGAGATTGAAGCGGAAATCGAAAACCATGATAAAGCTATTTCTATGGTTTTGGCCGCTCTCACCGACGCCAACCATGGCGTAGTGAAATCCCTGGATGAAATCAATGCTATCGGTCACCGGGTAGTTCACGGCGCCGAAGCTTTCAGCGGTTCTGTAGAGATTACTCCTGCAGTGATGGAGGCTTTGAAAGCCAATGTGGAATTGGCTCCTCTCCACAATCCTCCCAACATCATGGGTATTGAGGCTTGTTCCAAGCTGATGCCCGGCACTCCCCAGTGCGGTGTTTTTGATACTGCTTTTCATCAGACCATGCCGGCAGAAGCCTACATTTATGCTTTGCCTTATGAGTATTATGAGAAATATAAAATCCGCCGTTACGGCTTCCATGGCACCTCCCACCGTTTCGTATCGGAACGGGCTTTGTCCATGCTGAATAATCCCCAGGCTAAAGTGATTACCTGCCATTTAGGCAATGGCGCCAGCCTGGCTGCCGTCAATGCCGGCAAGAGTGTGGATACCTCCATGGGCATGACTCCTTTAGAGGGCCTGGTTATGGGTACCCGTTCCGGCGACATTGACCCCGCCTTGATTGAGTTCATTATGAATAAAGACAATCTGACTATCAATCAAATGAACAACATCCTCAATAAGCAATCCGGCGTTCTGGGTATTTCCGGCGTCAGCAGCGATTTCCGGGATATCGAAGGCGCTGCCGACCAAGGTAATAAACGGGCCCAACTGGCTTTGGACCGCTTTGCTTACGTAGTAAAGAAATACATCGGTTCTTATGCCGCCGCTATGGACGGCGTAGACGCCATCGTCTTTACCGCCGGCCTGGGCGAGAACTCCGCTTTCATGAGAAGCAAAATCTGCGGCGGCCTCTCCTTCCTGGGCATTGAGATTGACGAAGAGAAAAACGCCAAACGGGGCGAGGAAATTGAGATCACCAAGCCCGGCTGCAAGACGAAAGTTTTCGTTATTCCCACCAACGAAGAGCTGGTTATCGCCAGGGATACGGCGGAGATCACCAAGAAATAAATGGCCGCTAAGGCGTTATAGAAGTAATATCATATCAAATGTGATTCCTATGGGAAAGCCTTGTCATCCTTAAAAATGACAAGGCTTTTCGATAAGGGAAGCCAAAGAATAGAATTGGAGCAGCGTAATGGCAGTGAACCCGGGTAACATTCGAAGAAAAGCTTTAAAAGCGGCCTTTCCTTATACGATACCGGTTTTAACCGGTTTCTTCGTGTTGGGCCTGGCTTTCGGCATTTTGATGAGCAGCAAGGGTTACGGCTTTTTTTGGCCTACCTTGGTAAGTATAGTCGTATATGCCGGGTCCATGCAATTTGTGGCAGTGGGCATGATGGCCGGCGGCCTGGAACCTCTGTCCATTATCTTGATGACGTTAATGGTTAATGCCCGCCATTTATTTTATGGCTTGTCCATGCTGGAGAAATACCGGGGTACCGGCTGGATGAAACCTTATTTAATTTTCGGTCTTTGTGATGAAACTTATTCTATCCTCTGTACCACCGAGCCGGCAGAGGGTGTGGATAAAAATTGGTTTAGGTTTTTTGTTACTTTGTTAAATCAGATTTACTGGGTTGTGGGCTCCACTGTGGGCGGTTTTATCGGCATGGTGATACCTTTTAACACCACCGGTATTGATTTTGCCCTCACCGCTTTATTTATTGTGATTTTTCTGACTCAGTGGCAAAACCTTAAAGGCCGCCCTTCCGCCCTGATCGGTATTTTCTGCGCCTTCCTTTGCCGTCTGATCTTCGGTCCCGACGGCTTCCTGATTCCCGCCATGCTTTGCATCTTACTGACGATGACGGTATTGCGCCAGCCCTTGGAAAAGAGGTATAACCGCCCATGACTACCACTACGATGAGCACTGCGGAAAGCTTAATCTTTTTTGGTCTTATTGCTGCCGTAACGATGTTTGTGCGGTTTTTGCCTTTTTTGCTCTTTCCGGAGAATAAAAAAACGCCCAAATACGTAGAGTATCTGGGCTTGGTCTTGCCTTATGCGATTATTGGCATGCTGGTGGTTTATTGCCTAAAGAATGCTACGCCGCTGGCTTACCCCTTTGCCTTGCCGGAGTTGATCAGCGTGGTCTCCATTGGACTGCTGCAAAAGTGGCGCAACAATATGCTGCTTTCCATCGGCGGCGGCACTTTGCTTTATATGGTTTTGGTGCAGGCGGTTTTTGTCTAAATCAAGAAAAATCTTATCAACTTAGTAGGCTTTGCCCCAGTAGACCATTTTTTTGGCAGGCTTGCCGCAGCAGACACAGGTATCGCTGATTTGCTCTTGCTCAAAGGGCATGCAGCGGCTGGTAGCTGCGGTTTTTTCTTTGATAATATCCTCACATTCCTGATTGCCGCACCACATGGCTTTAATGAAACCGGTTTGCTTGGCCAAAATGGCCTCGAATTCTTCCAGCGTCTTGGCAGTAAAGGTTCTGGCTTCCCGGTTGGCTTTGGCCTTTTCGTACATGTTGCGGTGAATATCGTCCAGGAGGGCGGGGATCTCTTTTTCTAACTGATCCATGGGTACGAACTTCTTTTCTCCCGTATCCCGGCGGGCCAGGACCACCTGATTATTTTCAATATCCTTGGGCCCGATTTCCAGCCGCAGAGGCACGCCCTTCATCTCGTATTCGCTGAATTTCCAGCCGGGGGTTTTATCGGTTTCATCCAGCTTCACCTTGCAAATGGCGGTCAATCTTTCCTTTAAGCTGCGGGCGGCGTCCAAAACCCCTTCTTTATGCTGGGCAATGGGTACGATGATTAGTTGGATGGGGGCGATCCTGGGAGGCAGCACTAAACCATTGTCGTCACCATGGGTCATGATAATGCCGCCAATGAGGCGGGTGGAAATGCCCCAGGAAGCCTGATGGATATATTGGAGCTGGTTATTGCGGTCGGAGTACTGGATATCGAAGGCCCGGGCAAAACCGTCGCCGAAATTGTGGGAGGTGCCGGACTGCAGGGCTTTGCCGTCATGCATCATGGCTTCGATGGTGTAAGTTCTCTCGGCGCCGGCAAAACGCTCTTTGTCCGTCTTCTGGCCTTTGATCACCGGCATAGCCAGCACATTTTCGCAGAGGTCGGCATACATGTGGAGAACTTTGATGGTCTCGGCCTCGGCTTCCTCGCCGTTTTCATGGGCCGTATGGCCTTCCTGCCACATAAACTCCACGGTGCGCAGGAAGGGCCGGGTGGTTTTTTCCCAGCGGACTACGGAACACCATTGATTGTAAAGCTTGGGCAGATCCCGGTAAGAGTGGATTATATGGGAATACAAATCGCAAAACAAGGTTTCTGAAGTGGGCCGGACGCACAAACGCTCCGCCAGCTCCTCGCTGCCGCCATGGGTGACCCAGGCTACTTCCGGCGCAAAACCCTCTACGTGATCCTTCTCTTTTTGCAGCAGGCTTTCGGGGATAAACATAGGCAAGTAGACGTTTTCATGGCCTGTTTCCTTAAGCCAACCGTCAAAGGTATGCTGAATATTTTCCCAGATGGCGTAACCGTAGGGCAGTAAATTGAGGCAGCCTCTAACGGCGCCGTAATCCACCAGCTCGGCTTTTGTAACAATATCGGTGTACCATTTGGCGAAATCCACCTCACGGTTAGTGATTGCTTCTACGTTTTGTACGTTTTTGGCCATTCCTATCCTCCTGACGCCCGGCAGGCGGGCACATAGCTTTTCATTGTTTTAGTATAGCAGATAAGCGGAGAAACGCAAGAGTAGAGCGGCTGTCACACAGGGCGTATTCATGAAAAAGAAGATAGGTAGGGGGCGCGGACAAAACCCTTTATTAACGATATCGGCTTCTTTCTTCCGCTTCAACCAATGCATTAATCAATGCAACCCGTAGTTCTTCTTTTGACAGGGTCTTTACATATTTTACGATCTGCTCATAGTGTTCTTGTTCCCGCTTTTCCTCTTCTCTTTCGTATTCCTCAATTTCAGCCATATACTTATCGGCCTCTTTCGGAAAAACGGTAAAGAATAAAGCCACCTTATGCTTACATATAATTCTTTTCCCTTCGGCATGGAGGCAATTACATGTGGATTTTTTGGGATGTTCCGTATCAATCATCACATGATAGGACTTATCGCTACCGGCAACCTCTCCCTCGAAGCAGAGGTATTGCTGGCAATTGATAAAAGACTCATATCATTTTCTCCCAAGATTCATAAGATGGCGGGAATAATAGTATTTCCATAGATACCGCTATCGTATATACTGAATAAGGCGGAAAAACCGCCAAGCAACAGTTCCTATATCTAAATTATACTATATTTTTCCAAAAAGAGAAGATTTTAGTTCTTCTCTTTTTTATGTGCGCCCGGCATGGGTGTGTAACTCGGCGGTGAAAGTCCGCTACAGACTTGGCAGTAGGAACTGTTAGCCAAAGATAAGGGTGTCCGCCGTGAGGCGGAATCTGAAGGAA